>NZ_JBDMGT010000013.1:0-56144 GCF_039752775.1 Collinsella aerofaciens | reverse complement strand
GCTCGACCTTCTCCCTGCTGTACATGCGAACCTCCAGTCCGGACCGCCCCGCGGTCCAACTTTCTGTCCGCACCCCCTAATGAGGCAGATATGCTTACTCAAGGGCGGAAAAGGCTTATCGCTGGGTCCCAGTGACTCAAAAACCGAGATGATTAAGCAAAAGCCACTGCCAAAAAAATACAAATCTGAACTAACTGCCCACCACCCTCTGTCAACCTTTCTATTCAAACCAAATCAGCCAACGTATGTCATAGCAATCCCCGGTAGGTCGCAGGGTGGCGGCTGAGCCTTTTCTTCGGGAAACTTCGCGAAGTCCAGTTCCCGAGGGAAAGGTATGGTCTGTGTAATACCAGATAAACAGTACGTTTTTGCTTAATTGATATTTGGGAGAAGAACCAATTGGTGTGGCTTATTAAGCCCACTTTGCCATTGACGCTCATTTTAATACCACTGGGAGAATTCCGAACTTGGTTGCGCAACTGCTCCTGTATGCTGAATCAACCTAATAGGTGGATATCTGGTTACTACCAGTTGACCACTTGGTAACGGGTGTGCCCACTGCACGGAATGTACCGAACACCCCTCCCGTTTGATGCGTGCGCCATGCTGCAGGGCGTGCGTCCGCGACACTTCCGCATGTCGGAGGAAAGGAGTCCAGGTGTGTAGGAATTCCATTTTTACGAAACGGTGGGTGAAGGGAAGCGCGGTCCTCGTTGCCACTGCAGCGACGCTTGTGTTTGCCAATCCCCAGCAGGCGATTGCCACGCCACTCAAGGGTGTCGACTCAGCGACCGTGTCTCAGTCTGCCTCGAACGTCGTCGACATCGATTTCGCTGACGGCATCAAGGGCCGTATTACGTTCCTCGAGGACGGTATTTTCCGTTATAACGTCGACCCCAAGGGTGAGTTTTCCGAGTACGCCACGCCGCGCAGTAAGTCCCACACGGCTAAGATCCAGGCTCAGCCCGATACCTCGGACACCTACAGCAAGCCGAGTGCGACGGTTGCCGACAAGGGCGACACTATCGAGATCACCGGCGGAAAGGCGACCGTGATCCTGGACAAGGCGACTGGCAAGATGAGTATCAAGTCAGGCGACCGTGGCGTGGTTTCTGAGTCTGCGCCCCTCGACCTTGATAAGAAGGGTACCGTCCAGACGCTCGCCAAGGAGAAGTCCGAGAACTTCTTTGGCGGCGGCACCCAGAACGGCCGCTTCCTGCACACCAACCAGACCATCGCCATCTCCAACACTAACAACTGGACCGATGGCGGCGTTGCCTCGCCCAACCCGTTCTATTGGACGAGCGACGGCTACGGCGTGCTCCGAAACACGTTTGCAGAGGGTTCCTACGACTTCGGTTCCACGGACTCATCGACGGTCACGACTTTGCACAGCGAGAATGAGTTTGATGCCTATTACTTCGTGGCGACCAACGAGGGCGCCTCGAACGTGGCAACCGAGATGCTGCAGGACTACTACAAGGTGACCGGCAATCCGGTGCTGCTGCCCGAGTACGGTTTCTACCTGGGTCATCTTAATGCCTATAACCGTGATGGCTGGTCAACGACCTCGGGTCAAAAGAAGTGGGAGACCAAGGGCAGCAAGTCCTCGAGTGAGAAGGGCGACGTTAAATACGAGTCCGGCATGTCGACGGGCTACAAGCTCGACGGCACGCTTGCGGCCGAGACGCTCAACGGTGATGGCCCTACGGTTGATACCGAGAACATGAAGGCGACCGATTTCGACCGCCAGTTCTCCGCCCGGCAGGTTATCGATGACTACGAGGACAACGACATGCCGCTCGGCTGGTTCCTGCCGAACGACGGTTACGGTGCTGGCTACGGCCAGAACGGTTACTACAAGACCGGCGGCGTCAACTCCGACGGAACGAGTTCTGCCGAGCGCCTCAACGCCGTGCGCGCCAACGTCGACAATCTTAAGAAGTTCACCGAGTATGCCAACTCCAAGGGCGTGAGCACCGGTCTCTGGACCCAGTCGAACCTCGAGCCCGATAGCAACTCCGAGACCCCGTGGCATCTGCTGCGCGATTTCGATTCTGAGGTTAAGACTGGTGGCATCACCACGCTCAAGACCGACGTCGCTTGGGTCGGCTCCGGCTACTCCTTTGGCCTCAACGGCATCAAGACGGCCTATGACACCGTGACCACCGGCGCCAACAAGCGCCCCAACATCATCACGCTTGACGGCTGGGCCGGCACGCAGCGCTTTGGCGGCATCTGGACCGGCGACCAGTACGGCGGTAACTGGGAGTACATTCGCTTCCATATCCCCACGTATATCGGCCAGAGCCTCTCGGGCAACCCCAACATCGGCTCCGATATGGACGGCATCTTTGGTGGCGATCCCATCATCTCCGCTCGCGACTACCAGTGGAAGACATTCACGCCCTCTATGCTTGACATGGACGGTTGGGGCACCTACCGCAAGTCGCCCATGACGCACGGCGATCCATACACGGGCATCTCGCGCTTCTATCTCAAGCTCAAAGCACAACTCATGCCCTATATCTACACGAGCGCGGCCTCGGCGGCCAACATCGACACGGGCAACGGCGATACCGGCCTTCCCATGATCCGCGCCATGCTGCTTTCCGACAACTCCGAGTACGCCGCAAGCACCTCGACGCAGTACCAGTACATGTTCGGTGAGAACTTCCTGGTGGCACCGGTGTATCAGGATACCCAGGCAGATGAGAACGGCAACGATGTCCGCAACGGTATCTACCTGCCCAACTACGGTACCGACGAGAATCCCACCATCTGGATTGACTACTTCTCGGGCAAGCAGTACCGCGGCGGTCAGGTCCTCAACAACTACGAGGCTCCGCTTTGGAAGCTGCCACTCTTTGTTAAGGCCAACGCCATCGTGCCGATGTACGCCGAGAACAACAACCCCGAGGCTGTGACCGAGACCAACACCAAGGGCACCAATCGCAGCCAGCGTATCGTCGAGTTCTTCGCCACCGAGGGTGAGGGCAGCTTTACGCAGTACGAGGATGACGGCTCCTCCATCGAGAACAACACGACCGAGGACGATTCCTACGGCACAATCGACAATATTTCCTACGGTGAGCATGTGAGCACCGTCTATAAGTCGAGCGTGGTGGGCGGCACGGCGACCTTTACCGCCGAGGCATCGCAGGGCGGCTACAGCGGCTACGACTCCAACCGCACCACGACCTTTGTGGCCAACGTCTCCGCCAAGCCCACGAGCGTCTCCGCCAAGAACGGCGGATCCGCGCTCAACGTGGTTGAGGTCGACTCGCAGGAGGCCTTTGACGCCGCGACCCCCGAGGCCGGCCAGGCGGTCTACTTCTACAACGAGACCCCCAACCTCAACCACTACGGTAGCGACGCAGGCAGCACCGAGGCCGAGCAGGGCGAGAGCTTCAACAACACCAAGATCACCACGAATCCCAAGGTCTACGTCAAGTTCGCGAAGACCGATGTCGCCACGGCAGCGCAGACGCTCGAACTGGGCGATTTCGTGAACGCCGATGCCACGCTCGCGGCCGACCGCTTCAACGAGAACCTCTCCGCACCCGCGAACCTTGCTGCCCCCGAGGACGCCACGACCCCCACGAGCATTAAGCTCACCTGGGGGAAGGTCGATGGTGCTACCTCCTACGACCTTAAGGTAGACGGCACTGTGTTCGCCGTGGGCGATGCGGCAGAATTCACGCATACCGATCTTGCCTACAACAGCAAGCATACCTACCAGATTCGTTCGCGCAACGCCGATGGCTACTCCGCATGGAGCGACGTGCTTGAGGCGAACTCTGCGCTCGACCCGTGGCGGAACGTGCCTGAGGCCGAGGAAATCACTTGGGAGGGCTCGCTCTACGGTAGCCATAAGGCCGAACTCGCCTTCGACCATGAGTTCCAGTCGGGCGACGGCGGTTTCCACTCCGGTGGCAACGATCTGGGCAAGGCGCTTACCGTTGACTACGGTCGCGCTTACAAGCTCGACAAGCTCGAGTACTATCCGCGCGATGATGCCGGTAACGGCACTGTGACCAAGATGCGCATCGAGACGAGCCTCGACGGCGTGCATTGGACGACGCAGGAGGTCGACTGGGAGCGCTCCGCCGCTTGCAAGACGGTGGCGTTCGACGGCGCCGTGGCCGCGCGCTACGTGCGTATGACGCCGCTCGCGTCCGTGGGCAACTTCTTCTCCGCCTCCGAGATCGCCATCTACAAGACCGACGGCACGGACGGCTTCGCTGTGGGCTCCAACCTCAACAAGGCCACGGTCTCCGACGGCGACTACTCCAACATGAAGAATTACCTGGGTCTTGAGAACCGCGAGCCCGACACCTCGACGTTCGACTCCCAGATCCGCGCCCACTTCGCCGACCTCAACGGCAACGGCGTCTACGACGTGTACGACTACTCCTTCACCATGGCGGCGCTCGACGGCGGCACTAAGCAAAAGGGCAAGGCTGCTGGCACCCTCGCGGTGATCCCGAGCAAGATGGAGGTCGAGGCCGGCGACGAGATCACGGTCGACGTCTACGCCACCGACGCCGAGAACATCAACGCGCTCGGTGCGCTCGTCAACTTCAACAGCGACCAGTTCGAGTATGTCTCCGAGAGCATCGCGCAGGATGCGTCGACGGCGGGCATGGAGAACCTCTCGCGCGAGAAAGTGCAGTTCACGGATGGCCACCAGACCATCAACCTGGCCTTCGCCAACCGCGGCGACGCCAAGCTCTTCAACAGTACTGGTGTGGTCGCGAGCTTTAAACTCAAGGCTAAGACGGCCGGCAAGGTCGAGCTGCCCTCGACGTCTTGGCTCGTCGGCCCGGCGTGCGACGCGCTCGAGTTCGTGAGTGATGGCACCGTGACGATGCCCGGTGTCCCGCAGCCCACCAAGTCCGAGTACGGCCGCGACGCCTTTGACATCACGATGACCAACGACGAGCTCCCCACCGACGACGGCACCAACGTCGAGAAGCTCATCCAGCAGAAGAGCTATGACGGACTGTTCGACAACAATGAGGGCGGCAACGACTTCGAGTTCCTGTGGAACTATGGGCCCAACTGGATCGACGGCAAGATGCCGACCTACGTCAAGCTGCCCGCCACGATGACGTTCGCCTTCAAGACGCCGTCGAAACTCGATAGCGTCGAGGTCGTTAACCGCAACGGTGGCAACGGCACCGTGCAGAAGATTAAGTCCGTCGTGACGTTCGAGGACGGCTCGACCCAGGAGTTCTCGGGCGGAAGCTTTGATTCCTATCAGGCTCGCTACGCCTTTGGCCTCTCTGCCGAGAACAAGGGCAAGAAGGCGACCAAGGTCGAGATCACGCCGCTTGAGGCATCGGGTGACCAGATGCTCACGCTGCGCGAGATCAACTTCAACTACACACAGGGTGTCGAGGCCATCGAGGGTGTCGAACTGGGCAAGAACCAGACCGAGTTCTTCGAGGGCGATGTGACGCTCGTCGACGCCAAGGCCACGCCCGAGAGCGCCGGCTACCCCTATGTGACGGTCGAGAGCTCCGATCCTTCTGTGGTGAGCGTCTCCGCTGTCCAGGCCGGCGATAGCGTGAGCTACTACCTGCGCGCCAACAAGGCCGGCAAGGCAACGATCACGGTGGCGTCGGTGCTCGATCCCTCCAAGACCGCATCCTATGAGGTCGAGGTCAAGGCTGGTGTCGACACCTCTGCGCTCATGGCAGCGCTTTCCAAGGCCGCGGGCTACAGCGAGTCCGTCTACACCAAGGATTCCTATGCAGCCCTCACCGCTGCGGTCGAGGCGGCTCAGAAGCTCCTCGATGGCGGCCAGGGCAGCTATAGCAAGAAGGATGTCGCAGACGCCACGGCCAAGATCGAGAAGGCAATCGACGGCCTCAAGATGCGCCCCGTCGATGAGAAGAGCCTCATCAACACGCCCGAGAACCGCGAGAACGTCAAGGTGACCGGCTTCTCGAGCGAGGCCGACTATGAGGGCAGCAACGCCGTCAACGCTCTTGACGGCGATGAGCAGACGCTCTGGCACAGCGACTGGGCCTATAAGGCCGGTATGCCCCAGTACCTGACCGTCGACCTGGGCCGCGACTACGATCTCACCGACGTCACGTTCCTGCCGCGCCAGGACGGCGGCACGAACGGCGATATCTTTGAGGCCGAGGTGCTGGTTTCCGACACCGCCGACGGTTATGAGATGGGCACCGCCACGTCGATGGGTACGTTTACCTTCGACAACGACGGCCGCGTGCTCACCGACCGTGGCGACTGGAAGCAGATGAGCTTTGGTGCCGCGCGCGGTCGCTACGTGACCGTCAAGGTGCTCCACGCCGGCGGTGGCAGCGTTGACGCCTACTGCAGCATGGCGGAGCTCAAGTTCTACGGTACGGCCGTTCCCAATCCGGTGGCGAAGGACGACCTCACTGCCGCGATTGAAAAGGTTGATGCCGAGGTTGCAGCCGGCGACCTTAAGGCCAGCGACTACACCGAGGCTTCCTGGACCGCGTTCCAGAACGCCTTGGCGAGCGCCCGCGCCATCCTGAACGACGAGAACGCCACGCAGGACGAGGTCGACCAGGCACTCAAGGCACTCGAGAGTGCTCGCGACGCGCTTGAGAAGACTCCGGTGACCCCGGTCGAGAACCCGACCAAGAAGCAGCTCAAGGCCTTGGTCAAGCAGGCGAAGGAGACTGACACCAGGGGCAAGACGGACGAGTCTGTCAAGGCCCTGACGGATGCCATTACCTACGCCGAGGACGTCTTGGGTGATGAGAATGCTTCCGACATCCAGCTCCAGGCGGCCTATGACCAGCTCAAGCTGGCCATTGAGAGCCTCAAGGATGCCGATTCCGGCAACCAGGGCGGCTCGGGCAACCAGGGTTCCGGCAATGACTCAAACGGCGGCAACCAGGCGGGCAAGCCCGCAGGCGACAAGGCCCAGGGCAGCAAGAAGAGCGGTTCGGCGATCCCCAATACCGGCGACCAGACGGCGGCGACCGTCGCGGCCGTCGGTGGTCTTGGCGCCATCATCGCCGCGATCGGCGCTTTCTTCCATCGTCGCAGCAAGGCTAAGTAGTCCCAGCGACAACTAAGCAAACGTGCCCGCCGCTCCGTCAAGGACGGCGGGCATTGCTTTATTATTTCAGCCAACGTACGTCATGGCAATATCCGGTAGGTCGCAGGGCGCTTCGCGGGCGGGCCAGGCTCTATCTGAACGACTTTGCGAAGCAACCGGAGTGAAGATAAAGCCTGGCCCGCCCGCAAAGCACCACGCAGACCGCAGGGACGGGAGCAGCTATACTACTCTCAGTAGTTAAGGGTCGCGGATCCGCCGCGTCACCGCTCTCAACAGGAGGTCTTTGTTTATGGCAGATCAGAAGCCGGTTGTCGGGATCATCATGGGCTCCAAGTCCGATCTGGGCGTTATGGAAGGTTGCACCGCCGAGCTCGAGGCGCTGGGCGTGCCCTATGAGCTCGTGATTGCAAGCGCGCACCGCACGCCGGCGAAGGTCCATGAGTGGGCCTCGACTGCTGCCGACCGCGGCATCAAGGTGATTATCGCTGCCGCCGGCAAGGCTGCTCACCTGGGCGGTGTCGTGGCTGCGTTTACGCCGCTGCCGGTTATCGGCGTGCCTATGGAGACGAGCGATCTGGGTGGTATGGACTCGCTACTGTCGATGGTGCAGATGCCTTCGGGCGTGCCCGTTGCCTGTGTGGCCATCAACGGTGCCAAGAACGCTGCCATTTACGCCACGCAGATCCTGGGCGCCTGCGACCCCGAGTACCGCAAGGTTATCGAGAAGATGAAGCAGGAGATGGCCGACGCCTAGGCGCCCCGCCATCCTATTTGCAGCATAAGGAGAGCCATGTCCGACTATCAGGGAAAACGTTTTTCGGCTTCTCAGATTCCCGATCCGTCGAAGCCAGACGCTGCCCATGCGGCGCAGCAGGGCCGGACATCCTCTCCTCAGCAGCCGCGTGCGCCGCGCCCCGTGACGCCGGCGACGCATCGCCGACAGGATACACCTGCCGCGTATCGCCCCTCGTCATACAGCACGGCCAAGAAGCCGCCCCGGTCTTCGTCGCACGCCGCGCCGTCGGATTACGCCGAGCCGCCGCGCAAAAAGCGCCACTCCGTCATCCCCATCTTGCTCATCATCATCGGCATCGGTCTGATTGTTGCCGCCGCTGCCATCTTTATCAATGCACAGATTGGCTACAAGCAGGCGAGTGAGTCGTATCAAAAGATCGAAAAGCAATATGTGAGCGACAAAGACGCCAGTGGCGTGCCGATTATCGACTTCAATGCGCTCGCTCAGACAAATCCCGAGGTTGTGGGCTGGATTTACGCACCCGGCACCAACATCAACTACCCCGTGGTGCAGACCAACAACAACTCCAAGTACCTCAATACGCTGTTCGACGGCACCGCCAATGCGTCGGGTGCCATCTTCTTGGATAGCGACGATACCGCGCCGGGCATGGTGGATCAGCAGACCACGATTTACGGCCATCACATGAACGACGGGTCGATGTTCAACGTGATTTCGGACACGACCGATCAGGCGACGTTCGACAGCATGGAATACGTGTACTACATCACGCGCGACGCAACGTATAAGCTGCGCCCGCTGGCGACCAAGGTGGTCGAGGATACGTATGCCAAGGCGCGTACACCCAACTTTGAGGGCGATGATGGGCTGACGAATTATCTGTCCGAGATGCTCGATGGCGCCTCGGCCGCGGCGAGTGACGCGACAGATCGTGCTGCTTCGGCAACCAAGGTCGTAACGCTCGTGACCTGCCGTTCGCTGTCGCTGAGCAACACACGTGCCGTCATGGTGCTCACACCGGTCGAGGAGTAAATTAGCTACTGAATGCGGCAAGGGGAGAAACAATGCTTGAGAGTGGCAAATCGATGCCTTCTGTTGATGCTTGGCTGCGCGAGGCCAAGGCCGATGCTTCGGCGTCCGGGTGCGGCATGTACCTGACGCATAACGGTGCGGTGCGCGCGACGCCTAAGTCCGAGGTGCGCGGGGTCGAGACCGATGGCGTGGCGCCTGGGCATAAGGTGGGCGGCATGGTGTTTGGCTACGATGCTGACAAGGTGCAGGCCGCTATCGAGGCAACGCGCGCGATGCCGGGTATCGGCTACGTGCGCGTGTGGCTGGCGAGCGGCGAGCTTGCCGTGGGCGACGACATCATGCTCGTGCTCATCGGCGGGGACATTCGCCCGCACGTGGTCGATGCGCTGCAGGCGCTTGTCGGTACCATTAAAAATGAATGCGTGAGCGAGGTCGAGCGCGAGGCATAGGCTTCGCGTCGATAGAAGGCTCGTTTACAAAAAATGCCCGCCGGTACGTGTGATACCGGCGGGCATGTTGCGTTTTGGGCGCGCTGGACGCTACACGCGCGTCGCATCCTTGGGGCTCATGGTCATACTCTGGAAGCGGTTCTCCATGTAGTCGTTATCAAAATACTTGCCGTAGAACTGCGCGACGGGAATATCCGGCTCCGTGCCGTTGACGCGCTGGTACCAGTAGTCGAGCGACTGCAGCGTCATGACGCCGTCGACCAGCATAATGACGGTAAAGATGACGGTAGCCGAGTAGCGACTCTTCCACGGAATCATGTTGATGAGTTTGAGCAATCTGGGCAGCAGCAGCTTGATCCAGATGAGTCCGCCCAGGCCCCACAGGCAAGCAAAGCCCGTGCAGGTGCGTCCGCCCGTAAGGACGGCGAGTGGGTCGGGCATGCCAAAGAGCTTCATATGCGAGTAGCTCCACGAGACCACGCCAAATGAGGTCTGCATAAACCAGCCCACGAACACCTCAAAGCTCGCGCCGAGTACAGCGCTTACCAGGAAAATGATGATGGGGTTCTTTTTATAGAAGCGGTTGAGCACCATGGTCATGAGTACGGCGCCAAAGCCATAGATGGGGCTGAAGGGACCGAACAGCATGCCGGCGCGATCCTGGTAGACGCCCGGATCGTCGACCGTCATGTGCCAGATGTCCTCGGCGATCAGGCCGAGCACGCAGCAGACGAGGAATACCCAGAACAGATTGAAGTAGTTGAGCTTGATGTAGCCCTCGCCGGTTTCATCGCGGCCGAGCATGCCCTCGGCGGCGGCGTCGCGGTCGAGCATCTCCTGCAGGCGGCGCTGTAATTCGCGCTCCTGGCGAAGCGTGGGATCGACGGTGGCTGAAAGCGCGATGAGGATGCCGAGCTGGATGGCGGGGCGTAGCAAAAAGAGACCGATACCCTGGAGCATCACGTCGACCAAAAGCTCGACGACGGTGAATGCAATAAGGATGTAGGACAGGCGGGCGGCGTTGCGGCGCTGGTTTTTGATAAGGTCCAGGCCAAAGATGATCAGGATGACGGCACTTGCCGCAGAGAGCATGATGCCGGCGACGATGAGTCCAACCGAGACCAGCATATTGTCGCCGAGCTTTTCGGCGGCGTTGCCGTTGATGAGCGCGGTGATGACCTGCCACATAAAGGCGGCGACTGACGGGAGTGTGCCCACGCCGGACAGGATGCACAGGACGGCGTACACCTTGATGATGAGGGGAATCTTCTTGACCTCCGTGGCGCTGGGGACGCTGGGGTCGAGTTCGTTTCGATCCATACAGAACCTTTCTCGCTTTGTCCTAGGTTACAAGGATACGCCGCCGACCTGCCAAAAGACAGGACGAACGTCCCAATTGCAACAATGCAACCCTCAACGGTGGGCGCGGCGCGGCACTGGCGTCCATGTCGTGTAGCCAAATAAATGTTTGGCCGCAAAACGGATTATTAGCTCGGTGGGCTTTTAAAAAGCGCTGCTCATGCGCTGGGGAGCGCGTCGCGCCGTGCGTATAATAAGGCGGGTAACGCCAAAATACGAGGCTCTGAGGGGATGCCATGTCTCAAGAAACCATCCGCGCGGCCGAGCGTGCCGCGGGACAGGTGAACGCCATGTCGACGTATGATCCGGACTCCGACCAGCTGCATGAGGAATGCGGCGTTTTTGGTGTCTGGGCGCCCGATCGCGACGTGGCTCGACTGACGTACTTTGGCCTGCGTGCACTGCAGCACCGCGGCCAAGAATCGGCGGGAATCGCCGTTGGTGACGGCGGTACGGTTATGGTCCGCAAGGATCTGGGCCTGCTCGACCGTGTGTTCTCCAATGCCGACTTGTCGACGCTCTCCGGTCAGCTGGCCGTGGGTCACGTGCGCTACGGCACCGCCGGCGCCAAGAGCTGGGAAGCCTCTCAGCCGCACCTCTCTACCATCAATAGCGTCATTATCGCGCTCGCGCACAACGGCACCCTCGTCAACACCGACGAGCTGCGCCGCCAGCTGATCGAGCTGGGCGTGCCGTTCCTCTCCAACTCGGATTCTGAGGTCGCGACCAAACTCATCGGCTACTTTACTCAGCGTACAGGCCATCTGCGCGAGGGCATTCGCAAGACCATGGAGCTCGTGCGCGGCGGCTACGCCATGACACTCATCAACGAGCAGGCGCTCTACGCATTCCGCGATCCGCACGGCATTCGCCCGCTCGTGCTGGGCAAGCTGGTGGACGAGGGTCTGGACCAAGCCGATGCCGCATCCGTTTCGCAGCTGCCGTCGCAGGACGGCGCCGCGACGGTCGACGCCACCACCCATGTCACCCGCGCCGGCGGCTGGGTCGTTGCTTCCGAGACGTGCGCGCTCGACATTGTGGGCGCCGAGTATGTTCGTGACGTCCGTCCCGGCGAGATCTTGCGCATCAGCGCCGAGGGCCTTGTGTCCGAGCAGGGCGTGCCTGCCGCCGAAGAGCCTGCTAACTGCATCTTTGAGCAGGTCTACTTCGCTCGCCCCGACTCCATCATGAACGGCAAGAGCGTCTACGCCTGCCGTTATGACATGGGTCGTCAGCTGGCACACGAGGAGCCCGTCGAGGCCGACCTGGTCATCGGCGTGCCCGATTCCGGCCTGCCGCCCGCGGAGGGTTATTCGCACGAGAGCGGTATTCCCTTTGGCGAGGGCCTTATCAAGAACCGCTACGTGGGCCGTACGTTTATCGAACCCACGCAGGAGCTGCGCGCCATGGGCGTGCGTATGAAACTCAACCCGCTGCGCGACAACATCGAGGGCAAGCGCCTGGTCGTCATCGACGACTCCATCGTGCGCGGCACCACCATGGTGCAGCTCGTCAAGATGCTACGCAACGCCGGCGCCAAGGAGATTCATATCCGCATCAACTCACCCGAGGTTATCTGGCCGTGCTTCTACGGTATCGATACCGACGTGCAGTCGCAGCTTATCAGCGCCAACAAGACGGTCGACGAGATTTGCGAGTATATCGGCGCCGATTCGCTGGCCTTCCTTTCGGTCGAGGGCCTGCTTAAGGTCATGCCCAAGGGCGGTTACTGCGATGCGTGCTTTACCGGCCGCTACCCCGTGGCGATTCCCGAGAGTTTTGGCCGCGACAAGTTCATGGAGGGCTTTAAGCCCCGCAACCTGGACAAGCCGCTGCACTTTGATGACGACGCCGTGGTCGAGAAATACGACGACCGCAGCTGGGAAGAGGAGCACGGCGAGGCCTAAAGCCTGCCATGTAGGGACAGGTTTATTTTGGTAGGTTTTACCTGCTGTTTTGTTGATATGACGGCGCGCGTTGTTATGGCGCGCGCCGAAATGAACGCAACTATGAGCACCGTTTGGCGCCCGGGCGGCGGACGGTAGTGGGAGAGGAAGGCTCAGATGAGCGACAGCAAGCATGTGACGTATGAGGATGCCGGCGTCGATACCGCCGAGGGCGGCCGCGCCGTCGACGCGATTAAGCAGATGGTCAAGGACACCAATCGCCCCGAGGTTATCGGCGGCATCGGCGGCTTCGGTGGCCTGTTCTCGGCTGCCGCGCTTAAGGATATGGAAGACCCGATTCTGATTAGCGGTACCGACGGCGTGGGCACCAAGCTCGTGCTCGCCCAGATCATGGATCGCCACGAGACGGTGGGCCAGGACCTGGTCGCTATGTGCGTCAACGACATTCTGGCTTCGGGCGCCGAGCCGCTGTTCTTCCTGGACTACGTTGCCATCGGCCACATCGAGGCCGAGCACATGGCAAAGATCATCAAGGGCGTGGCCGATGGCTGTAAGCTCGCGGGCTGCGCGCTCGTGGGCGGTGAGATGGCCGAGCACCCCGGCGTCATGGCTCCGGCCGACTACGACCTTGCCGGCTTTACCGTGGGCGTCGTCGACCGTCCCAAGATGCTCGACCCCGCAAACGTCCGCCCGGGCGATGTGATCCTGGGCCTGCCTTCCACCGGCGTGCACTCCAACGGCTACTCGCTCGTGCGCAAGGTCATCGGCGTCGACGGCATTAAGCCGGGCACGCCCGAGGCCGCCGCTAAGGCGGAGGAGCTGAGCCGTCCGCTCGAGGAGCTCGGCGGTGCTTCGCTGGCAGACGCCCTGCTGGCTCCCACGCGCATCTACGTCAAGCCGATTCTGGAGCTGCTGCGCGGCGGCGCTCCGGTGCACGCCATTGCCCACATCACTGGCGGCGGTATTACCGAGAACCTCAACCGCGCGCTCGCCGACGACGTCGACGCCGTGGTCACCCGCAACGGTGCCGAGATGGGCTGGGACGTTCCTCCCGTCATCACCTACGTGTCGCGCCAGGCCGAGCTCGCGCCCAACGAGGCATGCAAGACCTTCAACATGGGCGTCGGCCTGTGCCTGATCGTCGCTCCCGAGGACGAGGCCGCGGTGACCGAGGCCCTGGTCGCGCTGGGCGAGAAGCCGTTCCGCGTGGGCGAGTGCGTCGAGGGCTCCGGTAAGGTCGTGTACTCCGATGAGCGCTAACGAGCAGATGGCTGCTGCCGAGGGCCTGGGCTTTGTGCCCTACACCCGTCCGACCGGCACCGATACGGCCGAGCCGCTCAAGATCGGTGTGCTCATCAGCGGTTCGGGTACCAACCTGCAGGCGCTGATCGATCTGATCGCCGCCGGCAAGCTCAACGCTTCGATTGAGCTTGTGGTGTCGAGCCGTCCTTCGGCTAAGGGTTTGCAGCGCGCTGAGCGCGCGGGCATCCAGACGCTCACGCTGTCCAAGGATGTCTATGCCGACCCCATCGCCGCCGACGAGATCATCGCGCACGAGCTGCTCGAGCGCGGCTGCGAATATGTGGTCATGGCCGGTTACATGCGCATGGTGCACACGCCGCTGCTGGCGGCGTTTCCCAACCGCGTGGTCAACTTGCATCCGGCACTGCTGCCGAGCTTTACCGGCGCGCATGCGATCGACGATGCCTTTGCGCGCGGCGTCAAGGTAACCGGTGTGACCGTGCACTTTGCCAACGAGATCTACGACAACGGCCCCATCATCGCCCAGCGCGCGCTGGCTGTCGAGGAAGGTTGGGATGTCGACACGCTCGAGGAGCACATCCACGCGATTGAGCACGTGCTGTATCCCGAGGTTGTTCAGATGCTCGCCGACGGCCGCGTCCACGTGCTGGAGAGCGGCAAGGTCGCAATTGACGCGCCTCGCGGCTAGCGGCGCACAGTACAATTTAGCCGAGTAGTCAGGGTGGTCATTGGCGCCAAGGCGCGCGTGGCCACCTTTTGTTTTGGGTAGTCATCGGGAACGGGCTTTAACGACTGGTCATTCAAGAACGTCGCAGGTGACTAGGTGAGAGAGGTGAGCGCATGGCGGATAACGAAGCGCTGTTTACGCCTGAGCTGGTGTTTTTTGATTGGGAGTGTGCGACGCCGGATGAGGTGTTCGCGCGGCTCGAGGGCGAGCTTGCACCACGTGGCTACATTGCATCCGGTTGGCTCGACGCCGTTCGCACGCGCGAGGATGCCTATCCCACGGGTCTTGCCATGCCGGCGGCAAACATTGCCATTCCGCATACCGATCCGGGGTTTGTGGCCAAGCCCTATATCGCGGTGGTGAAGCCCGCCGCGCCCGTGACATTTAACGCTATGGCTGGCATGGGCGCTCCGGTGTCGGCGCAGATCGTCATTAATCTGGGCATCGCCGAGCCGGGAGGCCAGGTCGAAGCCCTGCAGGCGCTCATGAACATCTTTATGGACGCCGATGCCGCAGCCGACGTGCTCGGCCAGACCACGTCCCAGGGCATGGTCGACGCCATCCGCCGCCACTTCTAAGGTGGGGCTGAGTCGGCACTTGGGGACTGTCCCTAACTGCCGGCTGCCAGAGCTGTCCCCTTTGCACCAAAATGGTGCAGATTAATCTGTCCCCAATGCACCAAGCGTGCCGCGGGGGCTGCGTTGTGACACAATGGCGTTTGTTCGATTCGTTATGCGAAAGGCCAACTATGGCAAATAAGAAAAAGAACTCCGAGGCCGCGCCGACGCCCGAGCAGCAGGCCCGCGCTGCCTCCAGCTCTCGCAAGAAGCAGCGCAAGACGTACGTGTCTAAGACCGTCAAGATCGTTCTGGTGGTCATCGGCGTGCTGGCGATGCTGCTTTCCGTCTCGGCGATGGCGTGCTCCGGCCTTATGTCGCAGGCTGAGGACACCTCGGGCTACAAGCTGACCGGCGGTGTTGCTGCCACTATCAACGGCACCAACCTTACCGAGGACACCGTGACCAAGCAGATCATGAGCATGCGCACGTCCTACGGCTACACCAAGGATGAGGATTGGGCGCAGTATCTGGTTGACAACGACCTCACGCCCAAGAAGTACCGCAAGCAACTCATCGACTCCTACACGCAGCAGATTCTGCTTCAACAGGCACAGAAGGAGAACGGCGTGACGGTGTCGGACGAGGAGGTCGAGAAGGCTTGGAAGGACGCGTGCAAGAGCGCGGGCGGTGCCAAGGCCTTTAAGAAGACCCTCAAGACCTACGGCTATACCGAGGACACCTACAAGGACTCGCTCAAGGAGAGTCTGGCACAGCAAAAGCTCAAGGACGCCGTGGCGCCCACCAGCAAGCCCAAGGACAGCGAGATTGTCGATTACATCAACGAAAACCTGTCCAGCTACAACGACGCCCGCCGCTCGTCGAACATCCTGATCAAGGTTGATTCCGACGCTTCCGACGAGGACAAGGCTGCCGCCAAGGCCAAGGCGCAGGAGTGCCTGGACAAGATCAACTCCGGTGAGCTGAGCTTTGAGGACGCCGTTGAGCAGTACTCCGAGGACACCGGTTCCAAGGAGAAGAAGGGCGATGTGGGCTGGGATAAGCTTACCACCTTCGTCGACAGCTACCAGACGGCGCTCGAGGGGCTCAACAAGGGCGACGTGAGCGACGTGGTCGAGTCGACGTACGGTTACCATGTCATCAAGTGCACCGACTACTTCCATGTCGATAATCAGGTTGATGATATCAACCAGGTGCCCAAGGCCATCAAGAAGTATGTCTCCAACGTGGTGAAGACGCAGGCGGCCAGCACCGCGTACAGCGAGTGGCTAGAGCAGTACAAGAAGGATGCCGACATCACCGTTAATCCCATGCCCAAGGACGTACCCTATAACGTGAGTCTGAAGGGCGTCACCAAGAGCTCGACCGACGATTCGTCGACGACTGAGTAATCATGGGGCGGTGCTCGCACGAGTGCCGCCCACGCTATTAGAGAGGATTTGCAGATGACCAACGAAGAGCTGCAGAAAGAAATGATCGCGGCCATGAAGGCCAAGGACAAGGTTCGCCTGTCCATCATTCGCCAGGTCAAGGCCGAGGTGAAGAATATCGAGGTTAACGAGCGCCGCGATGTGACCGAGGAAGACGTCAACAGCATGATCAAGCGCCTGATCAAGCAGACGAGCGAGACGCTGGAGATGTCCATCAAGGCCGGCACCGACCAGGAGCGTACCGACAACCTGACCGAGCAGGTCAAGATCCTGGAGAGCCTGCTGCCCGCGCAGGTTTCGGGCGAGGAGCTCGAGGCCCTGATCGAGCAGGTTATCGCCGAGCTGGGCGCCACGTCCAAGAAGCAGATGGGCCAGGTCATGGGTGCCCTGGGCAAGGCCACCGGCGGCAACTTCGATAAGCCGGCCGCAGCAAAGATCGTCGGAGCCCGCCTCGCGTAGGGGCCGAGTGGCACACAGTTGAGGCTGAGGGGGCGTGGCCGTCATGGTCGCGCCCCTTTTTGCTGGGCTGGGCACTCATTGGGGACAGGCTTAAATGAGTGCCCAATGAGCAGGTACTCATTTAAGTCTGTCCCCAATGAGTGGGTGGAAGGTTGCGGGTTCTTTACGGGAATGTAGTGTGGGCTGCGGAAACGTGGTTCTTTCCGTACAATAGTTCAACTCATGTAAACGCAGGGAAGGGACATTCATGGCAGACATGATCGAGATCAAGCATCTCAACAAGTACTTTGGCGACCTGCATGTGCTCAAAGATATCAACCTCACCGTCAAACGTGGCGAGAAGCTCGTAATGATCGGGCCTTCCGGCTCGGGTAAATCGACGCTCATCCGTTGCGTCGATTATCTGGAGGAGCCCACGTCGGGCGAGGTTGTCATCGACGGTACGCCGCTCACCAAAAAGAATCACCTGGAGATGGCTCGCAAGTATAGTTCCATGGTGTTTCAGCAGTTCAACCTGTATCCCAACATGACGGTGCTGGGCAACCTGACGCTCGCGCCCATCAAACTGCAAAAGAAGAGCAAGGAGGAGGCGACCGAGATCGCCATCGCTGCGCTCAAGCGCGTCGGCATGGCACATAAGGCCGGCGAGTATCCGCAGAATCTCTCGGGTGGTCAGCAGCAGCGCATCGCCATCGCCCGTGCCCTGTGCACCAAGCAGCCCATCATCCTGTTTGACGAGCCGACCTCGGCGCTCGACCCCGAGATGGTCCAGGAGGTTCTGGACGTTATGATTGAGCTCGCGCAGGAGGACATCACCATGATCTGCGTGACGCACGAGATGGGTTTTGCGCGTCAGGTGGCCGACCGCGTCATCTTTATGGAGGACGGCCGCATTCTGGAGGAGGGCACGCCCGAGCACTTCTTCGATAACCCCGAGAACCCGCGCTGCCGCGAGTTCCTGTCCAAGATTCTGCACTAGGCGCGGTGATGGACATGACGGATATGACGAGGGCGGCCGTGTCGCGCCGTCACTTTTTGCGGCTGGCGGGCGCCGGCATGCTTGCGCTGACGGGGACCGCGCTTACCGGTTGCGGCAACTCCACCAGCGGCGAGGGCTCCGACAAGGGCTCTAAGCTTGCGGCCATCAAGTCGCGTGGACATCTGAATGCCGGCGTTAAGAAGGATGTTCCCGGCTACGGCTATTACGACACCGCCAAGGGTCGCTTTGAGGGCATGGAAGTCGATTTGTGCTACCAGATCGCCGCTGCCGTCTTTGGCGTGAGCTACAAGGAGGCCCGTGCCCAGGAGCTTGTCGAGTTTAACGACGTAACACCCAAGACGCGCGGCCCGCTGATCGATAACGGCCAGCTTGACGTGGTCGCGGCGACCTACACCATCACCGACGAGCGCAAGAAGAGCTGGGATTTCTCGACGCCGTACCGCACCGACTACGTGGGGCTCATGGTCAAGAAGCGTTCGGGCTTTACCTCGATTGAGGATCTGGACGGCAAGGTCATCGGCGTGAGCCAGGGTGCTACCACGCAGGGCCTGATCGAGCAGATGATCAAGGACAACGGCTTTAGCTGCAAGCCAGAGTTTAGGGCCTTTAGCGGCTATCCCATCATCAAGAGCTCGCTCGACGCCGGCAATATCGACGTCTTTGCCATGGACCGCTCCACGCTGGCCGGTTACATGAACGAGACCGTTGAGCTGCTGCAGCCCGAGGTCAAGTTTGGCGAGCAGGGCTACGGCGTGGCGACCAAGAAGGGCTGCGACCTTTCGGCCGTGGTCGATCAGGTGATTTGCGATCGCCTGGCCGACGGCTGGCTCGACCAAGAGGTCAAGACCTGGGGTCTTGTATAGGCGCATCGTCCAAGGAAGGAATCAAATGCTCGAAGGATTATTTGACGCCGACCGTTGGTCGACGACATTTCAAAATATGGGGCCCTTCTGGGAGGGCTTTGGCGTGACGCTGCAAGTGGTCGTTGCCGGCCTGCTGTTGTCGCTGGTGCTGGGCACGCTGCTGGGCGTGTTCTCTACCACTCGCTCGCGCATGCTGCGCGCCATAAGCCGCGTGTACGTGGAGTTTTGCCAGAACACCCCGTTGCCCGTGCAGGTGCTCTTTATGTACATGGCCGGTCCGCAGTTTTTGCAGGCCATAACCGGTGCCGACCAGCCGGTGCGCATCGCGCCGTTCGTGCTGGGCTTCTTGGGCGTGGGTCTGTATCACGCGGCCTACATTTCGGAGGTCATCCGCACTGGTATCGAGGCGGTTCCGCGCGGTCAGATGGAGGCGGCCCAGAGCCAGGGCTTCACCCGTGCGCAGGCGTACTGGTACATCGTACTGCCCCAGACATTCAAGATCATTCTGCCGCCGCTGTGCAACCAGGCGCTCAACCTGGTCAAGAATACGTCGGTGCTGGCGCTTGTGGCCGGCGGCGACCTTATGTACCGTTCCGACAACTTTGTGAGTCTGTACGGTTACCTGCAGGGATACATCGTCTGCTGCCTTATGTACTTCATCATCTGCTTTCCGCTCGCCATACTGGTGCAGTGGCTCGAGCGCCGCTCCAAGGAGCGTCCGCGCGGTGTGAGCCTGGCCGAGCTGGGGCTCGACAACGTAGAGGAGGCCTAGCGCATGGAAATCTTCAACGCGACCAACCTGCTCTACATTTGGGGCGGCTTTGTTAAGACGATCGAGATCTCGGCGCTGTCGATCTTTTTCTCGCTCATCTTTGGCACGGTGCTGGCGCTCGTTAAAAGTTATGCGCCCCGTCCATTCCGTATTTTGGTGAGCGCCTATATCGAGCTGTTCCGTTGCACGCCAAACCTGCTGTGGATCCTGTTTATCTACTTTACGGTGCAGGGTTTGGACATTGTGATTTCGACCATCGCCTTTACGCTGTTTACCAGCGCTGTTATGGCCGAGATTGTGCGCGGAGGCCTCAACTCGATTCCGCGCGGCCAGTTTGAGGCAGCGCAGAGCCAGGGTTTTGGCTTCTTTGCCACCATGCGCTACATCATTCTGCCCCAGACGTTTAAGACGATCATTCCGGCGCTGTTTAGCCAGTGCACGACCGTCATCAAGGACAGCTCGTATCTTTCGGGCATTAACGTGGCCGAGCTCATGTACACGGCCAACGTCGTGATGGCCCACGCGATCGATCTGTCGCAGGTGCTTATGCTCTACGGCCTGGTGTTTGCGATGTACTTTGTGCTCAACTTTGGTATCTCGCTGCTGGTCCGAGCGTATCAACGTCGTATTGTGGCAGCGTAGAATGTGACAAAGGGACTGTCCCTTTGTCACATAGAGAAAGGAATCGCGATGAGCGATCTGGAGAATAAGAAGAATCCTGTGGTCATTACCATCGCGCGCGACTTTGGCGCCGAGGGCCACGAGATTGGTCGTATCCTCGCCGATGAGCTGGGGATTCCGCTGTACGATAACGAGCTGCTGGTGCGTGCTTCGCTGCGCGCGGGCGAGTCGCTCGACAAGATGGCCGCCTACGACGAGCGCCTGGCCGTGGAGAACATGGCGTTTCTGCCCGACCGCTACGATGCGCGTTCGTACTCGGACAAGTTGTTCCAAAAGATGAGCCAGGTGATTTTGGATCTGGGTGAGACCGAGAGCTGCATTATCGAAGGCCGTCTGTCCGATTATCTGCTGCGCAACAACCCCAACCACATCGCCGTGCTGGTGACTGCGCCCTTTGAGGACCGCGTCGAGATCGTGCGCAAGAAGCGCGGTCTCAACAAAAAGAAGGGCGCCAAGCTGGTCAAGCAGCAGCAGAAGGCGCGCGAGGCGTTCTATAAGCGCTACAGTGCCGGAAAGTGGAAGATGACGAGCGGTAAAGACATCGTCGTCAACCGCGCCAAGCTGGGCCGCGAGGGTTGCAAAGACGTTATTGCCGCAGCCTACCGCTACAAAGTAGCGCAGCTCGAAGACTAACCGACCAAAACCATCACAAAGGTGCCTGTCCCCATCGTGGTGGTTGGGTGGTCGGCATAGAAAAAGTCCCCGCCGGGCGTGTGCTCGACGGGGACTTTGCCGTTTGGTGGTTAGCGCTGTAGGTGATTACTCGCCCAGCAGGCTCTTGGTGATGGAGGCAGCGGCCTTCTTGCCGGCGCCCATCGCCAGAATGACCGTAGCGGCACCGGTGACGATGTCGCCGCCGGCCCAGATGCGGGGATCGGTGGTCTGGCCGGTCTCCTCGTCGGCGACGATGTAGCCCCACTTGTTGAGCTCCATCTTGCCGCCGATCTTCTTTGCGAAGGGGTTGGCGTTGGTGCCGATAGCCGAGATTGCGACGTCGCAGGGAATCTCCTCGATGGCGCCCTCGATGGGCACCGGGCGACGACGGCCGGACTCGTCGGGCTCTCCGAGCTCCATCTTCTGGACCTTGACGGCGCACACGGAGCCGTCCTCGCCAGCGACAAACTCGAGCGGGGAGACGAGCGGCAGAACCTCGACGCCCTCGGCCTTAGCGTGGTGCAGCTCGGCGCGACGGCAGGGCATCTCGTCCTCGGTACGACGGTAGGCGATGATGGCGTGCTCGGCGCCCAGACGCTTGGCGGTACGGACGGCGTCCATAGCCACGTTGCCGCCACCAAAGACGACGACGTTCTTGCCGTGCTTGGTGGGGGTGTCGTACTCGGGGAACTTGTTGGCCTTCATCAGGTTCACGCGGGTGAGGTACTCGTTCGCGAAGAAGACGTTGGGCAGGTTCTCGCCGGGGACGTTGAGGAACTTGGGCAGGCCAGCGCCGGTCGCCACGTAGATGGCGTCGAAGCCCTGCTCGAACAGCTCCTCGGCCGTGGCCATGTTGCCCACGACGGAGTTGTACTCAAACTTGACGCCCATGTCCTCCAGGCCGTCAATCTCGCGCTTGACGACTGCCTTGGGCAGACGGAACTCGGGGATGCCGTAGACCAGCACGCCGCCGCCGGTGAAGAAGGCCTCAAAGACGGTGACGTCAAAGCCGTTGCGGGCGAGCTCGCCGGCGCAGGTGATGCCGGACGGGCCGGAGCCAACGACGGCGACCTTCTTGCCGTTCTTGGGGGCCATCTTGGGCGTGGAGGCGAGCTCGGGGCGGTCACCCAGGAAGCGCTCGAGCTGGCCGATGGCCACGGGCTCGGACTTCTTACCACGGATGCACTTGCCCTCGCACTGGTTCTCCTGCGGGCAGACGCGGCCGCAGATGGCGGGAAGCATGGAGTCCTCGCGGATGGTATCGAGAGCGCCGCCGAAGTCCTTCGCGCGGATCTGCTCGATAAAGCGGGGAATGTTGATGTTGACAGGGCAGCCCTCAACACAGAACGGCTTCTTGCAGTTGAGGCAGCGCTCAGCCTCGGCCAGCGCCATCTCCTCGGTGAAGCCCTTGTCGACGGGGCGGAAGTCGCAGGCGCGCTCGGCAGCCGGCTCCTCGTTATCGGGGGTGCGGGGCGACTTCATATCGGCAACGAAACGACCGTTAACTAGTGGCATGCGCAGCTCTTTTCCTCATAGGCCTTGAGGGACTCGCCCTCTTCGGAACGGTAAGCGGCCTGGCGGGCACGAAGGTCATCCCAGTCGACCAGGGTGGCATCGAAGTCGGGGCCGTCGACGCAAGCGAACTTGGTCACGCCGCCCACCTCGACGCGGCAGCAGCCGCACATACCGGTGCCGTCAACCATGATGGGGTTGAGGGACGCGGTGATGGGGGTGTCGTATTTCTGGGCGGTGAGGGTCGAGAACTTCATCATCGGAACGGGGCCGACGCAGAAGACCTGGCTCACGGCCTTGTCCTGCAGCAGGCGCTCCAGCGGAGCGGTGACAACGCCCTGCTCGCCGTAGGAGCCGTCGTCAGTGGTGATGTGGATGTGGTCCTCGTCGAGGAGCTCGCGGAACTGGTCCTCCATAAGCAGGAGGTCCTTGGTGCGGGCGCCCATGATGGCGTGCACCTCGTGGCCGGTCTCGACCAGGTGCTTGGCGACCGGGAAGGCAATTGCCAGGCCGACGCCGCCGCCAATGACGGCGCAGGGGCCCTCGGCCATCTCGGTGGGAACGCCCAGCGGGCCCACGACGTCGCGCAGCGACTCGCCGGCCTCGTAGGTGGAAAGCATCTCGGTGGTCTTGCCGATCACCATGAAGATGAACTCGACCCAGCCCTCGTCACCGTTCCAGCCGGCCAGGGTAAACGGGACACGCTCGCCCGTCTCGTTGGCGCGAACCATGAGGAACTGTCCAGCGTGCGCATGCTTGGCGATTGCAGGCGCCTCGATGCGGAACTTGAACACCTTCTCCGAGAACTGCGTCTTCTCCAGGATCTTATACATAGAACCCCTCTCTTGTTAGGGCCGCCGAACCGTGCCTCCACGGAAATGGACGGTAGCCCGAATAAAACCGTACGCGCACAGGCGTTGTGCAGACATACGGTGCAAATTATACCCTCATGGACATGTCACTTACGTGTGTCTTCGGCGGTTGGGAGCAGGGTTTATCCACTTTGGCCTACCAAAGGGGGAGAGGTTTATTTTGGTCGGTTTTATCAGGTAAAACGGCAAATGGGGCCGGCCTCGGGTTGTGATGAGGCCGGCCCCATTTGGGGTGCTATGCATGTATGTCGGCGCGCGGTTGATTGCGATGCCGCAACTGGGGCGTTTCCGCAGGTAAAACCTGCCGAAATAAACCTGTTCCTAAATGATAGGTTTTAGTGCTTGCCGTTGGCGGAGGCGGCGCCGTTGACATGGTCGCGGGCATAGACCACGCCGTGCACGATCGCCAGGCCGGCGGCGTCGGCCGCGCGGGCGCAGGTGTCCTGGAAATCCTCGGCCTCGCGGGCGCGCAGCTGCTTAAGAACGTAGTCGGCGACGGCCATCTTGCCGGGAGGGTTGCCGATGCCGGTGCGGATGCGGCTGAAGTCGCGGCTGCCCATCTTGTCGATGATGGAACGCAGGCCGTTGTGACCGGCATGGCCGCCGCCCACCTTAACACGCACGTCGCCGGCGGGAATATCGAGCTCGTCGTGGATGACGAGCAGCTCCTCGGCCTTGATCTTGTACTCGCGGCAGAGTTTGGAGATGGGCCCGCCCGAGGTGTTCATGTACGACTGCGGCTTGACCAGTACAATCTGGCGCTTGCCGCCCTCTTCCTCGGGATCGTTGATGTTGATGAGCGCGACCTCGGCGCCTGCTTGGTTTTTCCAGTACGTGACGCCGGCCTGACGGGCCAGCTCGTCGATTGCTTTGAAACCAGCGTTGTGACGGGTCTCGGCATATTCCTCGCCAGGGTTGCCAAGTCCGGCAACCATGCGAATCTTAAGCGGCTGTGCAGCTGCCATATTTGTCCTTCCGTTACATAAAAAGTTTAATCAACGACAAAGGCTACCACGCCCGCCGAAGGCGAGGCTTTGCTTCAGCGAAATCCCACCAGACAAAAGCGCGGCCGCGGCAGAGCGAGCCGTCGGAACAGAAGAAACCCCCGCGCGACCTTTGCGAAGCAAGGGGGAGCGCGGGGGTTTCTTCTGTTCCGACGGCGATGCGCCGGGTTGCAAGGACGATGCGACTACAGCGCGAAGTCGCCGCCGACGAGCGTGGAGACGGGCTCCTCGTGGTAAACGGCGGAGATGGCCTGAGCGAACTCCTCGGCGACCGAGATGGTCTTGATCTTGCCGCCGACCTCGACGGGAATGGCGTCGGTGACGAGGCACTCGACGATCGGGGCGTCGTTCAGACGCTCGATGGCCGGACCGGAGAAGATACCGTGGGTGGCGCAGACGTAGATATCGCCAGCGCCCATAGCCTTGAGCTCCTTGACGTTGGCGCACAGGGTGCCAGCGGTGTCGATCATGTCGTCGTTGATGATGCAGGTCTTGCCCTTGATGTCACCGATGATGCCCATGACCTCGGCGGCGTTGTGGCGCGGACGGCCCTTGTGGGCGATGGCCAGGTCGCAGCCGAGCATGTCGGACAGCTTCTTGGCGGCCTTGGCGCGACCCACGTCGGGGGAGACGACAACCAGGTTGTCGGTGTCGAAGTGCATGTCGTTGTAGTACTGGCCAAACAGCGGCAGCGCGGACAGGTGGTTAACCGGGATATCGAAGAAGCCCTGGATCTGGCCCTGGTGCAGGTCGAGGGTGATGATGCGGTTGACGCCGGCGCGCTCGAGCAGGTTGGCGACGAGGCGGGCGGTGATGGGCTCACGCGGGCCGGCCTTGCGGTCCTGGCGGGCATAGCCGTAGTGGGTGATAACGGCGGTGATGGAGCGGGCGGATGCGCGCTTGGCGGCGTCGGTGGCGATGAGCAGCTCCATGAGCATGTCGTTGACGTTGCCGCCGGCCACGGACTGAATCAGGAAGACGTCGGCGCCGCGGACGGTCTCGTCGTAGCGGGCGTAAATCTCACCGTTGGCGAACTGCTTTAGCGTAAGGCCCGAAAGCTCGACCCCAAGGTACTCAGCAATCTTCTGAGCGAGGGGACGGTTGGAGGAACCGGAATACACGCGGATGGACTTGCGCATATTCTCCGACTTCTCGGGATCATTAATCGGCATTACCCTTCTCCTTTATATCGAATGCCATATAGATGCCTTGTTGCATTGTAACCGCGCGGCGGGGTTAATCGGGTCTTGATAACGTCTTTACCGTCAACGGACACGAACCGACCACTCATCCGGTTGCGCAGGTCACGATAGAAAAAGGAGCCGCCCCCATGGGAACAGCTCCTTAGATGCTTGGTAAAACGTTATACCTCGTCGTCCTCGTGCAGACGGCGGCGATAATCGGCGGCCCAGCCCTCAATATTTATCTGGCGGGCACGACCCAGGCCAAGTGCGTCTGCCGGGACCGGCTCGGTGATGACGGAGCCGGCGGCCACGAGCGCGCCGTCGCCAATCTGGGCGGGCGCGACCATCATGGTGTCGGAGCCGATGAAGGCATCCTTGCCGATGACGGTCTTGTGCTTGTGCACGCCGTCGTAGTTGCAGGTGATGGAGCCCGCGCCCACGTTGACGCCGGAGCCCATGGTGGTGTCGCCGATGTAGGACAGGTGCGGCACCTTAGAGCCCTCGCCGATCGTGGACTTCTTGATCTCCACGTGCGTGCCGGCCTTGGAGCCGTCGAGCATATGGGTGCCCGGGCGCAGGTAGGCGCGCGGGCCGCAGTCGACGCCGTTCTCGATGACGGCCTCGACGGCGATGGTTTCATCGATGGTGCAGCCGCTGCCGACGGTGGTGTCGGTGAGGCGGCTGTTGGGGCCGAGCTGGCACTCCTCGCCCACGGTGACGTGGCCGATCAGGTGCGTCTGCGGCCACACGACGGTGTCGCGGCCGATGACGGCATCGGGACCGATCCAGGCCTGCGTGGGATCGATGAACGTGACGCCCTCGGCCATCCAGTGCTCGTTGATGCGGTCGCGCGCGATGGCGGTGAGCTGCGCGAGCTGAATGCGGCTGTTGACGCCCAGGCCGTCGCGGTAGTCGTCGCAGTGGAAGATGGAGACCACCTGGCCGTGACCCTTGAGGATTTCGAGCATGTCGGGCAGGTAGTACTCGGACTGCGCGTTGTCGTTGCCGATCTCGTTAATGTGGGCGGCGAGCTGCGCGCCGTCAAAGGCGTAGCAGCCGGCGTTGCACTCCAGCAGCGTGGCGGCCTGCTCGGGCGTGCAGTCCTTCTGCTCGATGATGCGCTCGATCTGGCCGTCGGCGCCCAGCTTGATGCGGCCGTAGCCAAAGGGGTCGGGCGGGGTCATGGTCATGACGGTGCAGGCGAGCTCGCCGGTGGCGACGGTCTGCGCGAACTTGGCGACGGTGTCGGCGGTGATGAGCGGCAAGTCGCCGTTGAGCACGACGACGGGGCCTTGCGTGATGCCGCAGGCCTCGAGCGCGACCTTCACGGCGTGGCCGGTGCCCAGGCGCTCGGTCTGCTCGACGCACTCGACCTTGGTGGCGCTGTTGGCGTAGGCGCCGTCGATGAGGGCGCGCATCTCGTCGGCGTGGCTGCCGATGACGACCACGACGCGGCTGCAGCCGGCCTTGATGGTGGCGTCGACGATCCACTGAACCATGGGCTTGCCCAGGATCTTGTGCGAAACCTTGCAGTGGTTCGACTTCATGCGGGTGCCCTCGCCGGCGGCGAGGATAATTGCGGTTGCGTCCATGTGATCTCCTGTTACGTTATAGAGACGTGTGCTTGGAAACGATACACGGCGCAATATGATACCGCAGGCATATGTTGAGCGCGTAACGATTGGATTGCGGCGGTTGAGGCTTGCGCCGCCGGCGTGGCGTTTGCGCTGGCCGTGCATGGCGGCGGTGCTGCGGAGCTGTCGTTTGAGCGAGGGGACGGGGGTGCCCGTGGACAACATACGAGAGGAGTTTGGCGGCGAGCCCGTCGCGGCATTCTCGATGTCGCATCCAGCTGTGCCGGCGCTCTATATAGTGCTGACGCTGGGGCTCACCATGTTCTCGATGCAGCCGGTGCTGATTGCGCTGTCACTTGCGGGCGGGTTGGCGTATGGATTTGCGACGCGTGGGGCTGCCCGCACGCTGGGCGCACTTCGCTGGCAGCTGCCGGTGATTTTGATTATCGCGCTGGTCAATCCGCTGTTTAGCGCTTCGGGTTCGACGGAGCTGTTTCGCATCGGCGTGCGCGCGGTGTATCTGGAAAGCATGGTATACGGCCTGTGCATGGGTGGGCTGTTTGTGGCGAGCGTGCTGTGGTTTGAGGCCGCGGCGTCGATGCTCGAATACGACAAGGTACTCGCGTTGCTGGGCAACGCCGCGCCGGTGATCGCACTCATGATTTCGATGTGCATGCGGCTTATCCCGCAGTTTTTGCGCCGCGGCCGCACGGTGCTGGCGGTGCAAGATGCGATTGACGTGCCGGGGCGCGCGCCGACCGACCCCGTGCGCTCGCGCCTGCGGGCGTCGAGCGTGCTGATGGGCTGGGGCATGGAAGATTCGCTGGAGCGCGCGGACGCGATGCGCTCGCGCGGGTGGGGTGCCGCGACGCGTCGTACGACGTATGCGCGGTATCGGCTGGGGCGCGGCGATGTTGCCGCGCTGGTTGGGCTTGTGCTGTTTGGCGTGGTCACGGTGGCAGTGGCGTGGACCGCGACGACGCAGTATTCGTTTTATCCGCAGCTCTTGGTGCCGGCGCCGTGGCCGGGCTATGTCGTGTACGCTGCCTGGATGGTGCTGCCTTGCGCGTTGCACGCGATTGATGAGAAGAGGTTTGGCTGATGGCTCGGTTGGATAGGGGCCCGGTGTCGGGTGCGGCGTGCGGCCCGGATATGCCAGCGATTGAGGTGCGGAGCCTGAGCTTTGCCTACCCCGGGGCTGATGCTGCGGTGCTCGAGGGGCTTGACTGGTCTGTTCCCCAAGGTGCGTTTGCACTGCTTGTTGGCGGTACAGGTTCGGGCAAGTCGACGCTGCTGTCGCTGCTCAAGCCCGAGATCGCGCCGACGGGCGAATGCGCTGGCGAGCTGCGCGTGCTGGGCGAGCCCGTCGCCGACATGGATGTGCGGACATCGGCGGAGCACGTGGGTTATGTGTTCCAGGATCCCGAGAACCAGATCGTGTGTGAGACCGTGTGGCACGAGATGGCGTTTGGCCTGGAAAACTTGGGGCTAGCGCGCGACGAGATGCGCCGCCGTGTTGCCGAGACCAGCTATTTCTTTGGTCTGGAGGACTGGCTTCATCGCGATACCGATACGCTTTCGGGCGGTCGCAAACAGTTGCTGTCGTTGGCGGCCGTTCTGGCGCTGCGCCCGCGCGTGCTGCTGCTCGACGAGCCCACGTCCCAACTGGATCCCGTTGCGGAGAAGAATTTCCTGCACGCGCTGTTTCGTGTGAATCGCGAGCTGGGCTGCACGGTTGTTGTGGCGACGCATCAGCCGCGCCCAATGCTCGAATACGCGACGTGTGCGTACCGGATTGAGGGCGGCCGCGTGCGTGAGGTGGCGGATATGGCTTCTTTGGGACGCCGAGAATCGCTGTTTTCCGATGACATGTTGGGGTGGGGTGCCATCCGATGTGCAAAAAACGGAGTATTCAGCAGGCGTGAGGACAATTTGGGCTCTCTGGAGCCGCCCGGGGACGTATCGAGCGCGAAAAAAGTTCAGAATTGGACAAATCGTCCAAATTTGTGGCGCAAACGTCGCTCGAGAATGGCTCGGAAGCCTTCCCGCGCACGGATGGAAGCAGAATACTCCAAAAAATGCACGCTGGGTCGGCTACCACCCTGTCGGAAGGTTGGTTTCGCTACGATCGAGCGTCCGGCTGGGTGTTGCGTGGGCTCGATGCGTCGTTTTCGGCTGGTGCGGTGCATGCGATCGTGGGCGGCAACGGATGCGGTAAGTCGACGATGCTTTCGGTGCTGGCCAAGACGGTCAAGTTGCAGCGTGGGCATATGGAGCGCGGGGCGGCCTCGGCGGCGCTGCTGCCTCAGAATCCCAAAGCATTGCTGGTTGCCGAGACGGTTCGCGACGAGCTGATGGAATGGGCTTCGACCTGCGGATATGACGAGAACTTGGCGCAGGAGCGTGCGGCGAGCTTGGGGTTGTCGGGTCTGGATGGACGCCATCCGTACGATCTTTCGGGCGGGCAGCGCCAGCTGCTTGCACTGGCAAAGCTGCTGCTGATCGGCCCCGAGCTGCTGCTGCTTGACGAGCCCACGAAGGGCTTGGACCTGGAGAGCCGCCGCATCATCGCCCGCGCCCTGCGTGATCATGCGAAGGCTGGCGGCACCGTCATCATGGCCACGCACGATTTGGACTTTGCCGAGCAGGTAGCCGACTACGTCGCCATGATGTTTGACGGCGAGATTGCCTGCATGGAGCCCCCGGCCGACTTCTTTGCCGACAACGTGTTCTATAGGGCGTGATGGGATGACGGACTGTCGTTTCTCGTGCTTGCTTGCAAAACTGGAGATCCCGCTGTTGTTGGCGGTGCCGGCGGTGATGACTGCGGCGTTGCTGGCGGGTGTTGAGCAGGCAGCGTTGGCCATGCTGGTTGTGGTGGTGCTGGTGCTCGCGCTGTTCTTTGCGGGCTACGAGGTGTCGCGCCCGGGCCTTCGCCAGATTATGCCAACGCTGGTTCTGGCAGCGTTGGCCGCGGCGGGGCGCATCCTGTTTGGGCCCATTCCCGACTTTAAACCGGTGAGCGCCATCGCCATTATCGCGGGGGCGACGCTTGGTCGCCGCAATGGTTTTATGGTTGGCGCGCTGGCGGCGCTGACCAGCAATTTCTTTTTTGGACAGGGCATGTGGACGCCGTGGCAGATGTATGCCTGGGGTCTGGTGGGCTATATCGGTGGCGCACTGGCGCATGCGGGCGCTTTTGATCGCGCCGACGGCACCGTGCGCATGCCGGCGCTGCTGGCGTACGGCTTTGCGTCGGGCCTGCTCTATGGCGTCGTGATCAACGCGTATGACATTATTGGTTTTGTACAGCCGCTTACTTGGGCGGGTGCCGTGGCGCGTCTTGCCACGGCAGTGCCGTTCGATATTACACACGGCCTTGCGACCTGCGTGTTTTTGGCCGCCTTGTACAAGCCTTGGTGCCGTCGCATCAACCGCGTCGTCGTGAAATACGGGCTGTAAGGCCGGTTGCACCGGGGCGAGAATCAATACTGCTTTGGTGCGATTTCAAAACTATGACGGTTTACGGGGTTGGATTGACGCAGACCGACCATACCGGCATTTTTCGATAATTGGCGAGCCGTCTACCTGCGGTTTTAATTTGCTTGAGTTGCGTGTGGTTGGAGGTCCGCGATTCGGCCCCGTAAACCGGCATAGTTTTGGAATGGCCGGCTGATATGACGGGCATCGTGGCCCTCAGAGAGCCAAATTGATCCGTTTTCTTCCGTCCACAGGCGTCCCCAGGGAATCAGTTGACGGGGCGCGCCACGAAACTGGCCCATCTACTACGTTTAGCTTGATACCCCCGGCCATGACCGCGTTTTATAAAAAACCACAGGCTTTCTACCCGCGGTTTTCTTTTTTCGTTGTTCGCTGTGGTTGAGGGTAGTGGCTTAAACGTAGTAGATGGGCGTGTTTCGTGGCGGCTGTGCCGCGTGGATTCCCTCGCGAGGTGAAAATGATCCGTTTTCTTCGTCCCCGAGGGATCGTTTGGGGCTAGAGCTCTAGCGTGAGGGTGACGGGGCAGTGGTCGCTGCCGAAGATATCGCCACGGATACCGGTGTCGCGAACGTTGGCGGCGATCGAATCGCTTACCAGAAAGTAATCGATGCGCCAGCCTGCGTTGTTCTTACGGGCATTAAAGCGGTAGCTCCACCAGCTGTAGACGCCCTCGACGTCGGGGTTTGCCGCGCGCCAGGTATCGGTAAACCCGCCGTTGAGCAGCTCGGTAAACTTGCCGCGCTCCTCGTCCGAAAAGCCTGCGTTGCCGCGGTTGGACTTGGGGTTCTTAAGGTCGATCTCCTCGTGCGCCACGTTAAAGTCGCCGCAAGTTACGACGGGTTTGCCGGTCTCGCACTCGAGCGCGTTCAAAAAGCCGCGGTAGGCATCGTCCCAGGCCATGCGCACGTCGATGCGGGCGAGTTCGTTTTGCGCGTTGGGAGTGTAGACATCCACAAACCAGAACTTGTCGAACTCCAGCGCGCAGACGCGGCCCTCGGTCGCGGCTTGGGCGACGAGCTCGGCCGCCTCGCCCTCGCCGGCGTAGGGCAGCAGCGCATCGGCGCGCAGTACGCGCAGCGGTTCCTGGCGGCTAAAGACCGCGGTGCCCGAGTAGCCCTTGCGCTCGGCGTAGCTCCAGGTTTGGTGATAGCCGGGCAGGTCGATATCGACCTGGCCCTCCTGCAGCTTGGTCTCTTGCAGCGCCAGGATATCGACGTCGAGTTCTTGCGCGATCTGGATAAAGCTCGGGTCCTTTTTGAGCACGGCGCGCAGGCCGTTGACGTTCCACGAGGCGAAAGTGTAAGTCTGAGGCATGGTGTCCTTTCGACGGGGTTGGCAGGCTTAAGATTAACGCAACAAGAGCGGGGCGGAGTCCGCGAGTGATAGTGCGAACGCCGCCGTCCCGGAGACACGGACGGAGGACTCATATGACGCAGGCAATATCGGACCCCAGGCAGGCCTCCGCCGCGCTGGCGGATCTGTTTGACACCCACAAGCGCGTGGTCTTCTTTGGCGGCGCTGGTGTTTCTACGGCAAGTGGCATTCCCGATTTCCGCAGCGTGGACGGCCTGTATCACCAGCAGTTTGCCTATCCGCCCGAGACCATGCTGTCGCATAGCTTTTACGAGGCGCATCCGGCGGAGTTCTTCGACTTTTACCGCACCAAGATGATCGCGCTTAACGCTAAACCCAACCGCTGCCACACCAAGCTGGCCGAGCTGGAGCGCGCCGGTAAGCTTGATGCCGTGGTGACGCAAAATATCGACGGCCTGCATCAGATGGCCGGCTCACAGCGAGTGTTTGAGCTGCACGGATCGGTCCATCGCAACATTTGCCAGTCGTGCGGCGCGGTCTATAGCGCCGAGTGGATTTGCTCGCGCGAGCACGAGGATGCCGCGGGCGTGCCTGCGTGCCCCGCGTGCGGTGGCCGCATCAAGCCCGATGTAGTGCTCTACGAAGAGCCGCTCGACGAGCATGTGTTGACCGGTGCCGTTGCCGCCATCGCCGCGGCCGATGCCCTCATTGTGGGCGGGACCTCGCTCGTGGTGTATCCGGCGGCAGGCCTTACGCGATACTTTACCGGCGATACGCTGGCTATTTGCAATCTTGCTCCTACCGATCAGGATGCAAATGCCGACCTGCTGATTTCTTGCGACATCGCGGCCGCGTTTGCGTTCTAGCCCGCGCGCGCGGATACAATAGAAAGACTGAGTGCAAAGCGACCCCGCCGCCAGCTCCCCAGACTCGGCGGCGTGGGCATTTTAGGAGGATGTTCATGGCGAACGACAGCAAGACATGGCGGTGCGGAAAGTACGAGCTCAGCTTTGACCGTCCGCGCATCATGGGCGTCCTCAACGTGACGCCCGATTCGTTTAGCGACGGCGGGGAGCACTTCGACCCGGACGCCGCGATCGAGTATGGCCTGGCGATGCTCGACGCCGGCGCCGACATCATCGACGTGGGCGGCGAGTCCACGCGCCCCGGCTTTACCCCGGTCAATCCCGATGAGGAAGCGCGCCGCGTGCTGCCCGTGGTGCGCGCGCTGGCCAAGGAGGGCGCCATCGTCTCGATCGACACGCGTCATGTGGCGGTTGCCAAGGCGGCCGTGCGCTGCGGCGCCTCGATCGTCAACGACGTGACCGGCTTCACCGACCCCAAGATGGTCGAGTTTGTTAAGACGAGCACCTGCGGCGTCATCGTGATGCATGCCGGCGAGGTCGCCGCGCCCACCCGCACGCACGCAACGGTGCAGCTCGATACCTCGGCAGCGGCGTTTGTTGCCGAGAAGGCGCGCGAGGCGGCTGCCGAGGCCGCGCGTGAGGCCGAGAAGCCGGCTCGCCGCCGTCGCGGCAAGTTGCTGGGCGAGCCTAAGCCGGAGGCCAAGCTTCCGGGCGGCGTGGTGCAGCCCTCGTTGCCGTTTGGCGATCCGGAGCCCGCGCCGGAGCCTTCAAGCGAGCAGGAGACGCCGGCCGCCGAGCAGGCTACTGCCGCCGAGACCGTTGCGCCCGCGCCCGAGGCCACGCCCGCAGCCACCGAGGCCGCATCGGAGTCCAATGACCGCTTGGCCGCCATGATGCGCCGCAGCGCCCGCCGCGAGGAAGCCTACGTGCCTACCTCGCAGCTCCGCCGCTTCACCCTGCCCGATTCGGCGCCCATCATGCGCCGCGTCATGGGCTTTCTGTCCGACCAGGCCCGCACACTCATCCATGCCGGCGTGTCGCGCGACCGCATCTGCATCGATCCTGGCCCGGGCTTTGGTAAGTCGGCTAACGAGGACATCGTCATCCAGCGCGAGACTGCCAAGATGGCGTCACTGGGCTATCCGCTCATGTGCGCCGTGTCGCGCAAGCGCTTTGTGGGCGCCGTCTCGGGCGTGACCGAGGCCGCCGAGCGCGATGCCGCTACGTTTGGCGTGTGCCTGGGCGCCATCCAGGCCGGTGCCAACATCGTGCGCGTGCACGACGCCGCGGGTTTTGCGCAGTTCCTGAACGGTTACTGGGCGGTTGCCAAGCCGCAGCCGCGCCGCGCGTTTGTGGCTGTGGGCTCCAACCTGGGGCATCGCTGCGACAACATCCGCGCCGCACGCGAGATGATCGCCGAGATTCCACTCACCTGCGTGTCCAACTCCTCCAAGATTTACGAGAGCGAGCCGGCCTACGAGACGCGCCAGGACGCGTTTGCCAACGCCGTCATCGAGATCAAGACCGAGCTGGCGCCGCTGGTGCTGCTCGATGAGCTCATGAAGATCGAGGCCGAGCTGGGGCGCGACCGCTCCAAGAAGGCCAAGGCCAACGGTCCGCGCACCATCGACCTGGATCTGCTGTGGATGGATGGCGAGACCCACGGCGGCAAAAAGCTGCGCCTGCCGCATCCTCTCATTGGCGAGCGCGACTTTGTGCTGGTGCCGCTCGAGGACCTGATGCACGACCCAGCGCGGTTCTTCCGCTACAACGGTGTCGAGGTCAAGGAGCCCGAGGACCGCGTGGGCCATATCGTTGGCGAATTGGGGCGTATGTAGATGATCGAGATGAATGCTGTTGCCGCCGGCACCGAGCTCGACGCGGCGCGTAACGCGGGCCGCGAGGGCGTGTCCGCGGGCTGGTGCGCGTGGAGCGCGGGCGATGCTTCGCTGACGTTTTCGCTGGTTGTGCGCCCCGATGTGAACATGCATGCCTTCCACGGCCTGCCGTTTGTGGCCGCGATGGGCATGATGGACGCGCTCGTGGGCACGGCATCGACGCCGGGGTTGGGCCTTGCCGGTAAGGTGGGTATCCAGTGGCCGAGCGATATCGTGTGCGGTGCGCCTGCGTTTGAGACGTCGCTCGCGCGTGTTACCGTGAACGGCGGTGCCGGTGCTGTGGGCATGTTCGGTGCCGTGACGGTGGATATTGAGCGTTCGGCGTTGAGCGAGCTTGGTGTGGACGTGGCTGACGAAGCGCTGGTCGAGGCGCTCGCCGCCGCCGTGCTGGCCCGCGTGGACGCCTGGGCGGTTGTTGTCAACACGCCGCAAGGCGCCGCAGGGCCGTTGGCCCCCGTGTTGGGCGAGTACTTCGATATGGTGCCGCTGCTCGGTCGCCAAGTTGCGGCGGTGTCGCCCAACGGCTTGCCGCTTGCGGTCGGTGTGTTTGCGGGCCTGGACATCTGGGGTCGCGCGACCATCAAGACCGATGCCGGCGAGCAGGAGTTTCCGCCCGAGGCCGTACGAATTCGCGGGCTGTAGCGCGGGGCGTTCGCGCCCAAAGATAGACATGACAACAAGACCCTCCTCGGCCTGTGCCGGGGAGGGCTTTGCGTGACTGCGGGGTAGCACCTCGGACCTATTCCTCAAAACTGAAAATTTTTCGATTTTGAGGAATAGAATTAAGCCAGCTCGGGCTTTTGCGAGGTATATTCGTTGCAGAGCCTATTCCTCGAAACTGAAAAATTTTCGTTTTTGAGGAATAGCGATAAAAGACCGCAGGGAGGCGCCAATGAAACTCATCAATAGAACGTCATACATGGACATGTTGACGAGCCTTATTGGCGTGCCGGACATCAAGGTCATAACGGGCATTCGCCGTGGCGGTAAGTCAAAATTGCTCGAGGCCCTCCGCGATTACGTGGAGGCAAATCTGTCCAATTCGAATGTCATCCATATCAATTACAACCTTGACGAGTTCGAGGACCTGCTCGAATATCATGCCCTGCTCGCCTATGTAAAAGAGCATCGAGCGTCCGACAAGCAAAACTTCCTGCTTATCGATGAGGTTCAGATGTGCGACGGCTTTGAACGCGCGATCAACAGCCTCCATGCATCCGAGCAGTACGACATTTTCATTACCGGATCGAACGCCTTTTTGCTGTCGAGCGATCTGTCGACGCTCTTTACGGGGCGTACGTTCGAGATCGAGGTTTTCCCATTCTCGTTTGAGGAGTATCGTCTCTATGGCGACGAGGGCGATGTCGACCGCGACTTCGATGAGTACGCGAGAACCGGCGGTATGTCCGGCTCTTACCCTTATCCACTGCAGGAGCAGCGCTATCAATATCTCTCCAATGTCTTTAAAACGCTCATCGTGAGGGATATCGTGCAGCGGCATAACGTGAGAAACGAATCGGCGCTGCTGCGCATTGCCGATTACATGATGGACAACGTTTCCAACATTACGTCGGCACGCAACATTACTGATGCATTAAATGCGGATGGGCTAAAGATTACGAACAAGACGGTCGGCACGTACATGGGGTACCTGTGCGATGCGTTTGCCTTCTATAAAGTTCGTCGGTACGACATTCGCGGCAAAAAATACCTTAAGAGCGGCGAGAAATATTACCTGGCAGACCACGCGTTCAAATACGCACTGCTCGGTACACGTGATATGGATTGGGGACGCGTATACGAGAACATGGTGGCCATCGAGCTGCTGCGCCGCGGATACGAGGTATACGTCGGTGTGCTCTATAAAAAGGAAATTGACTTTATAGCAATCAAGCGAAGCGAGAAGCTCTACATTCAGGTGAGCGACGACATCAGCTCGGATAAGACATTTGAACGCGAGATTTCGCCACTGCTGAGCATTGGCGACGCGTACCCCAAGATGATTCTCGCCCGAACGCATCACGAGGCCACGGACCGCAATGGGGTGCAGATCGTGGACCTGGCGAGGTGGCTATGCGGCGAGGCGTAGCAGAAAGCCTATTCCTCAAAACTGATAAATTTTCGATTTTGAGGAATAGGACCGATGCGTTGCCTAGTTCGCCGCTCGCGTTCGTGCTCGACTTAAGCCCCTGCTCTATCCCAGCTCCTGCATGCGGCGGTAGATTTCGCAGATACCCTTGATGGTGAGCTGTCCGTCGACCACGTCGAAGGCGTCGGTCGAATCGGCGACGATGCTGGCGAGACCGCCCGTGGCGATAACGGTGGCGTCCTCGCGGCCCAGCTCGCGCTTCATGCGCGCGACTAGGCCCTCAGCCATTGCGGCGGCGCCCGTTACGGCGCCGACCTTGATGCACTCCTCGGTATCGCGGCCGATGGCGTGCTCGGGCGCCTCGAGCGGAACGCTGGCGAGCTTGGCGGCTCGGGCGGCGAGCGCGTCCATCGAAATGCGGATGCCCGGCGCAATCGCTCCACCAATGTAATAACCGTCCTCATCGATGACGTCGATATTGGTCGCGGTGCCAAAGTCCACCACGATTGCCGGCGCGCCGTAGAAAGTTTCGGCCGCAACGGCGTTAGCGACGCGGTCGGCACCTACGGCCTGGGGACGCGCCGCGCGCAGCTTGGTCACCGCGGCCGTCTGCGGTCCGATGACGATGGCGTCTGCGGCAATGCGGTCGGCCACGGCGTGCCATTCGCGCGAGAGCTGCGGCACCACGCCCGCAAAGGCGATCGCGTCGACCGCGTCGAGCGAAAGGCCGTACATCTTAAAGAAACCCATCAGGCGCACATGGATCTCGTCGGCGGTATAAGAGCGGTCGGTGGGCATGCGCCACGACTGCACCAGCTCGTCTCCGTCAAACAGGCCCATGGCCGTCTGCGTATTTCCCATATCGATAGCGAGCAGCATGTCTACTCCCAGTGTTGGCATAAAAGGACGCGCACCATTGTATACGCGTCGCCGACGGCACTCGGCTGCGATTCGTTTACGGTGATAGGGGCTGAGGGGTTTAAATATGAAGGAATTATGCTCCACGAGTTTTTCCTTGCCGTTTACCGAACTCCCGCGTAATATTCTTTCTTGCGCACATGAGGCGCCCAGACATTGCGGGGTGGAGCAGTCTGGTAGCTCGCCGGGCTCATAACCCGGAGGTCGTAGGTTCAAATCCTGCCCCCGCGACCAAAATTTCAGCCCTGAACTGGTAAAACGGTTCAGGGCTTTTTCGTTGCCTTGGGGCAAAAATGCCCAAAGTAATCTGTATGGTAATATGTATGAGCGAAAAAAGCCTTAGACCCTGCGTTTCGCCAGGCTATCTCTGAGCGCTCGGAGCACCTCAACCGCAACGGGCAACTCGTCAATCTCGAATGAATCAAGAATCTCTTGCACCTCGGCGGAAAGCTTCGCCTTGTCGGGTTTTGGGGCGTCACTGAGCAAAGCGTCGGTGCCTACCGACAGCTCCTCTGCAATCTTTGCGAGCACGGGCAAGCTCAGCTTGGTGTTGCCCGTTTCGATGTGGCTCATGTGCGTTACCGATATTCCAACTTTTTGCGCGAGCGCCTCCTGCGACAGCCCGCAGGCTTTGCGGTAACGCCTGATGCGCTGTCCTATGTCGAAGTATTTCATTTTAACCGCCCGTCAAAATCAAGTTGCCTTGAATCGTATGGGCGATTAGCCTCAAATATAATAAACTGGAAAGGCTGTATTTCATGCATGCAGTTAATGTTTGAGACCTCATTCTTACGAACGAGGCGAGAGCGTTAGTGAGTCAAAAAAACAGGAGGTAATGCGATGACGCCAATGAACGAGCAGGAAAACCTGCTATCGGGTATCACAATCGCTCATAACCTGATGCACCGCGTGGTCAGTCTTCAGCAACGCATCAACCAGCTCACCACTCAGTTTGCCGCCAAGACGGAAAAGAAGACTAAAAGGCACCCTGTTCTCTATGCAATCGGGGGCTTCCTTATCGCGTTCACGCTTATCACGAGCACGCCACTTAAGGTGATAACGTATCTCCCTACCCTTCCGTTCTTCTCGATGGGAGGCACGGAGCTTCAATTGGCGGTCTGGAATATCGTGAACCTCATCGTCTCAGCTATCATCGGTGCGATTCTATACAAGGTCATAGCGAAGACGGCGGACAAAAGCCGCTCCCAGAGAAATGCCGCGATTGACCAAAGCAACCAACGAGTTGAAGCCAACAACCAGGCCCTAGCCCAGAGCATCGAGCAAACCAAGCAGGAGATTTTCGCCGTACAGCAGCAATGGGCTTCGCAGGTCGCCCCGTGGTACCCCATGGATTACGACAGCATCGAAGCCGTGGATTTCTTCCTTGCTGCCGTGCGCAACCATCGCGCCACCACCGTACAGGAGATGGTCAACCTCTACGAGACCGAGATGCACCAGCGCCGCATGGAAGCGGGCCAGCAGCAGATTCTCAACCAGCAGCGCATCGGCAACATGCTGCAAATAGGCAACCTGTTCATGCAGGGGCAGATTCTCAATCAGGCCCAGCAGATAAACGCGAACACCGCCAGTGCGAGCGGCAACCTCGACTGGATGGCTCGCGCGATGGGAAAGCGCTAAGTAATGACGCGGTTGACATAACGAGGCAACTCGAAACCACCATGAAAGAAAAGGGGATGGATAATGAACGGATTATCCCAGTGGGCGCGCTCGCATAAGCCCCAAGCCGCAGCGATAGCCGCTGCGATCGTTGTTGCGATCGTTGTTGCGATAGCCGTGGCAAGTGGAGCGTTCGCAACGTCCGAGCAACAACCAGAACAGCAGGAGTCAAGAACTGTCGATGTGACCCTCAGCGTCACGGCCGACCACGGCTGGGACGAGAACTCCACGCCCGCCATCGCCCATATCGAGGGCAACGACGTGGACTTCTACCACGCGGTGACCCCTGATGCCGAAGGCAACAAGGGCACTTCCACGGTCGAACTCGCCGAGGGCGACTACACCGTGAGCTTCGTCAGCCCCGTCAACTCCGACGGTTCCGCGTTCGACATCTACGACACGGGCGCTCCCGTCGACATCACCGTCGACGCCGACGCGAAGACCGCACCTGCCGTCAACTGCCCCATGGCGCAGATTCCCGCCGACAAGGTCACCGATGACATGCTCGCCGACATCGTCAACAAGACCAAGGACGCCATCAAGAAGGGTGACGAGACCCTGAAGGGCGATGCGGGCACTGGCATCCTCGATAAGCTCGACGGCAACGTAGCCAAGAACCCGAACGCGAGCGACAAGACCAAGCAGGAGGCAACTGACGCCGACAAGGACGTCGATGTCAACGACAAGCCTGCACAGACGACGCCGTCTGCCAAGAATGACAACAACGCCAAGGCCGACAGCAACGCTGGTTCCCAGCCTTCCAACAACGGTTCTTCGAACGCTGGTTCTGCTTCCAGCAAGCCCTCCCAGTCCAGCCAGCCTTCCAAGCCTGCCCACACGCACACTTGGGTGAACCACACGGCCACCCGCAATGTCTGGGTAAGCAACTGGGTCGACGTGCCAGACTACAGTACTCAGCAGGTCGCTGTCGGTACCAAATACATCTTCTCTTACGACGGCTATACCACTACTAGCGACGCCGACGCCGAGTCACACGCTGTAGCACTCATCAAGCAGGGTTTGCCTGATAACTACCGTATGGAAACTGTTTACGAGACCCAGACTGTCCAGACTGGTTCCCACAAGGAAGACCACGGTACCAACAAGACCGAAACCTACGTGGACTACGTGTATTGCAGTTCGTGTGGTGCTCGCCAGTAGCCCATCACGGCACGTGCTGTGTTCGGGCATAGCCCTCACAGACCCGCGCGCTCCCTTTCGGTCGCGTGCAGGTGTCCGTTTCCCGAACAAGGGGAGCATCCGCATAACGGGTGCTCCCCTTGTTTTTTGCCCAGATGCTCCGGAATACCGCGAAACAGGATCAGCAACAGCGCACCGGCCTTTGAAGGGCTTTTCGAGGTCTTTCGGTGGGCTGTTCTGAGACCTTTTCGCGCCCCTGTCCGAACAAAGCCCCTGCGAAGGTCTTTCGCTGGGCTGTGCTGAGCCCATTTCGCGCCCCTGCCCGAACAGAGCCCCTGCGGAGGTCTTTCGAAGGTCTTTCGCTGGGCTTTGGATGGGCATGCGTGAAAGACGCCTGCGGCGTCGGGTGCCTCTGAAACGGAGATAAGGAGGTACACGATGGACAGGGAGCGTCTTGAACCCAGCAGCCCCCAGGAGGAGGCCATGTGGAGGGCGCAGGTGCTCAGGCGCACCGCCCGCATCTGCTCGGCGAAGGCCAAGGAGCTTGAGCGCATGGCGAAGGTGGACGGCAACGCCCCCATGCGCGACAGCGGCACCCTGAAGGACGTGCTCAGGCGCATCGACAACGTGATGGAGTGGCGGTTCGTGAACGCTCTGGGCGAGGTCGTCCTCGACGGGGACATGCTCGCGGAGAGCATCGACTGCGAGGCCCTGCGCACCATGCGCTACTGCGTGGCTGAATGTCTCAAGCGAATCGAGGAGCGGGAAGCGGAGGGGAAAAGCGATGAGTGACTACGGCATCAAGACCTACGCCGACCTCGCCGAGACGTGCGGGAACATGGTGCTCGCAAACGAGATGGCAAAACGCCCGCTTGAGCTTGTAAGTGGGGACTGGGCGCCATGGGAGGAGATTTTCCAGTGGTACATCATACAGGACCCGTCGTTTGTCATGGGGCACACGGGCGAGCCGGTGTTCTACGACGAGGAGCTTGACCTGTACGTCCTTGGGGTAAATCATCTAGGCACGGCTTGGCAGCCCGTGCCCGCTCCGACAATCTACGACTGAAAAGACGCCGAAGGGCGCAGCGAAACAATCGCTGCGCCCTTTATTTTTTTTTCTTCGCGGACACTCAAGACGCACTTTCTACACGTCGTCACTTTACGCCTGGACTTGTAGAAAAACTCCGAGAAGATTGCCCCGTTTATGGGGCTTGCCGAAGCGCTTTCTACAACTGTCGCAATTTTCGACAAATTCAACCCCTGAAACACGCCTTGTTTTCTACGGCGTTTCACGCCATATATCAGGAGAAATCGCCTTGGCTCCCTCCGCTATACGCTTCGGGGGCAAAAAAGGCAAAAGGGCATAAGGGGGACTGACGCAGCGTGCGCTGCGGTCGGCATAGCCGACAGTCTCCCTCGATGCGACCTTAGGGTCGCAAACGCTGCGAGCGCAAGGCGCTCGCAGATGCCGTCTCAGGACGTACGCCAGCGGGCTTGGGTGCCGGCGGAGCGCCACATGAAAAGGGACGGAGGCGAAAAGCCGTCCGTCCCTATCGAGACAGTGGATGCCGCCGTGATCGAAGCGACTACCCCTGCGGTGCGGGGCAGATCGCTTCGCTTTCGCGGCGGCCTGCATCATGAGGTTCAGCGGGCTGCGGGTTGGCTTACGGCTCGCCTTGCGGGACGTCTCGCACCAGCCCCTCGTATCGCTCCTTGATGCTGGCGGGCATGCACCGGCGGTCGGTGTCGGACCCGCAATAGGCTCTGTTCATCCACTCGGTCACTTCGTACTCCAAGATGAGCGGTTCGGGCCAGCCCATCTTTGAGGGGGCGCGGACGGGGTTTTGGGTGGAGCTCCATCCGATGCCGTGCTGGGGCAGGAGCGCCTTGACCTCCTTGACGAAGACCTGCTTGGACTGAACCCTTCCCGAGGGGTTGTTGCGCCGCGACCAGTGACGGTACAGGTCGTGGAGGAACTGCCAGGGGAGCAAATCCCAAGTGACTTGCGGCAGGATGTCGTCGAGGAACTGGCGCACGGGGTCGTTCACCTCGCGATACTCGGCAAGGAGCCTGCACGTCGCCTCGGGGGCGTCAAGCTCGTAGTAATCGGTCTTTGCGAGGATGCGGTGGAGCACGTATTCGAGGACTTCGGGTCGGTTCAGGTAGTCGCCCTTGATGTACTTGCGCTCGCAGCCCTCGAAGCGCTTCTCGAAGGGAATCACCAGAAGGCGGCGGTACAGAGACTCCGACTTGTCGCGAAGCTTCGGCAGCGAGTTGATGCACTGAATCATGAAGCCTCGGAACTTCACCGAGCGCGGGTCTTTGAACTTGCGGTTCATCAAGAACGGGTCTCCCGTGATGATGGACTTGAGCGCCGCCGCATCGTCCAGGTAGGTGCCCGTGTCGTTCTCGTCGGTGATGATGGCGGAGACGCGCGTGAGGGATTCGAGCTTGAAGTCGTCCCCGAACGCCTTGATGGGGATGGACGCCCACGCCCCCTTGCCGCAGAGGTTGCGGGCGAGGGTGCAAAACGTCCCCTTGCCGTTGTTGCCGAGGGTCGAGTGCAGCCACGCGCTCTTGTTCCAGTCGACGTTGGGGCGCACGACCGCACCGAGAACCTGCCAAAGAAGCTCCACGACCTTGGGGTCGTCGGAAAGCTCGTCCATCCACGTCACCACGTCCCAGTCGGTGCCGTCCTCGTTGTTGCGGATGACGGGATTGGGGGCGTCTTCCACGAAGTCCGTCCCGATTTTGGAGGTGAACACCAGCTCGGGGTCGAAGTCCATGAGAATCTTGTTGCCATAGTCGTACAGGCCGTTGTTCACGGCGACGAGGTCGGGTTTGGTGCAGGGGGACACCACCTCGCACACCGCGCGCAAGATCGCAACGACCTCATCGACGTTGCGTTTGCTGATCGTTGCGTCATAGCGGCGGATAAGCCGCGTGAGGTTGTCGCTTCTGGTGTCGTAGACGCCCTTGGCGTCCCCCTCCGACTGGTACACGCCCACGTCGTAGTTTCCGTCCCCCTCGTCTGCCGCCCAGCAGATGAGCTTGGCGTGGTGGAGCCACTTGATGGCAAGCGCAATCTGGAGGGGCAGAAGCTCCCTGAGCTTCTTGAGGCGCTCTCCCGGCGGCTTCTGGTCGGGGTAGGCGTCCTTCAGTTTTGCGCCGATTGGGGCATTTTCGTCACGAGGACCGAGGTTGTACCTCTCAATGGCGTTGTTGGTGGCTTGGAGCAGCTCATTCTCAATGGTTTCTGGGGACGGGATGCTGTCCATGTCGATGCCCCCAAGATAGTCTTCGGTCACGGTTCTTATAAGCTCGTTATACGTCTGTCCCATGGCTTCTCCTCCGAATCTTTCGCGGTGTTTTTAGAATGTTTTACCGTGACATTCGGTGACTGAGAAGACCTCGTTATCTGCAAAAGCGCAGGTAGAAGGGCTTTCTGTTCATAAATGAGCGGAAAGTCGGTGTGCTGTTTTCGTGAAGTGAGGACGCCGCGGCGGAGAAGGTGGCGCACGGCAGGTTTGGCAGGTGCGCGGCAGGGGTCGGCGCGGCGACTTCCTGCCGCCCTTCCTTCTGAGGCGATGGGGGCTGAGAGGGCGCTGGCAGTCCTGGCAGCCTAAATAGTACATGGACACAGGTAAGACCGTCCCCTGCCTTTTCGTGTACGTCTTCTTCCACCGCTACCCGTTTTGCGGTGGCGGGAGGGGCTGCCAGGGTTGCCAGTCCCGCGTTGCGAGCCTGCGGGCGGGGGTTTGGGATGGCAGTTCGGGCCTGAAAAGCCCTGCCGCAAGACTGCCGCGAGGCCGCAACGGCGTCGCCCCGATCATGCAACGACGGGATGAGGAGCGTGCGAGCGTGCGTTGCAAGTGCGGGGCTTGCCCTGCCGCTTATGGTGACTTTATGGAACTGTTTTCCGAAAAACGCGGCGTGAAAACGGGCGCGTCTCTCTCGTTGCCCTCAGCATCGGTCTTCCCGGGCGATGTGCCTAAAATCAAGCGACATTTTCCCCGTTTGGCAAGAATGGCACAGCGGGGTAAGATGTCATCAGGCCGTTTGAGGCCTCGTGCTCTGGCGCTTCCGTCTTCTCGGAGCGCTAACCACTGGATGCAGGTGGCGTCTCCCATGACGCCTTAAGAGGCTGCCTCGGGGAAACAGAGCCTCCCCACGCCATGTCCGATGCACCAAACCCCTGCTCGGGCTGGGCAAGGCCAAAAGACCGCTGCAGGTCGGCTCGCGGGACGCGCGAATTGGGTTTCGCCGATTCCCGCATGTCAGGAAGCGCGGATGTGCGTATCGCATCCGATGGGAGCGCCTTCTGGCCAGGATGCACGCCGCTATTGCGGCTGTGCCTGTTGCCAGGAGGCAGTCATGGCTACAAACGAAACCGATTCCATTTTTCTCATCGACTCAAAAGAGGCCGCATTCGTGCTGGGCATCAGCTCTCGCACGCTCGCGAACTGGCGCTGCAAGGGCCGAGGGCCTGCGTACATTCGCCTGGGCAAGAAGCGCTCCCCTGTGATGTATCGCGTGAGCGACGTGCAGGACTGGATTGTCGAACATCAGGTAAAGGCGAGCGGAGATGCTCGCCGATAGGCGACGCAAAGGAAGGGAGGTAAAACATGTCCCGCGTCGCCCTTGAGCTTGGAGAGACAAGCATTGACCGCGCAAAGATTACGCCGACGCCCGACGGTGGCTATCGCATGCAGTGGAGCATGCGCTTGCTGAACGGGCGTCTCATCAAGAAGACGACCAAGGGGAAGTGCACCAAAGGCGAGCTGCGCCGCCGCGCTCATGCCCAAGCTGAGGAAATTCTCGCAACAGGCGGGGGCAGCACTCCTTGGAAGGGCTCGTCGAGCATGCGCGACTATATCCGCAAAGAGGTAATCCCCGGAATCGAGCGCACCGATGATTCCATCTTGCGACCCCGAACACGGGACAAATACTGCCACGTGCTCAATCTCGCGGCGGAGGCGTTTGGGGGCTTTCGCATCGCGGACGCGGTTCGCCCGCGCAACCTCGAAGGCATCTTGGAGGGGATGGCAAGGCGCCACGGCACCTCTACCGCCAAGCATTGCCAAAAGACGGTGAGCAAATATGTTCTTGAACCTTTGGTGCGCGACGAGGTAATCGCTCACAACCCCCTCAAGAGCTTCAAGCCGCGCCTGCCTGAGTGCCGCATGACAAACAAGGCTCCGGGCGGACAGGCGCTCACGCCGGAGGAGCGCGGGCGCGTGCTCGAATACCTGCTTGCGATTGACCCCAATGATGTAAATCCGCCGAAAAGAGGGCACTATACCGTTGAGGATGTGCGCAATCTGCGCCGCGCTGTCGTTGAGATCACGCTGCTGCAGGCAGTGACGGGGCTTCGCATCAACGAGGCGAGACTTCTCAGCCGCGCGAACGTCGAGGACAAGGACGGCTTGCTTAGCGTCACCGTGACGGCCGAGGTGTCAAAGACCCATCGCGGGCGTACCATCCCCATCCTTGACGAGCGCGTTGCCGAGCGCATGAGGGCGCGGCTGGAAAGAGCGGGGGCCGAACCAGGCGCGCTGCTGTTCCCCGCCCCCGCGGCTCCTGGCAGCGCGTGGGACATCAACAACGCGCAGCATGCCATTAAGAAGCTCTATCACGAGTTGGCAGACGCCTTGGACATACCCCTTCTCGATAAGGTCTTGACCCATGTCTGGCGCGCGACCCTCAACACCGAGTGGATGCAGAAAGGCGTTCCCGATTTGATTCGCTCGGCGTATTTCGGGCACAGCCCCGAGGTGAATCGCAGCTACTATACGGATACGACCAACGTCTCCGTTTTGGTGGACATGCTCCGTACGACCTAGGGGTTCGAGGTAATCTGTATGGTAATATGTATGAGCGTGATTTTACGTGATTTTACGTGATACCGAGTGACACTGTTTTGGTCGAAAAATAGGGTTTGAGCTGGGATGATACAGCGTGTGACCTCGGGAAACTAAAATTTGAAAAGGGTGCCCGGAGGTCGTAGGTTCAAATCCTGCCCCCGCGACCAAGAACTTGCAGCTCGTCGGCCTAGCCGACGAGCTTTTTTGTTATTGCGGGTCAATGTTTTCGACCCAGCTCTCAACTTCCCAAACAAAATCTCAATCTGTAACATCTAGATCCGATTTGGGCGGCTAGGTGTTACAGATCGAGATATACCGGTGGGTTGGGTCGTGTTTGTCTAAATCTGTAACACGAGGGACGGATTTTGCCGAGTAACTGTTACAGATTTAGATTTTCTAGCAGGCGGGTTTGGTTTGTCTCGATCTGTAACAGATAGGGGCCAAAAGTGGGCCTAGCTGTTACAGATCTAGATTGTTGAGGATGGGCCGAGAGGAATGTCTCGATCTGTAACAGTAAGACCCGGTTTTGCCGCGTAACTGTTACAGATTGAGATAAACCGACGGGCCGCCCCGCCCATCCCCATCCACCTGCTGCCACCTGATATTCGCCGATTTCCGTTGCGCTGTTGTATTCCCATGCCATATCCTCTAGATAACTACGCGGCATCATCGCCGCCGCGCCTACAAGAGAGGAATGTCCATGACCACACCTGCATCCAAGCTGCTCCAGCCCATTACGGTTGGCCCCCTTGAGCTCAAGAACCGCATTATGTTTCCGCCGCTGACCACCGGCTACGAGGAGCGTGACGGTTCCATCGGCGAGCGCAGCCTGGCTTTTTACGAGCGCTTGGCCCGTGGCGGCGTGAGCTACATCGTCATCGGCGACGTCGCTCCCGTCATGACCGCAAGCCCCACGCCCAAGCTGGCAACCGACGCCCAGATCCCCACGTTTAAGGCGCTGGCCGATGCCGTCCACAAGCACGGCGCCAAGGTCGCGCTGCAGCTGTTCCACCCCGAGTACGATGTGCCCGGTGTCGGCCGCATGGTCATGGGCTCCATGGCTGCCGCCAAGGCCGCGCAGGAGGCCAAGGCCGCCGGCGACGAGGAGACCTTTGCCGCCAAGATGGCCGAGTCCAACGAGATCCGCAACCAGGCCTACGCCAAGCTGCACCACGACATGCAGCACTTTGTGAACGAGGCGAGCGTAGAGCAGCTCACCCAGATCAAGGAGGCCATCGCTGCCTCGGCCGCTCGCGCACAGCAGGCCGGGATCGACGCTATCGAGGTCCACGGCGACCGCCTGGTGGGTTCGCTGTGCTCGGCCATCCTCAACCAGCGCACCGACGAGTACGGTGGTTCGTTCGAGAACCGCGTTCGCTACGCGCTGGAGGTCGTCGCCGCCATTAAGGAGGCCGCGCCGCAGCTGATGGTGGAGTACAAGCTCCCCGTGATCATGGAGAACCCCGACGGCACGCCGCGCGGCAAGGGTGGCCTGCAGCCCGACGAGGCCTGCGAGTTTGCCAAGCTGCTCGAGGGCGCGGGCATCGATATGATTCAGGTCGCACAGGCCAACCACACCGGCAACATGGGCGACACCATTCCGCCCATGGGCGCCATGCCCTACAACTGGACGCTGCCCGTGGCCGAGCGCGTCAAGGCCCTGGTCTCCGTGCCGGTGGCAACCGTCGGCCGCGTTGTCTCGGTTGAGGCCGGCGAGAAGATTCTGGAAGACGGCGCGGCCGATATCATCGCCTATGGCCGCTCGCTCATGTGCGACCCCGACATTGCGCTGAAGGCCGCCACGGGTGAGCCCATCCGCGAGTGCCTCAACTGCAACAAGGGCTGCGTCGACGCGATTCAAAATCGCAAGTACATCTCGTGCGTGCTCAATGCCGAGAACGGCGACGAGGCGACCATCGCCATTAAGCCGGGCGAGGGCGACAAGAAGATCGCCGTGGTGGGCGGCGGCATCGCCGGCCTGGAGGCCGCACGCGTGGCGGCCAAGCGCGGCTACGACGTGACCATCTACGAGGCGAGCGATCACTTGGGCGGCCAGATTGTGCTGGCGGCTGCGCCTCCGCGCAAGGACGAGATCATGCGCTCGGTCGAGTACTACGAGAAGATTCTGCCTGGCCTGGGCGTGAAGGTCGAGCTCAACCACGTCGCTAGCCCCGCGGACCTCAACGCCGCCGATGCCGCGATTGTGGCTGTGGGCGCGCACGACGTGGTCATCCCCGTTCCGGGTGGCGACTCGGACAAGGTCGTCTCGAGCTGGGACGTGCTGGCCGGCAAGGTGGAGCTCAGCGGCCGCGTCGCCGTCATTGGCGGTGGCCTGGTGGGCACCGAGACCGCCGAGTATCTGCTGCAGCACGGCTGCGAGGTGGCGATCGTGGAGATGCTCGACAAGATTGCCGCGGGCGAGTCCGAGACCATTCTGCCGCTGATTATGAGCGACTTTGCCGAGCACAACGTGGAGCAGCACGTGAAGACCCGCCTGACCGCCATTACCGACGAGGGCGTGGAGGCTGTTCGCACCACCGAGGACGGCGCCGAGGAGCCGGTGAAGATCGCCTGCGATTACGTGGTGATGGCCGTGGGCTCCAAGGCCAACGCGTTTGACCTGGATGGCGTGACGGTGCCCGTGACCTGCGTGGGCGACTGCTCGGGTGAGCGCACCGCCGACATTGCGAGCGCCATTCGCACGGCGTATCACGCGGCCAACGAGCTGTAGTTGAACATCGCGGCCAGGCGGGGCGGTAGCACGGATCCGTCTCGCCCGGCTGTGCCCCGTCGGGTGTCAACCGGTGCGGGGCCTGCAAGCGCAGCAGGTCCCGCCCTTTTTGTTTTGCTCCGGTGGATGGCAATGCGCGGTAATCATGAGGAGTGAGGACGTCTACTGCCTTGCAGATCACTCAAAATTATTGGGGGAGGGGTTAATAACTATATCCTCTATATCAAAGGACATAAAGAGATGCCAATTTTGTTGACAAGCGAATGACGATTAGCTGCGAGTCAGCTACCAGCGTAAATAATCGATAAAGAAATGTCGTAATTTGGTGCCAAATGCCCAGATAACGCCGCGTCTATTTTAATTAACTGCTTTGAGCAAACAGTAAAATGCTACTATCTAACTTGCACGTAAGAAAGCAGATTAACGGTTAAGGCTAAGAAGTGGCAGGTATGTCGGAAGCAACTAGGACTCGCACGCATGCGCCCGAGGTTAGGCAGCGCGCCGTCGAGATCCTCCAAGAGGGGGTCGGTCATCGCGCCCTCGCCGCGGAGCTTGGCATTCCCCAGGCCACGGCTCGTCAGTGGGCCCGCGCGTATGCCGTGGGCGGTGCCGACGCCGTTCTCAATGCCGGTTCGCATCATCACACCTACTCGTACGACGTAAAGCTCGCTGTGGTTAAGGACCGTCTGGAAAACGGCTTGACGGTTCGCGAGGCCATGATCAAGCACAAGATTCCCAGCGAGTCTTCGGTCAAGGCTTGGTGCCGTCAGTACCGCGAGAGCGGTGAGGCCGCACTGGTCGATAAGCCGCGCGGTCGCAAGCCGCGCGTTAAAAAGGCGGAATAGCAAACGGGATGGTGCGCCCATAGGGGCGCATTTTTCTTGCCGCGCCAACTTTTTGGACCGACGCGAGCCTGTCGGGACATCCTCCAACGTGGCCAATAAACCGCGCGCAGTGGCCCGCGCGCCTGTCGCTGCGATAGGGGAGCGTCGCCCCACTGCTCCAATGCGGACAGGCTCCTTGCCCCGTACGCCTAAAACTCCCCAGTTGACCGAAAACCCGCTGCCGCTACTCATCAATTGAGCTATAACGTTAAACAATTGCAGCGTTTTTGCATGGGGGAGTGATGGTATGACGCTACTGTATTTCCTTACCCTGTTTCCGCTGGTACCGGCGCTGAGCATGCTGCTCGCGCGCGGTGACCGCGCCCGCGATGCGGTGGGGCTCATAGGTTCCGGCATTATTATGGCGGTGACAGTTGTAGTCGCCGTCATGTTTTTTGGCACGGGTCCGCAGAGCTTTGAGGTTGCCCCCGGTACCTCGCATGTGCTCTCGATCATCAGCTCCGTCATCGACGTCATCCTGTGCGCCGTCATCCTATACAACGCGTACAAATATAGGAACGCGCTCACCACGGTGCTCGGCATAGTCCAACTGGTGGGCTCGCTCGCCTTTGCAGCCATGACGCTGCCCGCGACCGAAGCCGTCACCGCAACCCCGCTCTACCTGGACTACATGAGTGTGATCATGGTGCTCGCCGTTGGCATTGTCGGCAGCCTTATCTGCGTGTATGCCCTGGGCTACATGAAGGACTTCCAGGCCCATGACGAGCACGAGGCCGCGCTGCGCGGGCAGACCGCGCCCGACCGTCGCCCGCAGTTCCTGGCGCTCATGTTCCTGTTCCTCTCGGCCATGTTCGTCATCGTGACGAGCGACAACCTTGAGTGGCTGTTCTGCGGCTGGGAAATCACCACCGTGTGCTCGTTCCTCATGATTGGCTACACGCGCACGCCCGAGGCCATCAAAAACGCCTTCACCCAGATCATCCTCAACATGCTGGGCGGCATCGCGTTTTTGGCGGGCCTTATGTTTCTGCACGTCAACGGCATGCCGCTGACCATCTCGGGCATGATCGAGCTTTCCGGCGCCGGTACCGCGCAGTCCGCACTGCTGGTGATGCCGGTCGTCCTGCTATCGCTCGCCGCCCTTACCAAGGCCGCACAGATGCCGTTCCACACTTGGCTGCTGGGCGCCATGGTTGCCCCCACGCCCACGAGCGCCCTGCTGCACTCGTCAACCATGGTCAAAGCCGGCGTGTTCCTGATGGTCAAGCTGAGCCCGCTCTATGCCATCTATCCCGTGACCGGCTTTATGGTCACGAGTGTGGGTGCCATCACGTTTTTGCTCGCTGCCCTCATGGCCATCTCGCAGAGCAACGCCAAGCGTGTGCTCGCGTACTCCACCATTTCCAACTTGGGCCTCATCAGTGCCTGCTTGGGTGTCGGCGCGCCCGAGGCCGTATGGGCGGCCATCTTCCTGATCCTGTTCCACACGGTGGCAAAGTCGTTGCTGTTCCTGTGCGTGGGCACGGCCGAGCATCATATCGGCAGCCGCAATATCGAGGACATGGACGGTATGTTCAGCCGCATGCCGCACTTGACGCGCCTGATGATGCTGGGCATCATGGGCATGTTTGTGGCGCCGTTTGGCATGCTCGTGTCCAAGTGGGGCGCCCTGGTGGCGTTTGCCCAGACCGGCAACGTGCTCATGATCATGGTTCTGGCCTTTGGCTCGGCCGCGACGTTTTACTTCTGGGGCAAGTGGCTTGCCAAGCTTTCGGGCGTCGACCCCACGGCTCAAAACGTTGAGGTCAATGTCCATAAGACCGAATGGATGGCGCTCAACACCATCGCCGCGTTGCTGATTCTGTGCTGCGTGGCGTTTCCGATTATCTCGAGCGGTCTGGTGTCGCCTTACTTGGCCATGGTGTTTGGCCGCGTGCCGTACGTTATCGGCAAGGACGCTATGTATCTGATGGTGGTTATCGTGGCGTTTATCGCCGTGGTGCTGCTGACTTCGTTCCGCGTGAGCAATAAGCCGCACGTCAACGTGTACCTTTCGGGCGTGGGAACCGACAAATATCGCCATTTCCGCGGCTCGATGGGACACGAGGTGAAGGCCGAAAAGCGCAATTGGTACTCGGAGGACGCCCTTGGTGAGAAGCGTATTGGTCCCGCGGGTAGCGTCGTGTGCTGCAGCATTATCTTGTTTGCGCTGCTGTGTTGCGCGTGGATTGGGCCCGAGCGGCTTGCCATGAGCGCGCCCTCGGTGCTGCGCGGCAAGTATTTTGAAGGCTCGGGCGTCGTGGGCATCTTTATAGGCACCGTGGCGTTTGCCTTGATTGCGCCGCTTGTGGGCGGCCTGATCGACGGTCTTGACCGTAAGCTTTCGGCCCGCATGCAGGGCCGCGTGGGCCCGCGCCTGTTGCAGCCCTTCTTCGACGTCGCCAAGCTGCTGCGCAAGGCCCCCGCCAGCGTAAATACCATGGACGATACCTACATGGCGTGCGCGCTCATCTTTACTGTCGTGGGTGGCGGCATCTTTGTGTCGGGCTCCAACACGCTGCTGTGCGCTTTTATGGTGACGCTTGCCGCGATCTTTGTGGTGTTGGCGTCCGCCTCGACGCAAAGCCCGTTTGCCCAGGTTGGCGCCGACCGCGAGCTGCTGCAGGTTATGAGTTACGAGCCCGCCGTTCTGCTGATGAGCGTGGGCCTGTATCTTGCCACCGATAGCTTCGATTCCATCGCCGTGACGGGGCAGTCGGCCCCCATCATCGTGTACAGCGCGCCCATTTTCCTCGCACTGCTCGCGGTGCTTACCATCAAGCTGCGCAAGTCGCCGTTTGACCTTTCGTACTCGCATCACGCGCATCAGGAGATTGTCCAGGGCGTCGCCACCGAGATGAGCGGTGGCACGCTGGCCAAGATGACCCTTATGCACTGGTGCGAGACCGTGCTGTTTTTGATGTGGGTGGGCATGTTCTTTGTTTGGGACAACCCGGTGAGCTGGGTGGTCGCCCTGGTCGTGATGGCTGCGACGTATTTTGTCGAGGTACTGATCGACAACACCTTCGCACGCAGCACCTGGCGCAGCTGCTTTAGGCTCGGATGGGGCGTGGCGCTGGTGTTTGGCCTGCTCAACCTTATGCCCATCCTCGTCGATGTGTTTATTTAGGAGGCGGCATCCATGGATCATAAAATGTCGCGCTCGCCGTGGGTTATTCATTACGACGGTTCGAGCTGCAACGGATGCGATATCGAGGTGTTGGCCTCACTTACCCCGCAGTTCGATGCGGAGCGGTTTGGCGTGGTCAACACCGGCAACCCCAAGCATGCGGATATCTTTTTGGTGACGGGGTCGGTCAATGCCCAGAACCTGCCCGTCGTGCGCCAGATCTACAACCAGATGCTCGAGCCCAAGTGCGTGGTGGCCTGCGGTATCTGCGCGTGTTCGGGCGGCGTGTTCCGCGATGCCTATAACGTGATCGGCGGCGTGGACCGCGCGATTCCCGTGGATGTGTACGCGCCCGGGTGCGCCATTCGCCCCGAGACCGTGATCGATGCCATCGTGGAGGCATGCGGCATCCTGGACCAGAAGGAGGCCGTGATGCGCGCTGGCGGCGATCCACTTACCGTGGGCGGTGCCGCTACTTGGGACGGTGGCGTTGAGTTGGGCGAGGACGGGTTTGTGGCTGCGGGGGCCGGGGCTGATGGTGCCGGTGACGGTGTCGAGGCCAACGTGTCCACCAGGTCCGCCGCGCCCGCCGCTGCAAAGGAGGCCGAGTAATGCAAAAGGCTATCTATACCACCGTCGGGATCGACGAGCTCCTGTCGCATGTCCAGGCGCTCAAGGGCGTCGGCGCGCGCTTTGTGCAAATGCACGCCGAGCGCAACGTCGACGACGGCACGTATCGCCTGGTCTATACGTTTATCAACGTTCGTGTTGCTCAGGAGCAGATTGCGCAGGACGGCAGCTATGCGATCGAGAACCTGGTGGTTGAGGGAATTAATCAGTACCAGGAGATTCCGTCCATCAGCTCGTACTATCCGGCAGTATTCCCGTTTGAAAACGAAGCGCACGACCTGTTTGGTCTTGCCATCACTGACATGCAGATTGACTTTAAGGGCTTTTTCTACCAGGTCTCGACTACCGAACCCATGAGCGTTATCACGCCCGAGGTGAAGGCCGCGCGCGAGAAAGCCATGAAGGTGCGTGCCGCTGCCGAGGCCAAGGCGCGCAAGGCCGCGGCCGAGAAGGCCGCCGCCGCTGCGGCTGCTGCAGGGGAGGGTGCTGCGAGCACAGGCGATGCCGCGGGCGCCTCTGCTCAGCCCGCTGCGGCTGCCGGCTCCGATGCTCAGCATGATGAGGTCGCTGCGAAGGCCGCGCTCAACGCTGCCGAGATGGAGGCAAAGCTCGCCGCCATGGATCCCGAGAAAGCGGCCAAGGTCCGCGCGGCGCTTGCCGCCAAGGCCGCCCGCGACAAGCAGAAAAAGGAGGCGTAAGGTCCATGGCACATCGCTCCGTTATTCCGTTTGGCCCGCAGCACCCGGTGCTGCCCGAGCCGCTTCATCTGGATCTGGTGATCGAGGACGACCGCGTCATCGAGGCAATTCCGCAGATCGGCTTTGTGCACCGCGGACTCGAGAAGCTCACCGAAAAGCGTGATATGCACCAGTTTGGCTACATCGCCGAGCGCATCTGCGGCATTTGCGCCGTGGGCCACAGCTGCGGCTATGCCAGCGCCTGCGAGCGCATGCTCGACATCGAGGTGCCCGGCCGCGTGCAGTATATCCGCACCATTTTGCACGAGCTTTCGCGCATTCACTCGCACCTGCTGTGGCTGGGCCTGCTCGCCGATGCCTTTGGCTTCGAGGCGCTGTTCTATCGGTCGTGGACCCTGCGCGAGCAGATTCTCAAGATCTTCGAGAGCACCTGCGGCGGCCGCGTGATCCTTTCGATTAACGAGATCGGCGGCCTTAAGCACGACATTGAGGACTCCGAGCTGGCCGGCATTGTCCAGACGCTTGACGCCATGCGCCCCGACTACGAGGCCCTGGTGCATACGTTTTTGGACGACGACAGCTGCGGCGAGCGCTTGCATGGCGTGGGCGTGATCAGCAAGAAGGATGCGCTGGAGCTTTCGATGGTCGGCCCGTTCGGTCGCGCCTCGGGCGTGGACTACGACGTGCGCATGTTTGGCGACGGTGCCTATGCGGACCTGGCTGCGTTTGAGCCCATCGTTGCCACCGATGGAGACTGCTATGCTCGCTGCCAGGTGCGTTGTGCCGAGGTCACGCAGGCCATGGACATCATTAAGGAGCTTGTGGACAAGATCCCACACGACGGTATCGGCGGGCGCACCAAGCTTACGCCGGCCGACGGCGCGCGCGGCGAGGTTGTGATTGAGCAGCCGCGCGGCGAGGCGTATTACTATGTGCGCGGCAACGGCACCAAGAATCTGGACCGTTTTCGCGTGCGCACGCCGACGTCGCAAAACCTGGCAGGTCTGACGCATGCGCTGCAGGGCGTACTCCTTGCCAACGTTCCCATGATTATCCTGACCATCGACCCCTGCATTAGCTGCACGGAAAGGTAGGCGCGGCATGAGTTTGCTGACATTTGCCAAGACGGCCTTGGGCTCTATGGTCAAGCAGCCGGTTACGGTGTGCTATCCGCAGGAGAAGCTCGCGGCGCCCGAGCGCTTGCGCGGGCATATCGTCAACGACATGGACGTGTGTATCTGCTGCGGCATGTGTGCGCGTCGCTGTCCGGCGGGCGCGCTCGCAGTCGATCGCAAGGGTGGAACGTGGTCGATCGACCCGTATGCCTGCGTGGTGTGCGGTGAGTGCATCGAGAGCTGCCCCAAGCACTGCCTGACTATGGACACCGCCCGCACCCCAGTCGCAGCGGACAAGACTCCCACAGTAGAAACCAAGCCGGAATAGCGCTGGAATAGGGCCGGTGGGGCAAAAATGCCCCATCGGCCCCGCGCTTAAACGCGCGGTTGGGCCGCCACGAACAAAGCTATGCCGGATTACGGGGCTGGATAGCGAATCTCCGACCATACAGAAAATCGCAAAAACAAAACCGACGCTCCTATAAGTTGTCAATAGGCAGTTTGCGGGAGCGCTCCCTTCAATTCGCACAGGAGCTCGTAATA
>NZ_JBDMGT010000012.1:0-63436 GCF_039752775.1 Collinsella aerofaciens | reverse complement strand
TGTTGGCTAAAATGGGTCGGCCGGGATTGGTCAATCTCGGCCGACTATATTTGGCTAAATTATTCCGGCGCTAACACCATCAACTATGGTGCATTGGAGTCAGGTTACTTTGCACCAAAAAGGCGCCCGGGCCGTGTGGACCCGGACGCCTTCATTGTAGCTTTTCGCTCTAGCGAGCTTGATTTAGCAGGAGAAGTCGACGCTGTCGATGATGTCCTTGAGGGCCTTGGCGGAGACGGTGAGCTCATGCTGCTCGTCGTCGTTCAGCGGCACGGGGACGCGGCAGACGACGCCGTCGCGGCCAACGACCGTCGGCATGGAGATGGCCAGATCGGACAGGCCATACTCGCCCACCATGAGCGAGGAAACGGGCAGAACGGTCTGCTCATCACGCATAACAGCGGTGCAGATGCGCTTAACGGCCATGGCGACGCCGTAGTAGGTGGCGTGCTTCTTCTCGATGATGGTGTAGGCGGAGTTCTTAACGTCCTCGGCGATGCGCTTCTCGGCAGCCTCATGCTCCAGGTGGCCGTGAAGCTCGCAGAAGGTGTTCAGCGGCACGCCGGCAACCTGGGCGCTGGACCAAGCGACAAACTCGGAGTCGCCGTGCTCACCCATGACATAGGCCTGAACGTCGCGCGGATCAACCTCGACGTGGGCACCAAGCATCTGCTGCAGACGGCCAGTGTCGAGCACGGTGCCGGAGCCGATGACGTGGCCCTCGGGCAGGCCGGACATCTTGATGGCGGCGTAGGTCAGAACATCGACCGGGTTGGAGACGATGAGCAGAATGCCATCGAAGCCGGACTTCTTAATCTCGGGGATAATGGACTTAAAGATGCTGACGTTCTTGTTGACCAGGTCCAGGCGGGTCTCACCGGGCTTCTGGGCAGCGCCAGCGGTGACGACGATCATGGCGGCGTCGGCGACATCGGAATAATCGCCGGCGTAGATCTTCATCGGCTCGGCAAACGTCATGCCGTGCGCGATATCCAGGGCCTCACCCTCGGCGCGGTTCTTGTCCACGTCGATGAGGACCATCTCGGAGAACAGACCGCTCTGCATCAGCGCGAACGCCGAAGACGAACCGACGAAACCGCAGCCGACAATAGCGACCTTCTTCTCGTTAACCATTAGAAACTCCCATCTCACTCCACAAACAAGCCGCCCGGGAACGACCCGAGCGGCTTGTCGTAATCCCAATACATCCAATCGGGACTTTGATTATGCTCCTATTCGCAGCCAAAAATCGACCGTTTACCGAAATTGTTTGCAGAATTCGTAAAATAACTGCACGAAATCGGTTTCGATATATTGACGAGCCAAAATAGCTTTCTAATACAGGCCCGCCTCGCGAATGGCCTCGACAGCCAAAGCGATCTGGTCGGGCGGCAAGACCAGCGCCATGCGCACGTGCCCCTCGCCCGAAGGACCAAAGCTCGCGCCCGGCGTCACCACAACGCCGGCCTTCTCCATAAGCTCCTCGCAAAACGCCATGGAATCGGTGCGGCCACCGGGAAGCTTGGCCCACACAAACATAGAGCCATGCGCGTTGGGGCGCTCCCAGCCCAAGCCCTCAAGACCGTCGCACAGGGCATCGCGGCGCTCCTGGTACTTCAGACGCTGCGCCTCGACCTCATCGCGCGGACCGTTCAGGCAGGCGATGGCGGCCTTCTGGATCGGGAAGAACATGCCAAAGTCGATCTGGCCGCGCAGCTTGGCAAAGGCCGAGACCACGTCCTCTCGGCCGACCAAAAAGCCGATGCGGGCACCGGTGACGTTAAACGACTTGGAGAGCGAGAAGAACTCAACGCCCACCTCGAGCGCGCCGGGGTACTGCAAGAAGCTGCCGCCCGGCTCGCCGTTGAACACGATGTCGGAGTATGCGTTGTCGTGAACGATCAGCAGGTCGTGCTCGCGGGCAAAAGCGATGATCTCCTCGTAGATCTCGGGCGTGCCCACCGAGCCCACCGGGTTGGCGGGCAGCGACACGATCATGTACTTGGCACGATCGGCCACCTCGGGATCGATGCCCGCCACATAGGGCAGGTAATTGTGCTCCGCCACCAGCGGATAATACTCGAGTTTGGCGTCGGCGATCTTGGCCCCCGCCTCAAAAACCGGGTAGCACGGATCGGGAACCAAAATGGTGTCACCCGGATCGAGCAGGGCCAGGCCCAAATGGCCCACGCCCTCCTGCGTGCCGTTGCACGACTGCACCATGGACGGCGTAATGCCCGAAACGCCAAAGCGACGCTCATAGTAATCGCACACAGCTTGCTTGAGTTCGGGCAGGTCGCGCAGGGCATACTTCCACATCTCGGGATCTTGGGCTGCCTGCGTGAGCGCCTCGACCACGTGGTCGTACGGCTTAAAGTCGGGCGTGCCCACGCTCATGTTGTAAATGGTCTTGCCCTGAGCCTTCAGCGCAAGCAGTTTGTTGTTGAGCGAGGCGAAGACCTCCGCGCTAAAGCGGTCGAGACGCTGCGATGCCTGCATGGTGCCACCTTTCGATATGAAAAACGCGGCGCTCCGACAAGAGCGCCGCGCGATACGGGCCATCAGATTGCAAAAGTGTAACGCTTGCAACCCCCGTATTGGTTCAATTTAGCCAACCTTAGTCAATCGGATCGAGCGCATCGATCTGCGCAAGCCACAGACGTGAGCTGGCGTCACTCGGCATACGCCAATCGCCGCGCGGACTGAGCGTCACCGAGCCCACCTTGGGACCATCGGGCAGGCAGCTGCGCTTAAACTGCTGGGCAAAGAAGCGACGATAGAACGTACGCAACCACGTGTGGACGGTCTTGACGTCGTAGACGCCCTCGAAGCTCTTGAGCGCCATGCGGTAGATCTTGCCCGGCTCAAAGCCAAAACGCAGCAGGTAGTAGAGGAAGTAGTCGTGCAACTCGTACGGGCCCACCAAATCCTCGGTCTTCTGCGCAATCTCGCCGTCGCCCGTGGGCGGCAGAAGCTCGGGGGACACCGGCGTATCGAGGATATCGAGCAAGACCTCGGCAATGCGCCCGCCAAAGACATCGGCGGCATAGCGTACCAGATGGCGCACAAGCGTCTTGGGCACGCTCGCGTTGACGGCGTACATGCTCATGTGGTCGCCGTTATAGGTAGCCCAGCCGAGCGCCAGCTCCGACAGGTCGCCCGTGCCAATGACAAAACCGCCAGCCTGGTTGGCCAGATCCATCAGAATCTGCGTACGCTCGCGCGCCTGGCTGTTCTCGTAGGTCACGTCCTGCACAGCTGGATCATGCTCAATGTCCTTGAAGTGCTGCTCCACAGCCGCGTGGATCGAAACCTCGCGGAAGCTCACACCCAGGTCGCGGGCGAGCGACTCGGCATTCGACTTGGTGCGATGCGTCGTGCCGAAGCCGGGCATGGACACGGCTGTGATACCAGTGCGCGGCAGCCCCAGTGCATCGAAGGCACGCACGGTCACAAGCAGCGCTAGCGTGGAGTCCAAGCCGCCCGAAAGGCCGATAACCGCAGCCTTGGTACCCGTGTGGGCAAGGCGGGTCTTGAGGCCCGCAGTCTGCAGATCGAGGATCGTCTCGCAGCGCTCGGCCAAGTCGCCGTGGTCGGCCGGCACAAAGGGCGCGCGCGGGAAAACGCGGTCGATATCGCAGGCATCGCGCAGGACGGGCTCTTTGGCCAGCACGCCCTCAAATGAAAACTCAACAGTCGTGGCCTCAGGCGCATCGTCCGCGCGCGTCCACGTCGTCGAGCGACGGCGCTCGGCAACCAGACGGTCGAGGTCAACATCGGCGATGGCCATATCGCAGGTAAGCAGTTTGGTCGCGGCGAGCTTGGAGCCGTTTTCGTAGACGAGGTTCTCGCCCGCAAAGACCATGTCGGTCGTGGACTCGCCCTCGCTCGCATCTGCATAGGCATAGGCACAGTACAGGCGCGCGCTCTGGTTGGATATGAGGCTGCGTCGGTAATCTGCCTTGCCGATAATCTCGTCCGAGGCCGACGGGTTGAGGATCACCGTCGCACCGGCAAGCGCCATCTCGGTCGAAGGGGGCGCCGGCACCCACAGGTCCTCGCAGACCTCAACGCCCAGCACCATATCCTCGGCACCCTCGTCACAGCAGCGGTAGACAAGCTCCGAACCCAGCGGAACCGGACCCTGACCGGCAAACTCGACCCACACGGGATCTGCGGGCGCCGGAGCAAACCAGCGGCGCTCGTAGAACTCGCCATAGTTGGGCAGATACTTCTTGGCCGTGAGGCCCAAAAGCTCGCCCGCGCAGCACACGGCGGCGCAGTTGTAGATATTCTCGGCAACTGCAACGGGAAGACCGATAGTAAAGACAATCGGCAGCTCACGAGTCTCATCGAGGATATGCACCAAAGCAGCCTCGCAGGCATGCAGTAATGTGCGGTTATGGAACAGATCGGCCGCGGTATAGCCGCACAAGTTGAGCTCGGGCAGTACCAGCGCGCGAACGCCGCGCTCAACAGCCGCGCGAACAGCCGCTAACGCAACCTCGGCATTGCCCTCGACATCGGCCACGCGAATCTGCGGCGACGCCGCCGCCACACGCAAAAAGCCATCGTTCTTATTAGCCGAAACGCAGCATTGCCTTGTTGATCTGGACACTGGAGGCCCCTTCTACCCTGAGATTCAGTCTAACGGACGTTCACATATCTCTAACTAGCCAAAGCAACCTCCCAGTTTACTGAGAGGCCAACCTGTGCTAAAAGCATGTATTTCAAAAATATCTTTAATTAAAAAAGGAGAAATCGATAATCGACTTCTCCTTTAAGCGAGGCGAGTAAATTCCGAAACTAATGGCAGAATTTATCCATGTAGTCCTCAAAGTCGAACACTTCCACCACGACGCCCTCTTCCTGAAACTCTTTCAGTTGCTCCAAGAGATCTTTGTTAATAACGTCCATGCAGAAACCTCCTCTATCTAATCAATTGTAGTATATCTGCTTTCATGCAATTATCAACCAACTTGTTTAATTGCTCCTCGTTTGCCGATAGTCCCTCTTTTTTCAAAATGTCGCGCACCTCGTTCTTAGTAATCGGCTTTTCAAACAACGAAAGCAAAGCGAACGAAAAATCATTAACCGCACACATTCTATGGGTGGCACAACTCAGCAGTACTCTTAACCCCTCTTTTGAGCGTCCGACTTCTTTCACAAACGAACTTTTAACCAATTGAAAACCATTATCGTGCATTACATAATCGGCATCGATATTTGTATTCAGCAATCCATAATGCAACAGTTCTTCTATCGCCCTTGTCAGCTCGAGGTCGCCCTGATCAAGGATAAGAGAAATGCTACAATCGGCCTCCAATAAACGGGCCAACTTAAGGTATACCAACTGGGAAACAGCATAGACATGATGGTATTCAGAATTATAGAAGTAGGCAAATGGCTCAACGAGCACGACAGAGGTCTTGGAATCCAGCCAGATTCGATCAGCTGGATTTAGACTAGTTAGCCGTCGCTTTACTTTGGTCAAATGTCCCTTATACCTGACAGCGTGAATAGAATCTAGGATCCAGGTCACCTCTGAAATATGAAGCCGCTGGGGCAAGTCAATTGTGTCGCTACCGTTTATGACCTCTTGCATATAAAAATCAATATGATGCTCATCAGATAAGGATTTTGCTTCATTTAAAGTTAAACCAGTGCCTGAAACATAATCCACTTCGAGGCGCAAATCCTCATATTGGGACTTCGGCATTACAGAGACACCATACTTATCGGGATGATTCCAAACATCCGACCCCATAACGAGACCAAAATTCGTAAATCCTCTCGTGGAATATGGAACACCACATACCTGTTTTGAATAATTCAAAACATTCTCTGTATAAGCTAAGGTGTTCAGAGCCTCTTCTTTAGTTTCGGTCGGGAAGCCAATCATAAAGAATAGATGAACAGGAATACCCGCATTGAGACAATCATGGATATTGCGATCAATCCAATCAACTCTCGTGTTCTTCTTCATTAGATCAAGAACTCTTTGGTTGTATGACTCGAGGCCAAACTGAATCTGCCTACATCCACTTTGGTATATCTTGTTGAAAACGTCTGTACTTAGGGTTGGAGAGAACCTCGTTTCTCCATGCCAGAAAAACGTTTTTCCCGATGCGTTTATTTCATCCGCGAGTTGCTCCATTCTTTTGCCTTCGAATGTTTCATCCACAAAAGAGAAAACTCTCGTGCCGTATTTTTCATTTAACCGACACATTATTTCAAATACTCTCGATATAGGCATCTTTCGGTAACAACCACCGGTAGCACCGGGAATGGTGCAGAAGGCGCAATGATTAAAACACTGCCTAGAGGAATAAACCGGCAATATTAACTCAGGCATGAAGTATTTAGAAAGGGCGAAGCCATCGAAATCGGGAACTGTATCGTTGATAAATGTTTGCTCAATCCGATGGTTTTTATATATCTTTCCACCTTTAGCATGGCAAAGGTTTGGAACACAGTCGAGATTGTCATCACCGGAGTCAAGAGCCTCAAGAAGACGTGCAAGCGGCTCTTCGCCGTCATACATCATTATCGAATCAATGTATTCAAAAAAGGGATGCCATTCTTTCATGCAGTCATCTGCTAAACGAGTAATGTAATTGCCGCCCAATGAGACGTGTTTAACAGATGGACATTCTTCTTTAATCAGTTTCGCTAACGTAACTGCAGAAATCAATTGGAAACAGCCGCTCACCGAAATCCCAATAAACTCATTTTTTTCCCTCTGAATACGCTTAAGAAAGGCAGTTTCATAGAAGGAAATAAACGGATTATGCAAGGTATCCGCAAGCGATTTCATTATTTCTGGTGTCGAATAATAATCATAGGGCAGATCTATGGAGTTGAACGTGTATTTAACTCCATACGAGACGTGATTTATGATATAGAGTGCATTTCTAAAAATGTTTTCAGCATATTGTCTTTCTTTTAGATTAAAGTATCTCTTCGATCTGAAAATATCTTTTGCCTCGTCAACATTAAGTGCTGACTTTTGTATCAACTCGATTGTTAATTGAACATTCGAACTAAACGAATCCTTTGATTCCCGATACCTTTTACAGCACTCTTCGACATGTCTAAAAGATAGGAGGTCATCGTAAAATTCCACGTTTAAGTCAACAATGTCAACTTTATATTGTTCAACCTCTTGAAGATATGACTTCAAAACAGGCAAGGCAAGATACGGCCCCACTGGACTCCATCCTGGGGGAAATACTAAAAGCGTTTTAGGCATATCAACGTCACATCTTTCGCAAATAATTCAATTGAAACGCAGCTACCATCATAATTGAAAATACACCAAGTCCTGTAACGAGAATTGAGAACATCGCGGTGCTCGTGAACAGCGAAACAAGGAGTGTTGAAATAACAACAGCAACCGATTGCAAAGACTCCCTAATTGAAAACAGGCTTATCGATTCAGATTCGTCTCTCGCCAAATCCTGCAGCGATGTTATGAGAAGCACATCTTGAATGGCGTTTCCGGCACCGACGATAAAAAGGAAAATAAACGATATCCCAGACGCATAACGATAGCCAAACGCCAGATACGCACCGAGCGCAAGATACGTCACAAAACAATATGATTTAACGCAATCGGAACCACTAATTAAACGACCATATATTGTATTTCCGAACAACAGTCCGATTGTAAGACTACTCTGAAGGAATCCATATTGTATCGATGACGAGTCAAATTGCAATTGCGCTATAGCTGGCAAAAGAGAATTCAGAGAGCCGAATGCCACGCCACTAGAAATATCGATTAATAGGAAACCAATTGCCAAGTGCTTCGCGCTAAGATCACTAAATGCAGTCCTGTTTTTTTCATTTTTGCTTATCCCCTCTTTATCATTAACCTCGATAACCGACGGAACATCTCGCAGCAACCAGAACGACGCGGCAAAAGAAAGCGCGTCTAATGCAAGAACAGCCTCCGCCCCAAATTGAGCGACAACAAAACCGCCGGCAACTGGCCCCAGAACCATCATCAAATTCTGCAGAAACCCAAACGAATTATTAATTACGTCGCGATTGATACTATTCGTATTGGCTCTTAACAACGAGTAAAAGCAGGGCATTTCAACCGTTCGGCAAAGCGATACCGCGCACGTAATAGCAAACATACTCCATTTACTATCAACAAAAATATAGCAAACGAATAATCCCGCGCGAATTAAGTCTGCCAATCTCATGGCCTGCAGTGTCCCGATACCCATCTTCTGAGGCAGCTGCACGAGCGAAACTGAAAACAGAGAGGGGGCAAATCTGCAGCAGACCATCAAAGCAGTTGCAGAAACATCGTGAGTTACCTCGTAAATCAGCATTGGCAAAGCAATATTCGCACACCAATTGCCTATTTCGCTTATCCCTCTAGCAATATATAGGACCCGAACCGGATGGCTAGCTCTCAATACCGTGAACATCACGATTAACCTCGTATTTCAGGCCTCGTTCATCCCTTAATAGGAATCCATAATCAACCAAGTACCGCCTCAACACGGCATAATCAGGATAGAGCTGTGACAGCACACGATTAACCTGAAGCTCCGTATAACTTGTATTTAATTCAAAGAAAGAGACGGCCCATAGCAGCATGATTCTTTTATAGCTTTCCTTTTTTGGAATTGAAACCAGCTCGCCATTCTTGAGAAATCGTTTTTTAAAGTCTATTAGCTCATCCATTCACATCCTCCATTTCATACGCATCTAATACTAAAAATGCATACGCTTTAGGTCATCGCATTCGGCTTCTTTATTCGAACTAAACTCGAACTAATCTAAATGATTTGCTCAAACACTCTTCGAAAGCTCGTTTTTCACTCTGAGTAAAATGCCCTTCCCAGTCAGTCCACGAACAGGAAGGCAACTCACAGCGAGCGGAGTCGAAGCCCTCTGCCGTCGGTCGTTCAAAATGCACGACAACCTTTTCGATATCCTCATCTGCAATCAGGTCAGAATGAACGACCTCGGTACCGTCTTCGAATGTCATATACGGGTACATCACGTAAACCACCTCGCAATCGTAAATCCAGTTTAGCATCAAGCTATTGCACCAAAGACAGCAAGCCCCCCTTGATGAGTTGATGGTATCTGTTAAATGTCACGTACGATTCACATCTGGTGGGTACCCTGATGGCTACACGAAACGAAGCAGATTTACACCGGGAGGACCCCGTATGACAACCAAGTACACCGACGCGCCGCGCACGCGCGTCATGACGCCGGCATCGCTCAACAACGGCGTGCACGAGAACCATTCCATCGGACAGACCATGGCCATCGCGCCCAAAAAGGGCCTGTTTGACGACATTTCCATTCCCCAAATCATCGCCGGCGCCGCAGCTGCCGCCACGAGCGTCGCGCTTGCCTCCAAGATCGGTATCGCCGGATCGGTGATCGGTGCCGCCGTGAGCTCGGTCATCACCGTTGTGTCCTCGCAGGTCTACCGCCACTTTATCTCTGCCAGCGCCGAAGCCCTCAAAGGTACGCACGCCACCGTCGACTACCCCGCCGGCGCCTATGAACCCGTTGAATTAAATGCCGAGGAGCACTTAGGCGGCGCCGCGACTACCCAGGAGATGCGCCAGATTGCAGGGCGCGCGACCACGGCGCGCGTCGCCCCCGACAGCCTGCGCGCCAAGGCGGCGGCAGAGCGCAGCCAGACGCAAAAGAAGGTCATCATCTTCTCGATCGCCATCGCCATCGTCGCGGTTATCGCCTGCACCGCTGCCATCCTTATCACCACCGCCGGTGAGGGTCTGGGCGAGCGTCCCGAGCCGATTCTGTCGTCACGCACGACCGAGCACGACGCGGACAGCACTGGTCAATCGCAAAGCCAGCAGGACGACTCGCAGGGCACCTCCGCATCCACCGACTCGTCCTCGAACACCCCCGATCAGTCGCAGGGCGCCGATTCTTCTGTGAACAACAACGGTACGCAATCCGGCACAACCGACTCAAGCCAAACGACTGACGGCTCTCAACCGAGCACGGGCGACCAGACGAGCGACACCACGTCGGGAACGGGCTCAGCAGACAGCAGCAACACCAGCAACTCGAACAGCTCGAGTGGAACCGCGTCCGGCACGGCATCTGACAGCTCGAGCCAAGGCACGGCATCGGGCAACTAAGCACGTTTGCCCCTCATAGATAATCGACCTGTATAACGGGCGCGAACCGGCAACGGTCGCGCCCGTTTGCCTTGGGCGCCGAGGTAGCAAGCCCCGCGCGATGGTAAGATGCTTTGGTGTGTAAAGAGGAGATTTGCCATGAGCAAGACAATAGTTAAGCCCACGCTATCGCTGGGCAACCACATCTATCTGTATCGTCTGCTGCGTGATGCGATTGGGTGCGGCAAGCAAACGTTTATGACGCAGGTCGAGGAGGCGCTCGCTGCTGGTGACATGGCCGCTTATGACCTGGGCTTCGAGTCCACGCGCGAGCTGCTCGAGGAGCTCGACGACTGCATAAGGCTGACCGTCTTTAAGGGCGGTCGCCTGTATGCCACGCTCATCGCCAACGAGGCCTGGGATGCCGCCCTTGCCAAGGGCGAGGACAAGCCCAAGGCTGCCAAGGGTGCCAAGCAGTCCTACAAAAAGAAAAAGCGCGGCGAGAAGGACCTCAAGGCCGTGCGCCCCAAGCACGTTAAGCGCGCCGAGCCCGAGCCCGTGGCCGAAGTCGCTCCGGAGCCCGAGCCCGAGGCAGAGATCGAAGTCGCTATTGAGGTAACGGCAGAAGCCGACACCGAAATCACCGCCACGACCGATCCCGAAGTCATATCCGAGCAGGAAGCCACTGCGGAGCTCAACGAAGCTCCCAAGTCGACAACCGAAGAAGCCGCTGACCAGCCCGAAACGCCTGCGTTCCAAAACAGCGATGTCTTTGGCGACGAGACCGAGGACGATCAGCCCGACGAGCCCGACGATCAAGGCGCTACCGAGTCGGCGCCGGAGCCCGAGACGCCGCAGCCCGCCATCTCGCTCACGGTCGTCTATGACCCCGAGAACGCAAACGCCGGCATCACCACCATGGCATCCACGCCCATCGAGGCAAAGTCGAGCGTCGAGAACGAGAACGCGACGCAGGTTGAGGTTGAAACCGCAGTTGCAGACGCGCCCGTCACCGTGAAGCCCGCAGATTCCACAACCAAGCCGAAGACGACGCCGGAGCCCGCAGATTCCACGATCAAGCCGGAAGCGACGCCGGAGCCCGCACCCGTCATCGAATCCGTGCCCGCCGCTGTTTGCGACCAAATTCCCGCACCGGCACCGTCTCCGGCCCCCGCTGCAGCACCGGCCCCCGCACCCGCAGCACCGACCATCCCCAAGGACTTCCCCATCGATTTCGCAACCGAGGTCTTCTGCCCCGGCCCGCTTCTGCACGAGCTATCGACCTATCTCCCCTACGGCGCCGACACGCTCGGTATCGTCGGCGAGTACTACTGGATCGCCCGCGAGCGCGGTACCATCGAGGCCGCGCGAAACCGCGCAAGCTTCCCCCTGCACTACACGCAGGCCGGCGAGCGCCACGAAGTCACCGTGCGCATCCGCCGCAACACCACCGGCGGCCTCGGAGCCACCTGGGTCATCGACAAGGTCGAAGCCCCGGTCGAGTAAAAAAGGCCTCGGATAGCCAATTGACCATCCGAGGCCTTTTGAATTCAGGCCTTTTAGTTGTCATCGGTGCATATAGACACCAGAGAAGCAAGCTCATCCTCAAGTTGCGGAGCAAAGTATCTAAAAGAAACCTGCGCTCCAGTCGGTATCGACTCAATCATATTCGCAGCATTATCTGAGACTCGGTACGGTGCAGTTTCACCTGTCTTTAAATCCTCTATTGAGCAGACAGCGTCTTCAGCATCAACCGACCTAAGCACGCCTTTTCCTTGTAACATCACATCGGCATGCCCGCCAGCTATTTCTAATGAACCTGAGTCTGTCGCAGTCACTTCTCCGGAACCTCCGCGCGATATCTCTTCCTTTGTTGAACAGCCCACCAATGAAGCCATCAGCACCAAAGACAGGGCTAGACGAATCGCCCTACTTCGAAAAAGTCGTTCCATAAGTCCACGCATAATAGCTCTGATCATACTTCAGGAAGGATAAAGATGAATTCCAGCCGTCCGCTATGCCAATCATCTGCCTTGTCTCTCCAGTTTTCTTACCAGTAAGTGTGGCGTAAGCCTCCGCTGTTACAGAATGGGCTGATCCGTTGTACAAACTCGCATGTAAAACATTCGGTCTATTAGAGTTAATCTCATTTTGAATGCTCGCGATAGCCGGAGAGGAGACAGTGCGGGCGATAAGAGTACTTCCTCTGCTTGCGCAGTAATTTGTAAACCCCGTTGCACAGGTTGATATCGGCGTTCCACCCAAAACAACGCCGGGAACAGTCTGTTCTTCATCGGAAAGAGCATGGGTATTGGTGTAACTCCATATCTGCATATATTGCGAAGGGTCGCTATATAAATTGGCAATGCCATACAGTTCCGCAACGTTCGAAAAAGCTGTCACCATACAAGCATAGTGGGCGGTAAGCCTCTTAATCTCGCTTTCATCATATGACATAAACTGAGAAATGGAACGAAATCCAGATACTGTGTAATCCTGCATTTGAGTTGCGTAAATTACAACATCGTTCCAGCTTGAAGGTTTATTCGATAAAACGACAGGCCGTCCTTCTATGGAAACAGCCGGGATTGTTCTTCCGCAATTTGTTGTTATTGAACCGTCCAAAGATTGCACGCCGAATTCGAATGGATTGATCATTACGACTGGGTTATTGAAAGAATAAGACTCGACACCAAGATCTCCTCCCCGATCCATAGGGCTGACTAAGCCGTCTCCAAAACGATATCCCGTAAGTATTTCATCATCTGAAGCATCTAAAACCAAATAGCCCGCGGCTCTATTGGATGTCACAACCGGAACAATGTAACCAAGCGGGGACCCATCAACATCTACAAAAGGAATAGGGTCAGAAGGCGTATACGAATAGCCGAGGAGTCCCTTTATATATTTATCGGCAAGCTCTTGCGCAATTTCAGAAGTAAATTGTATCTGCTCACCATCAATATTGCCCGTCGAAGCAAAAACCTCTTTCGGACGTGCGGCTAAGGCGACAATTGAAGACGCGACAAGTTGCAGAAAACGACGACGCGAAAGCATATGTTCTTCTTTCTAGAGAAGCGACTTATAAGGTACTCCTATTCTATAATCTTTTTTGTAACGTTACAGCACTGGTTATATTTCAATTCGATTTGCTTATGTCCTTGCAACCCAATGCGTCTTTACGTTTTAAACGGAATTAGAAAATCGCTCATAGCAAAAACGGGCTTTAATCCCAAAGAGATAACTTTGATTATGAATCAAACCAGCAGCCAGGGCATAGCTGCAGTGCAATTGCTACAAGAAAGGCCGCCCTTGGTGGCGGCCTTTCTACTTGCTACTAGTCGCGCGTCAGCTTACGGTGAATACGATGCGGCTGGGCCGCGTCCTCGCCCAGGCGCTCGATGCGGTTGGCCTGATAGGCCTCGAAATTACCCTCGAACCAATACCAGTTGCCCGGATTCTCGTCGGTGCCCTCCCACGCCAGAATGTGCGTGGCGACGCGGTCCAGGAACATACGGTCGTGGCTAATGACCACCGAGCAGCCCGGGAACTCGAGCAGCGCCGCCTCGAGCGAGGACAGCGTCTCGACGTCGAGGTCGTTCGTGGGCTCGTCGAGGAGCAGCAGGTTGCCGCCCTGCTTGAGCGTGAGTGCCAGGTTCAGACGGTTGCGCTCGCCACCGGAGAGTACGCCAGCGCGCTTCTGCTGGTCCTGGCCCTTAAAGCCAAAGCTCGCCACATAGGCGCGGCTCGGGACCTCGGTCTCGCCGACCATCATGTGGTCCAGGCCGTCCGAGACGACCTCCCACAGGTTCTTGTCGGGGTCGATGCCGGAGCGGTTCTGATCAACGTAGCTAATCTTGACGGTCTCGCCCACCTCGAGCTCGCCCGAAGTCAGCGGCTCCAGACCCACAATCGTCTTGAACAGCGTGGTCTTACCGACACCGTTGGGGCCGATCACGCCCACGATGCCGTTGCGCGGCAGGGTGAACGAAAGGTCATCGATGAGCACGCGACCGTCGAACTCCTTGTGCAGGTGATGGGCCTCGAGCACCTTGTTGCCCAGACGCGGGCCCACAGGGATGCGGATATCGGTCCAGTCGAGCTTCTGGCTTGCGCGGGCCTCGGCCTCCATCTCCTCGTAGCGAGCCAGACGAGCCTTGTTCTTGGCCTGGCGAGCCTTGGGTGAACTGCGTACCCACTCGAGCTCGGCCTCCATGCGCTTGGCGAGCTTGGCGTCACGGTTGCCCTGCGCCTCGATACGCGCGGCCTTGGTCTCCAGATACGTGGAGTAGTTGCCCTTGTAGGGATAAAGGTGACCGCGGTCGACCTCGCAGATCCACTCGGCAACGTTATCCAGGAAGTAGCGATCGTGTGTGACGGCAAGCACCGCGCCCTGATAGTTATGCAGGAAGTGCTCGAGCCACAGGATCGACTCGGCGTCCAGGTGGTTCGTGGGCTCGTCGAGCAGCAGCAGGTCGGGAGCCTCGAGCAGCAGCTTGCACAGGGCAACACGACGGCGCTCGCCGCCGGAAAGCACGTTGACCGGCATGTCGGAATCGGGCAGCTGCAGGGCGTCCATGGCCTGGCCGAGCTTGGAATCGATATCCCAGCCGTCGGCGGCATCGATCTCGTCCTGGAGCTTGCCCATCTCGGCCATGAGGGCGTCCATGTCGCAGTCCGGGTCGCACATCTCCTCGCCGATCTTGTTGAAGCGATCGACCTTGGCGATCATGTCGCCAAACGCCATGCGCACGTTCTCGATGACGGTCTTGTCATCGTCGAGCGGCGGCTCCTGCTGCAGGATGCCCACGGTGTAGCCGGGGGTGAGCCTGGCATCGCCGTTGGAGACCTCCTCGATACCGGCCATGATCTTGAGCAGGGTCGACTTGCCCATACCGTTGGGGCCCACGACGCCGATCTTGGCACCGGGGTAGAAGCTCAGGGTCACGTCGTCAAGGATTACCTTGTCGCCATGGGCCTTGCGAGCCTGATACATCTGGTAGATAAACTCCGCCATATGTCTGTTCTATCCTTTCTACCTGCTGTTTCCCTATTCTTGATTCGCTTTAGTGGAAACGAAATGAGGAAACCAGCTCTGAAACTTAACGAAAAAGGGGCATGGTTGCCCACGCCCCTAATACTACCTGGGAAAAGTCCCCCGGAACATACTATGAACTGCGTACGCTAGTTTTCCGCAACCTTAACGAGCGGCTCGCTGCGATTTGCGCCACAACAGATACGAGTAGACGTAGACGGCTCCAACCGAACCAAACGCCAGAACCGCAATCACCGCGGCGACGACTTCACTCGAAAGCACGCTGCCTGCCACGCCCATCACAATCAGGCCAATACCCAGCACCATAAAGCAGGCGCCGCCAAAACGCTGCGTACGGCGCCAGTTCTCGGGATCGGCAAGCGCCCAAGGTGTCTTGATACCGAGCGTATAGTTCTGCTTCACACGCGGCAAGTAGTTGCCTACGCCGATGAACAGCAAACCGATAGCACCGGAAATCAGCACGTTGACCGAACCGACCGCCGGCACCACGCCCCAGACCGTAAGCTCTCCCAGCCAGCTTACGGCACACATGAACAAGGTAAAGGCGATTACGAAGCCCTGATAGAACTTGCCCGAGGTTCGATATGCCTCACCTTTGGGATCGATGTGCGGCACCACGCGGAACATTGCAAGAAGTGCCAGAGGCAGCACGCCGAGCGCGGAGGCCATCCAGCTAGGGCCCCAACCGTCGACGGCGCCGTTCGCTCCCCAGTGCGTGGGAATCTGCGCAGGCAAGCTCGGCATCACTATGAGGTGCACTACGACATTGGCGACGCACAGAGCGATCAGCGCAATCCACACACGCCGCGATACCCCCGTGGCGTGAATGCCCTTGTTTTCGTTATTCATCCTTATCACCTTCCGTGTTTGTAAAGCCCATAAACCAACCGATCAAGTCCTGCATGACGGTGGTGTTTAAGCTGTATACGATGTTTTGACCATGGCGTTCGTCGGTCACCAACCCGGCGTTTTTGAGCATCGTCAAATGATGGCTGAGCGACGGCTTGCTAATGTCAAAATGCTCGGCAAGTTCCCCGGCAGTACAATTGCCCTCGCGCAGCAGTTCCAAAATGTGCCGTCGCGTAGGATCGGCCAGCGCCTTAAAACCCTCTCCCGGCATAAGACCTCCTCTCATCATCTCTCATGACGCGCACACTATACTCGATATTTAGATGTTTGTCTAACTATCTAATCGCAATGCTTCAAACCACATCAAAGCAAACGCCATCGCAACCTATGGGCGATTACCTATAATGACGATAGCTAAAACACGATTCGCTTCCCCATCGGAGGATATTTATGACCGAAACCACAGCCGCAACTCCCATCGAGACACGCGACACCAAGCTCGAGATTATCATGGGCCGCGAGGCACTCGATAAGCTCGCCGATGCTACGGTGCTAGTGCTCGGCTGCGGAGGCGTGGGCTCCAACTGCTGCGAGGCACTCGCCCGCGGCGGCATTGGTCATTTCGTCATTCTGGATAAGGACATCATCGCGCCCAGCAATATCAATCGCCAGGCCATCGCCTTTCACAGCACCGTCGGCAAGCGCAAGGTCGACGTGATAGAGGCCATGATCCACGACATCAATCCCGCCGCCACCGTCATCAAGCGCACCGAATACTTGCTGAGCGACAACATCGATGATTTCTTCGCGAGCGTTTTGGAGCAGACGGACGGCAAGCTCGACTACGTCGTCGACGCCATCGACACCATCTCGGCCAAGCTCACCATTGCCAAATACGCTCAGGACCACGGCATTCGTTTGGTTAGCTCCATGGGCGGGGCCAACAAGCTCCATCCCGAGTGCCTCCGCTTTGCCGACATCTTCGATACGGTGCGTGACCCTATGAGCCGCATTATGCGCAAAGAATGCAAGAAACGCGGAATCAAGAGCCTGCATGTACTGTTTAGCTGTGAGGAATCGGTTAAGACACAGCCCCGCGACCCTTCCAATATCCACGAGCGTACCGAGCTCGGAACCGCCAGCTTTATGCCGCCCATCATGGGTCAGATGATTGCCGGCGAGGTTATCCGCCAGATCAGTGGTCGCGGCACCGAGCGCGTGCGCGCTGACGGTCAGCGCCTGGACTAGCGGAGCACGCCGCGATGGAGTTACAGCTTTTTGACGCACACTGCCACCTTGATTTAATGGCCTGCCCTGACGCCATTGCCAGCGAGGTCGCGGCGATGGGGCTGGGACTCTTTGATTGCGGGGTCGACCCGCGCGACTTCGCAACGGCAAACAAGTGCGCCGCGTGCCACCCAGGCATCACCGCCGGCATCGGACTCCATCCTTGGTGGCTGGCTGACGGCCGATGCGGTACCGCCGAAATCGATCTGCTTTGCAAATTTGCCGCACAGGAGCGCTATATCGGCGAAGTTGGGCTCGACTTCTCGCCGCGCTTCGCGGACACCGAGGGAATCCAAACTCAGGCATTTGATCGGCTTTGCCAGACGCTGTCGCAGTACCCGCTTCCTGGGCGCGTCCTGTCCATTCACGCCATTCGCGCGGCAGGAGCGATCTTGAACATTTTGGAGTCGCACAGCCTTCTTGAGGACACCCCCAGCTCCCCCGTTATCATCTTCCACTGGTTTAGCGGTACTTCGGACGAACTCGTCCGCGCGCGTAATGCGGGCTGTTATTTTTCCGTCAACGAACGCATGCTCGCATCTAAACGAGGACGCGAATACGCACGACAGATTCCACTCGATCGTTTACTGCTCGAGACCGATTCACCAGCCGAACCAAACACAGAAACAAGCGCACAGTCGCTCATCAGATCGCTCACAAGGACCTCGATGCGCATTGCCTCACTCAAAAACTGTGACGCAAAGCGCATCGAGTCGGCAGTTTTAGCAAATGCGCGCTCTGTTTTTGACCTTCGCTAACCCCTGTGGGCAAACATGCCAAGGGACATGCGAATCGCACAACGCAGTCCCTATTGGTAGGCAGTACAATTCGGCAGCATTACACCAATTCGTGCATGAGATCACGGTTGCGTGCATACAATTCGTCGAAGATATGACGGCGCGACACATATAACTCGTGGGCAGCCATATCGGGCGCGATTGTTTGCGCAACGCCAAGGACTCGGGCGAGCTCATCCCATGATGCATAGGCACCACCTGCGAGAGCTGCCATGATGGCATCACCGAAGCATGCGCCCACCGTAACCTTGGCAACCGAGACCTCGCGCCCGCATACGTCGGCGATAGCCTGCATCCAAACTGGATTCTTGGTTCCACCTCCGACAAGCATAATGCGCCCAATTGGCAGTCCATGCTCTCGCTCGATAATGTCGACATGGGATGCAACGGTATACGCGACGCCTTCCAAGGCGGCGCGAACCATATGGGCTCGCGTATGCCTTCCGGTCAGGCCAAAGAAGACGCCACGCGCCTCGGGATCGTTGAGCGGAGTACGCTCCCCCGCAAAGTACGGCAGACACAGGAGCCCATCGGCACCCGGCGCCACATCGGCGGCATCATGCGCCATAACCGAATAGGCATCGGGACCACCGTGGCCCTCGGCCTCTACGGCGTCGCGATACAGCTCTTGGCGCAGCCACGATGTGAGTGCGCCCGCCGTATTGGTCCCCGCGCAGATCCCGTAAGTTCCGGGAATGATAAACGTCCCCGGCCACAGGCGGGCATCATCGATCATATGATCAGCTAGGTAGATGAAATACGCCGTACTCCCCAACTGAACCATCATATCGCCGGGACGGAATACACCCGTCGAAATGGTCTCGGCACCAGAGTCGCCCGTTCCCACTAAGACAGGTGTCCCTGCCGCGAGCCCCGTCGCCTCAGCCGCACACCGCGTAATCACCCCGGCAATATCGGTAGCCGACATTACCTCCGCCATCTGGTCAGGCCGGCAGAAACGAGCACATTCCCGAGCATCAACCTTCCAGGTGTAGCGGTCGTATAGGGGAAGAAAATCCTCCGCCAAATAACGGTCCACCGTAAAACGCCCCGTCAACTTTGCGCATAGAAACGATGACGCCGTCAGGAACTTCGCGGCACGTTCGTGCACCTCGGGCATATTCTCCTTAAACCACAAGATCTTGGGAGCAATATCTGACGAACAGGGATCGTGCCCGAAAAGCTCGCGTGCGCGATCTGACCCATATTCGGAAAGAAGCTCGTCAATCTGCGGCTTCGAACGTGCATCGACTCCATACAAAATCGCGGGCGCCAGCGCGTTGCACTCGGTATCGACCGGCACACAGTCGCAACCCAATGCGGAAAGGCCCACGCATCCGATCTGTGCCGCGTTAACCCCCGATCGCGCCACCAGCTCGCGCGACAAGCGGCAAAAATCGCCCCACCAAACTGCCTCCGCATCATGCTGGTACCATCCGTCACACGGGTTGTCCGTCTCATGTCCACAAGAGGCTTGGCAAACGATGTTGCATCGATCATCGATTAAAACGCCTTTAGAGGCGCTTGTCCCAATATCAATACCCAGATAGAGCGCCATAGGTGCCTACTCCCCTCGCGCCGTACGAGCGGCAGCCATAAAACGAGCTACCCGCTCAACATCAACCGGGGCATCCAGCTTTCCGTCGCGCTTTAAGCAGGTGCCGACAAACGCGCCATCGTAGTGAGCAAATACGTCAGCCACGGTATTTTCGCGACAACCGGTGCCACATACCACGGGTACTTCGCCAACACGCTCGCGGACTTCATCGGCAAGCTCGCCCGAAGCGCCACGACCGGCAGCCGAACCGCCGATGACCATTGCATCCGGAAGGCAATTAAAGAGAAGTGAATCGGCAATGTCCGCAGTCGTGCGGTCGTTGAGATAAACCTCCCCCTCGCTCGTGATGAAGTGAAAAAGCTTGAGGTCGTCCAAGCGCAGCGCCGCCTTGCGACGCATGGTGTGAGCGAAATCTCGGTTAATCAGCCCAAGATCACCGGCCCAGGCACCGCAAAAATTGCAGCGTGTGAACTGCGCGTCGACGGCAGCGCACAGCTCGATTGTGGCATCACCATCGTAAATAGCCTCAGCTCCCCAAGGGGTCGACAGATCATGGGATAGAGCCCCGATTACATAGCCCATCGATGCAAGGGTTGAGGGAGAAACGTGCTGCTCATAGGGCATCGAGAGCTCATTGGTAATCAAAATGCCATCGACACCGCCCTGCTGCAACGCCTCGAGATCGCGCTTGGCGGCTTCCACGACCTGCGGCACGCTTCCGCCCGGGTAATACAGCGGATCGCCCGGCAGAGGACGCAGGTGCAGCATTCCGATAACCGGCTTTTCGGTCTTGAACATCGAGGTTAGAAACGACATAACGTGCTCCTTCATAGGGTTATCGCAGGGACGTTACTCCCCCAGCACCTCGACGTACACTTTTCGCTTCTGCGGACCGTCAAACTCCGCAAGATAGATGTTCTGGGCACTTCCGCACACGATGTGGCCATCTTGGACGGGAAAGAAGCAACTGTTTCCACAAATCATGCTCTTGATATGCCCACAGGAGTTGTTGCCGGTGGCTCCATAGCTCGGCAGGAAGTGTGCATGCGCATAGGGGGCATCGAGCGGGGCGATGCGATCAAGCGTCTCCATAAGATCCGTCTCCACGCAGGGCAGTCCCTCGTTTACCACGATTCCACAGGTCGTATGCGACAAAATAATTGCTGCCAAGCCATTCGTCACCGAACTGCGTTCGATGGCGGCGTGCACGTCCTCGGTAATATCGATGAACTGGTCCGGAGCAGTCGATAGATAGCTCAATGTCTCGAGCGTCACCATGTTCACTCATCCCCTTCAAGAAAACGCAGGGCATTACCCCAGTAGAGCCTTTCTCGCGCATCATCGCGCATGGACACGGTATCGAGCGCCCGCTTGAGTTTGAATGCACGGAAACGCGGCGTATTGCTGGCGAACATCACTTGATGCGATAGCGCGCGCTCATACCACAGCGGCCCCATATCGACCGTGAAAAGACGCTGCATCATCTCCTCGGGCGAATCGATGTAAGTGATAGAGGTGTCCGTGTAGCAGTTGGGATACTTGAGCAGCATCGCCACGGTCTCGCGCACCCAGGGCCAGCCAAAGTGGGTCAAACTAAAGCGCACATTTGGATGCGTTGCGATTGTGTGCTCAAATGCAAGCGGGTTACTGCGCGAGAGCTCTGCGCCAGGCTCCCAAGACATACCGGCATGGAAAACCACCGGCTTGTTATAGCGCTCGCACAGTTCGTAAAGCGGCTCGGCCACAGCATCATCGGGGGCAAAACCCTGCTTTGCAGGATGCAGGCAAAGCCCCTTTGCCCCCAACTCGGTAAAGGCGCGCTCCAGTTCGTCTGCGGCACCGCTCACCTGCGGGTCTACGCTCGCAAATCCCCACAGACGATCGGGATGCGCGGCAACCAGCATGGCAATCTGGTCATTGGTGCCAAAGTGCCCTCCGCATGCCGTGGTTACATCGAGCGGCATGAGCACGCTCTTCTGCACGTCACAGACGTCCATCTCGACTTGAAGCTCATCCCAATCCATGGGGCCCATATGCCCCATACCAAATTCTCGTGACCAAAAACCGAATCCATCAGGCTCATCACCCGGCGTACAGATCTCGCCGTAGAGCATAGGATGGACCAACATGTCGATAACCATTTCGTACTCCTTTCCAGGCATTTGACCCTAGTACGGCTCAAACGAACCAATCACTCGGGACGACAGCTCAGCGCCCGCCTTCATACACGCCGGAATATCAAGGCCATCGATCACGCCCTTGGTAAACCCGGCAATATACGAGTCGCCGGCACCCACGGTATTAACGACCTTCTCCGCCGGTACGATCCCGCACTCATAGAAGCGCTCACCGTCATAGGCAATGCTCCCCTTCTCGCCAAGCGTGGCAACCGCAACGCGCGGTCCCAATTCCTGCACGTGGCGTACCCAGTCCCGCAGCTCCGGAGTGTCCTCTTCAAACGACATGAACGCATAGTCTACGTAAGGAAAATGAGCCTCGCATGCATATTCGGGATCCTGGCTGAACACCGAGAAGTCCATAACCACCGTCTTGCCCGCATCATGCCATTCGGGCAGGAGGTCCAAACAATTGCCAAACAGGTCGGTATGAATGATGTCATGCTCTAGGATAAACGCCCGGTCGTCTTCATTCGGTCGATATGTCTCCATTACGCCATCGATTGCCTCGAGATGCACGCGATCGACGCCGTCTTTCAATGCCATGAGCATCACCGAGGTGTCGCCATCTTCCACCCGCAGATGTGAGATATCGAACCCCTCAGCGGCCAGCGCCTCTCTCATCTTGTCTCCGTACTCGTCCTTGCCGACAACCGACACGGCGGATACCGAAACGCCCATTCGTGCAAGATGGATACCCCAGTCAATGCCATTACCAGTCGGATAGAACACGCCGATGTTTTGATAGACGTCCGCGCAGCAAAAACCAGCCGCACACGCTTTAATACCCATGGTCTTCTCCAATGTTCAAAAGGGGACCCGCCACATGGCGAGCCCCCTTTTCGCGTTTCGCTTATTGTTTTGCATCGGCTGTCCAAGGCCTCATAGCCAGACCGCCGTACGCTTTCTTAAGCTATTCGACGATTGGTGCTCCGTGGCCCCAAGAACCTTCCATGCCGCACACGGTCGAGGCAAACCCGGCAGCAAAGTCGAGCGCGCGCTCGATGGCCTCGGCGCCATCCTCACCACGCTTGGCGGAATCGAGATAGCACATCAAAAACGAGGTGAGGAACGAGTCGCCCGCCCCCATGGTGTCCTTCATGTCCGTTACCGGTTTAGCCAGCTGGCGGTAATAACGCTCGCCGTCGTAAGCAATGCAGCCCTCGGCGCCCGCCGTAGCCGACACAAAACGCGGACCCAGGCCCTTCACCCATGCCAGACGCTCGCGAATCTCGTCCTCACTCGCAGCATCCGCCGCACTAAAGAAAGCGAAATCGACGTAGGGCGCAATCTGCTCGTAGTACTCGTCGGTGGAGTCGTCCGAAAAGTCAAAAGAGACCGTGACGCCCGCAGCCTTCAACTTGGGCAGCTCGCGCTCGGTAAAGCAATAGTTGCCCGAATGAACCACATCGAACTGCTTCATGTACGCAAGGTCAAAGCGATTGAGGACATAGCGCGCATCGCCACGGATACCGCCCTCGTTGGAGCCGAGGAAGACACGGTCACCGTCGACGACGGTCACGCGAGCCGCTCCGTTCTCGCCAATCATCTGCTCGCACTTGTCAAGCTCGATACCTTCATCCTCGAGGCTTGCAATGACATGCTCGGCAGCGGCGTCATTGCCAAAAATGCCCATGTATGCGGAGCGTGCGGCACCGCATTTCTTAGCATAAACAGCGAAGTTCACCGCATTGCCGCCGGGATACATGGTGTGGATATGCTCGTAGCGATCGACGACGTTGTCGCCAAATCCGAGCGCGTTAACGTTAAATGCCATGGCCTTTGTCCCTTCTAGTACTCGACAACACCCATATAGCGACGGAAATCGGGATCGTGATCAAACACCTTGCCGCGTGCAGCACGCAGCTCGCAGTTCATGGCGTAGAACAGCACCGGGTCCAGATAGGCACGGACGCTCGCCGGCACGGCTTCCATACCGTACTCCTTGGCATCGAGCACCATCAGCGTATCGGTATGCGTCTTAAGGAACGCCAGGGCGCGCTCGTCCATGGCACGGCACTCGCTGGAGCCCATCTGCAGGAAGTAAAAAACGCCATCCTGAGTAGCCTCGAAGGGGCCATGGAAGTACTCGGCAGAGTGGATGTAGCTGCAGTGCTGCCACTGCATCTCCATAAGAGAGCAGATAGCGAAACCGTAGGTCTGGCTAAAGTTGGGACCGCTGCCCAGAATGTAGAAGAACTCGTGCTCCTGGCAAAGCTTGGCAAAACGATCGCCCAGCTCGGCATTTACCTTCTCGCGTGCCGGGGGAAGAATCTTATCCATCTCGGCGATACCGGCATACATATCGGCAAGATCGGCGTAGCCCTCCTGCTGATCGAGCAGCTCGGCCGCAAGCGACAGCGAAATGCCAGCGGGGACCTCGGCCTGCGGCACGCCCTCGCCCCACGGGTAGACCCACGTGGTCCACTTGCCGGAGTCAATCTTGGATCCAGCGTTGTCGGTCTGGGCGATCACCGTAGCGCCGGCAGCAAGGGCAATCTCGCAGCCCTCGACGACCTCGGGGGTGTTGCCACTGTGGCTACAAGCGATGACCAGGGACTTCTCGCCCAGACGACGCGGACGCATGATATCGAACTCGCGAGCCGTATAGATATACGAAGTGAAGGTGGTTGCCTCGCGCTGCAGAAGCTCATGAGCCGGGATCAAATCGATCATGGAGCCACCGCAAGCAATCCAGTAGACGCTGTCGAACTTGCCCTTCTCGGCAATTGCCTCTTTGATCAGATCGTGTGCGTTCATATCCAGTTCCTTTCTTGTTTGGCCGCAATCAATGACGTTGGCTGCGTGGCCGATAGTTGTTTTAGTCAATCAGATATTTCTCGAATGCGGCCATGTTCTTGGCATCTGCCGCCGCCGGATCATCGTAGTAACGACCGTCCGTGATTTCCTGGCCCAGCATGCCGTCGAAACCATGGGCGTTGAGCGTGGCGACGAAGGCGTCCATATCGTGCTTGCCATCGCCCCACACCAGATGGCCATACGGGTCACCGTCGATAAAGTGCATCTCGTGAATTGCCCCATCACCAAAGGCGGCAAACCAGTCCTCGAGCGTCTCGCCTGCAACGCCCATCGCGGTTGTATCAACCATGGGCTGTAAGTACGGGCTCGCGACCTCGTCAATCATGCGCTTCGCATCGGAAACCGTCGTCACAAGGTTGCTCTCCTCGGGACGCAGGCTTTCCATCGTAAGCACCAGACCGTGCTCGCCGGCATGCTCCGCCAGAATGGACAAGTGCTCGCGGCTGCGCTTCCAGGCTTCCTCGCGGTCCTCGTCCCAGTCGCCCCAGCCCGAGTTGATGGACATGCGGTCGCACCCAAGTACCTCGGCAAGCTCAATGCCGTGCTTAAAGTACGCCAAGCTGCGCTGTTCATGCAGCGGTTTGCGTGCGCAGTACTGCCAAGGATAGACAACATTCTCGGGACACAGAGTACGATACCTAAGCCCACGGTCTGCAGCCTTTTTCGCCAGGACCTCAGCTTCAAAGTAGCCCGTGTGGTCGAGCGTCACATGCGGCTCCGCACACCACAGCTCAATGGACTCAAAGCCCAAACGCTGCTGCACATCAAGGAAGTAATCGAGCGACCACATGATGTAGTGGATATTCATGCCCGCAATCTGTTCGCGGTGCAGCGTCGGTTTGGATTCAGACATCTTATGCCTCCTTATTTCGATCGAACACGATTTGTCCGTCCGACATCGTCATGTCAACCGCAAGATCGCGTGCGTCGCGATAATCGAGGTCGAACACATCCCGATCGAGCACGCAAATATCGGCAAGCTTGCCAACCTCGAGCGTACCCAGCTCGTCTTCGCGCATCAGGTCGTACGCGCCCCCGGCAGTCCAAGCGCGCAAGAGCTCGACAAGCGTCAGCGTGTTGACCTCATTCACGGGCAGTCCGTCGGCGAAGAGTCCGCCGCACGCGCTGTAGATTGACTCGCCCAGGCTCGGAATAAGCAGCGGCAGATCCGTGCCGCAGCACACTGTGCATCCGGAATCTTCCATGCCGCGGCGATTCCAGCTGTGCAAAAGTCGCGTCTCGCCAATTTGTCGACGCATCATCGACAGGCAATCCTCGCGCCGGTCCAGCGTCAGAATCTGCGGATAGACCTCGCAAATTCCACCTAACTTGCCAAACTCGACAAGATCGGTCGGGTCAGAGTTCTCGAGATCGGTAATCGCATGGCGGCGAAGCATCCGTCCATGCTCGTCTCGAGGCAGCGAGGCATAGAGCGCCACGGTGCGACGAACGGCGCCATCGCCCTGGCAATGCAAGGAATATCGGAAGCCGTCAGCATCAATTGCACGCAGCTCGTTCTCAATCAGATCCCACTCTGGCTCCTCGACGACCGTCTTGCCGGCAGCGCCCGCATCGGCCGAGTCCTCATAGGGGTCTATCATCTCGGCAAGCCCCGCCCATACGCCGCGATCGGTCATACGGTTGAAGCCAGAAAAACGAACGAACGGTCCCCGGAAGCGCTCTCGCGCCTCGCGGGCATATGCCAGATTTGCACCGGCGCCCACCGGCTGCGACATCATAGAGACGCGAACCGTCAGCTCACCAGATTCCTCACGGCGAGCCATTTCGTCGGCAAAGCCGTAGTAGTCATCAAACGCCATTTCCTTGATGGCGGTAACGCCGCGCTCGTTAAGCATGCTCATGTAGTCCGAATACCCGGCACGCACCTCGGGCAGCGCGAGGAAATCGCTCATCATGCGCCAGATCTTCTCGGCATAGCACGCCTGGGGTGTAAAGCCGTATCGCGCACTGGCGGCAGCATTGAGAACGCAGGTCTCCGCACCCGATGTAAAGCAGACGACGGGGATATCGCCAAAACAATCGTCAAACACAGCTGCTGTATTTGCGTTCTCGGCATCCGATGCCAACGTTTCGGGTAGGTTGTGGCCAAAAGCCGCCGCGCAATCCGGATGATCTTCTTTCCATGCACGCAAGAGCGACACGGCCTCTTTGGCATCAGCGATGCCGGACAGATCAGACCCCAACGTCCGCAGCGCCCAGCCTGTATAGAAGGTATGTACATCGATCAGGCCAGGCATGACGGTGCGGTCGCCCAGGTCAACTACCTCGTCCGCCTGGGTCAAATACGAAGCTACCTCACACTTGGTGCCAACAGCCTCAATTCGATTGCCACGGACCGCTACGAAACCTTCAAACGGCAGGTCCCCCGTACCGGTAAAGACGCTCTTAGACGTCAGGACCGTCAAACGATCAGACATCACAACCACCTACACCGGAAGCATGCCAGAGATTGCCGTTACGATCAGGCCAAAGACGACCATGAAAATGAAGAACTTCCAAATGGTCTTCCACCATTGGCCAAACGAAATCCTAGCCACGGCAAGACCGGCGACCGTCATGCCCGCCACGGGGCTGATGGTGTTGATGGTCTGGTTGGCAAACTGGAGCGCGGTGACGGCCGCCTCGGGATTGAGGCCCATGAGCTCGGTCAGGGGGCCCATAACGGGCATGGTGAGCGCCGCCAGGCCAGAACTCGAGGGAACCAGCAAAGAGAGCAGGCCAAGGACGATATACATAAACGTGGTGTAGACGGCGGCGGGTGCACCGGCAAGCGCGGTAGCGAGCGCCTGGAGGATGGTGTCGATGATCATGCCGCCCTCGGCGATGACCAGAATACCGCGAGCGATACCGATAACGATGGCAGCGTACGCAAAGTCGGCGAGACCCTTAACGAACTCCTCTGCGATCGTCTGCTGGTCAAGGCCGCCCAGGATACCGGCAAGCAAGCCCATGCCAAGGAACACGGCGGAAATCTCATTCATGTACCAGCCCTGGGTAACAAGACCCCAGACGATAATGCCCATACCGCAAGCAAAATCGATAAGCACGAGCTTCTGACGGATAGTGAACTCTTCCTCGATGGAGGCATCGGTCACGGAAAACTCAATACGCTTGAGCTTATCGTCCTCGTACACAATGGACGACTCGGGGTTTTTCTTGACGCGCATGGCGTAGCGCATGGCCCATGCGATACCGACGGCAGTGAAGATAACCCAAGAAACGGCGCGCAGCCACAGTTGCGGATTGCCCTCGATGCCAATGATGCCTTGGGCGATCAAAACATTAAACGGGTCGATGGTCGAAGCACAATATCCCAGGTTAGGACCAAGGAAGCAGATGATGAATGCCGTCATCGAGTCATAACCGATACCCATCATGATGGGAATGAAGATGGCATAGAACGGCAGGGCTTCCTCAGACATACCAAACGTAGTGCCGCAAATGGACAGCAACGTCATCGTGATGGGAATGATGAGGATGTCCTTGTTCTTGAGCTTTTTAATCACACGACTCATGCCGGCATTCAAAGCGTTGGTCTTGGTGATGATTGCGAACGATCCGCCAATCAATAAGACGAACGCAACGACGTCGGCAGCCTCCTGGATGCCCTTGGTGGGCGCTTGCAGGACCGCGAAGATATCCTGGCCCAGATTGATGGTCTCGCCGGTCTCGGAATCGGTGTAGTTCTTATCGACCTGTTCATAGGTTCCAGCAACGGCGACTTCACGCTCGCCCGCCGCTGTCGAAATCGTCTTGCGCTGATACTGACCAGAGGGAACGATCCAAGTCAGGACCGCAAAGACAACGATCAGCAAGAACATGATCGTATAGACATGCGGTAATTTGAACTTAAAACGTCTGTTTGTCTTCTTCGCCTTCGTATCTGACATAGATACCTCCAAAGAGCTCGAGACTGCATCGCATCTCGCTTCAACGTTTGCACAATGCAAACGTTCTATGACGTCCCATAGATTACCAGCAGCTTTTTCCTTCATCAAGATAATTTCAAACTGATTGCCGCAACGCGGTTGAACGGTTGCGTTTGCGCCGTGAACGGTATGGAAACGCCCGGTGAGATGATCCACCGGGCGCTTCCATTCGCAATGTCCTAGATGTCAAAAACGTAGCGAGACCCAACGATCCGCTGACGACCGATGATAAACGGCCGCCGCTGCTCATCGAAAAAGAAGGCTTCCATATAAAACAAGGGTTCGCCAACGGGAACTGCCAACAGTCGAGCGACCTCGGGCGACGCGCACGCGATCTCGAGCGTGCACGGGTCGGTAAACGCGGGCGTGCGGCCCGTCCGGTTGCGCACGAACTCAAAAATGGATTGGTTAGATAGAGGTGCCGTTGATAGATAGGCGTTGTCCTCGTAAACGTATATGTTGTTCTCGAGCATGACGGGGACGCCATCGGCAGTACGTACACGCTCAACGCAAATCAAATCAGTTCCAACGGGAACACCAAAGAACTGCGCTTCGGTAGAATCCGCCGGCAGTATCTTTCTCGAAATGACGCACGCCCCCGGCTCCATTCCGTTAACGCGGCATGCGTCCGAAAAACTCTGGACGTCATCCTTCTGGCGAATCTTGCGCTTAAGCTTGGGGGCGTTGACAAACGTGCCTTTCCCCTGCCGCTTCGTTAGATAGCCCTGCTGGACGAGCTCCTCAATAGCGCGTCGCACGGTAACGCGGCCAACTTTATAGTTCTCAGCCAATTCGAATTCGTTGGGTATCCGCGCGCCCGCCTTGTAGGCACCGGAATTGATTTCGTTTTTAATGATATCGATAACCTGTTGGTACAGCGGTATCGCTGCTTTACCGTCAGTTAGTCCTTCAGTCGGTGGCATATACCCTCTCCCAGCCCAATTAAGTCAAAAGCGGGCTTAAGGGCATTCAACAAGCCCTTAAGCCCGCATAGCATAAAGTATGCTTGCTGCCGCACCAAAATGTCGGGTATTTACTCATCTGACCCGAAAAACGCGCAACTACCGCGCTCCTAAGAAAGCGTGAGCAGCTCCGGCAGCTGGTCGATAATCTTGTCCGCGGCATCCTGGCTAAAGCCAAAGCGCTCCTCGCGCTTGGCAATAACTGTCAGGCCGGCTCGCTTGCCGGCAGTGATGCCAGGCACCGAATCCTCAACGCAGCAGCAGCGATTCGCGGGCAGCCCCAGCAGGTCCAGCGCATGCAGGTAGATGTCGGGCTCGGGCTTGCTCTCCTTAAACTGCTCGCCGCTCACCACATACTCAAAGGCATCCGCCAGCCCGCACGCATTGAGCACTTCCTCGATGCTATCCATGGGAGACGAGCTGGCAAGCGCCACGCGAACGCCACGGCGCGGCAGCTCTCGAATCGTATCCACGGCGCCTGGGTTAATCAAAGCCTGATAGTCGCGCGGACGCTTATGCGCCCACTCGTCCCAACGGGCCAACGCTTCCTCGCCAGTGAAATGCCCCCTACCGGCGCGCTCAAACCAATCGACCAGCATACGCAGGAAGAACTGATGCGAGGTACCAACCTGCCCGTTCAACTCCTCTTGAGTCAGGTTAAGCCCAAGCTCCTTGGCAAACGCGGCAGTCTCGCCCAGGTAGTAATACTCGGTATCGACAATGACGCCGTCCATGTCAAAGATAACGGCGTCGAACGGAAATGCGGACACGGCACCCTCCCTAACAAAAGGGCGCCCGCAAGCGGACGCCCGAGCCATGCACTATCGGCGATTCTAACCCAGCAGCTTATCCAGCGCCACCGCAATGCCGTCTTCGTTATTATTGGCGGTCACCATCTGGGCCACGGCCTTAACCTCATCGATGGCGTTTCCCATGGCAACACCGGTGCCGGCCCACTCAATCATAGACTTGTCGTTCTGGCCGTCGCCAAACGAGACGACCTCGCTGGCATCGATGCCGAGCTTGGGCAGGGCACCCTCGAGCGCGCGGGCCTTGTCAATACCGGGCGCCGTGTACTCAAAGTACCAGTCGGCCGTAAACATACCCGAAAGCGTCTGGGTAAAGGGCGCGTACATCTCCTCGTGATGCGCCTGCAGGTAGGCCGGATCGCCCGCCGTCAGCAGCTTGTCCACGGGATAAGCATCCGCCACCTCATGAAGGCTCTCGACTTCGCGAATCTTAAGGTCGCAGGCATCGCGCTCGTATTTGACGATATTCTTCTGCGAGCCGTCCGGCAGTGTAATCATGCAGCGATACGAGTCCTCTACATGCAGGTCACGCCCGAGCGAGATCATGGGGATCACATCATAGTTTTGCAGGTGATCAATCAGACGGTGCAGCTCGTCAGCCGGCATGGCCTGGTCAAAAAGGACCTCATCGGTCTGAGCGTCGACCACATGCGCGCCATTAAAGGCAACCAGCAGACCGTCATGGTTTTGAAGGTCGAGCTCCTGCGCCAGAGCATGTAGTCCCCATGCGGGACGGCCCGAAGCCAAAATGAGCTTAATGCCCGACTCCTGCGCCGCGAGCAGCTTTTCGCGCGTGCGCGGGCTAATCACTTTCTGGTCGTTGGTGAGCGTACCGTCAATATCCATCGCGATGGCTTTGATTGCCATATATGCCTCCCTGTCATTGAATAACCTTGTCTGAGTCATCATACAGAACAGCCACCGCGACTCCGTTTGCAACGGGAAAAATGTCATATTGTCTCGAACATGAACAGCGTGTGGTCGTGAAGCTTTATCGCTCAGGTCAAATACGTCTGCTAGCGACGCTCATCCGTCGGTGCGCCCTCGACGATCGCGATGCCCGCCGATGCACCTAACGCGCTGGCGCCGGCCTCGATGAATGCGCAGGCCTCTTCGTAATTATGGATACCGCCCGCCGCCTTGATTGCCACGGCATCGCCGAGCACCTCGTGCATCAGCCGCACGTCCTCGAGCTTAGCACCGCCAAAGCTTCTGCCGGTCGATGTCTTAAGGAATCCCGGCTTGGCCTCCAGCGCGATCTCGCATACACGGCGCTTGGCGGCGTCGTCGCCGTCCAGCTTGCACATCTCGACGATTACCTTGTCAGTGATGCCATGCGCGCGACAAAAATCAGCAATGGTAGTCATCTCGCGCTCGATGGCATCAAAATCGCGGTTCTCGATCGACCTCTGATTCAAAACGTAGTCAATCTCGGTAAAGCCACACGCAGCGTATTCCTCAAACCTCGCAAGCTTCTCCTCGAGCGCCATAGTGCCCTGGGGAAAGTCGATAGCGCCGGCAAGGATGATGTCAGAGTCCTCGAGCATGGCGCGGCCCGTCTCGTACTCCTGCAGGTTCGCAAATACGCAGCGAAAGTTGTACTTTAACGCCTTCTCGACATATTGCTCAAACGTGTCCTCGGGGGCATCGATATAGTCGATGTATTTGTTGATGGGTTTGGCAAGCGTCATGCTGGGCCTCCTTGTTCAGGACTGACAACCGATTCGTGGCTTCACGCGAAAAACCACGTTCAATGTACGCCCGGCATGCAAGGACAGCGTCCGCATTCCGACAAGTGGTATGAAATTAGCCGTAAACGTATAATTTACGGACAGCGAATGGCACCGCACGCGGATGCCGACAGCAAGACATCCCCCCTCAATACACCCTCATGCCCATTTAAATAGCAAGGGGCCCGTATCTGTTGGGATACGGGCCCCTTTCGGCCGTGACCTATCTCAGCAACAAAGACTACTTGCAGTGAGCGCGGTAGAACTCGATCGCACCATCTTATCCGAGCCGGGGCACGTTCGCATAGCGTGGCGCGTGACGGTTGCAAAACCACCCCATTTGAAACAAACGCAAAAAAGTACTTGCAAAGACACGTTCCGACATATAAGTTGATAAAAGACCGCCGTTGCGGTTTTAAGTAGATCGAGCATATGAAGTTTCAGTTTTCAGCGTGTAAGAGAAGGAAGATCGGCAAAGTACAACCCCAAACGCAATGACAACTTAATGAGGTAACTGCCACATGTGAGGCACCCAGGGCATTGCTGTCTCGATTTTGAGCACGATGCCTTCCGCCTTGCATGGGCCGTTCCATCCCGCCCCTGCAGCAACTGCCTCACGGGCTCATTGAAAACCGCATAGCACCCCAACGTCAGCACATCACCCACGGCAAGCACATCACTCACGACAACCAACACATCAACAAACAGCACGAACATCAACCGATTGGAGAAGCTATGACAAACCACCACGCTGAAGACGGCGATAAGAAAAGCATTCTGGATGCCCGCATTGAGCGAGCATATGCAAACGAATATGACGCCGCCTTTGCCGCCGCGACCATAAAGAACTACGCGTCGCTACCGCTCGCGACGATCTTGGCCGACCACCCTCAACTGCTGAAGCGCTGCACAAAGATCATGGGCGACCCCGACATTCGCAAGCTGACAGACCCCTATGCCCCAAAACGCGACAACGATTCGTACGTTCTTACCGTAGGCTGCCTAGCCCATATGCTTACGGCGCTCGACACGAAACTCAAGCTCGAATGGGAACCCGACGAGCGTCATGAACTCGAAAGCAAGCGGGACACCCTGCGCACCGCACTGTTCCTTCCGTTGGACGGCCTCAAGCGCTGCAACGTCGAGCTCAATACACAGGCGCGGCAAAAGCCCGGGACCACGGGGCAGAAAACTCCAAGACCCCATGCGGCCATCGTCGACCGCAACCGATATAACCGCATGACCGCGCACTTTTCCGCCGAGGGAGCAGCCATAAGGACGCTGATCGATCTGCTGTGCCTCCTGAGCATCAACGAGCTATTTGAGGGCTATCTCGCCCTTGTTCCCGCGACGGCACCCAAGTCGGTAGCAAAGATCATCGAGACCTGCAGACGCCAGTTTGAGCGCCATCGCAATGGCAGTGAGATGAACGTCAGCATCGCGCAGTACTACGCGGCTCATTACAAAAATGACGGATGTGCCCCTGTCGATCATCAGCTGCGGCTCGCCTACACCACGCCCACCGCAACGCTCCATCGCTTTGGAGCCCTTGGCGCTTGCGAGCCGCACGAACAGGCAGCCTGCCCCACAACCGAGCTCGATCTCAGGCTCGGACGAACCCTGTAGCCCGCCAGCCCCTCCACGGGCAACAATCCTATTCCACAACACAGCCAACAGAAAGGAGTCCTCATGGACACCAATCATTCCCCCATCATCAGCCCCCTCACCATGCGTGAATCCGCCCGAGGTATCACGCTCACCAGGATTTACGATGAGATGCTCGCCCGTCGCGAGCTCTCCGTCATGGGAAACATCGAAACCCCGATGGCCCACGACCTATGCCAGCAGATCCGCCTGCTCGATGCCACCGACCCCAGCCGCCCCATCACCATATTTGTCGCCAGCGCCGGCGGAAGCGTGCGATCGGGTCTTGCGATCTATGACGCCATGCGCCTCGCATCGTGCCCCATCCGCACCGTCTGCCTGGAATTCGCCGCGTCCATGGGCGCCGTGATCTTTATGGGCGGTGACGATCGCCGTATGGCGCCCCATGCAGAGCTCATGATTCACGACCCGCTGATCCCCCAGGGGGCAGGCGGCTCGGCACTTGCGCTGCAGGAAACCAGCCGGCGTCTCATGCAGACCCGCAAGACCCTCACGCAAATCCTCTCGGACCGCAGCGGCCTCACGCCCAAGCGCATCCAGTCCCTCACTGCAAAAGACACCTACCTTTCGGCCGAGCGCGCCGTCGAGCTCGGCTTTGCCCACGAAATCCTCTCGACCACCAAGGAGGTCGCCCATGTCTAACCTCGCCAGCCGCCTCGCCGCATCTGAGTCCGCATCGTCCACCATCCTCGCCAAGGATCGAACGCTTTCCTGCGACACCCGCCAAACGGGACTCAACAACAACGCACTTGTGATCGGCCCCTCGGGAGCCGGCAAGACCCGAAACGTCCTCAAGCCCAACCTGCTGCAAATGAACGCAAGCTACATCGTGCTCGACACCAAAGGCACGCTCTGTCGCGAAGTGGGACCCGCGCTGGCAGCCCACGGCTACCGCGTGCAATGCCTCAACTTCGCCGACCTCAACACCGTCCCGGCCCTTGCGCTCGGCATCGAGCGCTGCGGCTACAACCCCCTGAGGCACATTCGCCGCAAGGCGGACGGCAGGCCCAACCAGCAGGACATCCTCTCGGTGGCAAAGGCCATCTGCCCCATCGAGGACAACAACCAGCCTTTTTGGGATCATGCGGCGGCAAACCTGCTGTCGTGTCTTATTGCCTACGTCACCGAACAGCTACCCGCCGACGAGCAGACGATCAGCTCGGTCATCAAGCTGATCGAGCACCTGCAGGACGGTGCCACGGCCCGATTGTTTGACGATCTGATCACGACCGACCCCCAAAGCTATGCCCTCTCGCTATGGCGGCGCTACGCCATTACGCAAAATGCCGAGCGCATGCACGCGAGCATCGTCGGCATCCTTGCCGAAAAGGTCATGTGTCTGGGATTCGACGGTGCGGCACAGCTCTATCGTGAGTGCCATCAGGTGGACTTCGCTTCCATGGGACACACCCCCTGCGCCCTGTTTGTAACCGTGAGCGATATTGACCGCAATCTCGATCCGCTGACCGGCCTCTTTATTACGCAGGCGTTTATGGGCCTCATTCGCGAAGCCGATAGGCAGCCCGACGGCAGCCTGCCCGTGCCCGTGCGCTTTATGCTCGATGACTTCGCAAATCTGCAGATCCCCAGGATCGACAACGTGCTCTCGATTATCCGAAGCCGCAACATCTGGGCAACGCTGCTGCTGCAGTCGACCAACCAGCTCGATGCGCTCTATGGCGAGGCACGCGCACGCTCCATCATGGGCAACTGCGACACGCATCTGGTGCTGGCGTTCCAGGATCCCGAGAGTGCCCGGGTGTTTTCCGACCGCGCTGACGCGCTGCCCAGCACGCTCATGGCGACGCCGATTGATCGCTCGTGGCTCTTTGTACGCGGTCGCACTCCCGAACAGGTCGAGCGCTTTAGGCTCGAAGACCATCCGCTCTACGGGGAGCTGCCCGAGGCGCAGCGAGGCCATGCGGAGGCCGAGATCTAGGCGCAGGGTTCTCGCAGCGCGCGGCGCCCCGGCGATGTTCCACAAAGGCCGTGCGCCCCGGGACCACGGCAAAGCAAAGGGGCCCGCATCCGATAGGATACGGGCCCCTGACTATAAGGCGCGATGCGTTAACAGCAGCGACTACTTGCGATGCGCGCGATAGAACTCGATGAGCGCCTGGGTCGAAGCGTCCTGCTCGGCCTTGGCGGCATCGTCGTGGAAGGCAGGGGTGATCTGCTTGGCAAGCTGCTTGCCCAACTCGACGCCCCACTGGTCGTAGGAATCGATGCCCCAGACCGTACCCTCGACAAACGTGATGTGCTCGTACAGGGCGATGAGCTCGCCGAGCGCGAACGGGGTCAGCGTGTCGCCGAAGATCGAGGTCGTCGGACGGTTACCCTCAAAGCAGCGGGCGGGGACAATCTGCTCGGGCGTGCCCTCGGCGCGGACCTCGTCGGCCGTCTTACCAAAGGCGAGCGCCTTGGTCTGGGCCAGGAAGTTGCCCAGGAACAGCTCATGCACGTCCTGGCCGCTATCGGTCGCAGGGTTGGCGGTATTGGCGAAGGCGATGAAATCGGCCGGAACCACCACGGTGCCCTGGTGCAGCAGCTGGTAGAAGGCATGCTGGCCGTTGGTGCCGGGCTCGCCCCAGAAGATCTCACCGGTGTCGGAGGTCACGGCGCTGCCGTCCCAACGGACATGCTTGCCGTTGGACTCCATGGTGAGCTGCTGCAGGTAGGCCGGGAAGCGGTGCAGGTACTGGCAGTACGGCAGCACGGCGTGGCTCTTGGAACCGAAGAAGTTGACGTACCAGACGTTGAGCAGGCCCATCAGCGCGACGGCATTGTTCTCGAGCGGGGTGTTGCAGAAGTACTCGTCGATGGCGTGGAAGCCCTCGAGGAACTGCTGGAAGCGCTCGGGGCCGAGCACGACGATCAGCGACAGGCCCACGGCGGAGTCAACGGAATAGCGGCCGCCAACCCAGTTCCAGAAACCGAAGGCGTTGGCGGGGTCGATACCGAAGGCTTCGACCTTCTCGAGTGCGGTGGAAACGGCGACGAAGTGCTTTGCCACGGCCTCGGCGTTCTGCTCATCGGAGCCGTCGATGGCGCCCTGAGCCTTGAGCTGCTCGAGCATCCAGGTCTTGACCTCGCGGGCGTTGGTGAGGGTCTCGAGCGTGGTGAAGGTCTTGGAGACGATGATCACGAGCGTGGTCTCGGGATCCAAGCCCTTGAGCTTCTCGGCCTGGTCGTTGGGGTCGATGTTGGAGATGTAGCGGCAGTCGATACCGGCGTCGGCATAGGGACGCAGAGCCTCGTAAGCCATGACCGGGCCCAAATCGGAGCCGCCGATGCCGATGGACACCAGGTGCTCGATCTTTTTGCCGGTAACACCCTTCCACTCACCGGAGCGCACGCGCTCGGCGAAGGCATACATGCGGTCCAGGACCTCGTGCACGTCGGCGACGACGTCCTGGCCGTCGACGATGAGCTGGCCCTTCTCGCTTGCCGGGCGGCGCAGCGCGGTGTGCAGGACGGCGCGGTCCTCGGTGGTGTTGATGTGCTCGCCGGAGAACATGGCGTCGCGGCGCTCCTCGAGCTTCACCTCGCGGGCAAGATCGCACAGCAGCTTGACGGTCTCATCGGTCACCAGGTTCTTCGAAAGATCGAAGTGCAGGTCACCGGCGTCAAAGCTCAGCTTGTTCACGCGGTCGGCGTCAGCAGCGAACCAGGCCTTGAGGTCGATACCATCGGCCTCAAGCTTCTCCTGATGAGCCTCGAGTGCCTTCCAAGCGGCAGTCGACGTAGCATCGATAGGTGCGGCAACAGTTGCCATAGAGTCCTCCTCAGCATACGGGCGCACGCCTCCATGCGCCCGGACATTCAGATGCCACTATTCTAGCGCAGGTCAAGACTACAATCAGCGAGCGTTGCCAATCGGCCCCCAAACGGTAACCGATTAAAAAGGGACAGGCTTATTTTGGCAGGTCAAACGCTTTACCAACCAAAAATAACCCGTCCTTTTATGGCAAATATTAGGCCGCGGCGCAGATGCTACCGAGCAACTCACGCAGAGGAGACCCGATGCCCTCCAGCAGTTCGGGCGCGATAATGGCAAAAACGGGAACCTCACCGGTGCCCACGACAGCAGGCGCCTTGCCCTCCGAGAGAATGCATCCATAAGGGACAAAACCGTCTTCGCCGGCATCGAGCGCCGCCATGCGACGGGCGAGTTCGCGTGCAAAGCCAGCAGTATCGGCATCGCCGATCGCCAGGACAAAGTCCACGCCTTCGTCGGTCGCCAGGGCCACGGCTTCGTCGATCAGTTCGTCTCCCCCGTCGCCCCCAACCGAGCCGCAGCGGAAAAGCACACGCTCGAGTAGGGCTCGATCAAGCGAGCCAAGTGCCGCCGAGACAAGCTCATCGCGCGTATGCTTGTCACCGCCCAACACGACCAGCGCCTTGGTGCCACCGTAGTGAGCGACCAATCGTCCGCACCAGCGAGCCACGTCTCCATCCACAACAAGGCGCGTCGGCATACCAAACCCGTAATTGACCATCTTTCCCACAACCCTTCCGTGCGTATAGGCGGTATCGATCGTTAGGCTCATGCTACGAAGCGAGCTTTTCCGAGCTGTTTCGCGCTCTTTAGAGCTGCGTTAAAACCCGATCCAACCGCACGACCATACCTACCAAAACAAACCAGTCCCTTTTTGACAGGTTTTGACGATGTCCGGATGAGCGGGTATTATCGAACAGGTATTCGATAAGAACATGTGTTTGATGGGAGGCTCGGATGGCGCACGAGCAGCACACCTATATCTGCATCGACCTCAAGACGTTTTATGCCAGCGTCGAGTGCGTCGACCGTGGGCTCGATCCGCTCACCACCAACCTGGTCGTTGCCGACGAATCGCGCGGACGCACGACCATCTGCCTTGCCATCACGCAGGCCATGAAGGACCTCGGGATACACAATCGCTGCCGTCTGTTCGAAATTCCCGATGGCATCGACTACATCACGGCCGTACCACGCATGCAGCATTACATGGAGGTGTCGGCGAAAATCTACGGTATCTATCTGGAATACGTCAGCCCCCAGGACGTGCACGTCTACTCCATCGATGAGTGCTTTATCGACGTGACGCCCTATCTGGACCTCTATCACACAGATGCGGAAGGGTTCGCCTGCACGCTGCGCGACGAGGTCCTCGCGCGCACCGGCATCACGGCGACGGTCGGCATCGGCCCCAACCTATTCCAGGCCAAGGTAGCGCTCGACATTACCGCCAAGCACGTACCCAGCCGCATCGGCATACTCGACGACGAGACCTTTCGCAAGGAGATCTGGCCCCATCGTCCCATCACCGATATCTGGGGCATCGGTCCCGGCGTGGCAGCCCGCCTCGAGAAATACGGCGTCTACGATCTGATGGGCGTCGCGGCGCTCGACGAAAACCTGCTTTACGACGAGCTCGGCGTCAATGCCGAATATCTCATCGACCATGCCTTCGGGCGCGAGCCGACAACCATCGCCGATATCCAAGCCTATCGCCCGCAAGCAACTTCGACCACCACAGGACAGGTGCTCTCGAAGGGTTATGCCTACGAACAGGCCTATACCGTCTTGCGCGAGATGGTCGACAACGCCGTTTTAGACTTGGTCGATAAGCACGTGGTCTGCGACAGCATCTCGCTCTTTGTGGGCTACGCGAGCGAACGCGCCGACATACGCCGCCTCGACGCCAGCGGTACAGCGCAGTATGTGGACGGATGCGGGCACCTGCGCTCGAGCACATCGAGTATCGAACCCACCGCAACCGCCGGCCCCGAGCTCGCGCCCCGTGCGCCCAAGCCCGTCCAGCGCGATGACGAACGGCGTCGCCTGGTGCGCGAAGCGCAGGCAATCGATGGCATCTTTGTGGGAGAGCATGGCGGCAAACCGCGCGGTGGCTATGCCGCACTCTTTGCGCACTCTAACGCCTCGCGAAAGCTGCCCGAGCGTACCAATTCGTTTAAGAAGATCATGGGCTATTTCGATGAGCTCTGGGCGCAGACTGTCGATCCCAAACGACCGGTCAAGCGCATCAACCTGGGATTTGGCAACCTCATGCCCGAGGAATTTGCCACCATCGATCTATTCAGCGATATCGAGGCCGATGAGCGCGAGCGCGACCTGGCGCGCGCCGTCCTGGCCGTGAAAGGCAAGTACGGCAAGAACGCGCTCGTCAAGGGATTAAGCTTTACCGCCGGCGCCACCGCGCGCGAACGCAACGAACAAGTTGGAGGACACCGTGCCTAAACCCAAACAACAGCCCGTGCGCCCGCCGACCGCCTTCGAGCGCCTGGCGGACCCCGAGGGCAGACGCCGCGCCGCCGACCCCAACCTCACTGCCAACGGTGCCGTGCGCGCCAACCGCGCCGCACAGTTTATGCCCTTTGCCGCCCTCACGGGATACTACGAACTCGTGCGCAAGCAGGAAATCACCGTCGAGCCAAAACGTGAGCTCACGGAAGAAAAAGCCCTCGTGCTTTCTAAAAAACTCGAGGGTCTCAAACGTGGCGACTTGGTTCGTGTCACCTATTACGATACATACGGCTATCGCAGCCGCACCGGCATCCTCGACGAGGCGCTCCCCGCCTTCAAGCTCCTCAAGCTCCGAGACATCGCCATCGACTTCGACGACATCCAAGACATCGAACTGCGCGGACGAGCCTAGCCAAGGAAGCGCATCCAGAGCGACGCTTACAGCGTCATGACGTAGTAGCCCGCGTCTTTCACGGCCGTCTCGAGGACATCACGATCCACCGGCTGCTTAGAGCGCACGCGTGCCGTGTGGTCCGCATACGTCACCGTTGCCCACACGCCATCCAGTGCATTGAGGGCATTGGCTACGTTCTGAGCGCAGCCGTCACAGCTCATGCCGCCGATGAGCAGCTCATCGCTATAGGGATAGTGTGACGCATCGGTATCCACCACAACAACCTTTTTGGCCTTCTTGCCGCTCGCACCATCGCTGCAACAACTCTTCCCGTGTGTCGAAGCGGCAATGCGACGCAGTCCAAAAAACATGCCGACGGCAATGACGGCCAGCACGATGAGATTCGCAGGGCTGAGCAAGTCACTCATGCGTTCCCCTTTCAAGTAGCCCTATCTAGATACCCCCATGGGGTGTCCCCATCTTAACCCAAAATCATGTCTGTTCGGTCAATTAGTTTCCCTCTTCAAACTTTTTGTTGACCATGGCTTACTTTCGTGTATAAGTTTTCCTAGGCTAACAACTGAGGACCCGAAAGGGGCATCGTGACTCGAACCATTGACATCCCAACATACCAAACGGCTGTCGTGCGCAACTGCTCCCCTACGCTCGCAGGTATCAAGCCGGCTTCGCTCTTTACCTATCCCGGCGTTTACGCCAACCAAAACGGAAAACCCAGCGCCACCCATATCGAAGAGCGACGCTCTCGCCTGCTCGCCGTCATAGCCCAATGCAACTGCGAGCTCCAGCCACTCGGGATCCATATGAGCGTTTTGGTCTGGCGCCCCTGCGGAGCGCTCATCTATGTGTACCGCCCTGCGGACCTCATGCGATACCTCTCCGACCCCCGTGCCACGACGGCGCTAGCCGCCGAAGGTTACGATGTCCACAACCTGCCCGCATCCCTGGTGCATCTCGCCGCTCGCATCACGCTGGCAAGCAGCAATGCCGCAGAAAGCGCCTATGACGGCAGCGTCTGCGCACTCGCGCGAAATAGGCACTGCGATACGGGGTGCATATGCGAGTTCCCCCACGAAATTGGCTATTTTTTGGGCTATCCCTACGAAGATGTCCATCAGTTTATCGTCCAGCACGGCGAAAACTATAAGGTCTTTGGCGCATGGAAGGTATACACAAACGTTGAGCAGGCGCTCACGACCTTCGATTCCTATCGCGCATGCACGCAATACCTTACCTACATCTATCAACAGGGCTGCACCCTGGGACAACTTGTCCAGGCAACCCGATAGAGCATACAAAACGCGGCCGCACGCCGCACAACCGAAAGGAAAACATATGAGCAAGATCGCCGTCGTCTACTGGAGCGGCACGGGCAACACCGAGGCCATGGCAAACCTCGTTGCCGAAGGTGCAACCGATGCCGGCGCCGAGGCAGAGGTCATCTCCTGCGCCGACTTCTCCGCAGACAAGGCCGCTGGCTATGACGCTATCGCCTTCGGCTGCCCCGCCATGGGTTCCGAGGAGCTTGAATATGATGAGTTCCAGCCCATGTGGGATGAGGTCAAGGAGACCCTCGGCGACAAGAAGGTCGTCCTCTTTGGCTCTTATTCGTGGGCCGAGGGCGAATGGATGGACAACTGGAAGGCGGACGCCGACGAGGAGGGCGTCAACGTCGTCGATTCCGTCATCTGCTACGACGCCCCCGATGATGAGAGCGAAGCGGCCTGCCGCGCCCTTGGAGCCGAGCTCGCCTAGCGGCAATGAGCTCCGCCCGCAACGCGCATTGCAACAAAACACATTCGCGTCCCAACAAAAACGGGAGCCGGATCACATCCGGCTCCCGTTTTCTGCTATGTCAGTCATATAAAGCGGCTACGAGATATTGCCCAAGAACGCCTTGGTGCGCTCGCTCTTGGGGTGGTCGAAGACCTCGCTCGGCGTACCCTCTTCCACAATGACGCCGCCGTCCATAAAGACGACGCGGTCGGCGACATCGCGGGCAAAGCCCATCTCGTGCGTCACGACGATCATGGTCATACCGTCGTGCGCCAGGTCGCGCATGACGCCCAGAACGTCGCGCACGAGCTCAGGGTCGAGCGCCGAGGTGGCCTCGTCAAAGAGCATCACGTGCGGGTTCATCGACAGGGCGCGGGCGATGGCCACGCGCTGCTGCTGGCCGCCCGAGAGCTGGCTCGGCATAAAGTCGATGCGCTCGGCCAGGCCGACCTTGGTCAGCTCCTCGACGGCGATCTTCTCGGCCTCTTCCTTGCTGCGCTTGAGCACCTTTTGCTGCGCAAGCATGACGTTCTTTTTGACCGACAGGTGCGGGAACAGGTTGAACTGCTGAAACACCATGCCCAGGTGCGTGCGCACTTTGTTGAGGTCGACGCCCTTGGCACACACATCCACGCCCTCGACGACAATCGAGCCGCTCGTGGGATGCTCCAGGCGATTGATGCAGCGAAGCATCGTCGACTTGCCCGAGCCTGAGGGGCCCAAGACCACAACGACCTCACCCTTGTGCACATCCAGATCGATATCGCGCAGGACCACGTTGTCCCCAAAGGCCTTCTGGAGGTTCTTGATGCTGACGACGACCTCGTTCGAGTTATTGGTTTCGCTCATGATAGGACCTCCTTACAGACCGGCGATGTGATCGGCGGGCGTCGCGACAACCTGTCCGGCGCTCTTGGCGGGACGCTTCTTCTTGGTCTCGGCCGTGCCCAAAAGCCTCGCCTCAAGACCGCTCACCAAGCGAGCGAGCGGCAGGGTGATGACCAGATAGAACAGGGCGGCAACCACGTACGGTGTAATGGAGCCCGTCGTGGCCACGATGGTACGGGCGTTCATGACGATCTCGACCACACCCACGGCGGCAAGCAGCGACGTATCCTTGTAAAGCAAGATAAACTCGCTGGTCAGCGTAGGCAAAACATTACGGAACGTCTGCGGAATCATGACATAGAGCAGCGTCTGGAACGCGTTCATGCCCAGCGAACGCGCAGCCTCGTTTTGGCCCTTGGGGATCGATTGAATACCGGCACGGAAGATCTCGCATAGGTACGCAGACGAGTTCATGGCCATGACGATAACGCCAAGCACGTAGTCATCAACCTTGACGCCGGCCAACGGCAGACCGAAGAACGCGATATAGATCTGCAGGAACGCCGGCGTACCGCGGATGATATTCACATAGATGCCGGCGAGGCAGCGCAGGATGCGCGACTTGGAGATGCGCATGAGCGACAGGGCAAAACCGAAGGGAATTGCCAGCGGAAACGCCACAAGCACGATCGAAAGCGACATAAGGAAGCCCTTAAAGACGATCGGCAGGCTTTGGACCAAAATGACCGGGTTCAAGAACAGGCGCAGGAACATATTGGAGTTCCAGGCCTCGACCCACGGCTGCTCCTTAAGATCGGCCAGGAAGTTATCGAAGGCCGTCACGCCCTTGATCTCCACCGACGGAATCTTGGAGATCTTCTTGGTCGAGCCATCGGCCAAAGTGTAGGTGCCGCTAAAGGCCTCATCGCCGCCCTCGACGGGGAAGGTCACGCCGTAAACCTCGACACGGAAAAAGCCGCCGGCAGGCGCCGTCTCGCCAAAGTCAATCTTGAGCGTCTGGCCATCAGCCTTGCACGTGGGTTTCATGGGCGTACGATCCATGAGGTCCTCGCCCGAGAGCATCGTCAATCGCGTGTCATCGGTACCAAACGTCGTGCCGTCGACAAACGTCAAAGAAAGACCGCTCAGCTCCTCGTCGGCATCGGCCTGGACCTCCCAGGTAATGCGCGTCTCGGTACCGCCGACCACAGCGCTGCCCGAACCGGTGTTGGGTCGGGCGGTAATCTTTGCGGTCTCAAGCGCCTGGGCGGTCGTGGGCGCATATGCCCCCACACACACCAGCGCAAGCGCCACGGCCATGACGCAGACTAGCTTTTGGAGCAAGGCGGGCAGTGGAAAACGCTGCTCCGCGGCCCCTTTGTTCAGTCGAGACAAGGTGGCTCCTATCGTAGAAGTTGCCGGCAAAACGAGACGGAAATACTCTCCGTCAAGAGAAGCGCAAAGGCCCTCTCCGCCAAAACGGAAAGGGCCCGTGAGCAATCAAGTAGCTATTTTACTTGATGTTGTACTTAGCCATGAGGGCGTCAACGGTACCGTCGTCGGTCAGGTCCTTGATGGCCTGGTTGATGTCGTCCTTGAGCTTGGTGTTGCCCTGGTTGATGGCGATGGCGTACTCCTCGCCGGTGCTAATCTGCTTAATGGTCTGGCAGGTGTTGAACTGCTCGGCGGTCAGCTGGCTGGCAACGGAGCGGTTGGTGACTACGGCGTCGCCCTTATCGGACTGCAGGGCGCTGAAGCACTCGGTGGCGTCCTTGTAGGGGACAATCTTGGCCTTGGGGAAGTTCTCCTGGGCAAAGGACTCGGCGGTCGAGCCAGACTGGACGATGATGGTAGCATCGGCGTTGTTGAGCTTCTCGCTGCAGTTGTCGGCCGTGATGTCGGCGTTATCGACCTTGGTCACGATAGCCTGATCGTCCATGTAGTAGGAATCGGAGAAAGTGACTTCTTTCTCGCGCTCGGGCGTGTCGGTGATAGCCGCGATGGAGACGTCATATTTGGCGCCCGAAGCGACGCCCGGAACCAGCGTGTCAAAGTCATTGTTGACATACTCGACATCCAGGCCCAGCTTGTCGCCGATAGCCTTGATGAGTTCAAGGTCAAAGCCCTGATAATCGCCGTTGTCATCCTTGTACTCAAACGGAGCGTACTCGGCAGAGGTGCCGACGGTCAGCGTACCGTCCTTGACGAGCGCGTACTCCTTGGAGCCGTCGACCTTCTCGACCTTAGCGTCGTCAGAGCTGCTGGAACCGGCATTAGAACCAGAGGTGGCGTTGGACGAGCCGCAGCCCGTCAGAGCGAGGGCGAGCGCCATAGCACCCGTGGCGGCAAATGCGCCAAGCTTCTTCAGCTTCATAATCAGTCTCCTTCCAATGACCCCACGTGATTCAGAGGTCTGCAAAAACTGAGGGTTATTATGCACCCGCTTGGAAGAATCTGCAATTAGAAAACTGATTGAAACAAACCCATAACGTGAATGGAGCGTCCCACTTTATGGCAGCCATTACTGCTGCAATGACCTTAACAGTTTGATTTCAGCCGCATAACCTGCAAGTTCGTTCGGTGTCTCCAAAATGAATGGCAATGCGCGCAAGCGACCATTCGATACAATATTCTGCATAACCTGCATACCGCCACCAAATTCCTCGCTGCCAAGGTATCCCTTGCCGATGCACTCGTGACGATCTTTATGGGCGCCACAAGGGTCCTTCGAATCGTTGATGTGTACGGCATGCAGACGATCGATACCCACCACGCGGTCGAATTCGTCGAGTACGCCGTCCAGATCATGGATGATGTCGTAGCCAGCATCGCTCACATGGCAGGTGTCCAAACAAACGCCCAGCTTATCGGACAGCTCTGGGCACTTGGCGGCAACGCCCTCGATAATGCACGCCAGTTCTTCAAAGCTACGGCCCACCTCGGTGCCCTTGCCGGCCATGGTCTCGAGCAATACCGTCGTCTGCTGTCCCTCGAACATCACCTGGCACAGCGTATCAACAATCATCTGAATGCCGACGTCTGCCCCCTGTCCTACATGCGCACCGGGATGAAAATTGTAGTAGTTGCCGGGCAGTGCTTCCATGCGCCGTAGGTCCTCTGCCATGGCCTCCAGGGCAAACTCACGCGCCCGCTCTTTGGCTGAGCAGGGGTTATAGGTATACGGGGCATGAGCCACGAGCGGGCCAAAGTCGTTTTGCGCCATAAGCTCGCGCAGAGCCGCCACGTCATCCATGTCAAGGTCTTTTGCCTTGCCACCGCGCGGGTTGCGCGTAAAGAACGCAAAGGTATTGGCACCAATGGACAACGCCGTCTCCCCCATTGCCCGATAGCCCTTCGTCGTCGAAAGATGGCATCCGATTGTCAGCATCTCCAGCTCCCCCTCATCAGTTGCGGTGAAATACGGTCTATTGGTGCCCTATTTTGGCGCAAACAGACCGTATTCCACCGCAAGTTATAAAAGGGGCATCAGAGATGTGGGCCGCCAGGCACCACGGGCGCCGGCGTCATGATCCCCTACGTGTCAGCGCCAAGTCCTAGAGGGCTAGACGAATCGCATCGATGATGTGTGCACAGCGCTGCGTGGCGGCAAGGGGCATGACGGGACTCTCGAGTTTCCCCGCCTGAATGAGCCGCGTCGCATGCTGGATTTCGCCGTAGAAATCATCGATCTCAAACGGGGCATTTATTTCTAGCGTTCGACCGTCGGAATACTTCACATGGGCGAGCTCGGGGCGATGGAGACGCTCGATTTCCAACGAGCCTCGCTCACAGGCAATCGTTAAGCGGCTTTCATATGTTGCTTTGCCGTCGCACACCATATGAATGGGTATACCGCCGACGCTCATACGGATCTCGTCGGCCCAATCGACGCGGCCGCCCGATACGTCACGCCAGCGAACTTCACGGGACGAAACCTCGCACGCGCCCGCGAGCAAATCCTCAAACCAACCGACCGCATAACAGCCCATGTCATATAGACAGCCGCCCTGCAACGGATCAAGCAGATAGCCCGAAGGAGACTCGCCGTAATCGAGCTTTTGCACGCTTTCAATCGAGACAATACGGCCAAGCTCACCCGACGCAAGCAAGTCTTTCACGCGAGTGTGCATCGGGCAAAACCGATTCTTCATCGCCTCCATAAACAGCACGCCGCGCTCGCGAGAGGTGGAGGCAATCGAGAGAGCCTCTTCCTCACTCAAAACGGCCGGCTTTTCGCACAGCACGGCCTTTCCGGCGCACAGCGCGCGACAGGCCCAACGCGTATGCATGCCATGCGGAAGAGCCAAGTAGATTGCGTCGACATCGGGGTCGGCAATCAGCGCGTCATAAGCCGCATCGCCGTTATCGTCGACCGAGACATGGCCATGCGCAGCATCGATCGAAAACGCTCGGCAAAATTCCTCGACATGTGCAGGAGTGCGGCCGGCCGCAGCCACCAGCCGTGCCCCATCGACCTTCTTGAGAGACGATGCAAATCGATGAGAAATGTGCCCAGCGCCCAAAATGCCCCAACGAACCTCACGCGAATCATTACGTAAACCTCGGTCACCCACGATAGCCTCCCATCAGTTGCGGCGAAATAGTTCCTGCTACCGCCCTATTCTGCCGCAAACAGGAACTATTCCATCACAAGATATAAAAGGGTCATGAGGAGCGTGTTTTGCCGAAGACTTTAAGCATGGCCGTTACGGGGCCCGGCTGGAAGCGTCGGCGCACGTCATCGAGACGCTCGGGGATATCGATATGCTGCGGGCAGTGACGCGCGCATTTGCCGCACTTGACGCAATTGCTCACCAGCTTGGGCTCGCTCGTGCGCACCGCACTCGCCGTAAAGTATTGCGACAGCCCCGTAAACCAGCTGTGCGCATAGCTCGCGTTGTAGGCGGCAAAGCAGCCGGGAATGTTGATACCCTTGGGACATGGCATGCAGTAGCCGCATCCCGTGCAGGGCACGCGATTCGATTTTTCAAACTCATCCAGCACGTGCGCGATCGTGTCGAGCTGGTTGGCAGTCATCGAATTCGGCAACGCGAGGTCTGCCAGTGACGAATTCTCGTCCACCTGCGCGGTATCGGTCATACCAGAAAGCAGCATCGTCACCTGAGGATGATTCCACACCCACGAAAGACCCCAGGCGGCAGGAGTGCGCAAATGCGGGTCACGGGCACTATCGAGCACAGCGCGGGCCCGTGGCGGCAGCTTGCCCGCTAAACGCCCGCCCAGCAGCGGCTCCATCACAAACACCGCGAGCCCGCGCTCCGCAGCCGCCATGAGTCCTGCCGTTCCCGCTTGGTAACGCTCGCCGGCATAGTTGTACTGTATCTGGCAAAAATCCCAGTCATATGCGTCAAGCATCGTCAGGAAATCCACCGCGCTGCCGTGGTACGAAAAACCAATCTGGCGAATACGCCCCGCCGCCTTTTGACACGCGATCCAGTCCTCAATGCCCAACGCCACCACACGTTCCCACTGGGTGGGCGAGGTAATGTTATGCATGAGGTAATAGTCGATATGGTCGGTCCGCAGGCGCCGCAGTTGCTCATCGAAGAACCGGTCGAAATCCTCCGCGCACTTGCACGAAGCATGCGGCAACTTGGTCGCCAGCAACACCCGGTCACGCAGCCCCAAGCGCTCAAGCGAGGCGCCCACGCACGCCTCGTTACCGGGATAGAGATACGCGGTGTCCAGATAATTAATCCCCTGCTCCACCGCACGGGAAATGATGGCATCGGCTGTCTTCGCATCCGGACGTCCCGGCGCACCGGGAAACCTCATGCAGCCCAGACCCAACGCCGAGATACGGTTGCCGCTTTTGGGGTCAACGCGATATTGCACGGCCCCTCCCTTCGCCATCAGCGCCCCGGCAAGGCGAAACACAATGGTCACGCAGCCGAAACATCGTGGAATCGCAATCGAGAACGTATCGTAACGCAGTAGAAATCGAGCTGTCACGGCACCGCTTTAACATCAGCAAAAAGCCCGATGAAAGGGGCCGGGCATGACCACGCGCATGTCTTTGCGGTCTGCCCCGCGGCATAAGCGCACAGCGCAATAGTTTCTTTTTCATAACAGCCGCCCCGCGCACCCATCAATCACCCCGGCAGCATACAATCCATCAGGCGCCCCGCACGCGGGCGCCTTTTTGTGAGGAGATGATTCACATGCAGATCAACAAGGTCGCCTTTATCGGCAAGGGCGGCGTCGGCCTGCTCTACGGCAGCATGATTGCCAAGGCCCTCGGCAATGACGCCGTCGAATACGTTATGGATGACGCCCGTTTTGAGCGTCACGCGGGCGATGCGCTCACCGTCAACGGAAAGCCTTGCGATCTCACGTCCGTCCGCGCCAGCGAGGCAGCGCCCGCCGATCTGGTCATCCTGACGGTCAAGACCACCGGTCTCGACCAAGCACTCAAGACTATGGAGCGTGTCGTGGGACCCAACACGCTCATCGCCTCGCTGTGCAACGGCATTACGAGCGAGCAAAAGATTGCCGAGCGCTTTGGCTGGGAGCACACCGTCCTGGGTATCTGCCAAGGCATGGACGCCGTGTTCCTCAACGGAGAGCTCACCTTTACCAATGCGGGCGAGATTCGCTTTGGCGCGGCAGCGGGCACCAAGCCCGCAACCGTTACCGCCATCGACGAGCTCTATACGCGCTGCGGCATCGCCCATACCGTCGAGCGCGATATTGCGCACCGCATGTGGGCCAAACTCATGCTCAACGACGGCATCAACCAGACCTGCATGGCCTACGGCGGGACCTACGGAAGCGCCACGGAGCTGGGCTCCGAGCAGCGTCGCTGCTTTGCTTCCGCCATGCGCGAAACGCTTGCGGTCGCCAACGCCGAGGGCGTTGAGCTGACCGAGGCAGACCTGACGCAGATGGTGCACCTCATCGAGGGAATCGACCCCGCCGGTATGCCCTCGATGGCTCAAGACCGCATCGCACAACGAAAAACCGAAGTCGAGGAGTTCGCGGGCACCATTTGCCGCCTGGCCGCCAAACACGATATCCAAGTGCCGCAAAACGATTGGCTCTACCAGAGGATTCGCGAAATAGAAAGCAGCTGGTAGTGCTCGGCATACTGCAGCCAACAGATCCAATGGCAAAGCCGCCGCAAGGAGCACTCCCCTCGCGGCGGCTTCCTTTTTCATCTTTGGCCAAAAATCAGCTTCAGAACGGTTAGAGCTGCGACTCCGACGCCTGGTCCTCATCGTCGCGGCAAAGAACCACGCCTGCGCTTCCCAGCAGCGTGGCCGCGATCAGCGCGCCGACCACGATAGGAGCAGCCCCGCATGTCCCCTGCATGCCCGCGACGAGCGCGGCCGTGGGACCAAGGCAGCCAAGCATCAACGCGACGGCGGCAACGGCAATATCTCGAGCATTCACAAGACCACTTCCTCCAAGAGAAAGACCTTATTTCTCAAGAACCAGTGTGCCCCGCATCCATACGCCCAGCGTACCGCCACGGTAAGGGCTCTGTTAACTCAAACGCATACATAGAACGGACGTCCTTACGTTGCCCTAAAGCTCGGTAAAGACGCCCGTCCGCCAAATATCCGTGATGCAGAAAAATTACCAACCGGTGTAGTAATCGGTGGTTCCGGCAGCGCAGCCGGAGTCATAGACCTTGCAATCACCCTTGGAGCCCGTAAAGGTCGAGCCCTGGGCCATATCGCCCGCGGCAACAACGTAATAGCCGTCGGAATCGCGCCAGAAGCCCTCAGAATCCTGAGTCCATTCGCCCGTGCGATAGTGATAAAGCACATTGCTGCTGTAATAGGTCTCGCGGCGCCCGTTGTAGTTATTGACACCCGCAGAGCGCGTCAGGCCCGATCCGTTCGCGTAGGACGCGGCAGACGCGTAGGACGGAGTAAAACCGGCGTTGTAGTACGAAGCCTGGGTGGCCTCGGCAGCCTCCGCCTCGGCGGCGGCCGCCTCGAGCGCTTCGCGCTTGGCATCCTCAAGCGCGGTGCGCAGCTCATCGAGCTCGGTCGACTTGGCGTCGACCTCCCCCATCGTCAACAGGCTGCCCGCACCGTCGATGCAACCCTGCAACACAGCGCGCTCTTCATCGGTGGCATAGTCGCCATACATATTCATGATGATCTGAGCGCGCATCTCCAGGGAATCGCGCTTGGCCTCCATCGAGGCGTTCCACTCCTGCATGGAACCATAACCATCGCCACGATAGTCAACGGGCTGCACCAGCGTCGTCTCGGACGGAGTAGATCCAACCGTATCGGACAGTGTTGCGGCGTGGGCATCAGTTGCACCGGCGCCCGCCAAAAGTGCCACGGTCAGAGCGGCGGAAAGGGCGGCGGTTTTCGGTTTTCGTGAATCGATCCTCATGTAGCTGGAAACCTCCGTAGTGCGTTTTTGCTGCGTTTGAGCTGCGTGTGATTCGATCGCGCTGCATAGTACCCCGAGCAAATCGCGACCTGCGGTTTTACTCAAAAGGCGCACGTCAATTGCGTAAAACTCACATCCTCTCAACAGGAGTTTTCCACAACTCGAATGCATAAAGCATGTCAAAAACCCTGTTTTTGCGCCCTCTCTATGCAAAAAAGACGCCTGTGCAACCATTGTTCGCACAGGCGCCTTGAGCAGGCATTTTATGCAGTTATACCTATCGAGTCGCAAGGGGTCCTTGCACAAGTCGCCTTACTCGTCCAGCGCGGCGAAAGCCTGCTTCAGATCCCAAATGATATCCTCGGCGTTCTCGGTACCGATGGAAAGACGGATCGTGGAGGGCGTGATGTTCTGCTCGGCGAGCTCCTCGGCAGAGAGCTGGGAGTGCGTGGTGGTAGCCGGGTGCACGACGAGCGACTTGACGTCGGCCACGTTGGCGAGCAGCGAGAACACCTGCAGATGATCAATGAACTTCCAGGCGGCCTCCTGGCCACCCTTAATCTCAAAGGTAAAGATCGAGGCACCGCCGTTGGGGAAATATTGCTTGTAGAGCTCATGGTCGGGGTGCTCAGGCAGGCTCGGGTGGTTCACCTTGGCAACATGGGTGTCACCGGTCAGGAACTCAACGACCTTCTTGGTGTTCTCGACATGACGGTCAACGCGCAGCGACAGAGTCTCGGTGCCCTGGAGCAGGACCCAGGCGTTGAACGGGCTGATGCAGGCACCCTCGTCACGCAGCAGGATGGCGCGGACATAGGTTGCGAAGGCGGCGGGACCGGCAGCCTCGGCAAACGAGACGCCATGGTAGGAGGGGTTGGGCTCGGCGATCTGCGCGTACTTTCCGCTCGCCTTCCAATCGAAGTTACCGCCGTCGACGATCACGCCGCCCAGCGAGGTGCCGTGGCCGCCGATGAACTTGGTTGCGGAGTGGACGACGATGTTGGCACCATGCTCCAGCGGGCGGAACAGATACGGGGTGCCGAAGGTGTTGTCGACGACAACCGGCAGACCGTGCTTCTTGGCGATCTCGGAGATGGCGTCGATGTTGGGGATGTCGGAGTTGGGGTTGCCGAGCGTCTCGAGATAGATGACCGTGGTGTTGTCCTTGATGGCGCCCTCGACCTCGTCCAGGTTATGAGCGTCGACAAACGTGGTCTCGACGCCAAACTGGGAGAGCGTATGCTCCAGCAGGTTGTAGGAGCCACCGTAGATGGTCTTCTGGGCAACCACGTGGTCACCGGCCTGGGCAAGAGCCTGCAGGGTATAGGTGATGGCAGCAGCACCGGAGGCGACGGCGAGACCTGCCACGCCACCCTCGAGTGCGGCGATACGGTCCTCGAAGACGCCCTGGGTGGAGTTGGTCAGACGGCCGTAGATGTTACCAACATCGGCAAGGCCAAAGCGGTCGGCGGCGTGCTGGGAGTTGCGGAACACATAGCTCGTGGTCTGGTAGATAGGCACGGCGCGGGAGTCGGATGCGGGATCGGCGCTCTCCTGGCCAACGTGAAGCTGCAGGGTATCGAAACCAAAGGTGTGCTCGGGGTTGTTGATGAACTGGCTCATGATGATCTCCTTGATCGAACAAAAGTAAACAAATTAGAGAGAAGTAAGTCGCTGTCTCCTGATCACGCCAACGGGCGCAAACAGGAGCCCGGCATTCGTCTTGGTAAGCAATTCATATGCGGGCCTCCTTTCGCATCCCGGTTCCGTGGTCGGTTTAATTACCTACCGCCTTTGTGTGTTTTGAATAGTACGAGCATTGTTTCGCTCGGTCAATCACTTAAAAGCGCTAACCTGTTATCGGTTTTATAGATAGCAATCGAAAGGATGGCGTCGATGACCCTTCAGCAGCTTCGTTTTCTGATTGCCGTGGCAGAGTCCGGCTCAATCAACGCCGCAGCTCAGCGCCTCTATACCGCTCAGTCCAACATCTCAAACGCCGTCAAAAGCCTGGAACAGGAACTCCATCTGGAGATCTTTACGCGCTCCAGCCGCGGCGTCACGCTCACCAACGACGGCACCGAGCTTTTGGGCTATGCGCGTCAAGTCGTAGAGCAGGCCGATATGCTCGAGGCGCGCTACGAGGACGGCGGCACCCCGCAAGCCCGCCTCGCCATTTCCGCCCAGCACTACGCCTTTTCGGTCGAGGCCTTTGTCAACGTGGTCGAGCGCTGCCGCGACAGCAAGTTCGAGTTCATCATGCGCGAGACCACCACATCGCAGATCATCGATGACGTCCGCGCGTTTCGCAGCGATATCGGCATTCTGTATCTGGATGACTTTAACGCCCGCGTTCTGCAGAAGGCCTTCGCCGATGCCCGCGCAAGCTTCCATCCCCTCTTCGACGCAACGGTCCACGTCTTCGTTAGCGAGCGCCACCCGCTTGCCCGCCGCCCGCAGCTGTCCCTTGCCGACCTCACACCCTATACGCGCTACAGCTTTGAGCAGGGAACCTCAAACTCCTTCTATTACGCCGAGGAACCTTTTAGCTATATCCCTTGCGACCGCAACATACGAATCTCGGACCGCGGAACACTTACTAACTTACTTATCACGTCGAACGGTTACACCCTGTCGACCGGTGTCCTCTCCAATGAAATGCAATGGGGTATGGCATCGATCCCGTTAGCAGACGCCCCGACGATGCATGTGGGCTACATCATGCACGACGATCGCAAGCCCTCTCCCCTCTTGCAGCAATACCTCGACGAACTCAACCGCATCATCCATGCCAACCAACTGTCGGAAGACGGGGTAGAAATCGTAGATTGCTAGCCCCCGGCGGGCATGGCGCTACAATGGTCACTCACACGAAACGTACCCAACGAAAGGAACCATGTGAAGGTCATCATCTATACCGACGGCTCGGCCCGATCAAATCCGGGACGCGGCGGCTACGGCGCCGTGCTCAAATACACCAACCCCGCCGGCAAGACCTTCACCTCTGAGCTTTCGCGCGGCTACGCCAAGACCACCAACAACCGCATGGAGCTCATGGCCGTTATCGTGGCACTCGAGGCGCTCAACCGCCCCTGCGACGTCGAAGTCCATTCCGATTCGCAGTACGTCGTTAACGCCTTCAACAAGCACTGGATCGACGGCTGGAAAAAACGCGGCTGGAAGACCGCCAACAAGCAGCCTGTCAAGAACCGCGATCTGTGGGAGCGCCTGCTCACCGCAAAGAGCAAGCACAAGGTTGAGTTCATCTGGGTTAAGGGTCACGCCGGCCATGAGCTCAACGAGCGCTGCGACGAGCTTGCCACCAGGGCGGCCGACGGCAGCAACCTCGATATCGACACTGGCTTTAACGAGAGCGACCTGTAACGGCGTTTTCGCACGCTATTTCCTGCCCCTTCGCGCTACACTCATCCTGTAAACCGAACGGCACGAGGGGGATACATGCTGCGTATAGCGACCATCGGCACATCCATGATTACCGACGACTTTATCCAGGTCGTCAACGCCAACGACCAAGCTGCGTTTGTGGGCACGCTCTCGCGCGATGCTGATCGCGGCGCCGCCTTCACCGCTAAGCACGGCGGCGAGCGTAACTTCACCGCACTCGACGAGCTCGCTTCCGCCAACGACGTCGACGCCGTCTACATCGGCAGCCCCAATGCACTCCATCACGAACAGGCGCTCGCCTGCATCGCCGGCGGTAAGCACGTTATCGTCGAAAAGCCCTTCTGCGCCACCGAGGCGCAAGCGCTTGAGGTCTTCCGCGCTGCCGAGGCAGCAGGTGTCGTGGCCCTCGAGGCCATGCGTCCCCTCCACGATCCCGCCTTCCACGCCATCGAGGACGCCTTGGGTGAAATCGCCCCCATCCGCCGCGCCTCATTGCGCTTTGGCAAGTATTCCTCGCGCTACAACGAGATTCTCGCGGGACGCGCCACCAATATCTTCGACTGCAATATGGCATCGGGTTCCCTCATGGATATTGGCGTCTACACCGTCGAGCCCATGGTCGAGATTTTCGGCATGCCCTCCGGCCTTACGAGCATGGCTACTCTGCTCGACCCCACCACGCGACAGCTCACGCACGGCCCCATCGACGGCTGCGGTTCCATCCTCGCCAGCTACGGCGGTGGCCGAATCTCCGTCGAGCTCGCGCACTCCAAAATTACGAATGACCTACTGCCCTCGCAGATCGAAGGCGAGCGTGGCACTATCCAGATCGACCATCTGTCCACGCCCCGCAACGTCCGCATCGACTATCGCGGCGACGTCGTACGCGGCTCGGCGACCGAGGCGCCGCGCGAACAGGGCGATAACGGCCGCGTGCTCGACCTGCCCAAATCGAGCAACACTATGGAATACGAGCTCACGGACTTCATCACCGCCATCGGCGGCATCGATAACGTCAAGGAAGAGATTTGGGAGACCCCGGCGGGACGCCACGAGCTTGGCCACTACCGCGATGTCACGCTCGTCTCACTACGCATCATGGATGCCGTGCGTCAGCAGGCCGGCATAACCTTCCCGGCCGACGCAGGCAAGCAGGCATAGCGATGGGCCTCTTCGATACGTTCTTCTCCAGCGTCACCGGCGGCAGTCGAGAGCCTCAAAAACCATCAAACGTCGAGCTCGAGCTGCGCCGCAGGCTTACCGTGCTCGCAAGCGACGAGGCCACTCAAGACACTCCCCTGCGCTATTTCCTGCGCTGGGCGGGGCAAGTCCAAGGCGTTGGTTTTCGCTTTACCAACACCAACCTCGCGCAGGCACGCGCACTCACCGGCTGGGTGCGTAACATGGAAGACGGCTCAGTCGAGATGGAGATACAGGGAGCTCCGGCAAATATCCTATCTCATCTCGAGGCACTTCATGCCTCCTACGAGCGCATGGGAACGCGTTTTCGCCTCGTAGATGCCCAGGCCCGAGCCCCACTTGCCAATGAAGACGGTTTCACTCCTCATTATTAGTATTGTGTGCTAAATACGGTATCATTTACCTACGACCGTTAATAGAAAAGAGGCGAGGCGCATGGCGGTGCAAAGAAGGAATACCAGGCAGCGAAAGCTGGTTCTTGACGCCGTGCGCCAAAGCTATAACCATCCCACCGCCGACGAAATCTACAACGTCGTGCGCGCGCAGGATGACAAAATCAGCCGTGGTACGGTCTACCGCAATCTCAATCTCTTGGCCGACGCCGGCGAAATCCTCTCCATCAAGACGCCGGGCGGCAGCCGCTTCGATCGCACGATCGAGCCGCATGCGCATATCATCTGCACCTCGTGCAGCCGCGTCATCGACGTACCGCTCCCCTTCGATGCCCAGCTCGACGCCAAGGCGTCCGAGCAAATCGGCTGGCACGTCACGTCGCACTACACCATCTTCGAGGGTCTCTGCCCCGACTGCCGGTAGATGTTTGGAACATGCCTTAAAATCCACCTTTCCGCACTTTGCAGCAAAAAGTAGATTCCTAGACATGTCCCAAATGTCTACTCAGCAAGTAGACGACGCAGCTCTTCTTCGACCGTGCGCACGTAGCGGACGCGGTCGTTAATGCCACGCATAGAGGGATTGCAGCTCTCCATCAGATAGGGATGGCCCACGACGTTGAGCATGTCGCGATCGTTCTCATTGTCGCCAAACGCCATCATCTCATCGGGCGAAATACCCAGGACACGACCGTAATCGACAAGCGCGGAGCCCTTGCCCGAACCGAAACCGATAAGGTCCGTCCATGCGGTTCCTGACGTCATCACATCGACACGGTCGCCAAAGAGGCGCTCGAAATACTCCCGGGCCGCCGGATAATCCACCTCGGGCGTCTGGAAGCCAATCTTAATGACATCCTCGTCGATGTCCTCGGGACGGTCGACCACCGCCACATCGCAGTGGACCACATAGCGCAAATGGTCGACGAACGCATCGTTGCCGCTCATGGTGTAGATGTGCCCCTCACACGAAAGGGTCATGTCGGTATGGGGATACGCAACCACGGTATTCGCGATAACCATAGCAAGGCTACGCTCCATGGAACGCTTGACGACGGCACGCCCCTCGCTCATCACCAGGGTTCCGTTTTCGCATACATAGGCGAGCTCATCGGCCACCGGGGCAAACAGGTAGCGCAAGCTCGCATATTGACGGCCACTCGCCGGCATAAACACGATACCACGACGATGCAGCTCATCGATAAGCTCAAAGGCCTCGGAACGCGGCTCGCGCTCCCCCGGATGCAGCAACGTGCCGTCCAAATCGCATGCAATCAGTTTGATTCCCTCAAGACCCATATGCTTCCCCCAAAGCCTCATATCAACAGCAAGACGGACCTTGATCGGTCGCCCCTCAAAGCCCGTCTTGCGCATACGCGCGCTTAGCCGCGCGCCTTTTTTACGATCGTAAAGTCTGGAGCCATACTCACAACGGCATCCGCCGCACTCGACGCAAAGCGCCGGTCCGAATCGAGTTCACGGGTAACCGTCGAGAGCCGAACGCCCTCGACGCCCCGGAGCATGCGGCCCAAAACAGGCTGCACCGGCGTATACATGCGCACGGTATGCTCGTCCGAATCGCCTCGAAAAAGCGGCGCATGCATATTGCCGATCTCCCAGCACGCATGCGCGAGCGCAATCGGGTCCATGCGGTCAACTTCGACCAAATAAACCTCGGCGCTGCGCAGGCGCACGACAACCGCCACGGGCACCACGCCCGAACGGTCGACGGCGAGCACGTCGCCGTCGACAAGACGACCGCTGTCGGCAGTATCCAGCCGAACATCGACCGTGCGCCCCAGCTCCGTCACGCCCACAAACGCGTATACATCAGCCTGGTCCCAATCGAGCAGCAGCTCGTCAACTTCAAAGACGCCGCCCAGCTTCCGGCGAAACAGGAGTTCATAGGACGGATCGTTGAGATTTCCCAAGCATGTCGTCGAAACCAAGCGCTCGAGCATACTCTAACCCTCGACCTCGACGAGCTCGATATCAAAGTTGAGGTCCTTACCGGCCAGCTCGTGGTTGGCGTCGAGCGTCACGGCCTCGGGCGTTACGTCGATGACCACGGCGGGGACGGGCATGCCGCTCGGCGTGGACAGGAAGAGCTTCATGCCCTTCTCGATCTGCTCGATGTTGGGAACCTGTTCGGCCGGGAAGGTAATAACCATCTCGGGATTGTGCTCGCCGTAGGCATCGGCAGCAGGAATGTGCACGGTCTTCTTCTCGCCCACCTGCATGTCGACAACGGCGGCGTCGAAGCCCTTGATCATCTGACCGGCACCACAGGTGAACTCCAGCGGCTCGCCGCGATCGTAGGAGCTATCGAACTGCGTGCCGTCGTCGAGCGTGCCGCGATAATGGGTCTTGACCTTCTTGCCCTGGTTGGACATGGTAACCTCCGTGATAAGGGCGGCGCACAACGCGGGCCGCCGTGAACATATGGCGCTAACTATACCCTAGTCATACAATTCAAGGACAGTTTGCAAAGAAACGCTGCATCCGGAGGAACCATGGCATATCCCGTATTTGACCTACATTGCGACACCGCCGACCGCATCGGCTGGGCCACGCTCGATCTCGACCTGCGCTTTACCGCCGGCACCGACGGTTATTTCCCCGGCGACGAAACGCATCCGCAAGATTTCGACCTCATCGAGGGCAACGCCTGCGCCATCTCGCTCGCAAAGATCGGCAACACGCCATGGGCACAGTGCTTCGCCACGTTTGTCCCCGACGAGATTCCCACCGCCCACGCCGCGCGCTTCCAGGCGCAGATCATGGCGCATATGAGCGGCCAGGCAATGCTCAACCACGACCGCATGGTCAACGTACGCAGCGCGGCAGACATTCGCCCCGCGCTCAAAGACGGCAAGGTCGCCTGCATCCACACCATCGAAAACGCCACGTTCTTTGCCGAGGACCCCGCGCTGATCGAGGTGCTCAAGAGCTTGGGCGTACTCATGTCATCGCTCAGCTGGAATGCGCAGGGACCGCTCGCGAGCGGACACGATACCCACGCCGGCCTCACCGCCGCCGGCATCGAGGCACTTACGCAGATGGAGCACGCCGGCATGGTACTCGATGTCTCCCACCTCAACGACGAGTGCTTTGACGAGGTTGTCGCCCACGCCACGCGTCCCTTCGTCGCCAGCCACTCCAACTCCCGTGCGGTTTGCGGCGCCAAGCGCAACCTCACCGACGACCAGTTCCGCACCATTCGCGACATGGGCGGTATCGTCGGCCTCAACTACTGCAGCGAGTTCCTTTCCAACGACGCAACCGATAAGACAGCCGCAGACGTCACCTTCGACCAGCTGGCGGCACATATCGAGCACTGGCTCGACCTGGGCGGCGAGGACGTCATCGCACTCGGCGGCGACTGGGACGGAGCCACCGTGCCCGCTTTCCTCTCCGATGCCAGCAAGATGCCCGAATTCCAGAACATGCTCTCCAAGCACTTTGGCAAGACCGTGATGCAGAAGCTCTGCAGCGATAACGCGTTTGCCTTCTTTGAGCGTTATTAATTTCACGTCCCTTGAGCGGGCCGGCATGCCGAACGGTCGACATGCCGGCCCGTCCCCAACCTGAAGGACCGCTTTTGACGCAGCAGTTTACGATTACCGTATCCCGACCGGATGGCACATCCATCCCCGTCGTCGTTACCAAAAAGCGCGTCAAGAACTTCAACCTACGCATCACATCGAGCGGTGAGGCCCACGCCAGCGCACCGCTCGGCGCCAGCCGCGAGCGTATCGAAGCGTTTGTGAAGCGCAACAGCGCCTGGATTATCAGCCGACTTGACCAGCGTGAGCAACATCAGGCGACAGCGCGAGAGCCGCTCAGCCCCTCGTCCATCATTGCACTTTGGGGCAAGCCCATCACGGTACAAGATGCGCTCGATCACAACTTTGCATCGCCCGCACCGCGACCCAAACAGGCCACCTTCGCAAGTTTTATGGGTACCGATAAATCGGACGAAGGCCCACAGACCAAGCGGCACGCAATCCTCGACGGCCTAACGTCCGATGAGCTCCAAGCCCACATCGACCAGCTCTATACGTCCGAAGTCACATCGGCGCTGCGCGATATGGTGCACGCATACGAAATCGCAATGGGTGTCGCCGTTTCTCGCGTTTCCGTACGCAGCATGAAAACGCGTTGGGGCTCATGCACTCCCAAATCCGGCGCCATTCGCATCGCGCGCGAGCTCGCCGCCTACCCTGTCGAATGCCTCGACATGGTTGTCGCCCACGAGCTCGTCCACTTGCTCGAGCCAAGCCACAATCAGCGGTTTCACGCCCTGCTCGACGCGTACTGCCCCAACAATAGAGCGCTGTCGCAACGGCTCAAGCAGCCACCCATAGAGATGTATTAGAACCGGTTAGCGTACGCGCTCGATCTCGACGCCGCAGCTTGCCAGGGGAAGACCGACGGGAGCCCAAGGCTTATCGAGCTTAACGCGCACGCCAAGCAGCAAGGGGTAACGACGCAGCAGCATCTGGGCCACACCCTCGGCTGCCGCCTCGATGAGTTTAAACGTATGCTCGCGCAGATAGCCATCGACATCGTGGCACACCGAGCCGTAGTCAATCGAAGCGTCCAGGTTATCGTGCTCCCCCGCTGCACGCAGGTCGGCATAGAGCACCAAGGACACGATGAACTTCTGGCCCAGCGCGTTCTCTTCGGGATACACGCCGTGGTTGGCAAAGACCTCGAGACCGTCGATAGTAATGCGGTCAGCATGGCGCAGATCGTCATAGCTCACGTGGGGTACCGCCGTTGCGGTGGATATTTCGCCCCTTCCACGGCGGGCGAGCTCGGCGCCTTCAGTCTTGGTTGCATTCTCGGGCAGTTTCTTATTGCTCATCGCGATCGTCTCCTTCGTTTAGAACCCCGACCGCGCAAACTAACTACACGCGAATCGACAGGTTCTTTTTATCATCGCTCCAGTTGCAAGCATTGCGCGCGGGGCATGCAAAGCAGGCGCGCGACGCTTTGTCGGCTGCATAGAGCAGACGCTCAAGCGGTTGGCTGTTCACGCGCAGCTTTCGATGGCCCAGAATGGCCGTCTTAATGGCTGCGGCATCGGCCGGCTCAAACGCCACATCATCGGGCATGCCGCCGAGAATCGCATCAGCGACGCGTTCGCTTGCAACATCATGGGATATACCCGATTCATACTGTTCATCTTTGCCGATATCGTGAAGAAGTGCCGTGGCGTAGATGACCTCGCGGTCAAATTCGAGCCGCTCCTCGAGATTTTTGATCCACATAATGCGAGCGACATCGAGCAGATGGTCAATACCGTGGCGGCAGAAGATGCGCCCCGATTCCAACTGCGCAATGTTGCCCAGATGCCGCCGGAACAGCCCGTTGGCACAAATGTAATCAATGCGAGGCATGGCACCAAAGGGAGCCAAGCCCGAAGCCATAAAGCCGCGACGCGACGTCCCCTCATCGGTCCTCGATGCAAAGTCGTTGACGACCCTCATGTTAGCGGCCCAGCATCCTAAAGAAACGCTCCTCGAGCGCGGAATCGGTCTCAAAGACGCCGCGGCGAGCGAGCGTCACGGTCTTGGTGCCAGGCTTTTGCACGCCGCGCATGGTCATGCACATATGCTCGGCTTCCATGAGCACAATCGCTCCCTGGGGAGCGAGATAATCCATGAGAGCGTCGGCAACCTGCGCACACAGCTGCTCCTGCAGCTGCAGACGGCGGGCATAAACCTCAACCGTGCGGGCGAGCTTGGAAAGCCCAGCCACCCGACCGTTAGGGATATAGCCAATGGCGGCCTTGCCATAAAACGGCAGCAGATGGTGCTCGCACAGCGAGTAGAACGTGATGTCGCGCTCGATAACCAAATCGTTCGAAGCGACGGCGAAGGTTTTGGACAGGTGCTCCTCGGCACTCTGGTCCATACCGCCGGCAATCTCGCCATACATACGGGCGACGCGTGCCGGAGTCTCCAGCAAGCCCTCACGAGTTGGGTCCTCGCCTATACCTTCAAGCAGCAGCTTAATGGCAGTCTCGACTTTTTCCTGATCGACCATCTGGGCCTCACTTTTTTCGATTTAGCGTTCGCGCTATGGTACCACGCCGGCACGCAACCTCTGCCACCTACATAGTATGGGTCGAATAGACCGGATCGTCCCGCCAAAGCTCCACGGCGTCGCAAAGCGCAATGTTCTCACGCTCGGCACGGGCACGCGTGGCGTTCATATCAATCACGCGCTGATTGCTCGAGCCCCTAAAGCGCAACGAGATATCGTACAGATCCTGAACGAACGGACCGTCCACCAACAAATCGAGGCAGGCGAGAATGCGCTCCGTCGCCTCGGTATAGTGACGACCGCCCGGCATAAGTTCCTCGAGCACGTCACCGGTAAAGCACCAAATGGTCTTCCCCGACCCCACAGGATAAGTGGCACGAACACGCTCAATAAAATCAACGAGTCCCGCCTGGTTCTCGGGTTCCATGGGCTCCCCGCCCAGAATCGTCAGGCCATCGATAAAGGGATGGTCGAGACTCTCGATGATCTTGTCCTCGACGGTGCGATCAAAGGGCTCGCCCGCAGCAAAATCCCACGCAACAGAGTTAAAGCAGTTCTTGCACCCACGACGGCACCCGCTCACAAACAGAGAAGTACGAACACCTTCCCCATCAGCAATGTCGAAATACTTAATGTTCGCGTAGTTCATAGGTAACTCTCCCGGGAGGCCGGGACATATCATCCCGTCCTCAAACATTCTCGGCCTGCGGCCTGCGAAACTGCGGGCGGGACGATATGTCCCGGCCTCATGCAAAGGGTAACTCAATGAACGAAGCGAACATCGAGCATAGGGTTCGAGATCTAATAAAAACTGGGTTGCGGCTCAACCGCCATCGCAAGTAAATCGCAGCTGCAGCTCGAATTATCTCCGCTAAGAACTTCGAGGAGTGAGCAGACCGCATGCCGCATCTCAGCTACGTCAACTTGGCCGCCCCGTAGCGAGGCCCCGGACCTTT
>NZ_JBDMGT010000011.1:0-66541 GCF_039752775.1 Collinsella aerofaciens | reverse complement strand
ATCTAATTAATCGATATCATGAATAGCGCTCGTATGTCGCAATTCGGGTATCTCATACCGCGGCACAGTGTATGTACTGTGCTCGCGATCAGATGCTCCTCACTCATATATAAGTGAATTCTTCTTGTTTGGATCGGATGAATGATTGCTATCATTCTTACGTTTAATCGCAGAAAAGAATCGAGTCTGGAAGAAATTGATCTTCCATCTCTCTCCTATCGCTATGCGGCTCTCAAGGTACGCGGGTGCGACCCCGGGGACCGGGTGCTGCGGGGAATCATCCGTGGCGGGACATCTACCGGACGGGCTCCTGCCCTCTATTCGAGTTAAAGTTTGTCTCTCTAAGAATTAATCTCCCTAGAAAGGAGGTGATCCAGCCGCACCTTCCGGTACGGCTACCTTGTTACGACTTCACCCCCCTCACCCTCCACACCTTCGGCGCCTCCCCCCTCGAAAGGTTGGGCCGGCGACTTCGGGTGCAGACGACTCGGGTGGTGTGACGGGCGGTGTGTACAAGGCCCGGGAACGCATTCACCGCGGCATGCTGATCCGCGATTACTAGCAACTCCGACTTCATGGGGGCGGGTTGCAGCCCCCAATCCGAACTGGGGCCGGCTTTCCGGGATCCGCTCCCCCTCGCGGGGTGGCATCCCTCTGTACCGGCCATTGTAGCACGTGTGCAGCCCAGGGCATAAGGGGCATGATGACTTGACGTCGTCCCCGCCCTCCTCCGCCTTGACGGCGGCGGTCCCGCGTGGGTTCCCGGCATCACCCGATGGCAACACGCGGCGGGGGTTGCGCTCGTTGCGGGACTTAACCCAACATCTCACGACACGAGCTGACGACAGCCATGCACCACCTGTATGGGCTCCTCTCGGCCACGGGGTCTCCCCCGCTTCACCCATATGTCAAGCCCTGGTAAGGTTCTTCGCGTTGCTTCGAATTAAGCCACATGCTCCGCTGCTTGTGCGGGCCCCCGTCAATTCCTTTGAGTTTTAGCCTTGCGGCCGTACTCCCCAGGCGGGACGCTTAATGCGTTGGCTGCGGCACGGGGGGATCGTCCCCCCACACCTAGCGTCCATCGTTTACGGCTGGGACTACCAGGGTATCTAATCCTGTTCGCTCCCCCAGCTTTCGCGCCTCAGCGTCGGTCTCGGCCCAGAGGGCCGCCTTCGCCACCGGTGTTCCACCCGATATCTGCGCATTCCACCGCTACACCGGGTGTTCCACCCTCCCCTACCGGACCCAAGCCGCGGAGGTTCCGGGGGCTTCGGGGGGTTGAGCCCCCCGCTTCGACCCCCGGCCTGCCGGGCCGCCTACGCGCGCTTTACGCCCAATGAATCCGGATAACGCTCGCCCCCTACGTATTACCGCGGCTGCTGGCACGTAGTTAGCCGGGGCTTCTTCTGCAGGTACAGTCTTGACTCTTCCCTGCTGAAAGCGGTTTACGACCCGAAGGCCTCCGTCCCGCACGCGGCGTCGCTGCGTCAGGGTTCCCCCCATTGCGCAAGATTCCCCACTGCTGCCTCCCGTAGGAGTCTGGGCCGTGTCTCAGTCCCAATCTGGCCGGTCGGTCTCTCAACCCGGCTACCCGTTGTCGGCACGGTGGGCCGTCACCCCGCCGTCTACCTGATGGGCCGCGGAGCCATCCCCTCCCGTCGGGGCTTTAGCCGGGGTGCCATGCGGCACCCCGGGGTATCCGGTATTACCCGTCCTTTCGGGCGGCTATCCCGGGGGAGGGGGCAGGTTCTCCACGTGTTACTCAGCCGTTCGCCACTCGCTTCCCTCCGGAGAGGGGTGCCGTTCGACTTGCATGTGTTAGGCGCGCCGCCAGCGTTCATCCTGAGCCAGGATCGAACTCTCCGTCCAAAATATATGGGCTTCGAGCCCGTCCGGTCCTCTCAGTTCATCGCTGATCGGTTCCGTTCGATTCATATGGTTTTAGTATAGGAAAAGGAATTTCTCGGGGCCGCCTCTCGGCGGCCTTGCGAAAAACAAATCCAAGTTAGACCATTTCAAATGGTTCGATGTCTGCCCGGATGCGACACTCAATGTGTCCATCCTCGCAGTATCCGGTTCTCAAGGTGCACGCCCCGCGGCTCATCCGGTCCGACCGGGCCGCGCGGCAAGGAGATATATTGCCAGACCGCGAAGCTCTGTGGGACGTCAATTCCGCTCTTCACAAGTCCTACACAACATATTGCTTTCTATAGGTAATAGAAAGACTGGTGCGGATCTTCCGCACGTATCAGATGATGACCCTTTGGTTCAGGAATATATAGAGATCGGTCACCTGTAAGTGTTTATCTACCCGCGCTTTTAGCAATGTAAACCGCGCTTCAGATAAAAAGAGGGAGCGCCGCGCACAACGCGACACTCCCCTAGCGATTCAAGAGAATCTATTAGGCCTCGAGAGCCTTCTTGGCGATGGTAGCCAGCTCGTTGAAGGACTCGATGTCCTCGTAAGCCATCTGAGCCAGGACCTTGCGGTCGAGCTCGATGCCGGCAACCTTCAGGCCGTGCATGAACTGAGAGTAAGAGATGTCGTTCAGGCGAGCAGCAGCGTTGATACGAGTGATCCAAAGAGAACGGATCTCGCGCTTCTTGTTGCGGCGATCACGATACTGATACTGCAGGGAGTGCTGGACCTGCTCTTTAGCATGCTTGTAAGTACGCGAAGCGGCACCGTAGTAACCCTTCGCACGGTGCATAACGGTACGGCGCTTCTTCTTGGCGGCAACAGCGCGCTTAATACGTGCCATGTTCTATCAACTCCTAGACGGTAAAACGAAAAACGGGAACGCGAACTTAGGCGAGACGCGACTTGATGACCTTGCGGTCGGCAGCGGCAATCTCGGTCTCCTGACGGAAGCCACGCTTACGCTTGGTGGACTTCTTGCTCAGGATGTGGCTCTTGAAAGCCTTGGCGCGCATAAGCTTGCCGGTACCAGTCTTGCGGAAACGCTTCTTGGTGCCGCTGTGGGACTTCATCTTAGGCATGAAATACTCCTTAATCGGTTACAGAACACTAGTTACTTAGTATCGCTTGCCGCTTTATCCTCATCGAAGGCGCCCTTAATCGGGGCGAGCAGCATAAGCATGTTACGGCCTTCCATCTTAGGCTTGGACTCGACCGTAGCGTAAGGCTTGAGATCCTCGGCGAGACGCTCGAGAACGTTAAGGCCCTGCTCCGGGTGAGCCATCTCACGGCCGCGGAACATGATGGTGATCTTAACGCGTGCGCCCTTCTTGAGGAAACGCAGAACGTGGCCCTTCTTGGTCTCGTAGTCGCCAACGTCGATCTTGGGTCGGAACTTCATTTCCTTGACCTCGACCTTGGACTGGTTCTTACGAGCAGCCTTGGCCTTCATGGCCTGCTGGTACTTGAACTTACCGTAGTCCATGACCTTGCAGACCGGCGGCTCCGCGTTGGGAGCGATCTCGACCAGGTCGAGACCCTGATCGTCGGCGACACGCTGGGCATCGCGGATGGCGAACAGGCCGAGCTGAGAGCCATCGACGCCAATCAAACGGCACGAAGATGCAGTAATCTCGTCGTTGATGCGGGTGTCATCAGACTTAGCTATTTTCCCTACCTCCATTCATAAAAAAATAACCTGGCGCTTCTCAGCAACCAGGTCGTACACATAGAGTTCCTCGATTTGAGGAAGGGAATCTAAGTTGTATGACCAGTCAGCTGCTCATTGGCGCCAAAAGGTGGGAACCCTCGGGTTCCTCTTTAGGGCATTGCGGGAACAACGCCTTGCGAATAATAACACGTACAGCGCGTTATCACATTACGTACACGAAAAAGGGGGCCGCAACCCCCTTGTACGCTCACTTGCATGTATGGTGCCCGAGGCGAGACTCGAAGGGCCTTCGCTTCGCGAAGCCCCGGGCTTCGGGCGCGCGGCGCCCTCGCCACGCTCCGCTACAAACAGGCCACAGGCCTGTTTGCTTAACGCTTCGCGCGCTCACGCGAGTTCGGCACGAAAAAGGGGGCCGCAACCCCCCCTCGAACGCTCACTTGCATGTATGGTGCCCGAGGCGAGACTCGAACTCGCACGTTGTTGCCAACGGTGGATTTTGAGTCCACTGCGTCTGCCAATTCCGCCACTCGGGCACGTAATGCGTGAGTTAGTTTATCACAGCTTTCTACCGATTAGTCCGAAAATGGAACTTCGAGCATTTCGACGAGTTCGACCGTGCGTAGCATCTCGCGCTGACGGCATCCGCGACCGTCGACCGAAGCCTCACCCATCTGGTTATCGTAAGGGTCCTCGCGCATGCCGTCGAAAGAGGGCTCAAACTCTGCCTGGAATCGATTGTTGGCCACCATACGCCATGGGTCGAGATTGCCAAAGTAGTGACGGCGGCGCCACTCCTCCCCCATCCTGCGAGCAGAAGATCCAAATGACACGTCGGCGTTGAGCCAACCGGTCTGCGGCGTATAGAACTCTGCCCAGTCGTGCGACCCCACCGAATCGGGCGCAACGTAGAGGCCGCTCTGCCAACGGGCAGGCACGCCCGCGATACGGCACATGGTGATAAACGTGAGCGCCATAACGCCGCAATCGCCGCGGAGCGAATGCGCGCAGTCATCGGCAATAGATCCCAAAAGCAAGTACGGCGGCTGATAGCGATAGTCGATATACTGCGTCAGGTAATCATAGATAGCACGGGCGCGATCGAGCGGATCCTCGAGTCCGCCAACAACGCTGGCCGTCAGCTGCTGCAGATACGGCGTAAATGCAATGTGCGGACGGTCCTCGGAAATATCCTCGGGCAGAGGCGCGTCCATACGCGGATGAACCGGAAGTGTGCCACCGTAGACATCACAATAAGCAGCATCGATGTGATAACGATAAGTCACCGAGAATGAGCGCTCACTCGAAGAAGACCACGAGGCGGTACGCGCCGAAGCGTTCGCGGGAGCAACAGCACCCTCCGGCGTCATGTCGAGAATCTCGACCTGAGACTGTTGGCGGCAGGTGGCGGCTACGGGAAGCCAAGCGCGAACGGTCTCCCCCTCTAGAGCGCCGGGGACAGACAAGGACGCCTTAAGCGTAATAACGCGAGTCAATCCGTTTTGTGACTCCATCTCCTTGAGCATCTCGTTGCGCAGTGCAATTCCGTCCGTAGGATCGGGACGCATGCCGGGGACCTCTTTGGGATATACGCGAAGCGAATCGAGGAAGTTGTCGAGAACGAACAGCTCGCCATCGATAAAGCGCCAGTCAATACGCTTACGATTGATCAGGTCGTCAAGCTGCTCTTCGGTAAACTCTGGCCACTCCTCGCGAATCATCGCAATAGCCTGATCGCGCGACACCGAAAAATGAAGCGGCGTCTCGAGCATGCGATACCGCTCGGCACGAACACAAGCAGCCAGCGAAGGCTCAGGGTTCTGCTCCAGAAGGCGATCGCAAGCAGCAACAGCCTGCGTCAAATACCCGGCATCCTTGAGACGAAGAATCTCAGGCGGCAGTCCAATATCGAGATGACGAAAGTCATCACAGCAAACATCAACAGAGCAACCAACAGGACCCTCGCCAATAACCTTCCCATCCGAAGGCAGCACATCAATAACAGCCATACCAAAACTCCAAGTCACTAGAACGCTTGAAGCCCATTGTAGCGAGATAAAAAGAAAGCCCCAACAAGGGAGCCATCAACGCCGCCGAACGGTAGTCAATAAATAAATTCAGCCCAGTAACCCTGCGGCGTTAAACAAAGGAAGCCCCATCCCCCGGAACTGTTTCCTTGGCGCGACTTCTGGCGAAGCCAGGTGAGCGCAAAGGAAACAGTGTAGGGGGACGGGGCTTCCGGCGGGAAGTTTAGCGACGCTTACGCCTTGTTGACGGAGCCAAACTCCTCCATGAGCTCCTTGGTGCGGGCAACGATGTTGTCGCGACCAGGCTTGAGGAGCTTGCGGGGGTCAAAGCCCTTGCCCTGCTGATCCTTGCCAGCCTCGATATACTCGCGAACGCCCTTGGCGAAGACGAGCTGCAGATCGGTGTTGACGTTGATCTTGGAGATACCCAGGGAGATGGCCTTCTTGATCTGATCCTCGGGGATGCCGGTACCACCGTGCAGAACGAGGGGCAGGTCGCCGGTCTGAGCCTTGATCTCGCCCAGACGCTCGAAGGAAAGGCCAGCCCAGTCGGCGGGATACACGCCGTGGATGTTGCCGATACCGCAGGCGAGGAAGTCGACGCCCAGGTCAGCAATCTGCTTGCACTCAGCGGGGTCAGCGAGCTCGCCGTTGGAGGTCACGCCGTCCTCGGTGCCGCCGATGCCGCCGACCTCGGCCTCGATGGACATGCCCTTGGAGTGGGCAAGCTCAACGAGTTCCTTGGTGCGGTCGAGGTTAAGCTGGAAGGTCTCCTCGTGAGAGCCGTCATACATGATGGACGTGAAGCCGGCCTCGATGCACTTGAAGCAGTCCTCGTAAGAACCGTGATCGAGGTGAAGGGCGACGGGGACGGTAACGCCCGTGGCCTCGACGGCAGCCTTGACCATGTCGGCGCAGACCTTGAAACCGCCCATCCACTTAGCGGCACCAGCGGTGCACTGAAGGATCAGCGGAGACTTGGCCTCCTCGGCGGCCTGGAGAATAGCCAGGGTCCACTCGAGGTTGTTGGTGTTGAAGGCACCGAGAGCGTACTTGCCGGCCTCGGCCTTCTTGAGCATGTCTGCTGCGTTGACGAGCATAAAAGAAACCTCCTGTAAGGTTGCTCCGATAACGCCTGAGATTTTACCACGACATACCCGAGCATAAACGTTCGTTTGTTCACGAATACCATCCGATTGGACAAATTTTGACCGTTTGCCCCACAGAATCGACCCACTGGGGAAAATAGCTTGACGATTGAGCGGTCTTCGTGATTCGAAAGACGGCTTCGAGCCTACATCTGCATAAACGGATTCTGCATAAGTTCGCGCGCCATCGTGGTCGAATCGCCATGGCCCGTCAAGCAAACGGTATCGGGCGGAAGCGTCTTGGCAAGTTTGGAGAGCGAGCGCATAATCGCCGCCTCGTCACCGCCGGAAAGATCGGTACGACCGTGGCTGCCCGGGAAAAGCGTGTCGCCCACAAAGGCGATGTTCCCCTGCTCGGTCGCGGCGAACAGGACGATGCCGCCCGGCGTATGCCCCGGCGTCTCGATCACCTGCAGGCAGATATCGCCCAATTCAATCGTATCGCCCTCGGCAAGCAGCCGCGTCGGCTCGCCCGGATCGGGCGTCTCAATACCCCACATGGCGCGCTGCTCCTCGATATTTGCGCGAGGCACCGTCACGTCCTTAGCGCACAACTCATATAGTGCGCTGTCGCCAACGACAGCTCGAACCCCGGCGACCCCGCCAACATGGTCGGCATGACCGTGCGTGCAGACAGAGCCGAGTACGCGAACTTCGGGATGCGCGGTGCGGATATGCTCCACAAGACGCTCGCCCTCCCACGCCGGATCGACGATTAAGCACTCGTCATTCGAAATCACGGCGTAACTGTTGGTCTGAATCGGGCCGTTGACGAGTGCCTCAATCGAAGCTGCACCTCGGGGTGTCAGGTCCAAAGTCATATCGCCCATGCGCATACCCTCCTTCTAAAATACGTTCGAGGCACCAAACGATGCCTCGAACGTAACCGATATCTATGATGCTGAGAGGCTCTCGCACCTACACACGGCGCTTGAGCTGAGCTCCGCCTTCGCCGGGCATAAGACGGCGAGCGTCGTAGACCGAATCGACACTGCTGATGGAAGCCAGCAGCGGATCCAGACCGCTCGCGTCCGAGATCTCGACCATAAAGCGCAGGGTTGCAATACCCTCGCGGTTGGTCGACGTGGCGGCAGAAAGGATATTGCCGCCCGCATCGCCAATGGCAATGGTGACATCCTTGAGCAGGCCCATGCGGTCCAGGCACTCGACCACGATCTCGACCTGGAAGAGGGTGTCGGCAGCGCCGTCCCACTCCACATCGATCATGCGCTCGGGATGTTCCATAAGACCCTTGACGTTGGGGCAGTTGGCGCGATGCACCGAAACGCCACGGCCGCGCGTGATGAAGCCGACGATGTCATCGCCCGTCACCGGATTGCAGCAATGCGCCAGACGGACCAGCAGACCGCTGTTGCTCTCGCCCTTGACGATAATGCCGTTGCTGGCGCTCTTGCCGCGCTTTTGCGGCTTGCGGTTGGAGCCGCGGGCAGGCTGCTTGACGATCTCGGCAATGGCTTCGGTCTTGGTGAGCTGCTCCTCGGGCTTGGGGTCCAAGATTTGCTCGACCTTGTTACCCACAGCGCGCGGGGCAACCTTGCCGGCGCCGACGGCGGCAAACAGGTCCTCGAGCTGCTTGTAGTTAAACTGCTCCGCCACGGCGTTGAGCGCACGCGTGGATCGCGGCGTAGAGATGCCATACCCGCGCTTGCGCAGGTCCTTGGCCAGTATATCGCGGCCGGCAGCAGCGTCATCGTCTTTGGTCGCGGCGGCGAAGTAACGGCGGATCTTTGACTTGGCGGAAGGTGTCTTAACGATCTTGAGCCAATCACGCGACGGCTTGGAACTCTTGTTGGTCAGGATCTCGACACGGTCACCCGTCTTAATCTCGTGCGTGAGCGGAGCCACCGCACCGTTGATTTTGGCGCCGACGCAATGGTTTCCCACCTCGGTGTGAACGGCGTAGGCAAAGTCGAGCGGTGTAGAGCCGGCACGAAGCGCCATGACCTCGCCCTTGGGTGTAAAGACAAAGATCTCCTGGTCGAACAGATCGACCTTCAGCGAGTGCAGGTATTCCTTGGCGTCCGTAATCTCGTCAGACGCTGCCCAATCGAGCGAATGTTTGAGCCAGTTAATCTGGTCGTCCAGACGCTGGGCATCATTGGTCTTAGACGCAGACGATCCGCCCGACTTCTTATAGAGCCAGTGGGCGGCAATGCCGTACTCGGCCTGCTCATGCATCTCGTAGGTTCGAATCTGAATCTCGAGCGGGCGGGCCGTGGGGCCGATAACCGTCGTATGGAGCGACTGGTAGTTGTTGACCTTGGGCATGGCGATATAGTCTTTGAAGCGACCGGGCATGGGGTGCCACAGCGTATGCACCGCGCCGAGCGTGGAGTAGCAATCGCGCACCGAATGCGTGATGACACGCAGTGCCACCAGGTCGTAGATCTCGGAGAATTCCTTGCCCTTGCGCTTCATCTTTTGGTAGATGGACCAATAGTGCTTGGAACGGCCATTGATCTGGAAGCCCTCCAGGCCAATGCGGTTGAGCTCGTCGGTGAGCGTCTTGATAGTCTCAGCCAGATAGCGCTCGCGAACCTCGCGCGACTCAGCCACCATGCGCGCAATGCGCTGGTAGGCATCGGGCTCCAGGTAGAAGAAGGACAGGTCCTCGAGCTCCCACTTAATAGAGCTCATGCCCAGACGGTCGGCCAGGGGCGCATACACGTCCATGGTCTCGCGAGCCTTAAACAGGCGACGGTCCTCGCGAAGGGCCGCCAGCGTACGCATGTTATGCAGGCGGTCGGCAAGCTTAACGATAATGACGCGGATGTCCTTGGACATGGCGAGGAACATCTTGCGCAGCGTGAGGGCCTGCTTCTCGTCCATGCTGTCGACTTCGATGTTGGTGAGCTTGGTCACGCCATCGACGAGCTCGGCTACCGTATCGCCAAACAGGCCGGACACATCGGCAAGCGAGGTCTCGGTATCCTCGACGGTATCGTGCAGCAGCGCGGCGCACACCACATCGCAGTCCATCTTGAGATCGGCCAAAATGATGGCCACCTCGACGGGATGGTTAATGTACATCTCGCCCGAGCGGCGCTTTTGGTTGCAGTGCTTCTCGGCGGCAAAGCAATAGGCCTGCTCCACCTTAGAGAAGTCCTCCTCATTCATATATTTGAGGCACAGGCGCTCCAGCTTGTCGTAGCTGTCCGCCATAATCTCGGGCGGCAGCTCATCGGCATGCTTATAGTGCTCCATCTCCGAAAACGGCTGGAGGGTGGAATCATGGGCGGTACGGGCTGCGGCATCCATCGAGGTCCCCTTCCCCTAGGCCCGCGGTACGATCGGGCGGTTAACTTTGGCTAGCATATCAGAAGCGCACGAATCGAGTGCCCAGCTCCGGAAAGCCGAGAACTCCATGCGCGAGCGCAAGCCCTCCAAATAGCGAATTGACCTGCTCAATTGCACACGGCCGGGGTTTTCGGCCATCGCGATGCGACGGGTGTCGTCAAACCCCGAAACGCGACAGAAACCAAGCTCTTCGAAGATTCCCAGGCCGCTTTCCACCGAGCGCTCGTCGACCGGCGTGCGGGCATCGATGGCAAGGCACATCTGCGCGATGTCGATATCGCTCGCGCTAAACGAGTCGTCTCCGGTCTTGCCGCGGTTGGAGCGCCACATAGTCTGCAGCGCTCGATAGAGCGTGACGAGTTCATCGCGCTCGGGCGCGTAGCAGTCGAGCAGGCGCTCGTTAATGCGAGCGTCACGCGACGAATAGAGCAAGTGAATCACGGCAGGTTGGCCGTCGCGACCGGCGCGTCCGCTCATCTGGTTAAATTCAATGCTGCCAAACGGCATGTGGTAGAGCACGACATGGCGAATATCGGGCAGGTTGACGCCCTCACCAAAGGCAGAGGTCGAAACGATGCAGCTGAGGCTTCCGTCACGAAACGCTTCCTCAACACGGCGACGATCGGAGCGCGCAAGCCCCGCGTTATAGAACGCGATGCGGGTCGCGCAATCGGGCACCCGCTTGCGCAGTGTCTTGGCAAGCGCCACGGACTGATCACGCGAGTTGACGTAGATGACGGTCTTCTCCCCCGTAGCCACGATTGACACCAGGCGGTTCTCGCGGCTCGCAAGATCTCGGTCATCCTCGAGCTGCAAGTTCTCGCGCACCGTCTCGTCGACCACCGTGCGAGTGATCGGCAACATGCGGGCAAGCTCGGCCACGACCGGAGCCGTCGCGGTGGCCGTCGCAGCCATAACGACCGGGTCGCCCAGGGCTTTGAGGATATCGGGCATGTCAAGATAGGCGCTGCGGTCGCCGCCCTTGGCAAGGCCGGCGTGGTGCGCCTCATCGATAACGACAAAGCCGATGCGGCCCGAACGCGCGAAGCGGTCACGGTGGATAGACAGGAACTCGGGCGTCGTGAGCACGATACCGGTGCGGCCCGAAGCTAGGCCGGCGAACACGTCATCGCGTGCGGCCTCCACGGTTTCGCCGGTCAGCACGCCAACGCCAATGCCGAGCGCGGCCATCGTCGACGAGAGGTGATAGGCCTGGTCGGCAACAAGCGCACGCAGCGGATAGACAAAGATGCTCGCACGTCCGCGAAGCACCGCCTCACGCGCGGCATGCACATGGAAGATGAGCGACTTGCCGCGGCCCGTTCCCATAACCGCCAAAACGCTCTGGTGATCGGCCAAGGCGTCGAGCGCCTCAACCTGCGCGCGGTGCGGCTGGTTCGATCCGATAAAGCTATGGATAAGCGAGCGCGTGAGCTCGGTATAGGAAAGCTGGGCGAGCGTCTCGCGCTTGCGCGACTCCAGGCGCAGATCGGAGTCTGCCGGCTGCACGCCACGACGAAGCTCGCATGCCGGATCGTCGACGCTGGGCAGCGTGGTATCGCGGACCAGAACATCCTTGACCATGAGCTTGGACTTCACACGACCCTGCCAATGCTCGGCAACGGCCTCGAACACCAAGTCGACAGCGCTATCGCAGTTGATGAGCTTATCGATTTGCGGCACGCGGAACATAATAGCCGGCACACTCGCGGCGCCATCGGTCGCCACAAAGCGCATGTGCTCGCCGGTCTTACCCACCACGGCGCGATCACACATCGTCACGCCCTCGGCAGCCAGCAGCGGCACCTTATTACCCTGGCCAAACGGCTCAAGGCGGGAAATCTGCTCGATGGTCTCGATATTCAATTCGGAAAGGTCGACCGTGGCGGCAACCTCGTCGATGTCTTCAAAGTCCTCGGCGGGAATCTCCGATAGCACGGCGGAAAGGCGACGACGGAATTCATCGAGCTTGGATGCCTCGATGGTCACACCCACCGCACCGGCATGTCCGCCGCGACGAATCAGCAGGTCGGAACAGCGCTCGACGGCGTCAAACAGGTTAACTTTGCCCACCGAGCGACCAGAGCCGCGCGCGATACCGTCCTCGATCGAGAACAGCAGCGCCGGCACGTGATAGCGGTTGGTCAGACGGCTTGCCACGATGCCCTTGACACCCTCGTGCCAGCCTTCGCCGCCCACGACGATCGCGCGTCCGCCGTCATAGGTCTCCTCGACCTTTGCCATGGCATCGCGCGTGAGCTCCGCCTCGATCTCACGGCGCTGGCGGTTGATTTCTTCGAGCTCAGCCGCCAGCGCGCTTGCTTCGATGGGATTGCGGGCAAGCAGCAGGTCGAGCGCCAGCTTGGGATCGGCCATGCGACCGGCAGCGTTTAAGCGGGGAATGAGCGAGAATGACAGGCCGTCGGCCGTAATGGTAGAAAGATCGGCCTTGGCAAGTGCGGCAAGCGCGATATAGCCGGGACGGGCCGTCACGCGCATCTGCTGGATGCCCTCGGCGACCAGTGCGCGATTCTCGGGCGTGAGCGGCATCATGTCGGATACGGTGCCCAGCGCCGCGACCTCTATCAGCGAACGCCAATACGACGGCTTGCCCAAACGCTCGCCCAGGACCTGCACCAGTTTGAGTGCCACGCCGGCACCGGCAAGCTCGCGCGAGGGACCCTCGTCCTCGAGCTTGGGGTCGGTCAGGGGCACGCCCTGCGGCACCTGGTCGGAAGGCTCGTGATGGTCCGTGACCACCAAATCGATCCCCAGGCTCTCCAGATAGGAGACCTCTTCCTTGGCAGCAATACCGTTATCGACGGTCACAATCAGGTTGGGTTGGGCGAGCTCGTTGACGCGGTCGAGCGCCGCACGCGACAGGCCGTACCCCTCGTCAAAGCGGTGCGGGATAAACGGTGTGACATTGGCGCCAAACATCCGCAGCGCCTCGGTCAACAGACAAGTCGACGTTATGCCGTCGACGTCAAAATCGCCAAAGACGGCGATGCGCTCGTGACTGCGAACAGCGCGCTCAACGCGGTCGGCGACGACCGCCATGCCCGGAATAACGAGCGGGTCCGCCCAGTCGCGATCGAGCGAAGGCGTCAAAAACAGTTGGCCTTCCTCGATGGATGTAATGCCGTGCGCAACCATAATGCGCGCCACCAGCCCGGGTATGCCCAGGCCAGCCGAAAGCTCCTTTTCGAGCTCGGGGTTTTGCCGAGCGACCGCCCAGCGATGCGTCGTCTTAAGCGATGACATAGGCGCCCACCCCCGATAGGGGCAGGTCGCCGCGATACCTCTCACGGTTCATAGCGATGAGTCCTCTGTGTATGCCCGCTTCGGCAGGCAGATCTGTTGAACGGATTTATTATACCGTGCGGCACGGACGCAAAACGCCGCGGTGCGCCGCGGTTTCGGCAAACGATGGCGGTAATGGCCTCGAAATAATCGAGCGTTTCAGCCGCACGGACGCATACGAGCGTCTAGCATATCCATACAAACGAGTTCGCGGATAAAGGGAGTCACGGGACATATGAAGCAATGGGCTGGACTGGGAAAGTTCCTCGCGGGGCATATGCAGATCATCGTTCCGATTTGCGTGGCGCTCGGAGTGCTCTTTCCCCAGCAGATCGGCGTGCTCAAGCCCATTGTTCCCGCCCTCTTCGCCTTTATGACGTTTCAGGGCGCGCTCAGCAACACTTTTCACCAGGTAGCCGAGGTGTTCCACCGTCCGCTGCACCTGATTCTGGCGCTGCTGGTCTCGGCAGTGCTTATTCCCATCGCGGCGTATGCCATAGGGTCACTCTTCTTTGGCTCCAACCCCAACCTTGTCTGCGGCATCGTGCTCGAGTACAGCGTGCCCGTGGCCGTCACCGCTTTTATGTGGATCAGCATGTTCGGCGGCAACGGCCCGCTCGCGCTCACCATCATCCTGACGTCCTCGGTTATCTCCCCTGTGACGATTCCGCTTACGCTTAAGCTCTTGCTGGGTGCCACCGTCTCGATCGATGTGCCGAGCATGATGCAAGACATGGCCTTTATGATCGCCATCCCCGCCGTGCTCGGCATCGTGATCAACGAGCTCACGCGTGGATGGGGACACGAGAAGCTCTCCCCCGCGCTCTCGCCCGCTTGCAAATTCATGATGATGGGCGTTATCGCCTCCAACTCCACCGCCATGAGCGAGTACGTGCTGCACATGAACGCGGTGCGCCTGGAAGTCGCCCTCTTTATTTTGACCTTCGCCATCAGCGGCTTTGTCATCGGTTTTCTGGTCGCCCGTGCGCTGCATCTGCCATATAGCGAGACGGCTACCATGTGCTTTACCTGCGGCATGCGTAACATCTCTTCGGGCGCCGTCATCGCCACGCAATACTTTCCGGGCGAAGTCGTATTCCCCGTCATGTGCGGCACGCTGTTTCAGCAGGTACTCGCCTCGCTTATCGGGCATCTCTTTGAGCGTCTAACCGGCGAGGAGCGCGCCGCCCAGCGCAAGCGGGTCGAGGCCGGCCGCGACGCCATGGCACGCTAGACTGTCCGCATTACGCGGGTGTTAGTCTTGCTATACGAGCGTTTCCAGATGCGCACGCAGGCGCTCAGCATCGATATCGAGCGTTGTCTCAGCATTGACCTGGGCCAAACGATAGCCGACAAAGTAGGGCGAAACCACCCAACGCGGCAGCGCCTTGGCAATGGTCCGACCGCCCAGGTGATAGAAGAACAGGTTATACGACTCTGCGCGACCACCGTGGTGCTCGTTCAGGATATAGCGCAGAGCTACCTGGATTGCATCGGCGAAGAGATCCGCCTCGGCTTGATCTCTCGTGTCATCGCTGGCGGCGATTCCCTGCGGGGCTGAAACGTTGATCTCAAAGAACCCCATGATGGGTTCGGTTGAGATGTTGGCCGAGATCCTCCCCTGTTGCCAGACATTGATACCTTCGAAATTGGCGGAAGCCAGCGAAGCATAGCCGTCTTCCTGCTCCAAACCCACAATCTGTATGTGCGGATGAACGAGGCTACCGCCCGAGAGCGGACCCTTGTTCTTGTACATGAGCACGCTTCGATACTGCTGTGAATCGATCATCTGCTGCCAGCAACCCAGGGCAAACCGCATCACATGGTGGAGTTCATCCGGCTCATAGGTCACCAGGTCGGCATCGTGATCGGCCGACTCGATCAGCACGGTTTGACAGGTGGCGCGCAGGGTCTTGAACTTATTCTCGAGCCAAATGCAATCGCCATCACGGCGAATGATGTCGGTGAGCCCTTCTGTATCGCAAAAGGGGCACGCGGTGCCGGGACGACGGTTGTCGTCGGGCTTACCGTTCGCCTGCTGAACGTTAAATACCAGCGTCACGGGTTATACCTCCAGCGGCACAATCTTGGTGCCATGGAGCTCGGAGACGCCCAGTGCCGCCGCCACGGTATCGCGGTTGACCGTGGAAATGCCGCCGCCGGGAAGGATGGTCAAGCGGTCGCCCGCATACTCGATCAAGCGGGCCAGGTTTTCGAAGTTGTCCTCGATCGGCGTACCGGCAGCGCCACCATGCGTCAGGATGCGTGTGATGCCGCAGTCGGCGAGTATGTCAATCGCGTCGAGCTGAGCCTCGGGCGAGAGCTGATCAAACGCCATGTGGAAGGTGATGTCGATGGGCTCACGCTTGCATTCCTCGGTCGCGCAGCCCGCGGCCATCACGAGAGCGCCCAACGTAAGCTCGTCGAGTGCCCATCCGCCAGCGCAGGGCTTGCAGCAGCCAAAGACCAAGCCGTCAACGCCGGCGCTCACGGCAAGGCCCAGGTCCATCTCCATCATACGCAACTCGTCCTGGTTGTAGTGAAAGTCGCCGCCACGCGAGCGAATCATGCACATCACCCGCGCATCGTGCTCGTGTGCATAGTTGGTCGTAGCGCTGATAACGCCGGCCGAAGGCGTGGTGCCACCAACGGCAAGGTTGTCGCACAGCTCGATACGCCTTGCACCGGCATCGATAGCCGCCGGCACCCGCTCAAAGTTCTCGGCACAAAACTCGTACAGCATAGATAGACCCCCAAAGACAGCAGATGTTTTCCGACGGGCATTGTCACACATCCCCATGAAGTTGCGGTGGAATAGGGACTCATTTGGCCTCTGGAGCCCGTATTCAGTCCCTATTTCACCGCAACTTAAAAGGGGGCGCTGACCGGGTTGGTCAGCGCCCCCTTTGTTGAATGGATTAACCGCCCAGATAGGCCTTGCGGACGTTGTCGTCGTGCAGGAGCTCTTGGCCGGTACCGGTCATGGTGATCTTGCCGGTCTCGAGCACGTAGCCGCGCGTGGCGATGGAAAGCGCCATCTGCGCGTTTTGCTCAACCAGAAGCACCGTGGTGCCGGCCTTGTGCAGGTCCTCGACAATCTGGAAGATCTGTTCGATCAGAATCGGTGCCAGACCCATGGAAGGTTCGTCGAGCATAAGCAGTTTGGGGTTACTCATAAGGGCGCGCCCCATAACGAGCATCTGCTGCTCGCCGCCTGAAAGGGTGCCGGCGACCTGGCGACGACGTTCCTTCAGGCGCGGGAACTGCTCGTAGACGCGCTCCAGGCCCGGAGCAATTGTGGACTTGGGCTGTGTATAGGCGCCCATCTCCAGGTTCTCCTCGACCGTCATCTGCAAAAAGGCGCGACGACCCTCGGGAACCTGAGCCAGGCCCTTACCAACCAGCTTATCAGCGGGCGTATGGGTAATGTCCTCGCCCATAAACTTGATGGAGCCGGTCTTGGAGCGCAGCAGGCCCGAGACGGTCTTGAGCGTTGTGGACTTGCCGGCACCGTTGGCACCAATCAAGGCCACGATCTCGCCCTCGTTAACGTTAAAGGAGATGTCCTTGATGGCGTGGATGGCGCCGTACCAGACGTTGATGTTGTAGACGGAAAGCATCGGCTCTGCCATTTAGTTCTCCCCCTTATCCTGCTTACCCAGATACGCCTCGATAACGGCGTCGTTGTTCTGGATTTCCTCCGCCGTACCCTTGGCGATAACCTTGCCAAAGTTAAGCACGCAGATGCCCTCGCAAATGTTCATGACGAGCGACATATCATGCTCGATAAGCATGATGGCGATGCCGAAGGTGTCGCGAATCTTGACGATGTTCGCCATGAGCTCTGCGGTCTCGGACGGGTTCATGCCGGCGGCAGGCTCGTCGAGCAGCAGCAGTTTGGGGTTGGTGGCAAGCGCGCGGACGATCTCCAGACGACGCTGAGCGCCGTAAGGCAGCGATCCGGCCTGCTCGTTTGCCAGATGCTCCATATCAAAGATGGACAGCAGCTCCATGGCGCGCTCGTGAGCAGCCTTCTCGTGCTTCCAATACGTCGGCAGGCGCAGCACGCCCTCAAAGCCGGAGTAACGCTCCTGGTTATGCAGGCCGACCTTAACGTTATCCTCCACCGTCATGGTGTTGAACAGGCGAATGTTCTGGAAGGTACGGGCAATACCCATGCGGTTGACCTGGTAGACCGACTTGCCCGAGGTGTCCTCGCCGTCGAGCAGGATGGTGCCGTGCGTGGGCTGGTACACCTTGGTGAGCAGGTTGAAGACCGTGGTCTTACCGGCCCCGTTGGGGCCGATGAGACCGGCGATCTCGGTCTTGCCGATGGTCAGGCTAAAGTCGTCGACTGCCTTAAGGCCGCCGAATTCAATGCCCAGGTGGATGCACTCGAGTGCCGGGCGCTCGCCCAGATCGCGGTCGGGAACGATGGCGCCAGAAGGATACGGGACCATCTTGCCCTTCTTGAACTCAAATTTACTGGGCATCGGCTGCCACCTCCTTCTTGGAAGCAAAGCGGTCCTTGACGCGACCGAAGAACGCCTTGAGCTGCGGGTTGTTGGTAAAAATCATGACCAGGATCAGCACGATGGCGTAGATGAGCATGCGGTAGTCCGAGAACTGACGGAGCAGCTCGGGAAGCACCGTGAGCAGCGCCGCCGCGATGACGGAGCCGCGCATATTGCCCAGACCGCCCAGGACCACGAACACCAGGATGAGAATGGACGTGTTGAAGTCGAACTTGGTGGCGGAGAGCTGCGAGAAGTTACCGCCGAAGAGAGCTCCGGCAGCACCGGCGAGGGCAGCGGAAACCACGAAGGCGATCATGCGGTACTCGGTGACGGAGATGCCTACGGACTCGGCTGCAATCTTGTTATCGCGCACGGCCATAATGGCACGGCCGGTACGGCTGCGAACCAGGTTGAGCACAATCACGAGTGCGACCATGACCAGGATGGCACCGGCGAGGAAGGTCGAGTACGTCGACACGCCCGAGGCGCCCTGGGCGCCCTTGATGATGGCGGTGCCGTCCTCGAGCAGGTGCAGGTCGTCGATCGTAGAGTTGCCCGTGATGTTAAAGATCACGTGCAGGCCGCGCGAGTCGACACCCACGATAAGGCAAGTGACGATCTCTTTGATGATCTCGCCAAAAGCCAGGGTCACGATGGCCAGATAGTCGCCGCTCAGGCGCAGGACCGGGATACCGATCAAGAAGCCCAAGACGGCAGCGGCGATAGCACCGACCACGATGCTGATGACAAGGCGCACCGGATCGGAGGGAACGGCGCTCTCCAGCGCGACGGCGGTAACGATTCCCGTATAGGCGCCGACGCTCATAAAGCCCGCATGGCCCAGCGACAGGTCGCCCGCGATGCCGACGACGAGGTTGAGGGAAATGGCCATGACAATATAGGCCGTAATGGGAACCAACTGACCGGCGATCATGCGCGGGATCATATGGTTGGACTGCATAAAGAACACGATGGCGAAGGCCACGATGCACATTGCGTACGTGACAAAATCGTGACGCGTCTGCTTGTCTTTAAGAAACTTCATACCGCTCACCTACACCTTCTCGGGGACGTACTTGCCCAAGAGGCCGGCAGGCTTGACGAGCAGGACGATGATCAGAACACCAAAGACGATGGAGTTGGCAAGACTCGTGGAAATGTAGGCCTGCGCCATCGCCTCGATGATGCCGATGAGAATGCCACCGACAAAGGCGCCGGGGATGGAGCCGATGCCACCGAAGACGGCGGCGTCGAAGGCCTTGATGCCAGGCATGGCACCCGTCGTAGGCTGCAGCACCGGCGAGTAGGAGCACAGGAGCACGCCGGCGATGGCGGCAAGGGCAGAGCCGATGGCAAACGTCATCGAGATGGTGCGGTTGACGTTGATGCCCATGAGCTGAGCGGCAGCCTTGTCCTCGGACACGGCGCGCATAGCTTTGCCCATCTTGGTCTTGCCTGTAAAGAACATCAGGCCGGCCATGATAACCAGGCAGGCGACGATGGTGACGAGCGAGACGGCGCTTACGTTGAACTTGGCCAAGAACTCCGGCACCTGGAAGGTGACGAGCGAAGTGAAGTTCTTGGGCGTGGCGCCCCACAGAAGCTGCGCGGCGTTCTGCAGGAAGTAAGACACGCCGATAGCCGTGATCAGAACGGCCAGCGGGCCTGCCTGGCGCAGTGGCTTGTATGCCAGACCCTCGATGAGAACACCGAGAACGGTACAGACCACACAAGAGAGAACTACAGATGCCCAGCCCGGGAGGCCGAGATACGACGTGGCGCAGAACGAGACATAGGCACCGACCATGATAACGTCGCCGTGAGCGAAGTTCAGCATCTTGGCGATACCGTAGACCATGGTGTAGCCCAACGCGATGATGGCGTAGACGCTGCCCATGGACAGGCCGTTGACCAGGTATTGGATAAAGACCGTCATGTTCCACATCCCCCTTTCGAATAGGTTTCCAGTTAATGTATGAAACAGGGACGTTACATCGTCCCTAGATACCAAGCAAGCAGGGAAGGCCAAAACCTCCCCTGCTTGGGATCAAAACCGCTCTATGTAAGGCGGCCTATTAGGCCTGTACGTACTTGCCGTCGGTGATGACGTACGCCGTGGGCTCCTTCTGGACCTGGCCCTTATCGTTCCAGGTGAGCTTGCCGGTCAGACCGTCAACGGTAATCTTGAGCATAGCCTTGGACAGCTTCTCGGCGACCTCGGTCGGGTCGGCGTCGACACCAAGACCGGCCTCCTTGACGGCCTCGGCCACCGCGTGCACGCCGTCGTAGGCGTCGGCGGCAAACTGGTCGGGGGTATCGCCGTACTTATCCTTATAGGCATTGACGAAGTCGGCGTTCTTCTCGTCATCGGCGGAGAACGGGGTCATGAGCAGCAGACCCTCGGCCAGAGAGGTGTCGAAGCCCTCAACGCCCAGGATGCCGTCCATGCCGTCGCAGCCCATCATCTTGACGTCGTAGCCCATGTCCTTGGCGTTCTTGAGCAAAACGGACGCCGGCGTGTAGTAGATCGGCGCAAAGATCATGGTGGCGCCGGCCTGCTTGGCCTTGGTCAGCTGGTTGGTAAAGCTCGTGGCGGAGTCGTCCTTAAAGGTCTCCTCGTCGACAATCTCGAGCTTGGACTCAGCGGCCTGGGCCTTAAAGGAATCTGCGATGCCCGAAGAATAGGCGTCGCCGGAGTTATAGAACAGCACGAACTTCTCGTCCGCATACTTCTGCGCCAGGAACTTGGCAGCGTTGACACCCTGGTTGGGGTCGGTGAAGCAAACCTGGAAGACGCAATCCTTGCCGTCGGTGACGTCCTCGGAGGACGCGGACGGGGTGATCATGAACGTCTTAGGGTCGTTACCACACTCTGCGGCAACGGCAACCGACGCACCCGTGGTGGTCGGACCGACGAGGGCCTGCATGCCCCAGTCGAGCAGGGTGTTGAAGGCGTTGACGGCCTTCTCGCCATCGGCCTGGTCATCCTCGGCCTTGCTGGCAAGCGGCAGCTCCTTGGTCGAGAAATCCTTGCAGCCGAGCTCGACACCCTGGGTAACGGACTTGCCGTAGGACGCGTTGGCGCCGGTCAGCGGGCCGATGGTGCCGATCTTAAACGAAGCGTCGCTCGAAGCGGAACCGCTGTCGCCGCCGTTGGAGGAGCAGCCAGCTAGAATGGACATCGCCCCCAGACCTGCTGCGCTCGCGATAACGCTCCTGCGATTCATAACAGGGTTCAATGACTTACCGGTGAGGCTCGACATGCGGCTCTCCTCTCAAATCTCGTCGGGTTTCGGTTGCCCGACAGGCCATCCTTCGCCGTGTTCGGCGTTCGCAAAATAGTAGACGCTTTAGTTGAGAAAAGTGGCGATTATTTCAACTTTTCTTTTGCTTTGTCCATTTATCCATATTTATGCGTATTTCTATCGGTTTATGCAGTTTAGCCACTTTATTATGTGAAAGTAATGTTTCTGTTCTGTTACAAGCGTCCTTGCCCTGCATAAAACGGCCCCACCGGTCTCGTTATATGCACTTAGGCGGCGATGTACTTGCCGTCCAGGATCACATAAGCCGTAGCGGGCTTTTCGACCTGGCCCTCGTCATTCCACGCCGACGAGCGCCTGCATGCCCCAGTCGCACAGGGCAAACCTTATGGCGCAAACGTTGACAGTTTGTTACGGAAGCTCGTTTGTAGCGAGCGTGTTTCCAATGTTTCCGCAGCGTTTCGGGGGTGCCGTTTTGTGCGACTCCTGTTGCCTGGCGAGCACGCGCCCTCGGTTCACGCTAGAATGCACTCAACCTTTAAGCGGTTAATCCATCCATGAGATGCACGAAGGAGCTATCTATGAGCGAATCCCTGCGCACCGTGAACGTCGGTCTGATCGGCCTGGGAACCGTCGGCGGCGGCGTGGCCCGCCTGATCAAGAGCCACCACGATGAGTACCTGGCCGCCTACGGCATCGACCTTAAGCTGACCCGCGCCTGTGCGCTTGCCTGGGAGCAGGCCGAGGCAGCCGGTATTGAGCGCGAGGCCTTTACGAGCGACTGGCACGATGTCGTCACCGACCCCGCCGTCGACATCGTCGTCGAGCTGATCGGCGGCGAACACCCCGCAACCGAGATCTTCACCACCGCCTTCGAGAACGGCAAGCATGTCGTCTCCGCCAACAAGGCCCTGCTGGGCCGCCATGTCGAGACGCTCGCCGAGAAAGCGCGTGAGTGCGGCGTGCAGATTAAGTGCGAGGCCAGCTGCGGTGGCGGTATCCCCATCGTGAGCACGCTCGAGCACGACCTGGTGGGCAACAAGATTCTGACCATCGCCGGCATTCTCAACGGTACCACCAACTATATCCTGTCGCGCATGGACGCCGAGGGCACCGATTACGCCGACGTACTTGCCGACGCGCAGGCCAAGGGCTATGCCGAGGCCGACCCGTCCGCCGACGTCGACGGCTTCGACGCCGCCAGCAAGACGGCAATCCTCGCCTCCATCGGCTTTGGCACCCGTGTGACCACCGACGACGTATACCAGCAGGGCATCCGTACCATCGGCGCCGAGGACATCGCCCAGGCACGCGAACTCGGCTACACCATTAAGCTGCTCGGCATCGCCCGCAACACCGACGCCGGCGTCGACGTCCGCGTGCATCCCACGCTGATCCCCGCCGACCACATGCTCGCCAAGGTCAACGGCGCCATGAACGCCGTCTACGTGGTGGGTGACGCCGTGGGCGAAACCATGTTCTACGGTGCCGGCGCAGGCTCCTTCCCCACCGCAAGCGCCGTCGTGGGCGATATCCTGTCGCTCTCCGAGCAGATCAGCCGCGGCGTGGCTCCGCTTCCCGAGATTGAGCCCTATGGTCACAACCTCGCCTTTAAGCCCATGGACGAACTCCAGACCAAGTACTATGTGCGTCTGAAGGTCGCCGACCGCGTGGGCGCCCTGTCCGAGACGGTCGACATCTTTGCCAAGCACAACATCTCGATCTCGCTCATCAACCAGGTCGAGGACGGCAAGTCGGGCGTCAGCGATGCCTGCTCGGTCATCTTCCTGACGCACCGCGCACTCGAGAAGGACGTCCAGGCTGCCGCCGCCGAGCTTGCCAGTGTCGACTGCGTGGCCGAGGTCGCCAACGTCCTGCGTATCGAGGACGTCGAGGCCTGGACCGAAGGTGTTATGGCCAACTAATCCAACGCTTGCCTAGCAATACACGCTTTGAGGGCTCCCGTCCGATGTGGGACGGGAGCCCTTTTGTCTCCTGCCCCAAGCACAACGGCAGAGTACATTTGCGCGAACCGCTCATCGGTAACGCGGGCTACCGTTCACCGATATGCAGACGCGACCGATTCCGGCTACCGCTACGCTGTGCTGCGAATGTCCGCCCGCGATGAGAGGAAGCACCATGTTGCTCGAGGGCAAGAAAGCAATCATCACCGGAGGCACGCGCGGTATCGGCTATGCCATCGCCTGTCGCTTTATCGAGGAGGGCGCCGCCGTCACGGTCTTTGGCTCGCGTCAGGAGACTGCCGACGCCGCCGTTGAAAAGCTGGCCGCAGCCTATCCCGAGGCCAAGGTCTGGGGCCGCACCTGCGACCTCACCTCGCTCGAGGCCGTAACCGAGGCCTTTACCGAGGCAGCCGCCGACATGGGTGGCCTGGACACGGTCGTTAACAACGCCGGCATCTCCCAGCGCTCGCCGCTTCTGGAGTACACGGCCGAAGAGTTCGCCAAGGTCATGGACCTCAACGTCGTCGCCGTCTTTAACGGCCACCAAGCCGCTGCCAAGATTATGGCCGAGGCAGGCCACGGCGGCACCATCACCACCACGAGCTCGATGGTCGCCAAGTACGGTCAGCCCTCCGGCGTTGGCTATCCCACGTCCAAGTTCGCCGTCAACGGTATGGTCCAGTCGCTCTCGCGCGAGCTCGCCCCCATGGGCATTCGCGTCAACGCTGTCGCTCCCGGCGTGACCAAGACCGATATGGTCGCCAACCTTCCCGAAGAGGTCATCAAGCCCATCATCGCCACCATTCCGCTCGGCCGCATGGGCGAGCCCGAGGACGTCGCCAACGCCTTCGTTTTCCTAGCGAGCGACATGTCCTCCTATGTCACGGGCGCCGTGCTCCCCGTCGACGGAGCCGCCCGCTCCTAAAGGTCGAAAGTTTCGGCTTCGAACCTCAACAGAGCTCAACGCAAAAGGCGCGCTGTCTGCATCAACCGCAGGCAGCGCGCCTTCTTCTATTTGAAGTGGAAGCCGTGTCCCAGAATTCCGGCTCAGACCGAGACGCAGCTTCCCTCAGGACCATGTTTCGGAAAGTGTGCCCCGTTTTGAACGCCGATTCTGGGACGCGCTTTCCGCAACGAGCCTCTCGCGGAAACTGCGCCCCGTTTCGGGTCTTTAAAGTGGGACGCGCCTTCCCCTGGGGAAGCATCTCGTTATTTACCGTCGTCGTCCCGGGCTTCATCGCGCGCATAGAGCTCCAGCATGCGGCGGCGGTATTCGCGCACGGCGAGCTTGGCGCGCTCCAGGCGACGGCGTTCGAGCGGGGTGAGCTTGCCGGGGTCGATCTCGTCGCCGTAAGTCTTATCGGCAAGCAGGTGCGCCGCGTCCACGATGCGGGCATCGATGTGGTCGCTCGCTGCCTCGGCGGAAAAACGCTCGGCAATCGTATCGAGCGTAGGCAGGCCCTCGAATACGCGACCATGGCCATGCGAAGTCAGCAGCTCATGCTCGCGCGCGAGCAAGCTCGCTAGGTCGTGATGGGCGCGCAGGATGTCGAGCGCATCGGATGGATGCTCGGCAACCTCTGCCACGGCGGCGACCGGCGCAGCATCCACCACGCGGTAGAAGAGCTGTGCGAGCAGCGGCATCAAGAACACTGTGATGGCACCGGCGGCAACCATGACCGACGCAATATCTTGCGACAGCGCGCCCGCGTTGACGGCAACACTCGTCACGGCAACGATGATCGGCAGGGCCGTGGTGCAGTACAGGGCCACGGTAATACGACCATACGCCGACACATCGCGCGTCGCAGGACAAATGCTCATAGAGATGAGAATGGGCACGGCGCGAATGATCAGCAACGCCACGATAAAGCCTGCGAGCAGCCCGGGGCGCGACGCCACGGCCGTCAGGTCGATCTTTGCGCCCGATACGGTAAAGAATACCGGAATCAAAAAGCCGTAGGCCAGGCCATCGAGCTTGGTCTCGAGCGTATGGTTGCCCTCGGGGATGATATAGCGCAGGACAAAGCCGGCGGCAAAAGAACCCAACACGATGTCGAGATCAAAGACAGCCGAGAACGCCACGAGTGTGACCAGGATGAGCACCGTCAGGCGCACGAAGGTCTGCGACGTGGTATCGGCGCGTTCCTCGACAAACGCAAAGAAGCGGCTGCCGACGCGCTTGGAGCGGCTTGGGACCACGGCCAGCAACACGCAAACCACCGCAAACAAGCCAAGGATTACGAGCGTTTGGATGCCAGTGCGGGCAGACAGCAGCACCGACATGGCGAGCACAGGGCCGAGCTCGCCCCAGGTGCCATACGCGAGAATCGAGTCGCCCACACGCGTGCCAGTGAGCGAGCGCTCACGCATGATGGGCACGAGCGTGCCGAGCGCCGTCGAAGTGAGGGCAAGCGTCACGGCGATACCGTCGAAATGACTGACTGAGAACCACGGGGTAAAGCGCACGGCAAGCCAGGCGATACCAAACGTGACGACCCACGTCGCCAAGCCGTAGCGCCCCTCGACGCCCGTGATGCTCTTGGGGTCGATCTCAAAGCCGGCAAGCAGGAACAAAAAGGCCAGGCCGAGCTCGGACACGAGCGAGACCTCGGCATCTACATGGATAATGTCGAGCATATGGGGTCCCAGCACCGCGCCAAACACGAGCAAAAAGACCGTCTCGGGAACGGGTTTCCCGGGAATCGCCGAGGCGATAAAAGGACTCGCAAAGGCCACGAGTGCGATGATGGCGAGCGAAACGAATGCCATGTGATGCCTTTCTCTTGTTTGCGCTTCACTGTAGCACCCTCGCCGTCCTCAACGCGCCGCGAGCTGTCGTATCATAGTGAGGTTTACAAACATGTGGCTCAAGGCGACCGCGAGGCTTGCCCCGTAAACCGACCGCTGCCGCATACCGTACCGTACGCCCAACCGATCAGGAAGGCAGGAACCAATGGTCTCTCGTATCTACGTGGAGAAGAAACCCGGGTTCGACGTCGAGGCTCAGCAGCTCAAGGGCGAGCTGACCGAAATTCTCGGCATCAAGGGCATCGAGGCCCTGAGGATCATCAACCGCTACGACGTCGAGGGCATCGACGAGGAGCTTTTCCGCTCCTGCGTGCCGACCGTCTTTAGCGAGCCCCAGGTCGATGTGACCTACGACGAGCTCCCCGCAAGCGATGGCGCCGTCTTTGCCGTCGAATTCCTGCCTGGCCAGTTTGACCAGCGCGCCGACTCCGCCAGCGAGTGCGTGCAGCTCATCAGCCAGGGCGAGCGCCCCGCCGTGCGCTCCGCCAAGGTCTATATGATCTCGGGCACTCTGGACGAAGCCGCCATCGATGCCATCAAGCACTACGTGGTGAACCCCGTCGAGGCGCGCATCGCCTCGCTCGACCTGCCCGAGACGCTGTACATGGAGACCCCCGAGCCCCAGCCCGTCGAGGTGCTCGACGGTTTCCGCGAGCTCGATGAGGCCGGCCTTGCGGCTTTTATCGCCGAGCGCGGTCTTGCCATGGACGAGGCGGACATCGCCTTCTGCCAGCAGTACTTCCGCGATGAGGATCGCGACCCCACCATCACCGAGATCCGCGTGATCGACACCTATTGGTCCGACCACTGCCGCCACACCACCTTCGGCACCGTCCTGGACGACGTGACAATCGACGACGCCGTGGTGCAGCAAGCCTTCGACCGCTACATGGAGATGCGCCACGAGCTCGGTCGCGACGCCAAGCCCGTCTGCCTCATGGACATGGGCACCATCGGCGCCAAGTACCTTAAGAAGACCGGCGTCATGACCGATGTCGATGAGTCCGAGGAGATCAACGCCTGCACCGTCAAGGTGAAGGTCGATGTCGACGGCGAGGACCAGGACTGGCTGTTCCTCTTTAAGAACGAGACCCACAACCACCCGACCGAGATCGAGCCCTTCGGCGGTGCCGCCACCTGCGTGGGCGGCGCTATCCGCGACCCGCTCTCGGGCCGCAGCTATGTGTACCAGGCCATGCGCGTCACCGGCGCCGGCGACCCCACCGTCCCGGTTTCCGAGACGCTCGAGGGCAAGCTGCCACAGCGCAAGCTCGTGACCACCGCTGCCGCCGGCTACTCCAGCTACGGCAACCAGATCGGCCTTGCCACCGGTCAGGTTAATGAACTCTATCACCCCGGTTACGTGGCCAAGCGCATGGAAGTTGGCGCCGTCGTGGGCGCCACCCCGGCAAACCACGTTCGTCGCGAGTGCCCCGCCCCCACCGACAAGATCATCCTGCTGGGTGGTCGCACCGGCCGTGACGGCATCGGTGGCGCCACCGGCTCCTCAAAGACCCAGAACACCGAGTCCATCGAGACCTCGGGTGCCGAGGTCCAGAAGGGCAACGCCCCGGTCGAGCGCAAGCTGCAGCGTCTGTTCCGCCGCGGCGACGCCTGCCGTCTGATCAAGCGCTGCAACGACTTTGGCGCCGGCGGCGTCTCGGTCGCCGTGGGTGAGCTTGCCGACGGCCTGTATGTCGACCTTGACACCGTGACCAAGAAGTACGACGGCCTGGATGGCACCGAGCTCGCCATTTCCGAGTCCCAGGAGCGCATGGCTTGCGCCGTCGCCGACGGTGACGTCGAGGAGTTCATGGGCTACGCCGCCGAGGAGAACCTGGAGGCAACCGTTATCGCCGAGGTTACCGCCGAGCCGCGCATGCGCATGGCATGGAACGGCGTCGCCATCGTCGATCTATCCCGCGAGTTCCTCAACTCCAACGGTGCACCCAAGCACCAGGTCGCCCACGTCTGCGCCCGCAGCGTGTGGCAGCCCAGCTGGGCCGGCACCACACTTGCCGAGCGCATGACCTCGCTCGTCACCGATCTTAACGTCGCCTCCAACAAGGGCCTTTCCGAGCGCTTCGACTCCACCATCGGTGCCGCAACCGTGCTTATGCCTTTTGGCGGCAAGACGCAGCTCACCCCGAGCTCGGCCATGGTCGCCAAGTTCCCCGTGGACGGCGAGACCACCACGGCAAGCGCTATGGCATGGGGCTTCAACCCCTACCTGATGGAAGCCGACCAGTTTGCGGGCGCCTACCTGTCCGTGGTCGAGTCCATCGCCAAGCTCGTGGCTGCCGGCTTTGAGCACAAGCGCGCCTACCTCTCCTTCCAGGAGTACTTCGAGCGCCTGCGCACCGAGGCAGAGCGCTGGGGCAAGCCCATGGCAGCCGTCCTGGGCGCTCTCATGGCCCAAGTCGACCTGGGTGCCGGCGCCATCGGCGGCAAGGATTCCATGAGCGGCTCGTTTGAGGACGAGGCCGGCGAGCTCAACGTTCCGCCCACCCTGATCAGCTTCGCTGTTGCCGTGGGCCGTGCCGCCCGTGCCGTCTCACCCGAGTTCAAGGGCCTGACGCATCGCGTCGTGCGTATCGCCCCCGCCACCTATGGCGAGGACTACCGCCCCGACGCCCAGCAGCTGCTCGCCGCGTTTGATGCCGTCGAGGCGCTCACCGCCACCGGTGACGCCCTGGCCGTCTCCACGCCCGGCTACGGCTGCGGCGCCGAAAGCCTCTTTAAGATGTGCGTCGGCAACCAGATCGGTATCGAGCTTGCCGAGGATGTGGACGTGGAGAGCCTCTTCACCCCGCTCTATGGCAGCTTTATCGTCGAGCTCGCCGAGGATGCCGAGCTGCCCGAGGTCGCCGACGGCGTTGTCGTCGAGCCCCTGGGCACCACCGTCGAGGGCTATGTCATCGACACCGGCTCCGAGGTCATCGAGCTCTCCGAGCTCCAGGAGGCCTGGGAGAGCGGCATCGAGGGCGTCTTTGCCTACCGCAGCGCCGACGAGACCCCCGAGGTCGAGACCATCGACTTCCGTGCCAAGGACATCCACGTGTACAGCGGCGCCAAGATCGCCCGTCCGCGCGTGATCATCCCCGTGTTCCCCGGCAACAACTGTGAGTACGACAGCGCACGTGCCTTCCGCGCAGCCGGTGCCGAAGCCGACACCTTCGTGATCAACAACCTCACGCCCGAGGCCGTCGCCGAGAGCACCCACGAGCTTGCCCGCCGCATCCGTGCAAGCCAGATCGTCATGATCCCCGGCGGCTTCTCGGGCGGCGACGAGCCCGACGGCTCTGCCAAGTTCATCACGGCGTTCTTCCGCGCTCCCGAGGTCACCGAGGCAGTCCGCGACCTGCTCAAGGCCCGCGATGGCCTGATGCTGGGCATCTGCAACGGCTTCCAGGCCCTGATCAAGCTCGGCCTGGTGCCCTACGGCGACATCGTCGACGCCACGCCCGATGCGCCCACGTTGACGTTCAACACCATCGGCCGCCACCAGAGCCGTCTGGTGCGCACCCGCATCTCGTCCAACCTGTCCCCGTGGCTGTCGCAGTGCAGCCTGGACGACCCCTACACCGTCGCCATCAGCCACGGCGAGGGCCGCTTTGTCGCCAATGACGAAGTGCTCGCCCAGCTGATCGCCAACGGCCAGGTCGCCACGCAGTACGTGGGCGAGGACGGCAAGCCCAGCATGGATCTCTCCGTCAACCCCAACGGCTCCGCGCTCGCCATCGAGGGCATCACGAGCCCCGACGGCCGCGTCCTGGGCAAGATGGGCCATGCCGAGCGTCGCGGCGACAACCTGTACCGCAACGTGCCCGAGCATGTCCCCGGCGATAAGTTCATGCCGATCTTTGAGAGCGGCGTAGCCTACTTCGCTTAAAGCTTTCCCATCGGGTACAATCCCCTCGGGTAACAACGCCCGCCACCGGCACCCCCGGTGGCGGGTTCTTTTTTGCTTCGCGCATACAGGAAGGACATCATGGAAAGCCGCAAGCCGTATCTCGCCACCCTGCCCGGACTCATCCTGGGCTGTCTCGTTTGCTGCGCGCTCTGGGGCTCCGCCTTCCCCTGCATCAAGATCGGCTACGGCCTCTTTGGCATTCCCGCGCACGACAGCGCCTCGCAGCTGCTCTTCGCGGGTCTGCGCTTCACCCTTGCCGGCATGCTAGTCATTGTTGGCATGAGCGTGGCCCAGCGCCGACCGCTCGTTCCGCAAGCGCGCGATATCAAGCCCATCTGCATCTTGTCGCTCTTCCAGACCATCGGCCAGTACTTCTTTTTCTACCTTGGTCTCTCCCGTGCAAGCGCTATGTCGAGCTCCATCATCGAGGCTAGCGCCAACTTCTTGGCTATTCTCTTTGCCGCCCTGGCGTTTCGCACCGAAAAGCTCGATGCGGCCAAGGTGCTCGGCTGCGTACTGGGCTTTGCCGGTGTCGCGCTCGTCAACCTTTCGGGCGCGGACGGCACCTTTGGCTTTACGCTCGACGGCGAGGGCTTTATCCTGGCCTCCACCGTCGCGGGTGCCCTTTCGACCTGCCTGATCGGCATCTTCTCGCGCGAGCACGACGGCGTCTTGCTTGCCGGGTGGCAGTTCTTGGTCGGCGGCCTGGTCCTCACCGCCATCGGCTTTATGATGGGTGGCGCGCTCTCCCCCACGGCGATTGCCCCCGCCATCGCGCTCATCATCTACATGGCGCTTATCTCCGCGGTCGCCTACTCGCTGTGGTCGCGCCTGCTTGCCGTCAACCCCGTCAGCCGAGTCTCGGTTTTTGGGTTTATGAACCCCGTCTTTGGTGTGCTGCTGAGCGCGCTGCTGCTCGGCGAGGGCGCTGGCACGAGCCCCGTTACCGTCATCGTTGCCCTGCTGTTGGTCTGCGGCGGCATCATCATCGTCAACAAACCCAAAAAAGCCTAGCGAGCTCACCTTTTTAGGGAGGGTGTTCACACACTTTAGCTTAATGGGGTGCGCTGGTTCTCGTTGATTTCGTACCGAGCGCGGTGGCAGACGCCCGTCTTGCCGCAACGCGCCTAGGCATTATGGCCGGTGGCCCCTACAAACGCAAAAGGGGCGCATGACCATCGCAACGGTCGTGCGCCCCTTTTTTCTAGCGAACCTGGATGCCGGATTTCTTTTTGGCGTCCTTGATGCGATAGAGCTCCGCATCGGCAGCGCGCAGAAGCTCTTGCCACGTGTTGATCCCATCGCCGTAGCGCGCGTAGCCAATAGACATTCGAAGCGAATAGGGTGTCTCGGCGCGCGAGAGCTCGCTATTGATCGCCGAACACAGGCGGATAATGTCGTGCTCCGTCGCCCCCTTTTGCAGTACGACGAACTCATCACCGCCATAGCGCGCAATAAAGCCGCCGGACGGCGAACAGGCGTCCTTGAGCACTGCGGAAACAACCTGAAGAGCATGGTCGCCCTCCACATGTCCATACTGATCGTTAATCTGCTTAAAGCCGTCGGCGTCCATCATAAGCAGATACACATCATCGGCCTGGTCCACATTTGAAAAGAGCGACAGCATATAGGTCTCAAAACGGTTGCGATTGTTAAGGCCAGTCAACGGGTCGGTCGAGATCAGTTGCTCCTGACAAACAATGTAGAGCTGCAACATACTTAACATGATGCCGACACTAAGGCAGGGACCCGAATAAAAGACCTGAAAGACACCGGCCACCAAGGCCGGAATGGCGAAAAATGCCAAGGTTTGATAGATGGCCTTCTTTTGTAGGCTCTCGACCTTGCAAGATTGTATAAACGCATGCAGGGACGTATATATAACGTAGCAGTAGCTGACGATGGGCTGGATCATATAGACAAAACCGCGACGATACGCGCCCTGCGCATCGATATAGAACAGGGCATGCGTCCAGTAGCTAGTAAACGCCAGTACGACTACCAGCACCGCAGGCAGCGTTACAAACGCCATCCTATAGCGCGCGGTCAAAAGGCGAGAACCCTGCACCGTCTCGGAATAGATAAACCAAATGAGGCACGCGGCGGCAAAGAGCGAAAACGAAACCGCGTTGGAAATCCAGTTGGCAGCAATGCCCAGCGTGCCGCCCACACCGTCCGAAAGCGTCCAGATTATATCGAATAACATGTACGCGGCAGAGGTGTAGCCGAGCGTACTAAACAATAACTGTTGGGTACTCGAGAACAAGGAGTGGCGACTTCGCGCGGCAAGCCCGATAAGAACAATCATGCATAGCAGGAATATCTCGATCTTGAGTGCCTTAACCACTAGACGCCATCCCCTCAATATCCAAGTGGTCAGAATCGCCCGATTCGTGTCTGGGCAATAAACGCCCCTTACTCCGCAGGGGTAAGGGGAATAATAGCAGAGCGCCCGAACGTTGCTGCAAGACAGCTCTCGTTCGGGCGCTCTGACGGCGCGAGTTGCACGCCGGAATCAATTATCGGTAACGGACGTTACTCACCGTCGATATCGGTTGCGACAGCCTCCTCGATAGCTTCGACGCCAGCAGGCGACAGGTCTTCCTTGCCCTGACAGAACTTCTTGTCGACCCAACCGGTCAGAATCGGAGCCATGATTGCCGTGATGATAACGGCGGTGGCGATCTGGGCGTACGCAGTGGGTGCAAGCTCGGCGTAGCGCGGCGCGACCTCGGCAAGAGCAACCGGCGTGGTCATAGCCGTGCCGGCGATGGTGGAACAAGCCACGGCAGCTTTGCCGTTACCACCGCACAGGCGCTCGAACGCAAAGGTGATGGGACCGACGATAAACAGCGTGACAAGGCCCAGCAAGATGCCGGGAATACCGCCGGTGATAAAGCTCGACAGGCTCATGGACGCACCGAGCTGAAATCCGATGACGGCGATCGCGGGATTGGCGCCGGGAACCAGCAGGTTCTTGATGAACGGGAAGAGGTTGCCCAGAACCATGCCGATAACGAGCGGCAAAATGGAGCCGATGATGGTACCGACAGGGATGTTGGCGAGACCCGAAACGCCCAGGATGATCATGGTGACGGCGGGACCGGCCGTAAAGAACAGAATACCCACGGCGCCCTGCTCGGATTCGTCGCCGAACTCGCCCATGATGCCCGTGTAGAGCGCCATGTTGCAAAACGTAATGCCGCCGATGATGGAAACCGAACTCAGGCCCAAAAGGTTGTCGTTAAAGAAATACGCAACGCCCAGACCCAGCGCGGCTGCCACCACAAGCTTAGGAATCAGCACGACGATGCCGGTCTTGATGGCACCCGGCGTGGACTTAAAGCTGATGCCGGCGCCCACAAACAGCAGGATCGCGGCGACGATGGTATTGGAACCGCCGCGGCAGGCAGCCGTAAAGAAGCCGCCGATCTCAAAGACCTGCGGACAGAAAGTGTTGAGCAAAAGGCCAACGATCATGGGATAGATCATGATGTCGCCCGGGATACGCGGGACTTTGAATTTCTTTTGCTCGTTGGCGGTCGCTCCCTGTGCCATGAAACCCCCATTTCCGCTGACGCGGAACAAAAGACCACGTCATACTTTGCTACAGTAAAGTTTGATCATGGTACCAGAAGAAGCAGACCAGCTCAGTGAGAAATTCGATTCGTTAGGCCGGGACGCCAAACGTGCCCCGCTCTTATATGAGGCTCAAAACGATATAGAACACGATGCCCGAGACGCAGCAGAAATATCAACCTGCGGCAATAAAGTTCGCCTACAATTGCCACCGGATCGAAAGACGTATCTGTAAGGAAGTCATTATGACAGCTATCGATCGAGCTCGGGCGTCCGAGGCCTTTAAAACCTATACCGATGCCTACGATGCCGCCAACCCGCGTATCGCCCTCAAGATCGAACATACCTATCATGTGGCCGAGACATGCGACGCCGTGGCACGCGAACAGGGCTGGGTGCCAGAGGATATTGACCTGGCATGGCTTTGCGGCCTGCTACACGATATGGGCCGCTTTGAACAGCTGCGACGCTGGGACACCTTTAAGGACGCCGAGAGCATGAGCCATGCGGCGCTCGGCGTCGAGGTCCTCTTTGGCAAACATCCCGCCGACGCACCCGCCACGACAAACATCCGTGACTTTATCGAAACCGATGCACATGACGAGCTCATCCGCGCAAGCATTGCCTATCACAGCGATTTCCGCCTACCTGCACAGCTCGACACACGCACACGGCGCTTCTGCGATATCGTGCGCGATGGCGACAAGATCGACATTATGCGCACCATCGCCGACAGCACCGTCGACACCATCCTCAAGGTTGATGAGGATACATTTCTCGCCAGCCACTTCTCGGCACCGGCGCTTGTCGCCTTTGCCGAACACCGCTGCGTCGCACGCGACGAACGCGATGAGCCGGCCGACTACTTGGTGGGGCTCATCTGCTTTATGTTTGAGCTCGTCTACCCCGCAAGCCGCGCGCTGGCGCGCGAGCAGGGCGATATCTACCGCCTGCTCGACGCGCCCTTTGGCATTGTGCGCCCCTTTACCGATCCCGCCACGCAGGCGACCTGGGAGCGCCTAAAGAAAGAGATGCGAGCCTGGCTAGCCGGCGCCTAGCGCTCGAGCTGGGCCAGGAGCTCCTCAACGACCTCGACGGCGTCGCCGACGACCTTGTACTGGGCGGCGCCAAAGATGGGGGCATCCGGGTCCTCATTAATGGCGATAATGCACTCCGCCCCACCGATGCCGGCAAGATGCTGGATGGCGCCCGAAACACCGATACTCACGAGAAGCTTGGGCGAAACCGATACGCCGGTCTGGCCAATCTGATGGCGATACTCCAGCCAGCCCGCCTCCACGACGGGTCGTGTGCAGCCGAGCTCGGCACCCAGGGCTTCGGCGAGCTTTCGCATCAAGGGTAGGTTTTTCTTGGAGCCGATACCGCGACCCACAACAACTAGACGCTCGGCATCGGCAATCGAAGCCTGCTGGCCCCATTCCTCAGCGGGAATCGAAATCTCGACACGAGCCTTGGCGTCTTCCGCAAGGAATACCTGGGTAATCGTGCCAGAGCGGCTGTAGTCAAACTCGGGCGCTCCAAAGATACCGGGACGCACCGTTGCCATCTGGGGACGCTGATTGGGGCAAATGATGGTGGCCATCAAGTTGCCGCCAAACGCCGGGCGCGTCTGCTGCAGCAAGCCCGTTTCCGTATCCATCGAAAGCACGGTGCAGTCGGCCGTAAGGCCCGTCTGCAGGCGCACGGCAACGCCAGGCGCCAACTCGCGGCCAAAGGCGGTCGCACCGTACAGAATGGCTTCGGGCTTGCGCTCGGCTACCAAATCGCAGATGAGACGAGCATAGACCTCCGCGTCGTTCTGACGCAGGCGCTCGTCACGACAGACCAGAACTTCGTCCGCACCGGCGCAAACCAGATGCTCCAGGTCCCCGAGCGAGCCCTCGGGGCCCATGCCGACCAGCGCCACCAAGCGACAGCCGCGCGCATCGGCAAGCTCGCGGCCCTTGCCCACGAGCTCGAAGGCCACGGATGCCACGGCATCGTGCTCGTCAGTTTGCACGAAGACCCAAATGTCTCGATATGCGTCAAGGTCTACCGCACCGGTGGTCTCATCGCGCTCGATCGAAATAGCGTTGACGGGGCAGGCGTCGACGCACCCGCCGCACAGGATGCAGCCGTCGGTTACGCGGGCACAGCGATTGGGACGCTCGCCCTCCACCACAATACCGCCCGAGGCGCAGGCGCGAACGCAGCGACCGCAGCCAATGCAGGCTTCGCCATCGATAATCAGTCCGCTCATCTATGCCATCCCCTCGATAATCTTGGCGAGTTTTGCCGCCTGCTCGGACGCCGTGCCCTCAACAGTCTCACACGTTTGGTCGCGGTCGGGCACAAACGAGCGCACGACCTGCGTCGGCGAACCGGCAAGACCGCAACGCGAGGGGTCGGCGTTCACGTCGGCAGCGCCGACCACGCGCACGTCCGCTTCCTCGGCCGCGCGAATGCCAGCGATACTCGGCATGCGCAGCTGGCCAATCTCCTTGGCAGTCGTCATCGCGCACGGCATCTCCAGATACACCGTTTCCTCGCCGGCGTCACAGCCGTGGACAAGCGCCAGCGAGCCGCAGGTCGTAAAGCCCGCGCCCTGCACGCAACTCACGTCGGTCACGCAGGGAATCTCAAAGGCTCCGGCAAGCTCGGGACCAATCTGGGCCGTATCGCCATCAACTGCCATCTTGCCGCAAATGAGCAGGTCAAAGTCCTCGTCGAGCGCCTCGATGCCACATTTGAGGGCATAGGTGGTAGCCAAGGTATCGGCACCCGCAAAGGCGCGATCGGTCAGCAACAGCGCGTCATCGGCGCCGCGGGCGATGCAGTCGCGCAGCAGTGACTCGGTCGCGGGGATGCCCATCGACACCACCGTCACGCGCACATCCATGCCAAAGCCGATAAAGTCATCCTTGAGCGACAGCGCGCATTCCAGAGCGCTTGCATCGAACGGGCTGATGACCGCCTGCTTGCCGTCACGCACAATCGTATTGGTCTTGGGGTCCATCTTGACCTCGGTGCTTCCCGGCACCGCCTTGACGCACACCACCATATGGAATTCGCTCATCTTCACGCGCCCCCTTTCTGAACGAGTTCATCCAGGAGCTTCTCCGAAAACAGGTTGCCGCGGCCGAGCTGTCCAGCAGGGTCGAGTTGGAGCTTGAGTCGAGCCGATTCGACCATGGCCTCGTGGCCGTACATCGTCTCCAAGAAGCCCGCCTTGATCTTGCCGACGCCATGCTCGGCAGAGACGGCACCACCCATGGCCGTGATCTCGGCCGCCCACTGGGCAAAGAGCTCGCCGCCGGCGCGATAATCCTGCGCGTCGCGCGGCAGGATATTCACATGCAGATGGTTGTTGCCGATATGCCCCCAGGCGGCAGACTCAAGCCCGCTTTCGGCCAGCGTGCGACGATAGAGGGCGATAACATCGGCCAAGTGCGCGTTGGGCACCGACATATCCGAACCCAGCTTGGTAATGGTGAGGTCCGTGCGGCGACGCTCGTCGATGAGCATGTTGACGCTCTCGGGAACCGCGTGGCGGAAGAACCGCTGGCACTCGCGATCGACCTCGGTGCGCGCAACCCATGTCGCGTCGTCGCGGCCGCCCGCAAGCTCCAAAACCCATCCCAAGTGGTACAGCTCCTCGGTCGCCTGTGCCTCGTCGTCGCAGTCGAGCTCCACGTAGACGCAGACCTTTGCCTCATCGTCGAGTGCCGGCAGCGAGGCAAAAGCAGTCGACTGCTCGCGCTGGCGGCGAAGGATATCCAGGGCGCCCGCATCGAAATACTCGATAGCAGCCGCGTGGGACAGGACCGGGCGCACGGAATCGGTAAAGGCAACGGCCTTGTCCTCGCTATCGAAAAAGCAGCTCACGCCCCACACAACCGCGGAAGCAGGCTGCAGGGCGATCTCGAGCTCGGTGATAACGCCGAGCGTGCCACATGCGCCGATAAAGAGATCGATGGCGTCCATATCGTCCGCAACATAATAGCCCGAAGCATTTTTGGTCTTGGGCATGGTGTAGTCAGGAAGATCGAGCTCAAGCGAACGTCCTTCCGCCGTCACAAGTGAAAGGCGACGGCCCTGAGCAAAAACCTCACCGCGGTGAAGCTCGAGCAGGTCACCATCCGCCAGGGCAACGTGAAGGCCCGTGACATGCGGACGCATGGGGCCATAGGCATAGCTGCGGGCGCCGGAGGCGTTGCACGCCGCCATACCGCCCAGGCAGGCAGATGCCTCGGTGGGGTCGGTGGGAAAGAACTGCTCGGGGGCAGCTTGGAACTCCTCGTATGTCCGAAGCGACGCCTGGTCCCAGCCGCCTGTCGGCAGCGCCTTTTTGACCAGCTGTTTGCGCAGCTCCGACAGTACGACGCCCGGTTCCACGCGCAGCAGAAACCGGCCCTCGTCATCGCAGCGAAGACCAAGGTAGCGATTCATGCGCGAGGTGTTGAGGATATGCCCGCCATGAGGCACGGCGCCGGCAGCGAGGCCCGTTCGGGCACCCTGGACAGTCACCGAAACACCGTCGGCATGGAGCTGCCGCAAGATAGCGCGCACCTCGTCTTCCGATGTCGGAAACGAAATGCTCGAAGCCTCGCCCGACGAGCGAGACTCGTCGCGACCGTATTCCTCGAACTCATCGGTGAAGGGTTTGATGGTTGCAGACATGCAGACTCCCCTTTAGCTAACTACAGTGTTTGCAGGGAGATGTTACCGCATCGTTTCGTTGACGTGTTCGAGACCGCCTCCATAATTGAGGTTTTTTACGCGCATGCAATTCGGCGAACGGCCGAGTTTCCTCGGCAGGCGATGCTTTTGACACATATCGTTCCGCCGCCAGCGATCGAAAAATGTCGCTCGAAAAAAGTTGAAGTATTTTTTACCGCCCTTTACCTGCGGGGATGTCAATCCGTCAAGCATTTGGTCAGCTTTTGGTCAAGTTGCGGCTGATACGGTCGGCATCGACAGCCAAAGCCGATAGAAGTTTTGGCCCAAGAGCAGGGAGGTTCCCATGGCATATTACTGGCCCCAGTACGGCATCGCCATCGAGGTCGACGACGACCCTTATCTCTTACCCTTCGATGAAGAGGCATTCCCCGATACGGCGGTCTACCACGTCACCACCGATGTGATCTGCGACCCCGAGTCGTTCTCGGCGCTCGCCCACCACATCGCGCATATCCACGACATCGAGCTCCCTCCCGACTTCGACGAGCTTGTCTACTCACGCCGCCTGATGCTTCACATGCTCTTTGGAGCGAACCCGTCCACCTTTGCGCGCATCTATACCGCCAAGGATGCCGCATGAGCGCGAAGAAGCCACCCCACTTTGCAGGCCTGGGTCGTCGCAAGAAGCTCATCGTTGCCTGCTTGGCCATCGTCTGTGCCCTTGTCGCCGTAGGACTATACGCTTGGCAGTCGCAGCCCGTACCCGAGGCGGGCGCTTCGGTTACGACGGCCGAGGGCAAAACGCGTCAGGAAATCCAAGATGAGCTCGACGCCATCGTCCGCGACAACATGATGACGATTTCGGTCGCACCGGTCGCTCAGCTGCAGGAGGACGGCAAGCTGCGCGTCAACGTGCAAAACGTCCAAGACAATAAATTTCCCCAGCGATTCCGCGTCATCCAAAACGACGAGACCATGTACGAATCCGGTGTGGTCGAGACCGGCAAGACAATCGAAACGTGCCCCGCCGGCGACATCAAAGAAGGCGAGGCGTACATCGAGATTCAGGCGCTCGATGCCAAGACCCTCGACAGCCACGGCAATCCGACACGTGTCAAGGTGCGGGTTGAGCAAGCCGAGAACTAGCTTTTCCGGCCGACGCGGCACCGCACGCAATTCACCAGCATTCGTCCAATCATCGCGGGGACGGCCCGCGGCGAATAGAAAGGAACGACCATGGACATCACCAGGAACATGAACGGAGCCAGAGCGCTCGCCGTGGGCGCAGGGCTCGCGCTCGCGCTCGCAATGGGCGCCGCCCCGACGCCAGCTATGGCAGCCGGGCGCGTTGGAACCACGAAGGTAATGGTCAGGACCGAGATCGACAACGTTGAGTTCAAAGTTCCGACGGTTATTCCCTTCGTCGCCAAGGCCGACGGCACGCTTCAGGGCCCCTCAGAAGACGCGACCACCATCGACAATCATTCGGCCTACGGCATCCATGTCACCAACATGAAGATCGACGCCATGAACACCTGGACCATTGCCGCCGACGCCAAGGCCGGAACCGCGCAGAACTCCATCGACTTTAAGGTCGGCCCCGACGGCGCGCTCCAGAACGCCAGCGCCGCAATGCAGGGAACGGGCCTCGATCTTTCCAAGAATGCAGCCTTCGACATGGGCTACCAGGGCATTGCCGGTGGCACGGACAAAATTAAGCTCAAGACAAGCGGAAACGTCGCCCGCGTCACGCGCGACATCTTCCGCGTAACCGGCGAAGGCGATCAGGTTGCAACGATCACCTGGACGGTCGAGCCCGGTGCGCACACGGCATAAGGCCGTCGCCCTGGCCGCCGCCGTCAGCATCCTAGCGTTTGGGCCAGCCATGGCCTTTGCCCAGCAAGAACAGGCGCAGGCCGCCACGCAAGTGACGGTCGACCTCTCGGAGCTCGACCGCAGCGACCGCGAGGAACCGTTGGCGCAGACAGGCGACAAACGATGGCTCTTGGCAGCAGGCGCCGCAGCAGCAGGCGCGGGAACCGCCGGCCTCGGTCTGCACATCAAACACAGCCAGAAACAAAACATGAACAGGCCGCACTAAATTAGCTAAGGAGACCCCATGGCATCGAAGAACCTTTTGCCCGTCGTCGCACTCTGCGGCGCGCTCGCAACCGGAACGCCTGTCGCCGCTTGGGCGACTCCTGTCATGGCAGACTCCTTACCAGCGGCCCTAAGCTCCGCACCAAATCCGTCGAGCGCCATTGCGTGCAAGCGTTTTTCGATCGCACAGGCCGCAATCTCAACCTCGGGATGCCTTCGTCGTAATACGGACGGCTCGATAGTCGTGGATATCAATCGTTCGAACAAGGCAAACGGCTCCCAGGCGGGGTGCGCCGTCTGCACGTGGCGCTCGGTTGTGCTCGATGCAGATGGCGATCCATGCAATTTAGAGCTGCGCATCGACATCGCTTCGGTCGATGACTCGGCGAACGGAGCGAAGGTCGCCTTCGACGGTACGTTTTTTGAGAAAGGAGGCGGTATATGTCTGGGCTGCGCCGCCGCGAATGCAGACGACACGCAGCCCACCCTCTCATTCACGGCATCGTTGCGGCTGACCAAAGCCGGTACCGATGCCATCGCGGCGGGAGAAGCGTCCCTGCTGTTCTACGCCGTCAGTACCAAAGACACAGACGCTCATTTCGAGAAGCCAGCCGGATCACTCAGCCTTACACGAGGGATAGAGGCAGGCCCTATTGAAATCGATGCCCGCGCGCAAAGCAGGCAACGCATTCTTGCCGACCCGGCGCTTCTCGAAATGGAGTGGAACGGATCCGGAGCCATCGGAATTCTCCCCTCCGCGTTTGACGCCAAGACGCTCCCCCCAAACGACGAACCCATCAACGCAACCATACAAGAAGAGAGCGCGGACAAAGAAGCAGGTGCGGGCGACACGCCGTCGCCGACAAACAGCGTCCCAGCTTCTTTCGAAGCGCCGAATGAGCCCGCTGCCGATCCAAACGATCCCGAGTTCGCGGACAGTCTGGGGCTTGCTGATCCTCAAGAGATCGATGAAGGTAACTGCTGCGTGCTTGCCGCGCTCGACCACACGGAGGTCATCGACGCTGCGAGCATCGAAGTTGCCGCCGCCAATCAGCCCGTCCGCAAGTCGGCTATCATCGCATTTCCTGAATCCATCGAAGTCGTCTTTTTGCCATCGGGCGAGGTCGTGGCCCCAACACTGCTCACCTTGTTGGGCGCCAAGAATACTCGAAACGAAATTAAAAAGGTCACAGTTGTCGACCCTGCAACCACCGCCAAGCTGCGTCTATACGCCGTTGCTCCAGACGGAGGCAAGACCTTGGAATTCGATGGCGACACACTCCTGGCCTGGCGACGTCTGGACATTATGCAAGACGTCTCGTATCAGATCGAACTCGAAGGGTTTGATCGTGCCCGCGATGCCAATATCATCGCCGCGGCTATTGAATCCCCACAGCGGCTTATGACACTGCGCTTTGAATACTATCCCTATGTCCCGACAACCACCTGAGGCTTAAATGCCGCGCATCATTCCTAATACCACTTACATAACGTATTAGATGAGTCGCGATGTACCTCGCATTTCGTTCTGCTACGATTGCCACGTTGGCATCAATACAGGAGGGCTCATGCCGGGCTTGGGAACAATCATCAACGTTGTGCTTTTAGTTGCGGGCGGTCTTTTGGGATTAGCGGGCGGCCGCTTCATTACACCGCGCATCCAAGACACGCTCATGAAAGCATCGGGGCTGTGCGTCCTGTTTATCGGCCTTGGCGGCACCATGCAAAAGATGCTCCTTATCGATGGGAAGGCGCTAGCGACCACCGGCACCACCATGCTCATCGTCTCGTTCGCCCTCGGCTCGCTCATCGGCGAGGCCATCAACTTGGAGGCCGCCATCGAGAACCTTGGCGAATGGCTCAAGCGCAAAACCGGCAGCGAGGGCGATAACGAGTTCACCAACGCTTTTGTCTCGACTTCACTCACCGTGTGTATCGGCGCCATGGCCATTGTGGGATCGATCCAGGACGGTCTGCTCGGTGACTGGTCAACGCTTGCCCTGAAAGGCGCATTGGACTGCATCATCGTCTGCACCATGACGGCGTCGCTTGGCCGCGGCTGCATTTTCTCCGCCCTGCCCGTCGCCGTGTTCCAGGGGACGATCACGCTGTTTGCCGGCGCACTCTCCCCCATCATGACTACGGCAGCCCTCGACAGCCTTTCGCTCGTAGGCTCCATGCTCATCTTCTGCGTCGGCGTCAACCTCATCCGTCCTCAGACCTTCCGCACGGCCAATATGCTCCCCTCCGTCGTCATCGCCGTCATCTACGCCCTCCTGCTCTAAATCTATCAACGCAGCGGTATCTCGAACACCTGTTTGATGCTGTGCTATGATATGAGGTCACCGTAGCTGCGTTCGAGAGGAGGAGCGGTGGCCGACCAGGACATCAAGATGCTCATCGAGCGCATTATGGCCGAGGCCCGGACCCATCAGTCTGCCCGCTTCTCACATGAAGTCTACGCAGACGAGCCGATTCTCAAAACCGGCCGACAGATGCAGAATTTCCTCCCCGACCAGTACCGTAAAATGCGCGAGATATCGCGCTGGCAGGATGACCCCAAGGGCGGTGCGGGCCGCTGGCTTTCGGAAGCCGAGCTTTTTTACCGCCAGGGCCTGCTGATGGCCGACTTTGAGGACGACTGTCCCTACAACGGCACCTTTAAGTCGTACTTTCCCACCTACAACGCCATGAGCGACCGGCAGCTGCGCGGCTACTTTACCTGGCGTGCCCAAGTGCGCCGCGGAACCGTCGAGGAAACGTCTACGTCCTTTGCCTTTCTGTATCTCTATGAGCTGATTTGCGGCATTGGCGTAGATGACCCGCTCGACGGTTTTAACAAGATCAAGGCCTTTTGGGATGTCTATCGCGCCTTCGAGCCCGGCATTGATCGGTTTGCACGCGTGTGGTTGCAGGATTACGCCGTATTCCATGGGCTCGACCCCAAGCTGCTCCGCGACTCTAAAACCGTCATGTTCGATAACGCCCTTATCGAGCTGCGGCGCGCGGCACGAGACCTTGTACCGGCACCGGCACCGTCCGACCAGACCCCCAAACGTCGCAAAACCTCCGAGCCCACGCTCCCCCTTCCGCCCGATGAGGTGCGCGAGGAGCGACTCATGGCCGCCATCAACGCCCTCTCCACGTACAACCTAAGTAACTCGCGGCTCGACCGCAGCCACCACCGCGATCTGCGCCACGTGGCATGCGCCGTGTATGTCCGCATGGCGCGCTACTATGACACGCACCGAAAGACCGGCATCGTAGCGAGCTTGTTTGGGGAGGAGACGGCCATGCCCTACACCATGTTTGCCTCGGCCGTATTCTTTGCGCCCGAGCGCCACGAGGACTGCGAATACCGCCTGGATCCCATCCACATCTACCGTTGCCAAAACGGCTTTTGGGAATGCATGCGTATCCATGGTAGTAGGCAAAAGAGCAAAAAGCTCGGTGAAATGATGCGCGCCTGCGACCAACGCTTGCGCCTGGCGCTGGACCCCGCCCATCCCCTTAAGGAAGAAAAGGTCCCCAAATATCTGGCCAAGATTATCGATGACGAGATTGTGGCATGGCTTTCGTGGGACGCCGCACACCAGCCCGTCAAGATCGATATCGACCTGACTCAGCTGGGGCACATTCGGAGCGCCGCTGCGCAAACGCGCGAAGCACTTTTAATCGACGAAGAGCGCGAGGACGGCGCACCTGTGGAAGCCGAGGCAGCGGACTCAGGGCAACCGGAAGCCGAGCCCGTAGCCGACGCGATTGTCGAGGCGGTCGCGGCACCCATTCGGCAGGACGAGACCGACGAGCCAACCATATCCACCGAACAGTTTGGTGTCGTGGCACCGCTTCTCGCGCCGACGCCCGCGTTCGCAGCTGTTGCGCCCGCTGACGCCACGAACGAACTCACGCCTGCCGCAGACGCCTATCTCCGCGCGCTGCTCGAGCACAACGCAGTACAGGCGGAATCGGCGGTAGTGCAATCGGGGCAGAGCGAGGACATGCTCGTCGACAGCATCAACGAGGCGCTCTTTGACCTGGTGGGCGACACCGTAATTGAATTTAGCGCGGCAGGGCCGCAGATTATCGAGGACTACGAAGCAGACGTGAGAGGATACCTAGACCATGAGTGATACCGCATCCGCAGCGCCCCGTGTACCCAAACGCGTCGCCGCCGTTATCCTTAACTCGCTCAAGGGCGGCGTGGTCCCGCGCATCGGCCTTCCCTATATCACCGTGGGTCGCGAGGTCGAGATTCGCGCCCTGCTCACCGATTTGAGTCTCATCGCCGATGGCGGCGCGAGCTTCCGCTTCTTAGTCGGTCGCTACGGCGCCGGCAAGAGCTTCTTGCTTCAGACCATCCGAACGCATGCCATGGGCGAGGGATTCGTCGTCGCTGATGCCGACCTTTCCCCTGAGCGCCGCCTGCAGGGCGGTCAGGGACAGGGCCTTGCCACCTACCGCGAGCTCATCCGCAACATATCGACCAAGACGCGCCCTGAGGGCGGTGCGCTCAACCTTATTCTGGATCGCTGGGTCGCCTCGTGCGCCGACGTCGACGAGTCGGTCGTCAATGCCCAACTGGCCCCGCTCGAGGAGATGGTCCACGGCTTCGACTTCACCCGCATGCTCCGCCGCTATCGCACGGCCGTATCCGAGGGCGACGAAGAAGCCATGAGCCGCGTGACCAAATGGATCCGCGGCGAATACCGCACCAAGAGCGAGGCCCGCGCCGAACTGGGGTCCTCAACCATCATCAGCGATGACGACTGGTACGACTACGTCAAACTCATCGCGCGTTTTTTGGTTTGCAGCGGCTACAAGGGCATGCTGGTGCTCATCGACGAACTCGTGAATCTGTATAAGATTCCCAACGCCATCACGCGCCAGTACAACTACGAGAAGATCCTGACCATGTACAACGACACACTTCAGGGCAAGGCGCAGTACCTGGGCATGATTATGGGCGGCACGCCAACCTCCATCGAAGACCGCCGCCGCGGCGTGTTCTCCTACGAGGCTCTGCGCAGCCGACTCGCTCAGGGTCGCTTTGCGCGCGAGGACCTTAAGGACATGCTCGCGCCCATCATCCGTCTGCAGCCACTCACCTACGAGGAGCTGCTGGTGCTGATCGAAAAACTCATGCAAATTCACGCCGGCTACTTTGGCTGGACGCCCACGCTTACCGAGAACGACTTGGTGGACTTCCTCAAGATCGAGTTCGGTCGCGTGGGAGCCGACACGCATCTGACGCCGCGTGAAGTCATTCGTGACTTTATCGAGCTGCTCGACATCCTATGCCAAAACCCCGACGCCAACGTGGCCGAGCTGCTGCAAAGCGTCGGCGGCGACGCGCTGGCGACGGCAGCCGCAACAGGTGACACCGATACCGCAGGCGGCGACCGTAACTTCGCCGAATTCACCATCTAATCTGCCAAAAAGGGACAGGTTTATTTTGGCAGGTTTTATCTGGGAAAACGTTGAGGCAGTAATGCAGCAAGCCACTGCCCACCGCGTTGAGAGATTCGCTTTTGAAAGGAGGCCCCGTGAACGCCTTTGACCGCTACGCCCCATTTATCCAAGACTTCATCTACTCCCACGATTGGGAGAGCTTGCGCTCTATCCAGGTTGCGGCGGCAGATGCCATCTTTAACACGCAGGACAATGTGCTCCTGACGGCATCCACGGCTTCCGGCAAAACCGAGGCGGCCTTCTTTCCCATCCTGACCGAGTTTTGGGAGAACCCGCCCGCAAGCGTTGGGGCCCTCTATATTGGCCCCCTCAAAGCACTCATCAATGATCAGTTCGTCCGTCTCAATGACCTGTGCGAAGAAGCCGCCATCCCCGTCTGGCACTGGCATGGCGACGTTTCGCAGTCGCACAAGGCAAAGCTCATCAAAAAGCCGAGCGGTATCTTGCAGATTACGCCCGAGTCGCTCGAGGCGCTCCTGATCCATAAGCACATGGCAATCCCTCGTATGTTCTGCGACCTGCGCTATGTGGTTATTGACGAAGTCCACTCGCTCATGCGCGGCGACCGTGGCGGGCAGACGCTCTGCCTTATCGAGCGACTCTCGCGCATGGCCGGCGTGCAGCCTCGACGCATTGGCCTTTCCGCTACCATCGGCGACCCCGAGCGCACGGGCGCTTTTCTCTCACAGGGAACGGGGCGCGACTGCGTTATCCCCCGCTTTGAAGAACCGCGTCGCGTGTGGCGCATCTCCATGGAGCACTTCTACAACTCGGGCCCCCAGGCACAGCAGCGGGTATTCGAGAGCATGGGTCCTCAAGAGGCCGAAGTGCTTGCATGCGAGCGCATTGAGGCAGCGGCACCCGTGGCACTGCCCGCCGGCGCCCAATACATGCGTCACAGCGGACAGCTCATACAAGAGGAGCGCCGTCAACGTCGCGAACGGGCACGGGGCAAAGCCGCTCCCAAAGACCGTCGCACTTCCTCGGCCCCCGAGGGCGAAGTCGACATCCCACGAGCGACCGAGCAGGCGCTTCTCAACCCCACCGACACGGCGCCCGACAACGCCGACCCCGGTATGGGCTATATCTTTGAGTATACGCGCGGCCGCAAGTGCCTGGTCTTTGCCAACTCGCGCGAGGAGGCAGAGGCCGTGTGCTCCATGCTGCGTAGCTACTGCGAGAACCGGCACGAGCCCGACCGTTTCCTCATTCATCACGGCAATCTTTCGGCATCGTTGCGCGAGACGGCCGAGGAACTCATGCGCGATGAGGAGCAGGCACAGACAACCGTCACCACCTCTACGCTGGAGCTCGGTATCGATATCGGCCGTCTGGAGCGTGCGTTCCAGATCGATGCGCCGTTTACCGTCAGCTCCTTTTTGCAGCGAATGGGCCGCACGGGACGCCGCGATCTTCCGCCCGAGATGTGGTTTGTTATGCGCGAGGAAGAGCCCGAGCCGCGCACGATGATGCCCGAGACCATCCCGTGGAAGCTCCTGCAGGGCATCGCGCTCGTACAACTCTATCGCGAGGAAAAGTGGGTCGAGCCGCCCGAGCTCGATCGACTCCCCTACAGCCTGCTCTACCACCAGACCATGTCGACGCTCGCCAGCACCGGCGAGCTCACGCCGGCCGAGCTTGCTCAGCGTGTACTCACGCTCAGCTATTTCCACCGCGTCTCGGCCGATGACTATCGCGTACTGCTGCGCCACCTCATCAAGATCGACCACATCCAGGTCACCGAGGGCGGTGGGCTCATCGTGGGTCTCGCGGGAGAGCGCATCATCAACAACTTTAAGTTCTACGCCGTGTTCCAGGAAAACGAGGAGTTCACCGTTCGCAGCGAGTCGGCCGAATTGGGCACGATCGTCAACCCGCCACCGCCCGGTGAGCGCATCGCCATCGCCGGACACTGCTGGATTGTCGAGGAAGTGGACTGGAAGCGCCACACCGTCTTTGCCACGCAGGTCAAGGGCCGTGTGCCGGCCTACTTTGGCGACTGCCCCGGTGACATCAATACACACGTACTCGAACGCATGCGCAAGGCGCTCAACGAGCATGCGACATATCCGTACCTCATGGCTAACGCACGGGCTCGCTTGGCGCAGGCTCGTCATACCGCCGAGATTTCGGGCGCGGGAACTAAGCCGCTCATCAACCTGGGTGGCGACACCTGGGTGCTCTTCCCCTGGTTGGGCAGCTACGCCTTCCTAGCACTCGAGCGCATGCTTAAAATCAAATGTGCCGCTGAGTTGGGCCTTCGCGGGCTCGATCCGTCGCGTCCATACTTTATGCAGTTCAAGATGAAGGCCGACGAGGAGACATTCTTTGAGGTGCTCGCCGCCGAGGCCGAGAAGGACTTCGATCCCATCGAGCTCGTCTATCCCGGCGAGGTGCCTTATTTTGATCGCTACGACGAGTACGTTCCCGAGGAGCTCGTGCGCAAAGGCTTTGCCGAAGGCGTGCTCGAAATCGAGGGTATGAAGCAGCGCGTTCTCGGCTGGCGCGACCACGCCTAAGACCAATCTTTTTGGGACGGGGAGACTTACTTGTCGTGAAGGACGGTGCCGAGAAAGTCGGTGTCGAAGGGCACGGCTTCGGCAAAGGCGTAGTTGCCGTCGCTGGCGATGAGCAGGTAGTTTTCCTCTCCGCCGAACTTCGCATCGCCACATGGGACCACCCAGGCGTGGGCGAACACCTCGAGTGCCGTGGCAGCGCAATCGCGCAGGAACGTCACATCGCTCCCCTCGCTTGCGCTCACGATATTGGCAACGTAGACGCCACCGAAATTTAGGCTGCCCCGCACCAAACGCAACGCTTCAACCGTCGCCAGCTCGCGTACGGGCTCGGCACCGCCAAAGCAATCGCTCACGACCACGTCGTAGCGACGATGGCCCACACTTGTCACACCCAGATACGAGCGAGCCTCAGCAGTAATCACCCGCAAGCGGTCGCCCACCGTGCGCTCCAGCTCGTCCAGATAGAACCAACGGCGCGCCAGGCGCGTAATCTCTCCGTCATACTCGATGACGTCCATGCGCAAGCCCTCGTGCGACATCAGGGCGAATTTAGGATAGGCAAACCCGCCGCCGCCCAGCATAAGCATACGGTCGATGCCGTGACCATAAGCGTCGCGCATCGCATCCTCGGACTCAAACACGTCGTCAAACGCACGATAGTACGCAAAGACGGGCTCGGCCCAACGCTCACCGACATAGCTCGCGCTTTGGTAGACGCCGCCTTGCACCAACACGCGAATCTCATCGCCGCCCTCATCGTGCACGCGTTTCACACGCGCCAACCCATTGCGGGTTCGCGCAACCTGCAGACAGGCAGCGCGAACAGCGACGGCGGCCGCACCAAGCGCCGCGGCTCCCAGAGCAACGCCGGCAACGACGCCGGCAGAAACACTTGGCTTGTTCATCTAGAGCTCCTTTTGCAGATAGAGTCCATGGTCGTAAAAACCCAAATGGCGATAGTACTCGCGTGTGCCAATCGCGCTGATCACGTTGATGCGCGCATAGCCCGCGTCCCGAGCAATATGGCACGCACGCTCCACGAGCAAACGCCCCAACCCGTGATGCTGCGCCGCCTGGCCCTGGTCACCCACGCGTGCCGCCATGCCATACACGTGCACCTCGCGAATCATCGCCTCGTCCGGCGTCGTCGGCAACTCGTCCGCATGCGCGGCAACAAATGAATGGTCGGGCAGCGACAGGCGCAAAAAGCCCGCGATCTTGCCCTGCGGCGTCACCCACTGCAAAAAGCGCTCGTAAGTCACCGGCGTCTCGTACGCCACTTCCTCATCAAGAGATAGCTCATCCAAGTCGGCACCCGCCGTACTGATCTCGCGATAGCGAATCTCGCGCACCGTCGCACCGTCACCCCGAGCAGCCAGGCGGTTCTCAACGAGCTGACGCAGGTTGGGCTTCTTGTTGCCCACCATGATGTCATCGGAACTAAAATCGCGGATCATGCGACTGATACGGCAGAACGCCGGCGTCACCACGATGTCGTCGGCCAGCACGTCGAGCAGTTCTTCCTCGGTATAGGGGCGCCACTCGCCGCGCTCGTAGCAGCCCACCAGACGCGAGCCCTCGATGAGCGCACACGGGTAGACCTTGACCTCGTCGGGCATAAAGGCCCCCTCAGTCATAAAGTGCTCGTAGTCGCGCTTGTCCCCCTCGGGTGTGGCGCCCAGCAAGTTGAGCATAAAATGCGCGTGGATCTTAAAGCCAAACAGACGCGCAAGCGAAAACGCCCGCTCGATCTGCGCCACCGAAATGCGACGCTCGTTGATATCGAGCAGGTGCTGGTCAAGGCTTTGGATGCCCATCTGAATCTTGGTGCAGCCCAGGCGACGAATGAGCGTGAGCGCCTGTGGCGTCACGGCATCGGGGCGCGTCTCGATAACGAGCCCCACCACGCGATGCTTCGCCGTCTCGTTGATGCGCTGCTGACGTTCAAGCTCCTCCATCGTGGTCGTCTGCCACTCGGCGACCTCGCCCCACGGCGTACCGGGACCGTACAGACGACGCACCGCGCGGTTATAGCCACCCACGGCAGCATCCACACGCCCCTGCTCGTCGGCAACACCGCTCGCAAGCTCGGCCTCGTCGGTCGCAATACCGGCAGCCCGATAGCGCTCACGGCGTTCTGTTACCACCGGCGGCAAGGCATCGGCAGGAGCGTCATCGAGTAGACGCCCTGCCTCGGCACGGCTGATGCCCGGACGCGCCAACATGGGGTTGGCAGCCACGCCGGCGACGGCATCGTCATTGAGCGCACGGAAAAGCTCTGACATAAACCATGTCTGATAGCCTTCCGGATAGTCGCTCCAGGTGCCACCGAGCACAATGAGCTCTATCTTGTCGGTCGCATGCCCCATCTGCGAAAGCGCCGTCAAACGGGCACTCACCTGCAGATACGGGTCAAAGCAATTTTGCTCCGCACGGGCGCATGCCGGCTCGGCGTGCAGATAGCTCTTGGGCATGCGCAGGTCGTTGGGGCAAAACAGGCAATCGCCCGAGCACGGCCTGGGCTTGGTGATGACGGTAATGGTCGCCACGCCCGAAGCCGTGCGGCGCGGCTTCATACGCAGCACCTGCAGCAGTTGACGTTCCAGATCGGAATCGACATTCCACGCAGCCCACCGAGCCGGCTCCTCACGTTTAACCCGCTGGTAAAACGGCAGCAGGCGGCGCTTGGCCAAATCGCGTTTGTCGGCACCCTCGCGGCGCGCCTCGGCATGTATCAATTTGACGAGTGCTTTGTCGTCCACGGTCTCGCCGCGACGCAGAGCCTCAAGTATGTTCAAGATAATCTGTTCCATGCCCCCATTGTAAAGGCAAAGGCGCCGAAGCCCGTCACGGCTCCGGCGCCTCCATCAAACAGCGCGTCTATGGTTTATAAGTCTTCAATAACCACCCGTCACTCTGAATCAAACGACATGTCGCCCAAACCGACCTTAAAACGATACGTGGCAGACTTATCGCCGTTATCGAATTCAAGATTCAAAATGGTCTCGCCATCGTAGCCAAGCGGAAGGAAATCGCTCTCGAAGTCGCCGCTGCCCACGGTAAGGCTCGCCTTAAAGCCCGTAGAATTCGGAACCGTCATCTCCACATCGCCCGAGTCCACGCTCACGTCCATCGACTTCGCGGGGGCCTGGTAGAGCTCGAACGTCGCATCGCCCAAACCGACCTCGGCATTCAGAGTATCGGTCACGGTGCCCGCAAACGCGACGTCTCCCGAGTCCAACGTCAAATCAAAGTCGTGGCACGCAATGTCCGCGACCGTCAGGTCTCCCAACCCCACGTTTGCCGTAATGCCCATCATGTTATCGGCAAGCTCACGCGGCAGTTCAATGGTGACCTTACGGTCATGGGCGCGCTCGTCATCGCAGTCGAACTGGCTAATCTTGAGTGTAGAGCCCTCGATCTTAACCAGATTCTGAGTGGCGGCATCGGAAGCAGACGCCCCCTTTGCAACGCGCCCGCTTTCGATGACACGTACCGGTCCGCCAGAGACACGTTTAACCTCGACCGTCCCCGACGTCACATCCAAGTCGAGCGATTGGAACGCGTCTTCGTCAAAAGTCGTGCTCGAAAGCTGCTGAGGCCGAGCGGAATAGTTACCGCCATCCAAAAGATCGTCCTCGTCAACCGCATCGTCCATACCAGAGAAGCCGGATACAACATCGTCGAGATCCCACGGGCCATCAAAATGAATCAAAGTCCGCGAAATGCCAAAGACAAGCCCGATGATGAGCACAAACGCTCCGATGCCAACGCCCAAGCGTACCTTGGATTCATGCGAAAGCTTCATCATTCATCACTCTCTTTGGCAATCGGCTCAGCGGTAGTCGCGGTAGCCACGTCAGCATCAGATTCCGCAGAAGTATCCTTCCCCTGGGCCTTGACCGCCACCGACGCCGAACCAACCTGAATATCCCCGCGCGCCCAATCGCCATCGAGCGCACGCGCCACCCAGTGATAGATGGGAATCGTAAAGAAGATCAGTGCGGCAAAGGGGCCGGCACCAAACAGGAACATCAGCAAAAAGAACAGCAGCCAGCACACGGCCCAATACGGGAACGACTGGAACGGGCCCTTCACCGGAGTCGAGCCAACTGCGCTGCCACTCGTCGCCTGCGCCGTAGCGGCATTGGCGGCCTGCGCACTCCAGCTTGCCGCTTGCGCCGCCTTGGCGGCGGCGTCACTCGCCTGTGTTGCCGCCTCGGTTGCACGTGCCGCCGCCTCATGGGTACGGGCGCGATCTGCCGCCTCGGCCTCGCGCTGACGGGCACGGTCCTCGTTCTCAAACTCGATATCGTCCTCAATCTCATCGCTCGGATTGAGCAGCTCGTCCAAGCTCACACCATAGAGCTTGGCGAGCGAGATCAGGTTCTCGGTATCGGGCGAGCTCTCCGCGCGCTCCCATTTACTGACTGCTTGGCGCGACAGTCCCAGCTTTCGTGCCAGCCCTTCTTGGCTAAAGCCTTTGCTTCGGCGAAGGTCGGCGAGCCGCTGCGCAGTTTCTACATTCATGGTTCCTCCTATGTGATGCCAGCCGTGCCGCCGGACCGTTTTTGTTCTTAAGGCGCCTTGCACAGTTAAAAATCTATCCGCCACCGCCAAAAGCATGCCACCTATTCTAGTGAGATTTTTGACAACCGTCGGTTGCGGATGCATATGAGCTGCGGAAATGTGTCCAAACAAAGCAATGACCCGTAGCTTGGTTGTCCCCGTTGCGGCGTTAACGGTAGTATGGTCGTACTGTTAATTCCGCACCGCCAACGGAGGGAGTTCCGCGCCGTGAACCGCGATTTCGCCTCATCGCTCATCCAGCTCAACAACACGTTCTATCGCGAGCACTCCGCCTCCTTCTCCGATACGCGCCAGGCCCCGTGGCCCGGCTGGGTGCGCACCATGGACATCGCGCTCGGGCAGCTCGACGTCGCCACGATCGAGCATCCCGTCCGCGTCTTCGATCTTGCCTGCGGCAATATGCGATTCGAGAATTTTGCCGCCGGCGGCGCACTTGCCGCCAAGGGCGTCGATGGCGCAAACCCCTCGGCAGATGCCAGCTGCCCGTTTGAGTTCTATGGTGTCGACTCGTGCCAAGACCTGGCCATCGATGCACATGGCCACGCGCTGCGCATTCCCAACCTGCACTTCCAGGAACTCGACGTGCTCGACGCCCTTATGAAGCTCAACCCCGCCGAGACGCCCGACGTGCTTTTCGACGCCCCGCTCGCCGACATCTCGGTCTGCTTTGGCTTTATGCACCATGTGCCGTCGTGCGAGTACCGTGTACGCGTGCTCGACGCTCTGGTGCGCCAGACGCGCCCAGGCGGCATCATCGCCATCAGCTTTTGGGAGTTTATGAACGACGAGCGCATGGCGCGCAAGGCCGTTCGAGCCGAAGCCCGCGCCGAGCTCACCCCGCCGTTTGAGGGTTACGATTCCGCGCAGTTTGAAGCCGGCGACCACCTCATTGGCTGGCAAAACGACCGCCACGCCTACCGCTATTGCCATCACTTTGACGATCAGCAGATTACCGACCTTGTGCGCGGCGTCCGTACGTTCTACAAGAGCGGCGAGGTCCCCGTGCGTGAGCTTGAGCGCTTCCATGCCGACGGTCGTAGCGGCGAGCTCAACCGCTATGTGATTCTCAAGCGTCTGTAGGCACCGACGACTCGCCGCCGAGCCGCACCGCATCTTTCGGGCAAACTATGCCCACCTTTTTTCAACCCATTGACGGAACGCACAGTTATGCGTTCCATACTTATGACCAAGGAGCCTCATGGGAGCCGTCCACGTTCGCACGCCTAAGAACTTTGTGCTCGAGGAGCGCTTGGAGCGCTACGCCGATGCGATTGAGACGAACCCCGAGGCATATGCCGGGGATTGGCGCGAGGCCTGCGCGCCAGTTGGCAGCAAGCCCTTCGAACACCTTCACCTGGATCTTGGCTGTGGCAAGGGAACGTACCTGGTAGAGCGCGCCACCCGCGAGCCGAACACGCTCTTTGTCGGTATGGACCAGGAGCCCATCTGCATCGCCTATGCCGCACAGAAAATCTGCGAGCAGGAACTGACCAACGCACTCGTCCTGCCCCGAGGCGCCGCATCGCTGCCGCAGTTGTTTGCCGCAGGCGAGCTCGATGCCATCACCATCAACTTTCCCACGCCGCAGCCCAAGGCCAAGTACGCCAAAAAACGACTCGTCCATGTCGACCACCTAATGCTGTACCGTCCGCTCTTTGCAGCCGGCGCTACCGTCACGCTGCGCACTGACAGCAAGCCGTTGCGCGACTACGCCCTGGGGCAGTTTGCCGCGGCGGGCTACGACACACTTTGGGTAAGCGATGACGTGCGCCGCGACCATCCCGAGCATCCCGAGACCGAGTACGAGTGCCGCACGCGCGAGATGGGCGCCGCCGTCTATGGCATTTGCGCTACGCCCGGCGCGGAACCCATCGAAGAGCAGCTCGCGGCGGGCCGCGCGCAGGAGCAAAGCCTTGCCTGCTACCTGCCCGAAAACCTCGATGAGCTCACCTACGTGCCTCTCGGCATGGAAGAGGCCGTCGAGAACTTCAGAAACCGTGCCCGCAAGGGCAAGAAGCGCCTGCCGCAAGAGTCCTAGGGGCTTCTGATGGTCGCGGCGTCAGCAAATAAGCGCGAATAGGCGCCAGCAAACAACCCTCAAACCTAAGTGAGTAGACTTTTTTGCAATAGCCAAGCACAACCCGCATAACGAAAACTAAAACCGCAGATAGAACCCTTGTGCAAAATCCATGTGCTCGCGACATCGCAAAAAGTCTACTCACTTAGCTGGCAACTGCACCAAACGGCCGGGCAGAACGCCCATTTCCTGCATTTTCTTGCCTGCAAACGCATCGATGCGCCGCTACGCCATAATAGTTGGCGGACAATCGCGAGAGAAAGCAACCACATGGCACAGACCACGACAGATACCGCCGCCAGCACCGTCTCCGGCGCCGGCGCCGCCAGCTCATTCTCGGGCGGCACGGGAACCGAAGCCGAGTTTGGCTCGCTCGGCGCGCTCTCCCCCACCTGGTGGGAGCCCGAGGACGGCAGCGAGCCCGAACCGTGGCTCACGCCCGATCAAGCCTTCGAACGCTTCTTTGAATGGACGAGCGATCGCGGCATTGAACTGTGGGATCACCAAGAAGAGGCCCTCATGGACCTGGCTGCCGGCGATCACGTCATTTTAGGCACACCGACCGGATCGGGTAAATCGCTCGTCGCGCTGGGCATGCTCTTTATGGGCATGGCGCAGGGCAAGCGCTGCTACTACACGGCTCCCATCAAGGCTCTGGTCAGCGAGAAGTTTTTCGACCTTGTGCAGGTGCTCGGCCGCGATAACGTAGGCATGATTACCGGCGACACGCATATCAACACCAAGGCACCCATCATCTGCTGCACGGCAGAGATCCTTGCCAACGACGCACTGCGCGAGAGCGAAGATGCCGACGTGGGCTGCGTGGCCATGGACGAGTTCCACTACTTTGCCGACCCCGACCGCGGTTGGGCTTGGCAGGTGCCGCTGCTCACCCTGCCCCACACGCAATTCATGCTCATGAGCGCCACGCTCGGCGATGTCACTGCCATCGCCGCCTCACTCGAGGAACACACCGGTGCTACCTGCGACTTGGTCGTCGATGCCCCGCGCCCCGTGCCGCTGAGCTACGACTACGTGACGACCTCCCTCGAGGGCACGGTCGAGCTCGCCATGCGCCGCGGCGAGGCCCCGCTCTATATCGTGCACTTTAGCCAGGATGCCGCCCTTGCAACGGCACAGTCGCTCGCCAATTTTGGCATCGCCAGCAAGGAGCAGCGCGAGGCCATCAAAGAAGCGGCAAAGGGGACGAGCTTCTCCACGGCCTTTGGTAAGATTCTCAAACGCCTGCTTGGATGCGGCGTCGGCGTGCACCATGCCGGCATGTTGCCGCGCTATCGCCTGCTGGTGGAGCGCCTGGCGCAGCAGGGCCTGCTGCCCGTCATCTGCGGCACCGATACGCTCGGCGTCGGCATCAACGTACCCATCCACACCGTGGTACTCACCGCGCTCACCAAGTTCGACGGCTACAAGATGCGTCGCCTGCGCGCCCGCGAGTTCCATCAGATTGCCGGTCGCGCCGGCCGCTCGGGCTTCGATACCGAGGGCATGGTCATCGCCGAGGCCCCGGAGCACGAGATCGAGAACGCCAAACTCATGGCCAAGGCGGGCGACGACCCCAAGAAGCTCCGCAAGATTAAAAAGAAGAAGGCCCCCGAGGGCTTTGTCACCTGGAACAAGCAGACCTTTGAGCGCCTGATCGAGACGCAGCCCGAGACGCTCAAGCCGCGCCTTCGCATCACGCACTCCATGGTGATTAGCGTGGTCGAGCAGGGCGGCGATGCCCGAGCCCGCGTACACGACCTCATCGAAACAAGCCTGCAGACCCCTGAGGAAAAGGCAAAGCTCGAGGTTCGTGCCGACGAGATCTTCGCCACGCTCATCGATTCCGGCGTCGTCGTTCGCACCGAGGTGCCGCCCGCGCCCGACGCCCCGACTGACGCCGCGCCAGACATCGACTATGCACTGACGGTCGATCTGCCCGAGGACTTTGCGCTCGACCAGCCGCTCTCGCCGTTTTTGCTTGCCGCGCTGGAGCTGCTCGACCCCGAGAGTGAGACCTATACCATGGATCTGATCTCAATGGTCGAGGCTACGCTCGAGGATCCCAAGCAGGTGCTGCGCGCGCAGGAGCGCGCCGCGCGCGACCGCGCTATGGCCGAGATGAAAGCCGACGGCGTCGAATATGAGGAACGCTTGGAGCGCATCCAGGATGTCACCTACGAAAAGCCGCTCGAGGATTTGCTCGATGCCGCCTTCGACAAGTACTGCCAGGAAGTACCTTGGGCCAACGACTACCAGCTCTCGCCCAAGAGCGTCCTGCGCGACATGTTGGAGAGCGCGAGCGACTTTAAGGGCTATATCCAAAAGCTCGGCATCGCCCGCTCCGAGGGCATTCTGCTGCGCTACCTAGCCGAGGCCTACCGCTCCCTCGATCGCACCGTGCCCATTGAGAAGCGCGATGAGCGCTTGCGCGACATCATTTCGTGGCTCGGCTTTGTGGTGCGCTCGGTCGACTCGAGCCTGGTGGACGAGTGGGAGAACGCCGGCAACCCGGCGGCCCTCGACGCCGCGCCGCCGCAGGGCATCGACGAGGTCGTTGCGGACCGTCGCGGCTGCACGCTGCTGGTGCGCAACGCACTCTTCCGCCGCGTGACCCTTGCCGCCCGCGAGCACGTTCGCGACCTGGGCGAACTCGACGAGGACTGGGGCATGAGCGAGGTCCGCTGGCAAAAGGCGCTCGATGCCTACCATGAGCAGCACGAGGAAATCCTCACCGACGGAGATGCCCGCAGCGCCGCGATGTTTACCATCGACGGGAGCGACGAGAAGACCGATCACGTGTGGCACGTGCACCAGATTTTTGCCGACGAGGATGGCGACCACGATTTTGGCATCATGGGCGATGTCGATCTGGACGCCACGCAAGACGGCGGCGAGGTCATCTTCAAAAACTACCGCGTCGGCTTTATCGAGGACCTGCTCGAGGACTAGCCGAACATACTGGAACGAAACGAAGCGGGGCCGCTGGCAATATAGCCAGCGGCCCCGCTTTTGCGCTATACGCTATGCCTTACTCGGCACCCTCGACCTCATACGAATCCGCCTCGGCTGGCTCATCGTTTGTCTCTGTCGCAGCCCCGCGCGCCTCGTCAAACGCGGCCTTCATGGTCTTGTTGCCCCACGTGAGCTTGCGAATGGTAAGATCGTCCGCCTTCTTGTTGGCTAGGCGCAGATTGTTCTCGGAGGACAGCAACGCCTCCTTGGTTTTCTGCAGGTGGCTAATCGTCTTATCGATCTCATCGATCGCCGTTTGGAACTTGCGGCTCGCGATCTCGTAGTTGCGGCCGAAATCATTCTTGAACTTTTCCATCTTGGCTTCGAAGTTCGTGACGTCGATATTCTGCTGCTTGTACTCCGCCAGCTCCTGCTTATAGCGCAGCGAACCCATGGCGGCGTTGCGCAGCAGCGTGATCATGGGAATGAAGAACTGCGGGCGGATCACGTACATCTTCTCATAGCGGTAACTCACGTCGACTATCCCTGCGTTATAGAGCTCGCTTTCGGGCTCGAGCAGTGTGCAGAGCACCGCGTACTCACAGCCTTTCTGGCGACGATCGTGATCGAGTTTCTTAAAGAAGTCCTCGTTTTTGTGCTTGGTCGCGGTCTCGTCGTTCTCGTTTTTCATCTCGAACATAATCGAAATGACCTCGTTACCGCTTGCGTCGCACTCGCGGAAGATAAAGTCGCCCTTGGTGCCCTCGGACGCATCGTTATCCTTCTCGAAGTACGCGTTAGGAAACGCCGTCATGCGCAGACGGTTGAACTCGGTCTCGCAGTGCTGCTCGAGCGACTCGCCCACCATCTTGGTGGACAGGCGGACCTTCATGTCCTTAAGGCGCTCAATCTCTTCGTCCTTGTAGCGAATCAGGTCATCGCTCGCGCGCTTGGCCTGCGCAAGCTCGAGCTCGTGTGCCGCCTTGACCTGTTCCTCGCGAGAATCGCGCACCGCCAGCTCGCTCGTCAGTTTGGCACGCGCCTCATCGCGCTCTCGCTCCGCCGCGGCGACCGCCTCTGACAGGTTCATTTTTGCCATCAGTTCCTGCTCGCGCAGCTGGGCACGCAGGCCCTCGGCCTCTTGCTCGGACTGAGCCTTTGCGGCGGAAAACTTCTCTTGCACCTTCGCGCGATAGTCAGCAAGCGCGCGCTCGGCCTCGCTGCGAGCGGCATCGAGCTCACGCTGCGACTCTGCCGCGGCAGCGGCAAGCGCCATCTCCTGGGCCTTGTCCGCCGCGGCAAGCCTGGCCTGCAGCTCGGCAATCTGAGCGTCGCGTGCAGCTAAATCGTTTTGAGCAGCGTTGCGCGCCGCCGACTCGGCAAGCTTTGCTTCGTCATCTTTGCGCCCAAGCTGCGCACGCAGGCTATCAATCTCACGCTGGAGTTCGGCATTCTCTTTTTGAGCATTGGCTCGTGCCTCAACCGCCGCGCGCTGGCTTGCACTCTCGCGCTCTGCGGCAGCGCCCTCGAGCTTAGCGCGCAGCTCGGCAAGCTCAGCATCGCGCTTGGCAACCTCTTGCGCCAGTTTCTGATCCGCAGTGTTCTTCTGCTCGACAAGCTGGGCATTGCGCTGAGACTTTGCCTGTTGCAAGGCAGCCGTCGAACGCGAGCGCTCAAGCTCCAGCGCCTGCTCACCCTCACGCTGGACTGCCTTCACACGCTCATCCAGGTCGCGCGAGAACTCGGCATCGCGCACCTGCTTGACGATATCCGCATAGCCGGATGCATCGACCTTAAAAACTACGCCGCAATGCGGGCACTTGATCTCGTTCATAGCAGCTCCTCGATGGACGCAAATATCAACCGGCTACACTCTACCGCGCCGCGCGGACAAAAAAGGCGCCGCCGCCATAATGGCAACGGCGCCAGAACCACCACAAAGGTGCCTGTCCCCTTTGTGGTGGCTCTGGCGCCCTATAACCCAAAGAAGCTAAGAATCTGATCGCGGCTTACGGGCTTGTACTCGTTGGCATCGAGACCGACATCGTAGCGAAAGATAGGGCGCTCGCGATCGCGGTTGCGTGCGTTGGCGCGGTCACCTCTGCTGTGGATATGCCCATGCAGCATAATGGCGCCACGTGCCTTGCCGTTCCAGCTGAGCATGGGGTAGTGGCTCATAACCAGACGATGGCCCTTGGCATAGCCGGGAGCAATCTCCAGGTAATCGCGCACGTCTTCCCAAATCCGCGGTACGTCGGAATCTTCCCAGTCGCCGTCATGGTTACCGCGGATGAGCGTCACGTTCTGGCATTCGATACGCTCGCGCAGGCGCACCGCCTCCGCCAGGGGCAAACGATAGGTAAAGTCACCCAGAATATAGAGGCGGTCGTCCGCAGCCACGCACTCATTGATGGCATCGATGACCTTGCGGTTCATCTCCTCGACCGAGCCAAACGGCCGGTCCATGTCGTGCAAGATATTCGTATCGCCCAGGTGCAAGTCGGCGGTAAACCACATCATCGTCTGTGTCCTCATTTCGCAACGTGTTCAACTCGTGCTAAGTATACAGACGCAGCGATGCGGCGGTTATCCAAAGAGCCCGCCGAACAGTCCGCGGCGGCGCTTGTCTTGCTTTTTCGAAGCGTCACCCTAAGTTTTCTTGTCCCGCCGTTTCTTACGGTCCTGTTCCAGATCATCGTCGTCGAGCAGCAGATCCCACTCAAACGGATCATCCGTCAAATCGAACAGGTCATCGTCGTCAAACATGGCCGCCTCCATTGCCGACTAGCGGGCATCCACCACATAGAGGCCAACGCGCACCTGGTGCCACGGGCTGCGCTCGGGGGCAACCTGTTGCACGCGGGCCTCAAATACGTCCTCGTGGCCGTAATACATCATCAAGGACAGCGGGCCGACCTCGTTTCCCGGAACGTAGCCAAGTTTGGTCTTGCCATAGTAGATCGCAACTGCCTCGGGGTCATGGGGATTATCGCGCTCGGCACACAGCGTCAGCTTATCGCCCGCTTTAAGATCGCCCAGGACCAAGGCGCCATCGGCATACTGAAATCCTGCAATGTGAAATGACAGAAGAACACGTGAAGGCTCGTACATAGCAGCTCCTCTAACGGCCGGATAAACCGGTGTGTAACCTTATTGAGAAGTCTACGGTCCCGCGCGGACACAAATACATCCTGTCTGCGTCCTTCAATCGTTTGCCTCAACGCTTGCGCGACAGAACGCTTGCAGATAAGATAGGAACACGGATGGCACCCGTTGCCGCGGGTCTTGCCAACTCCGATACACGTTTTCATCGTGAGAAGTGGCCGTCTTCGCTTACGCGGGGGCGGCTATTTCATTCGGCCGATAAACAGACCGAGTTCGATAGCCGCAATCAACAACGCCAATAACGAAATAACATCGCTTACGTTCATACCAAATCCCTTCTAAAGGGAGTTGGCCCATCCGTGCTCCATAACAGTAGTCTAACGCAAAATGCAGGTAATAGGAACACTTGTTCGTATTACCTGCGCCCTTTTCTAATGCACAAACATGCGCACGAACTTGTGCTTCCAGCTTGCGTAGGGCGCATACCGAAACGGCACGTCCAGCCAAGTTGCCTTGTTCACGATGCTCTTCTTGTGGCTAAACGTATCGAAGCTCTCGCGTCCATGGTACTGCCCCATACCGCTCGCGCCCATGCCGCCAAAGCCCATATGGCTCGTAGCCAAGTGCATGATCGTGTCGTTGACACAGCCGCCGCCAAAGGGCACGTAGCGCACAAAGCGTTGCTGAACCGAACGGTCCTGGCTAAAGATATACAGGGCCGGCGGCGTCGGACGATCCGTAATAAACGTCTCGGCCTCGTCTAGGCTCTCAAACGTCAGCACCGGCAAGATGGGACCGAAGATCTCCTCCTGCATCACGGCGTCATCGGGGGTCACGCCGTCTAGGATCGTCGGCTCAATCTTGAGCGACGACTCGCGCGCCGTGCCTCCCAGCACGACCTTATCGGGATCGATCAGCCCGCGCACACGCGCAAAATGCTTGGCGTTGACGATATGCCCGTAGTCCTCGTTATCGAGCGGATGCTCGCCAAACATACGGCGGGCCTCTTCCCTGATGAGGTCCAGCAGCTCGTCGTGCACGCGCGCATCGACCAGCAGGTAGTCGGGCGCCACGCAGGTCTGCCCCACGTTGAGCCATTTACCAAAGGCGATACGCCGCGCCGCAACCTTCAAGTTTGCCGTCGCATCCACGATGCAGGGGCTCTTGCCGCCCAGCTCAAGCGTCACGGGCGTGAGGTTTTTACTCGCGCGCTCCATGACGAGCTTGCCGACCGGAACGCTACCGGTAAAGAAGATCTTGTCCCAGCACTCATCGAGCAACGCTTCGTTCTCGGCGCGCCCGCCCTCGACAACCGTCACCAGGCGCGGATCAAATGCCTCTTCACAGATTTGCTTGAGCACCGCGCTCGATGCCGGAGCATAGGCACTCGGCTTGATGACCACGGTATTGCCCGCGGCAAGGGCGCCGGCGAGCGGCTCGAGTGTTAGCAAAAACGGGTAGTTCCACGGAGCCATGATGAGCGTGACGCCATAGGGCACGGCTTGCGTTTTGCACGCGCTCACGGCGTTGGCAAGGTCACACGGACGCAGGCGCGGACGACTCCATCGAGCCACGTGAGCGATCTGATGACGAATCTCGGAAAGCGACGTGCCGATCTCGCACATATATGCCTCGTCATGCGACTTTCCCAAATCGGTCTTGAGTGCATGGGCAATATCGGCCTCGTGCGCCCGTACCGCATCGCGTAAACTCACGAGCGCGCGACGTCGGGCATCAACATCAAACGTAGCGTGCGTTTTAAAGTAAGTGCGCTGATCGCCGACGATGCGCGCAATTTCCTCGGTGTTCATGGCACCCTCCTAGTTCTCGTCCTCAAACATACCACCCGCGACGACCTCGTACATACGCTCGAGCTCCAAGCGGTCCATCAAAAGCGGAACGGGGTACAGCGGATTGGCCTCGGCATCGGCATGCGCCGCCATCTCGGGAATGTCGGAGCGGCGAATGCCCGAGACATATTTGGGGATTCCCAGGATCTCGTTCATGCGGTCGACCCAATCGAAAAAGGCCTCGGCCGCAAGACTATCCTGCGCGGTAGCCGGCGCAATGCCCGCCATGCGAGCAAGATCGGCAAGCTTGGGGGCGGCGGCGTCACCATAAGCGCGAAGCATGTGCGGCAGGATGATCGCGTTGGCCAAACCGTGCGGAATTCCGTATCGGCCGCCCAGACTGTGCGCGATGGCATGCACATATCCGACATAGGAGCGGGTAAACGCAACGCCCGCCTTATACGCCGCCGAAAGCATATTGCGACGAGCGCGCATGTCGTCACCATGCTCATAGGCCTCGAGCAAATTGTCGTGGATAAGCTGCACCGCCTGTCGCGCCATCTTGCGCGTATAGGGCGTGGTGCTTCGCCCGATAAAGGCCTCAACGGCATGCGTCAGGGCGTCCATGCCCGTCTGCCCCGTAATGGAAGCGGGCAAGCCGCACGTAAACTCGGGGTCGTGGACTGCAAAACGCGGGATGAGCACAAAGTCGTTAATGGGGTATTTGTAGTGCGTCTCGTCATCGGTGATAACCGCCGCGAGCGTGACTTCGCTTCCCGTACCGGCGGTAGTGGGAACCGCAATAAGCAGCGGCAGGAGACGATGAATCCGCAGTAGGCCGCGCATCTTGTTGATGGGCTTGTTTGGCTGCGCAATGCGTGCGCCCACGCCCTTGGCACAGTCCATGGCCGAGCCACCGCCAAAGCCGATAATGGCCTGGCAGGCGCTCTCTCGATACAGGGACGCCGCTTCTTCCACGTTTGAAACCGTGGGGTTTGCACGCGTTTCGGCATAGACCGTAACGCCAATCCCCCTGCATGCGAGCGCCGTCTCGAGCGGTGCCGTGAGCCCCAGACGGGCAATGCCGGGATCCGTCACGATAAGGACCTTCTGGATCGAGCGCTTTTGAAGCACCGCGGGCACATCCTCGGCATGCTCTAAAATGCGCGGCTCGGTATAGGGCAGGATCGGCAATGCAATGCGAAAAACCGTCTGATATGTTCGGCACCAGGCACGACGGGCTAGATGCATAAAGGAAACTCCTTCATTTGTTGATAGGTCAACATTTGCTCGCCCGATTGTACTCAGCGGCGGTCAAAGACGGCCTGCCAATCGTTAATCAATCAACATCTTCATATCTCAAAATTGTTTTATTAAAAATCATTCCTAATAGGCTTCACATTTGGTTGCATTTATGGATAATAGAACTCGTCAAGACGCACGTCCGGAGAGGGCCCTTACGGGACCGGACGAGCGCACAATCGCCATAGATCGAAAGGATCGAATCATGAAGTTTGTTTGCCCCGTTTGCGGTTATGTGGAAGAGTTCGACGGCGACCAGCTGCCCGAGGACTTCAAGTGCCCCCAGTGCGGCGTTCCCGGTTCTCGCTTCCTGAAGCAGGAGGAGGGTCAGCTCGAGTGGGCTGCCGAGCACGTCGTGGGCGTCGCCAAGATGGAGGGCGTCTCCGAGGACATCGTTGCCGACCTGCGCGCCAACTTTGAGGGCGAGTGCTCCGAGGTCGGTATGTACCTGGCCATGGCGCGCGTCGCTCATCGCGAGGGCTATCCCGAGATCGGCCTGTACTGGGAGAAGGCTGCCCACGAGGAGGCCGAGCACGCTGCCAAGTTCGCTGAGCTCCTGGGCGAGGTCGTGACCGACTCCACCAAGAAGAACCTCGAGATGCGCGTCGAGGCCGAGAACGGCGCCACCGCCGGCAAGACCGATCTTGCTAAGCGCGCCAAGGCCGCTGGCCTCGATGCCATCCACGACACCGTGCACGAGATGGCTCGCGACGAGGCTCGCCACGGCAAGGCTTTCGCCGGCCTGCTCAAGCGCTACTTCGGCTAAGCCAGCAACCTGAGACATAACCTCTAGCTCGATGAGGCCCGGACCGCATGGTTCGGGCCTTTTTCGTGCCTCACAAACTTGTTAACTACCTGAAATAGGACCGCCTTCGGCATCGGCTTCTCGTCAAAAACTAAGTGAGTAGACTTTTTGGAACTTGCCGAGCAGACCATCCATATCACTTTATAAAGCCGCAGGTAAATGCCTTGTTGCAAAACGACCTAGTCGCCAAAGTGCCAAAAGTCTACTCACTTAGATTCGCAGCCGTCCACGATCGAGCCATTTTGTGTCTAGCGGGCATCTTTCCGTCGATTACTCCCAATTTTGTCCAGTCAACGAATAGTTCAGACCTGAGTAATGTCTCAGCCCTTTGCTCATCTGAGCTTTTATCACGATATTCAGCATCGAGCATCCTGCATATGGCCTTAACGATCGCGCGGAATCTATCCTCATCCGATATCTGTCTGTGTGTAAGGAGAAGCACATCGTAGCCCATGGCCTGAAGGGCCGTCATGCGGTCAGCGTCACGCAAGCCATCCCCTGCGCGTCCGTGCGAGGCCTTTCCCTGACATTCAATGGCCACCTGTCGCCTACCGTCCGGCGAAGAAAGAAGTAGGTCGATATATACACGGGACTTTCCCACAATCGCTCGAGCACTTGTGCTTAACGTCACTTCGACATTGAGCTCTATGCCGCAAAACCCTTCGCCTCCCAGGGCTCGCGGCAGTCCAAGCAACAAAAACGCCTCGACCTCAAAAGGCGACGCGGCACCCAATGGAACGAGTTGCGATACCGCCATAAATCTATTGCCGTAACGCATCCCGCAAACATCTGAACAAAAACGGTCAAGGTCTCCGCCCAAAACCAAAGCGTCTCGACGCCATAAATTTGAGGCGATGCCGTCCTCGGACGGGCAGCGCACCCAACCGAACGTTGTCGAAATCGCGCCCGAATCAATTGCACGCGAAAGATCCGCCTCAAGTGCCGCCGGCAGGGCACACACCGCAAACAAGCCACACATCTCCGCCAATACCAAAAGAAGCTGAAGATCCGTCAGATGCCGCGACATGATGAATGTCGTCAGTAGAGGAGATGTAACCAAAAACCCATGCTCCGTTTCCAGCACGGATTCCCTGGGGAGCTCACCAAGAAACAGCCGCTGCCTGATACTGGCAGGACAAGTCCGCTTGTTTCTCGTCCGGACCAATGTATACAACGGAAAGCCGAGCACAACCGCAGCCGTCGGGTTACGGGCAAGGTCATATCGCTGCCGGTCTTCTTCCGGCCGTGGAAGCGGCGGACACAAAGCGCGGACTTGAGGAGGCAAACGCCAGTACCTAAAAGCCGATATGTCACAAAGTAGATCCTTCATAGGCACAGGAAAACACGAATTTCAACCCAGTCAGTCACGTATTGGCGCGAACGCACCAAAAATGGCGCCGAACGGACTGCCAAGTTTTCAACAGCACTCCCCAACTGGCCAAAAGCTTGCCGAGAGCTGGACGAAGCCCTGTTGAAAACCCCATTTTTTCTCATGCAGGAGCTTTGCGCGGCAAGTGAGTAGACTTTTTTGAACATCCCGAGCAGGCCGGTCATCCTGCTTTTCAAAACCGCAGGTAGATAGCTTGTTACAAAACTGCCTGGTCGCCAAAGTGCTAAAAGTCTACTCACTTAGGTTGCAGAGTGCCCATTACAGTCTGAAGTGGGCCACCGATAAATTTCGATGGCGAGCATTCGGCGCATTGCCTACGATACGGG
>NZ_JBDMGT010000010.1:0-67742 GCF_039752775.1 Collinsella aerofaciens | reverse complement strand
CAGGCGTTGCGGAACCTGTCATGACGCTCGAAATTGCGCGCAAGTTTGTTGACCTCGGCGTCGATATCCTTCTCGTACCAGCCCCCTACACCGTCCCTTGCTTCCAAGAAGCAGACCTGCGCGCCATCGTAGACTTTGTACGATCCCACAACGTAGGCAAGTCAATTGAAGAGAAGGTTCTCGTCATGGCGGCGAACGGGACGAGTCAAGACTCCTGCGACAGCGAGACCATTAAGAAAATAGGCCTTGCAGCAAAAGCAGCCGGCGCTGACCTCCAACATATCGGGGACTCCATGAACGGTATTTGCCTGCCCCAGAATATCTTCACGCTCGGACAAGCCCTTCGTGGATACAGGCATCAGATCGTCATGCTGAGCCGCTCTGTGATACGTTAAGGTTACCTTGCCCACGTTACATCCCGACTGAGGCAACCATCAGGTATAACCAACATGCAAACTGAGGCTCTAATGCTCGATACACACGAAAAACGGCCACTCTATTTACAGCTCACCGACGCGCTGCTCAAGCAGATCGTCGATGAATATCAAGCAGACGATAAACTTCCAACAGAAATGGAACTCTGCGACGAATACGCCGTAAGCAGAACAACCGTCCGACTTGCCATGAGTGAGCTGGAGCGTCGTGGAAGTATCTATCGAATCCAAGGTAAGGGATCGTTTGTTGCACCGAAACGCGTTAGCGAGCTCAATTCACTTTTAGACTTTGACTTTGCAAGCCACTGCGATGGCGTTGATCCGGATGCCATCACCAAACATTTCGGCGGCCTCACATCAGGTCGTCCAATTTCCGTAATGATGCTCCAACAATTTGGATGTCAAAGTCGCGATGAAATTCAGCGTCTTGAATTGACCTACGAACTTGAAGGCAGCTTCATAGGCGCTGATACGTTCTTCATTTCAAAGTCGCGCGTTCCGAATAACCAGTTAGATTTTCAGGCATTTAGCAGAATCATGGACGACTTGTCCAAGTCTATCCAATCTGTTAGGGAAAGCTATAGAGCACGTCAGCTTAGCGATTCCGAAGCCAGTAATTATGGTGTTGCAAAACTTCCGGTCATCGAACTGACTCATTATGCTTACGACTCCGGAGGCAAACTAATCTCAATTGTCTGCCGCACCGTCTTAACTGGGCGGGTCCCTTATCAAAACTTTATTTTCAAGTCCTAATGTTCTTTTTCTTTTGTCTCGATCTGTAACACGTAGCCGAGTTTTTAAGTCCTAACCGTTACAGATCGAGACAAACAAGGTAGACCACGCCGAATTGTCTCAATCTGTAACACTAAGACCGGTTTTGGACGTCTAGATGTTACAGATTGAGATGAATGCACAGGTCAATCCTCTCAATCTCAATCTGTAACAACTAGCTGAATTTTTCGGTCCTAGCTGTTACAGATCGAGACAAACGGAATAGGCCGAGCCAAAAATCTCGATCTGTAACATTTGACTCGCTTTTGGCCGCCTAGATATCACAGGTTGAGACAATTTGATAGTGGAGTCCTCATTTGCGCGTCATATCGCGTAGCGCTGACGCGCTGGTTTCCACAATGACAGGAGGTAAAAGTCCTCCCGAATCGCCTGTTGGCAATCCCGTAGCTTTAGCTAGCAAATGACCTGCGTATGCTCCTCGATGGCGGCACGATCTTCGGCGGCGATGCCCGGTTCGCACACCACGGCGTCCAGGCTGTCCAAGCGGCAGAAGGTGTAGAAGTCGCGCTTGCCGATCTTGCTGGAGTCGGCGATCAGATAGCGCGAGTCGGCCTTGCTAAAGGCGAGCTGCTGGATGCGGCCCTCTTCCATGTTGGATGTGGACACGTCGCCGTCCAGAATGCCGTTTGCGCCGATAAAGGCTGCGTCGATCCCCAGTGCGCGCAAGGTGTCCTCGGCCGTAGGGCCCACAAAGGCGGCGGTGCGGCGGCGGTACACGCCGCCCACCAGGCACAGTTCGCAGTCTTCACGCGCCTCGAGCAGGTTAAACACCGAAAGCGAATTGGTCACAATGCGCAGGCGAAACGCCGGCAGCATCGAGGCCATCTGCTCAACCGTGGTGCCCGTGCCCAAAAAGATGGTCGAGCCTTCCTCGATAAGCTCCACAGAACGGCGCGCAATCTGCAACTTTTCCTCGGCATGCTTCGTGCGCTTTTCGCTGTGCGAATACTCATGGCGCAGCATAGCGTGTGGACGGCCCTGCGCACTGCGGGCTCCGCCGTGCACGCGCTCGATCTCGCCCAGGCTCGCAAGCTCCTCAAGATCACGGCGGATCGTCATATCCGAGACACCTAACGCATCCGAAATCTCCTTGACCGAAACCGTTCCCTGTTCCTCGAGCAGCTGCCGAACCTTATCCTGTCGCTCCGCTTTAATCACGATGAGTCCTCGCTGTTCCACGCTCACGTCAATTCAAACAATAACGAACAAATTGTATCAGACTCGCGCGCGTCAGAAATGAACGCCCGCACAGCTCCAATCATCACTTTTTTGAGAAAAATACCCCCTGCTTTAGTGGGGTGTAGTGATAATCTCGCCTGTTCGCGCTACAGTTTGTCCGAAATACCTCGATGTTAGGAACCAAATGATCACTTCCGAGCTTTTCGGCACCGCGCCGTGCGGTACCCCCGTTCATCGTTACACCCTCAACGGGCCCGAGATCTGCGTTCGCATTATGGACTATGGCGCCACCGTGCTCGGTATCGATGTGCCCGACATTCCCGGCAACGTGCGCGATGTGGTGCTGGGCTTCGATAAGCTCGAGGATTACTTTGACAACCCCGCCTGCTTTGGCGCGACCATCGGCCCCGTGGCAAACCGCACCGCGGGCGCCACGATCACCATCGCCGGCACGGACTGGCATATGCCGGCCAACGAAGGCGTCAACAACCTGCACAGCGATCTTGAGCATGGTCTGCACAAGCGCGTGTGGGATGTTGAGCTCGACGAGGTCCATAACGCCGTGCGCATGACCATCTCGCTTGAGGACGGTGAGCTGGGCCTGCCCGGCAACCGCACCTTTACGGCCGTGTTTACCGTGACACGCACCGGCCGCTTCCGTATCGAATACGGCTGCGAGAGCGACCGCGCCACCTACGTGTCCATGACCAACCACACGTACTTTAACCTTGCCGGCCATAACGCCGGCATGGACTGCGAGCACTTCTTTGTTGCTAACGCTGCCCACTACCTGCCCATCAACGAGCAGAATATCCCCACCGGAGAGATCGCTCCGGTCGAGGGCACGCCGTTTGACTTCCGTGAGCTGCGCCCCGTCGCGCCCGGCATGGAAGCCGACGACCCGCAGATTAAGCAGGCCCGTGGCTACGACCACTGCCTGTGCATCGATGGCTATCAGTACGGCCGTAATCTGCGCCGCGCGATGCACGTCGAGGAGATGTGGACCGGCCGTGAGCTGGACTATTACACCACTGCCCCAGGCGTGCAGCTCTACACCGGCAACTGGCTGGGCGACGAACACGCCAAAGCCGATGCCAACTATAGCTGGGGCGCCGGCTTTGCCCTCGAGGCAGAGATGTACCCCGACACGCCGCACCAGCCGCTGTTCCCGCAGGGCATTGTGGGCCCGGGTCACCCATACAGCAATGTGATCGAATACCACTTTATGAGGCACTAGGCCCACAACGCGACATATTGCACAGCAACGCCCGCCGGCACCACCGCCGACGGGCGCTTTGCTACCTAGTCATTGGGGACGTTCTTAAATGACTAGTTGGATGGGGTCGGGATTGGAGCTGGGGAGATAGCGGATTTCTAGTTCTATGCCGAGCTTTTGCAGCTCTTTGAAGGCGGCGACATCTTCGCCGTCTACGGCGACTGCGGGCGTTATGGGGTGCTTGCCCTCCCCTGCCTGCATATGGCCAATGCTGATCTTGGTGATCGGCACGCCACCCTTAACCAGCGCGAGTGCATCGGCGGGTGAGGCCACCATGATCAGAATCAATTGGCGCGGCGTTGCGGTATGAATGATGTCGATGGCCCTTTGCACCGAGAAAAACCGTGTCCACACGCCCTCGGGCACCGCGACCCTCATAGGCGCCCACTTGCGCGAATCCGCCGCAATCTCGTCGTTAACGATCAGGACGAGGTTGGAACCAACCGCCTCATTCCACAGCTCAACGTCTTGCCCGTAAATAAACCGGTCATCGATACGTGTAAGAAGGATCCTGGGTTGAGCCATGGCAGCCCCATTCTGTTTGAGACCCATAAGAGCAAGACTTCGCGTTTCCAATATTAGTGCATTTAAAGTGAGAAAAGCCGTCAGAACACTTGCGCGGATGTGCGATGTCCCGTATCATAGACAGCCGTTGACGCCTCAGTTGCGTCACCACATGGCCGCCAGCGTAGCTCAGTTGGTAGAGCACCGCTCTCGTAAAGCGGGGGTCACCGGTTCGAGCCCGGTCGCTGGCTCCATTACACAAGATAGCCGCCTTCGGGCGGCTTTTTTGTTGCCGATTTCTGGCGAACATCCGCCAATCCAAGCACAACGCCGCCGGCAACTCCCCTACTCAACGAAAAGCCCCGCCAACCGCAATCCTCAAAGGAACCGCGATCAGCGGGGCTTAAACGCCTCCCCAAGGGGAATCACGCTAGCTCACGAGCAGCGCGCTACTCTTCCCAGTAAGCGTCTGCAAGCAGCTTAAAGCAGATCTTCTTGACCGGCTGTGCGCCATCGCCCGGAAACTCGAGCGTGGGCATGTGAGGCTCGCCGGCAACGAACAGTGCAAACTTGTCGTCAGCAAGATCGCCGGCGATCGAAGCGTCGGAATCGACCAGATCGTAGTCGTCCTTCTCGTCAAACTCCTGGACCAGCGTCAGGCTGCCCGTGGCAACCTTAAAGGCCTCACGGCCCTCGACGTCAATCTGCAAGTCGTGATAGCGCTGATGCGTCTCGTAGTGGGCCTCGGCCTCGGGACGCGTCGTGGGAGCCATGACGTTCGCAAAGACCTTGTCGCCCAGAATCGGATGGCTGCCGACCTCGAGCTGCGCCGGATCGTTCTCCTCGAGCCAATCGATCAACACGTCGAGGCCCTTGAGCATTCCGCGGTACTCCTCGATATCGCCCAATGCACCGTAAATCATCTAAATCCCCTCTCGGATCGCTTCTTTGGCGGCTACTCGGCAAACGCGTTACCGACGCTGTTGCCACCCACATACGTCTCGACCAGGGTAAGGTCGGGATTGAACACGACAACGTCGGCGTCGCGCCCCGACATAATGCTATCGCACTTGTCGTCGACATGAGCTAGCAATCGATGCCGGGGCCGACGCCCAAGCCCTTACAGCTCGGTCACGACAACGCCGTTGTAGACCTCGTCCCAACGATCCATAACCAAGTGGCCAGTCATGGGATCCATGGCGTTGAGCTTGCCGCAGGTGTTGGCGGTACGCAGCACCGTCTCGTCGTCTGCGCCAGCAGCAATGGCATGCGCGAAGCCTGCGATAGTGGAGTCACCAGAGCCCGTGGCGTTAACGGCAGGGATATCGGGCGTCTTTGCGCGGAATGCACGGCCGTTGTGGAAGCCAACGGAGCCGGCAGCACCCATGGACACGACGACCCAGGGGATATCGGAGAAGCGGGCATCAGAGGCGAGCGCGGCGCGGAGCTCGTCCACATCGTCGGTGGTAAAGCTCGTGCCCAGAAGGCCGTTGATCTCGGTCAGGTTGGGCTTGACCAGCTCGGGCTTAATTTCGGACTTGAGCGCCGCCTCGAGCGAAGCACCCGAGGTATCGAGCAGCACCTTGGCTCCGGCGTTCTCTGCAATGCCCGTGATCTTGGCATAGTAGTCTGCCTCGACACCGCGGGGCAGCGAACCCGAAATGGTGACGACGTCGGCCTTGCCCGCAAGCTCGGTAAACTTGGCGGTAAAGGCATCGAGCTCCTCGGGGGCAATTGTCGGGCCACTCTCGAGCAACTCGGTCTGGTTGCCAGCATGAAGGATATTGAGACAGATGCGAGTCTCGCCCTTGATGGGCACAAAGTCGTTGTTAATACCGTTGGCGTCCATGAGCTCAGCCATGTAGGCGCCCATGTGGCCGCCGAGCAGACCGGTTGCCACAACGTCGTCGCCCAGCTGACCCAGCACACGGGCCACGTTGAGGCCCTTGCCGCCGGCGGTCTTTTCGGGCGTCACGCGGTTGACGTCGTCGATAACGAGCTCGTCGAGCTGATAGCGCGTATCGACAGACGGGTTCATCGTAACGGTGAGGATCATTTTTAGCTCCTTATCTCGCAGGCTCCTTGTGCCTCGCGATACGAGTCGACAAAACGGAATTACAGGATCTCAATCGTGAACGAGCGAACGACGGTCTCCTTGGGCTTGGCGACAAGGCAGCCGCGCTTATGCTCAAGCACGTCATCCTCATCGGAACAGGTCGAGAGGCCGCCCCAGGGTTCAACTGCCACAAAATCACCCTCGGGCTTGCTCCACACAATGAGGTACGGGAAGCCCTCAAAGCTCAGGCGAACGCCCTTGTCCTCGCCCTTTTTGGAAAGCGTGACCTGACGGCTCTCGAGCACGTCAAAGATGGTCTCCGCAAAATCGAAGAGCTCATGCGACAAAGGCAGCGTCTTTCCCACCATGGGGTTCTTGGAGCGCCTGTCCACATCAATTAATCCGGTCGAGGGAACGGCGGTGCAGAGCTCCGCAGCCTCGTCTTTCTCAAAACGCAACTCGTAGTCCGTATAGGACTCACCCTCGTCGAGCGGACACCTAAAGCCGGGGTGTCCACCGATAAAGAACGGCATGTCCTCGGTGCCCTCGTTGGTAACCTCATAGGAGACACGCACGGCGGCGTCCTCGAGCGTATAGCGGGCGACAAGTTTAAACGGATACGGATAATCGCTCAGCAGCGCGGCGTTATCCTCGGATGCCAGGCACATAGCCAGCTCGTTTGTGCTTTGGCTCAACAGCTTCCACTCCTGCTTGCGCGCAAAGCCGTGGCGGGCGAGCTTCACATGATGTCCGGCAAACGTCATGGCGCTGTTATCGCGCAAACCTCCGCAAATCGGGAAGCAAATCGGTGCCTGGCCGGACCACACGGCGGGATCGCCCTGCCACAAGTACTCGCGACCTCCAGCCTCAATCGAGGTAAACGAGCCGCCGGCCGTGGAGACCTTGATAGAAATCGAATCGTTGGAGAGAGCGTATTCCATTGTCCATCCTTTCGAACAACTGCTTTTTGCTCGCAAGAACCCGTCTCGGCCCTGACCAAAGGACAAACCCGCACGTTCATCGATGCGTCCGGTTTCCCAGGCATGCAACGGGGTACCATACAGACATTGATGCAATTACAGCTGAAAGGCCTTCTTATGCGAACCATCATCCTTTATGCCTCACGCCACCACGGCAATACGAAAAAGCTCGTGGACGCCATCGTTGAGGCACACCCCGAAATCGATACCCTCGACGTGAAGTCACTCGGTAAAAACGAGTACCCCGACCTGCACGAATACCATCTGATCGGTGTCGCCACGGGCATCTATTACTCCGAGATCGACAAAGATATGGCGCGCGTGCTCACTAACGTGCTGCAGCCGCAGGACAAGGTGTTTGGCCTTATGACCTACGGTGGCAAAAACAAGTGGTACGGCAAGGATATCGATGGCATCTGCCGCATGAGGCAGGCCATCTTTATGGGCGTCTACGGCTGTCCCGGCTTTGATACGTGGGGGCCGTTCAAACTCACCGGCGGTGTCCAGAAGGGGCACCCAACTGCCGAAGAGATTAAGGGAGCTGTCGATTTCTTCGACAAAATCGAAGATGAGTACGGCGATATCATCGTCGAAGAGTATGCCAAGCGCGAGAAGCGTCTAGCATACGAAAAGGAGCATCCCGCGGGGGGTCTTGTGGCCGGCGTCAAGCGCACGGCAAAGAAGATCGCTAACAAGCTGTAACTGTTAAGGTGCTTTTGAGCGTTTAACCCATACGGCGGGTCCGAGCAGATTCGGGCCCGCCGTCTTTTTCTATCGTTACTCGGTAAAGGCGTTGCCGACGCTCTGGCCGCCAACATACGTCTCGACGAGGGTGAGCTCATGGTCGAACACGACAAAGTCGGCGTCGCGACCCGGCATGATACTGCCGCACTTATCCTCGATGTACGCGGAGCGTGCCGGCACTTCAGTTGCCATGCGAATGGCGATATCGGCGCTGGCGATGCCCCAGTCGACGATGTTCTTGACGCCCTGGGCAAGCGTGAGCACCGAGCCGGCAATGCTCTTGCCGTCGGCGAGCCAGCACAGGTTGTCCTTCATAATGACGTCCATGCCACCACTGGTGTAGCTGCCCTCGGGCATGCCGCCGCAACCCAGGCAGTCGGTGATGAGCACCGTGTGCTGCCAGCCCTTTGCCTGCAGCAGCGCCTTGATGGCGGCAGGGTTTACGTGCTTGCCGTCACAGATGATCTCGGCGTAGGTCTCGGGCGTGGACATGGCAGCGCCCACGACACCGGGCTCACGGTGATGCAGCCCGCGCTGGCCGTTATAGGTATGCGTAAAGCAGCTGGCACCGGCGTTGATGGCGGCGATGCACTCATCGTAGGTGGCGTCGGAGTGACCGATGCTGGTCACCACACCCTTGGCGTTCAGAGCAGCCGCATAAGCAGCGGCACCGTCGCGCTCGGCCGCCATGGCGCTCTTAACGATGCGACCGCCCGCAGCCTCCTGCCACTGATCGAAGACCTCCTCGGAGGGATCGATAAGATAAGCGGGGTTCTGCGCACCCACGTGCTTCATAGTAAAGAAGGGGCCCTCCAGGTAGATGCCCTGAATGCGAGCACCGCAGAAGTCGGGGCCGCGGCCCTCGTCCGCCTTGGCGATAGCGGCGCAGGCGTCCTTGATCTGCTCGACGCCATCGGTGAACGTCGTGGGCAGCCAGCTGGTGGTACCGCGACGGGCGAGCTCGGCCGAGCTGATATCGATGCCCTCGGGATCGTTATCGGTAGTTGAGTGGTTGTAGAAGCCATGGATGTGAGTATCGACCATACCCGGTGCGATCCACGATCCCGTGTAGTCCTTAATCTCGCAAGAGGGCTCGTCGGCCTGCCAGGCGCCAAAGACGCCATCCTCGACCATAAGATAGCCGCCCAGTTGCGGGCCTGCCGGCAAGAAGAACTTGTCAGCCTTAATTGCGTACGTGCTCATATGCACTCCTCGCTTCTAAAGCAGTTGACTGTGGTGATGCTTATACCCAGCTCACGTAAAACAAAAAGCGCCCGCCCGCCGTTATGAGCGGACGGGCGCCCTTACAGGGGGACGCGATTAAGCGGTGAAGGGGTGAATCGTCACGCCCTTAACCACGCGGTTGACCGTGCCAGTGGGGCTCGGCGTGTCGGGCGTGTTGCCCACGCGCACGGAGTTGAGCAGGCTGATAGCCTGGGCAAACATCACGAACGGCAGAGCAAGGTAGCCCTCGGGAAGTGCCTCGTAGCCCTTAAAGGTGAAGGACTCGCCCTCGTAGACGGTGGCACCTTCCTGCTGAACGGCGATGGTGTGCTGAGCGATTTCGTCGCCACCGATCTCGTTGAGGATGTCGATGTCGTACTGACGGGTGTAGGCGTCGTTGTTGACGAACACGAAGACGAGCGTCTTATCGTCGACGAAGGACTTAGGTCCGTGACGATAGCCCATGGAGGTGTCGTAGGAAGTAGCGACCAGACCGTGAGCGAGCTCAAGGATCTTGAGCTGGCTCTCCTGGGCAAGGCCACCGAAGGAGCCAGAACCCAAGTAGGTCACGCGGTTGAAGTCGCCAGCCAGGTAATCGGCGATCTCGGGCTCACGGGAGATGACCTCCTCGCCCATCTTGGCGATGGTCTCGACCCACTCGGCCTTCTGCTCGTCAGAGGCAGTGTCAAAAATAAGGGTGGAGAGCAGGGTCATGCAGGAATAAGAACCGGTCATGGCGAAGCCCTTGTCGTTGGCGCGCGGAATGAGCAGCGTCAGCGCGTTGGGATCATCGGCAGACTCGACGGCGAGCTTGCCCTCGGGAGCGCAGGTGATGTTGAGGAACTTGACGTTGTGGACGAGCTCCTTGGCAACGGCAACGGCGGCAAGGCTCTCGGGGCTGTTGCCAGAGCGGGCAAAGGAAACCACGAGCGTGGGATCCTCGGCGCGTAGGAAGTCGCGCGGGGCGCTCACGATGTCGGTCGTGGCGATGGGCTTAAAGTCGTAGAGATCAGTGTTGCCAGCGTGACGCAGGTACGGGGCGCAGGTATCGCCAACGTAGTCGGACGTACCGGCACCGGTGAAGACAACGGACAGACGGCCCTCGCCCATAGCGCGAGCCTCGGCCAGGAAGGCCTCGATGGCCTCCTTGTTCTCGCGATAGATGTTGAGCGTATCACGCCAAAGCTCGGGCTGCTGAGCAATCTCGGCCGTGGTGATCTGGGCGCCGAGCTCGGTGAGCTCCTCGACACTCTTCTCGAACATTTCTAATACCTCTCTCTAGAAGTAATCCTCTGACGTGCAATTATACACTTCAGTTGGTTATCTGGTAGTAACCAGTTAAATGCAAAGAATCATCATATGGATACGATGCGAACACTAGTCGCTACGCTGGTGGTAAACCTTGTATTTAAACTGATCGGCACGAGCAACCGAGAGTGTATACTCCACAACCTCGTTTGACTCGTTATACGTAGTCCTGACCAAATCGAGCACAGGCGAGCCCTCGACAATTCCCAAAAGGTGGGCGTCGGTGGGACGGGCTATGCTCGCATAGAACTCCTCTTCGGCCACGCGTATCTTTTGCTGAAAGTCTTGCTCAATCACATCGTAAAGCGGCTTACGCTCCAGCAGCGGTCGCTTTAGGGACAAAAATTGACGAACTGGTAGATAGCTGCGTTCGACCATCATGGGCATGTTGTCGGCAGAACGAAGGCGCTTAAGCTTAAAAATGCGATCACCTATACGCAATCCCATATGCTCGGCCAGATTTTTATCGGCCTCCATCTCGCAAAACTCGAGAATCGTGGTCTCGGGGTCGCGACCCATCGCGCGCATCTGCTCGGTAAAGCTGTAGGACTGCATAAGATTGGTTGCCTTTGCCGAACGGTCGGTCACAAAGGTACCGCGACCGTGCTGCCGAACCACCAGTCCTAAACGCTCCAGTTCCTGCAGAGCCAGGCGTACCGTAGTACGCGAGAGACCATAGCGCTCCGAAAGTTCGCGCTCGGAAGGAATCATGTCACCGGCGCGATATTCATGGTCGATCTTTTCGGTCAGAATATCGACCAGCTGATCGTACAGCGGTTGCTTACGCGCTCCGATCGCCATCCTATCCTCCCTTTTGCTCGAATTCGGCTAGCTACCTAGGGTGCTTAGCATTATCTGTCTGCCACACCCGAATCATCAAGAAAACAAAAGCCGCGCGCTCTTTCGAGCACGCGGCTTTTAACATACACATGGCTTAAGGGGTCGGGGTGTGAGCCGCGTAGGGACACACCCCTCAAGCTAGAGCCTTACCAGATGCTCGGCCAGAGACCAAGCGGGCCAGCGCCCAGGATGCCAAGGACGAAGAGCAGGAGAATGCCCTTGGTCGGGGTCCAGCTGTGCTTAGCGAACATGTAGTAAAGCAGCAGCGTAAGCATAAGCGGGACAAGCTTCGGGACGATGGTGTTGAGGGTGTCGGCAACAGAGAAGTTGACCGGATCCTCGGTAACGGTGCCGTAGGTAACGGACTCCATGCCGTTGCCCAGATCGGTGACGCCGCACTCGACAGGGTTGCCGTCGGCATCGGTGGCGGTGAGGGCGTCGCCGTCCTCATTAGTCATGGCGATGGTACCGGCCTCAGCGGTCTCGGTATCGATGCCCTCCATACCGGTGAAGTTCTCGGCCTCCTTCTCGGAGACGATCACGGTAGTAGCGGAGAGGCCACGGGTGGTGCCGTTGGGGATCTGGAGGTTGATCTGGGTGCCACCCATGGTGACGACCAGGCAACCGACGACGAAGACGCCCATGATGGAAGCGGCACGCGTAAAGGCCTGCATGTTGGCGGTCAAAGCGTCAATAGCGCTGGTGCCAAGCTTGTAGGACCAGTTCATGAGCCAGAAGCGCAGAGCGAACTGGACGGCGTTGAAGATCACCAGGAAGATGATCGGCGCAGCGGCGTTGCCGTTGATGGCCATGTTGGAGGTGATGCCGGCCGTGATAGGCACGAGCGTCAGCCAGAACAGGGCGTCACCGATACCACCGAGCGGGCCCATTGCGGCGACGCGGACGGCGCGGATCGTGGGGATGTCAACCTTGTTCTGCTCGAGCGAAAGCACGATGCCCATAACAAAGGTGACGAGGAACGGGTGGGTGTTGAAGAACTCCAGGTTGTGGCTCATGGAAGCCGCGAGGTCGTTCTTGTTGGTGTGGATCTTCTCCAGACCGGGGATGATGGAGTAAAGCCAGCCAGCGGCCTGCATGCGCTCGTAGTTGAACGATGCCTGCAGGAAGCAGGAGCGCCAAGCCATCTTGTTGAGGGTCTTCTGGTCGAGCTGCGGAGCAGGAGTGAGATCCTCGTAGTGCTCCGGGATCACATACTCATTAGATGCCATCTTCGAAGTCACCTCCGTCAGAAACAGCTGCACCCTTCAGCTCGGTCTGCTGCTGGAAGTCCCAGAAAGCGATGCCGAAGCCGATGAGAGCGAGGATGAGCAGAGCAGGGGTTGCCAGCGAATCGTTGGCAACGGTGATGAGCGCGAGGCCAAAGCCCATGAGGAAGAAGCCCCACATATCGCGGTTCATCATAACCTTGAGCAGGACGGCGAAGCCGACGAAGCGCATCATGCCGCCTGCAGCGGACAGACCGGTCTGCAGCCAAGTCGGGATGGCGGAAGCGATGGTCTGACCGATGGTAGCGCCAGCGATGAAGAACAGGGTGACGACGACAGCGAAGATCAGGCCAAGCAGAGCCATGGCGAAGTAGTTCAGGCGCTCGATGCCCTTGGTGTCCGCGTTGTGAGCCATGTTATCGGCCGTGGACATAAGCGGGGACATAAGCGTGAAGACCAGGGTAACGCCAAGCTGGCCAAGCAGAGCGAACGGAATGGCGAGGCCGACTGCCGCGTTGGGCTCGAGGCCCGTGGCGATAGCGAGAATGGCTGCCATGATGCCGCCGATGACGGCGTTAGGCGGCTGAGCGCCTCCGATCGGCATGTTGCCGATCGTCATGAGCTGATAGGTACCACCCACGAGAAGACCGGTGTTGAGGTCGCCAAGGATAAGACCGATGACGGCGCCGGTGACGATGGGCTGATAGAGAGACTCGAGGAAGTCAAACTGGTCGATTGCCGCGATGAACGTGACGACGAAGACCAGAGCGATCTGGATGATCGAGTATTCCATCTTGCTCCTCCTTTCAAAATGAATGTACGCACTTTGGATATCACGTACAGAACGTCAGGGTTTCACTCCTGACAACGTGGATCACGAGGATTACGAGAAGAGCTTGCTCGTGTCCTCAACAGGCGTGCTTGGAACGCGCCTGATCTCCAACTCCACCCCCAATTCCTGCAGCTCTTTAAACGCAGCGACATCCTCGTCGTTAACTGCGACGGAGGTGGCGACTTGGCGCTTTCCTTCCGACATGTGCATGTTGCCGATGTTTACCTTCTTTATAGGCACACCGCCCTTGACGAGCGTAAGCACGTCTTCCGGTGTTTCGGCCACGATGAAGATCTTCTGGCGCGGGCTCGCCTTACCAATGACGTCGATGGTCTTCTGCAGGGAGAAGAAACGCGTAGCGACGCCGGCGGGAGCGGCCATCTTCATGAGGTTCTGGCGCATGGTGTTGGACGCCACGTCGTCGTTGGCGACGAGGATGAGGTTGGAGCCCAGGGTGGAGTTCCACTGGGTGGCAACCTGACCATGAACCAGTCGGTTATCGATGCGGGTAAGAAGAATGTTGGGTTCTGCCATGTTGATCAGCTTCCTTTCGATATTTGCTGACGATAGTTACTTGATCTCCTGAATCGCGTAACGCGAAACATCTACGACGGCTCCGGATCGGACTTTGATCTGGACCTTCTCGCCTTCGATGCCTTTGACGGTTCCGTAGATACCGCCGGCGAAAAGAACCTCCTGACCCGGCTTGAGCTCGGTGTGCAGCTCCTTGAAGTACTTCTGCTTCTTCTTCATGTTGATTTGCGACCAGATGGTGTAAATCAAGCCCATGATGACAAGCAGGCCTAAAAGGGCGACCGAGGAGCTCAGGACGTTGGCTCCGAAATCGGCCATTAGATGCCGTCCTCGTCGCCGAAGATATCCTCTTCCTCGGAGCCGGCAACGGATGCGACCGTCTGGGCGGTGATGCCCGTCTGGCCAACGGTCACGGCCTGCTCGCCAAGCTCGGCGAGCGTGGCATTGCCGCGGAGGAACAGAAGCTCAATAACCATGGGAAGGTTGGTGCCAGTCAGAACCTCGACGTTATCGACATCCTGAGCAATCATCATCGACTGGTTGAACGGGGTACCACCGAGCAAGTCGGTAAAGACGAGCACGCCATCGCACTCCTCGCGCATGGCGGTAATAGCGGCGCGGAGATCCTCACCGTAGGATGCGGCCTGGTCGCCCTCAAAAGGAACGACGGTAAAAGCAGGCTGGTCGCCGGCAACCATAGCGATAGCGCTTGCAAGGCCGGGTGCGAACTGTCCATGACCGGTAAGAATAAAGCCAACCATTCAAATTTCCCTTCCGAAGGTGTGTACGATCTGAGTCCGATGATTTTCGGAAGCCAGCGGGCACTCGCCCTTAAAGCTTCTTAGAAAGCGTTCTTTGAAGACCAGTGGTTTCTAAACTGGTAGTAACCACGTGACGTGTTGTTGTCACTATATCACCACAGAGGAGGTCGCTTTCGTTGATTCATACGGTAAAACGTTTTTGCACCGCTCACGGTGATAAATCGACCGTTTACCGGTCGTTAACACTTCTACCTGCGGTTTTGAAACCGTTTCGAAATGCTTTGGCAAAAAAATCGGATCTTTTCCTGTGTCTAAACAACGCAGGGCGGCTAAAAAAAGCGTGTAGAAAAATTGCAGGTCATTGTGAAGATATGTGAATTGGTCTTTTTGACTTAATACCAGTTAGAACCAGTTTTGAGATTATCGGTGAACGGTAGTTTTCGACCGTTCACCGGTTACTTGCAATCGTTTGCAGTTGTTTTCCCAGATGAATTAGGGGAACCCGATGGAGCGCTTGTGCGGGCGCGAGGCCTACCCCAGTGGTTTCGGTAACAAAAAAGCCCGCTAGAACGTTGTCCGTTCTAGCGGGCTTAATCAGGTGATCGGTTAGCGCGCAGTAGTGCAGGCAAGCCTTACGCAAACAGGCCGTAGATGCTGATGTTGGCCTTGGCATAGAGGCCGTTAGCATACTCGGTCCACTTGGAGCTGGCGCTCGAAGCCTGCGAGGAATACTGCTGGTAGGCGGTGTAATAGGCGGTCATGGCCTGCTTGTAGGTGGCGCTATCGGCCGTAAAGGCATCATCGGCAAAGGCCTTGGCATAGGTGCCGTCGGCATCCTTCCAAGTGCCCTTTGAGCTATCCCACTCGTCGCCGGCAAGGTTGATGATGTAATCGGCATAATCCTTGCTCGCGGTGTCCTCGTTGCCGTCAGAAGGCTCGGTCGGAGCAGTCGGCATGCTTGCGGAGCTATCGCCCACCTTCTTCTTGTAGAGCTTCTGCAGCGTCGCGGACTGGCGGACGATCTGCTTGGCCTGGTCCTTGGACACGCCATACTGCGTGGCCATGGTCTTGTAGTCCGAAGTGCCGATGGAATCCTCGGCGTACTTCTTCATCTCCTTGGAAGAGACGGTAATGCCCTCGTCCTCGGCAGCATCGAGCAGAATCTTGTTGCGCACGTAGGACAGAATGACGTCGGCAGAGGGAGCGGTGTAGTTGCCATCGCCATCCTTGACGGTGTCGAGGCTGTACTGGCTCTCAATGGCCTCGCGCGCGGTGATGTCGCTCTTCTTGCCGTTGTAGCTGTAGCTTGCCACGGTCGAATCGAGCTGGTCCTCGGTGAGGGTCGCCGAGCCGACGCCCTTGCCGCCAAAACCACCGTTGCCGATAAAGAAGCCGACCACAGCAGCGATCACGATAGCGACCACAAAGGCGGCAATCATCGTCTTCTTGTGCCTGGATGCATGGTCGTCTTCGTCGGAGTCATCGTCCTCGTCCTGTTCCTCGGGCATGAGGTTCTCGTCGGCGGCGTCCGCGGCGATCTTTGCCTCCAGGCGAGCGTCCTCCTCCTCGGCCGTCGTACCGGCAGCAATGTGCTCGGCAGACGTACCGGCGACCAGATCGATCTTCTCCTCCTCATCACCGTCGGGGCCTTCGCCGCGCTCGATGATCTGGATGCCGTCGATCTCGTCCTTCTCGTCCTTCTTTTGAATCAGACCCATATCAGCTACTCCTTGTTAGGAAACATAGTCCGCAATAGAATACGCCCGACAGAGCGCCGGGCGTATTGATTCTCAGGTTATACGCAAACACTTAAGTACTATTTAGGCGTTTGCAGTCTGCATGCCTTAGGCCAGGTGCGCGATAACGGCATCGGCAAAGGCCTGCGTGCCCACAGCGCCCTCAACGGAGCCGGTCTGGGCACGACGAACGTCGCCGGTAACCTGCTCACCCTCGTCGAGCGTGGCAGAAACGGCGGCGCGAATGCGATTGGCAGCGTCGTTCTCGCCCAGGTGATCGAGCATCATCGCAGCAGAGAGGATCTCGGCCGTGGGGTTGGCGATATCCTTGTCCGCGATATCGGGTGCGGAGCCATGCGTGGCCTCAAAGATGGCGCAGTCGGCACCGATATTGGAGCCGGGGGCCATACCCAAGCCGCCCACCAGGCCGGCGCACAGGTCGCTCACAATGTCACCGTACAGGTTGGGCAGCACCAGGACATCGAAGTCGTTGGGGTTCTGGACCAGGCCCATGCAGGTGGCGTCGACAATCTTGTCGTTGAACTCGATATCGGGATAGTTGGCGGCCACCTCGCGCGCAACGCGCAGGAACAGGCCATCGGTCGCCTTCATGATGTTGGCCTTATGCACGGCCGTCACCTTTTTGCGGCCGCAGCGGCGGGCGTACTCAAAAGCGTACTCCACAATGCGGCGGCTCTTGGCGATGGAAATCGGCTTGATTGAGATGGCGGAATCCGCGGCGAAGGTCTTCTGGCCCGAGCGCTCGACGAGCTGCGAGAGCTCCTCGACCTCGGCAGCGCCCTCATCGAACTCGATGCCGGCATAGAGGTCCTCGGTGTTCTCGCGCACGATAACCAGGTCGACGTCGCGGAAGCGCGAGCCGTCGCCCGGCTGCGACAGGCAGGGGCGCACGCAGGCGTACAGGTCAAAATGCTTGCGCAGGGCGACGTTAACGCTGCGGAAACCCGTGCCGACCGGCGTGGTGATGGGGCCCTTGATAGCAACCTTGGTCTCGGCGACCGCATCGAGCACATGTTGGGGCAGCGGCGTGCCAAACTCGTCCATGACGCCGGCACCGGCCTCCTGGACGTTCCAGTTGATCTGGACACCAGTGGCCTCGACCACGCGGCGCATAGCCTGCGTAATCTCGGGACCGATACCGTCACCAGGAATCAGGACTACATCGTGCGCCATAATCTGTTACTCCTCGTCTTCGGCGTCGTCAGATTTTTTTACGCTAGCACGCTTCTTCTTTTTGGAGAGATCCAGGCCAAAACGTTTAACAAGCATTTCGCAAATCTCGCTCGAACGGGCCTTGAGATAGCTACCCTTGCCGTTCTCGGCATCGAACTTAAGGCGCAGCGCGAGCTTCTCGGCGACCTCGGCGTCAATCTCGCCCCGGCCAAACTCGTACAGGCAACCGAGCATGTCGCGATACTCGAGGTCGCCGTGGTAGCACTGGATGGCCTCGTCCAGGATGGGCCAAGCCTCGCGCGAACGCTCGACGCTCGTGGCGCCCCACACGCACAGCAGGCGGAAGGCGGCATAGCGCAGCGTGGACGAAATCTCATCGAACAGCGCGGTCTCGGCGCCCTCAAAGGCATCGCCCAGCTGCTCGGGGCAGGTGGTGGCGAGCGCCGCCAGGGCATCGAGAGCCTCCCAGCGGGTCTGAGCCTCGGGGCGGTCGAGCGCCTCGATCAGCGCGGGCACGCAGGGCACGACGCGCTGCGGATCGCGCTCGGCAAGCAGGCGCAGCACGCGGGCGGCAAACTGACGGATGCGGCGCGTGGGGCAGCCGAGCTCCTGGACCAGGCGGTCGACGGCGTTCTCGTTCTCCTCTGCCAGCTGGAGCTGTGCCAGCTCCTCGTCGGTGAGCTGTTCGTCTTTGTTTTCTGCCATAGTTACCTCTTTTTACTATTTCTTAGCGTGCTTGTCAGCACCCTTGCTGTCATCGGTGACCGAGATGAGCTGTCGGTCGGCCGCGCCATTGCGACGCGCACGGCGGCGCTCCTCGGCATCGCCCGCGTCGGCGGCGGCGCGGTGAGCCTTGTTAACGTTAAAGACCTCGTCGTGTTTGCGCCACGGACCGACGGACTCGCCAAAGCTCATCTTAAGGCCGGCGATAAAGCCGCCGAGCCAGCCGATCGGCGCAAACTGCACCAGCGGGAACAGCGAGAACACCCAGGTCAGCAGGATGACTGCCGCCGCTCCCGCAAAGTTGGCAATCCAGTAGTCGCGCTTGGTGATGACGCGCTTTTCGCACGCCCACTGGCCGCACAAAAAGCCAATGTAGATCGCGAAGAGAAAGAGCACCAGCGCAAGCACCACGAACGTCCAGCTCATGGGCGCTACTCCCCGTGATGGTGGCCGCAGCAGCACTCGTGGCCATCATCATGGCCGTGGCCGCCGCAGCACTCGTGGTCCTCGCCATGGTGGTGGCCGCAACCGCACTCATGGTCGTCGCCGTGCTCGCCGCAACCGCAGCCGTCCTCGTGAGCACCGTGCTCTTCGGGACGATACTGCGACCAGTCCAGACCGGCGGCGATGGCGTCGGCCTCCTCCTTATAGAGGACCGTGATGGCCTGGGTGCCCAGCTTGGCACCACCGATGGCATCGAGCATGTCGTAGAGCGTAAAGGCCACGTCGGCGCCGGGCAGCGCAAGCTCGCGATCGTCGGCATAGGCGAGCGCCAAGCGCAGGTCCTTGATGAAGTGCTCGACCATAAAGCCGGGCTTGTAGTCGCCGTCGAGCGCCTTGGTAGCCAGGCTCTCCATGGCGCCGGACTTGCCGGTACCGCCCAGGATCATCTGGCGGGTCTTCTCCAGATCAAGGCCGCTCAGCTCGGCAAATGCCATGGCGTCTGCCATGCCGACCATGCAGGCGCCCAGCGACACCTGGTTGGCGAGCTTGGCAGCCTGGCCCTTGCCGGCGCCGTCGAAGCAGCAGATGTTGGCCGCAAAGGTGGCAAGGATGTCGCGGACCGGCGCGATGTCGTTCTCGGTAGCGCCCACGATAGCCGTGAGCGTACCGGCGATAGCGCCCGACTCGCCGCCGGTGACGGGGCAGTCAAACGCCATGCGACCAGAAACCTGGGCGGCCTCGGCAATGTCACGGGCAAGCTCGGGCGAGCTCGTGGTGAGGTCGATCAAGACCGCGCCGGGCTTAGTGCACGCGAGCAGGCCGTCGCCCGCCAGGTAGAGTTCCTCGACCTCGGAGGGATAGCCCACCATGGTAAAGACGACATCGGCGTTCGCCGCGGCATCGGCCGGCGTATCTGCCCAGACGGCGCCGCGCTCGATAAGCGCCGCCGCCTTGGACTTGGTGCGGTTGTTGACCGTGACGGGATAGCCGGCGTCCAGAATGTGGCCGGCGATGGGGGCACCCATGATTCCGGTGCCGATGAATGCGACGGAGAGCTTGTTTGCCATGAAACCTTTCCTTTTGGGTTGGGTGTTGTTACCAGGGTGAATACTCAGTGCCAGCGCTTGGGCTGCGGGACGCCTGTGATCGTGGCGCCTACCTACTCACCGCGCACACGGCGCGCGATGCGGTCGGAAAGCGAGGCTTTCTCGGCACGATTCTTGCCCCAAAACGCGCAGGCCACCATGCCGGGGCCCACGTGCGAGCCGATGGTAGGACCCACGGAGCCGCGAATGATCGTGACGTCGGCGCAGCCCTCCTCCTTGCGGATGGCGGCTTCGAGCCAGTCGCCGTCCTTCTCGGCATCGGCCGTCATGATGGCGATGGGCATGGTGCGGTCGGGCACGTAGTTCTCGCGGAACGACTTGAGGATGGACTTGAGCGCCTTCTTGCGGCCGCGGTTGACGCCGATCAGCGACAGCGAGCCGGCAAGGTCGTAGGAGAGCTCGGGCTTGACATCGAGCTTTGCCGTGAGCTGCGCCGCCGCGGGCGGAATGCGGCCGCCGGCAGCCAGTGCGTCGAAGCTCTCGAGCGTAAAGTAGCCGTGGACGTAGGTCTTTGCCTCATTTGCCCAATCGACCAGCTGCTTGGCGGTCAGTCCCGCCGAACGCTGACGCACGGCCTCGAGCGCCAAGAGCGCGCCGGTCGCGCAGGGCAGAGCGTTGTCGACAACGTAGAGCTCAAAGTTGGGATACTCGGCGCGCACGGTATCTGCCGCCTGGCACGCGGAGTTGTAGCTCGACGACAGCGCCGAGGTAAAGCACAGGTAGACCGTAGGCGTACCTTCTTTGGCGCACTCGGTAAAGAACTCGATATAGCGACCGAGCGACACAGCCGAGGTGGACACGCGGGCACCGGCGCGCATGCGGTCGTAAAACTCCTTGGGTGTGATGCTCGACCAGATGTCGTCCGTGCGCTCTTCGCCATCGATAATGAAGGGGAAACCCAGGATATCGACATCGAGGTTCGCGGCGACCTCGGGGCTAAAGTCGCAGCAGGTATCGACGACGATGCGGCAACGGTCCGAATGACCGGCGGATGCGGCCTTGTCCATCAAAGCGACTCCTTACGTAAAAAGGCGGCCACCCGCATGGGATGGCCGCCAACCGTTAACTCATGCAAGTTAACGTATTTTACTCGTCAAGTGTTTCGATACGGGGCTTGATGATGCCATATCCACCATTCTTACGGTGATACACCACATTGATAAGGCCGGTCGTCGCGTTCTCGAACACGTAGAAGTCGTGGCCGAGCAGGTCGGTCTGCACCAGCGCCTGCTCCTCAGTCATCGGGGTGACGTCGATGACCTTCTCGCGGACGAGCAGGTCGTCCTCCTCCTCGGGCAGCAGCAGGTCGGCCAGATCCTCGACGCGCTCGACCGGCGCGACATCCGCGGCGCTGGCACCGCCCTGGCGGTTGTCCACGACCTTGGTCTTGAACTTGCGCAGCTGGCGGGTGACCTTATCGGCGGAGAGGTCGATGGCGGCGTACATATCTGCACCGTGCTCGGCAACGCGAATCACCGAACCGCGGGCACGAACCGTAACCTCGACGATTGCCGGGTTGGGGTTCGAGGGGTTCTTCTCATAGCGAAGTACAACGTCGACCGTCATGGGCTCGATATCGAAAACCTTGAGCGCCTCGCCGATCTTCTCATCCACATGCGCACGCAGAGCATCGGTTACCGTCGTCTTGCGTCCAGAAACCTTGATATCCATACGTGGCTCCAATCTGCCTCGGGGACTTACTGTACTGGCTATGTACCCATTGCCGTGCATTTAATCACGCGGATTCCTAAAGACCCGAATAACGATTGCTTGATACCGCATACCGAAGTCTCGCACTTTTCCGTGGCAAAGTGCGCTATGGGAGGGCGTCGGCGGCTTTGTATTTGGTCCCGAAAATTAGCTTTGACCTGCTGGTTTTATTGGGATGAAAAAGCCGGGCTCCCCTATTGGGGAAGCCCGGCAGTGCGTGTTGAAACCGTGAAGAGGTGTCCTTTCCAACGTATAGGAGACACCACCCCTAGCAATAACTAGCTATTAAGTTTGTTAATGTCGTCGTCGGTGATGGTGCCTTCCTGGCTGGACGATTTGTCCTCGGAGGATGCGGTCTCATTGTTGGAATCGGAGGACTCGCTGCCGGAGGACGTGGTCTCACTGGACTCAGAGTCGCCCGGCTGCACGTTAGCGCCCGAAACCGTCTTAGTGGTGAGGTCGTAGGGCATCCTGCCATACCAGACGCAGTGAACTGCCTCGAGCGTGCCGTCGACCGTGATGTCGTCGAGGGCATCGCTCACGGCACGGCACAGTTCGTCATTGGACGAGAGGCCCGCAACACCGAGCGTCGAGGGCGCCTCGAGCGCACCGACATAGGAGATCTCGCTCATCAGACGTGCAAGGTAGCCACCGGCCGTGGAGTCGCAGATCACATAGTCAACCTCGCCGGACTCGAGCGCCTCAAAGCACTCGTTGATGTTGGAGTAGGTCTTTTGGTTGGCGGTGATGCTCTGCTTGGCAAGCGCCTCCTGCGAGGCCGAGGACATCTGGACACCCAGGGTAGACGTGTTAAGGGTATCGGTGGAAACGCTTAGCGACCCACCATCGCTGGTTTTACCGAACACAGAAGCGGCATCGTACAGGCAGGTGCCGAGCGAGCTAACGTCCCCGTCTGTGGAGTTGATCTCGCCGATAAAGATATCGGCCTTTTTGTCGGCGAGCGCGGAACCTGCCGAGGACGCATCGACAAAGGCGACCTTAAGGCCCATGCGGCTTGCGAGGGCGCGGGCGGCGTCGACCGCATACCCCGCGAGCTCGCCGTCGGCGCCCTGCATGGCCTGCGGCGCATCGGAAGTATCGAGGGCAACCGTCAGGGTTCCGGGAGTAACCAGGGCATCGTCCGACACCGCCGGCGTGACGGTCTTGTACTCGATCTGGTCGATCGTGGGAGTCGTGAACGTAGACAGCGGGTTGAACGCGCATCCGCTCAGGCCCAAAACGGCGATGACCGCTGCGGCCCCAGCACCTAACCGAGCCGCGTGCATCAAGCTGCCCCTCACCATGTCCACTACCCTGCCTTCTGTGTCGTATACGATCCGTGCGTTGCGCGGAATATCAGGTTGTTCCCACCAGCTGACCTGGTATTTGACCCCACACTTGCGCACCGGGGTGTTTGCTCGGGAGGCCGCAGCCACCTTCACGACTGGCCCGCTCGCCCGCGAGGCGGTATTGCCCCAAAGAAAGTAGAACGGACGGTGCGGCTTACATCTAGGACGCGCCATGATCGCGCCGCGCGCACGCGGTCGCTTACGTGGATCCCTTTGACCGCGTCTGTCTTGGACTAGGACGGGCATTTCGTCCGTCCGCAACCACAGCCTGGTAGGAACGAAGCGCATTATAGCTAAGTTCAAGCTAAAGTTTAAGGTTAGGGGCGTCATTCGCATCGCGAGTACAGATTTCGCAGGTCAGGACGGACCGCACACGCTCTGATTGAGCCCGTCACTCCCCTATGGAAAGCCTCAACACACCCGTCTTAGGGCGCCGTGGCCAAAAAATAGCAAATATGAGTACCGTTACCAATTTAGTAGCAGGAGTTTTTGGCTCTGCAAGCTGTTTTCACGCTCTATAACGTCAGATTGATGCCAGGATATTCCACATTTGTTTAATAACTTTCTAATTTACGCCATCTTCCAGTCCCAAAATCCCTGATTTTGCTGTTACTGAATTTGTAGCAGTACTCATATTTGCTATATTTTGGCCAGAGCATATATCCAACCCCCTGTTTCAGATCATTGTTAGGCGGGTTTAAGCCCAAAACACGCCCGCAGCGTGTTAAATAGCGCCTCTTGTTTCTTTCTGCGAGCGTCAACACGGTTGCGATATCGCTTACTCATGCGCTGGTGGATGCGCCATGCGAGCGCTTCCATCGCTTCCATGTCACAGAGCATTTCGTTGTTGACCGTCGCGACCTCGATTCCCATAGTAATCAAGCCCGTGTTGCGCTTTTCATCATGGATACGTCCCCTCCGGGAGGAATGGCCCAGCTCACCGTTGTATTCCAGGTCAAACCGGGCTGCTTCTTGATACGCATCGCAAACTGCATGGGACATCCCCGAGATTGCCTGCGCACGGTCATCGAACTCGATCTTGTAGTCGGTCTTAAAAGGTCCGCAGGCAAACCCGCCATAGGAAAACGGAAGCGAAAACAGAGCGAGCATGATGCACTCCATGGGTGAGCGCAGGTTTTCCGAAAGAAAGGGACACAGACGCTGCAGCTGCTTGGCCGCGTTCCCCTTGCATACCGCGAGGTAATCTGCCAGACGATCGGGCGTCAGCACCGGCTCAACCTCAAAGTAGCCCACATCTGCTGGCTGGTCCTTGTCCTTTGCAAGTTTATTCGTAACAGGCGAGGTGTAGGGAGGCAGATACTTCCCGCGGTCACTCAGCGAAATCTTGGAGCACAGCTCCTGTGCCAGGGCAAATGCCTGGATGCAGCCGAGCTCGCGCGCAACGGTTACGCAGAGGGCCTCGGGAGACAAGCTGTACACCCCCGGCTCCACCTCCAGAATCGAACCAACCGGCAGGCCGGCGGAACAAACGGACCAGCTTGCACCAGGCATGCGGCGACGCTGTTTCGCCGACCCCACCAGCAGGCACAAGTCTTCTTGAACCTCGCCGCTCACGGCCCCGATCCGCACCAAATCGGGAAGATAGATGTCCTCGGCCGAGGGCGACGATACGTGCAGCACACAGCGCTCTTCATCGGGATCGAGATCCCTCCAGCTGATGTAACCCATTTGTCGGCGCTCGGCGCGCATCATGCGCAGCGCCGAGGCACCGGTCAGAATTACGGAGGAAGCCAGCTGCTCGTTTGTCGGCTCGTCACGCCGCGCTATCTTCACTGCCACAAAACCACCCCTACCAAACGCGTGCGATAGCGAGGCCATCGACTGCTGCGGCGCCGGCGCGCTTGAGTTCCGCCGAAGCCGCTGCCATCGTCGCACCCGTGGTAATGACATCATCGATAAGCAGCAGGCGGCGGCCCCGCACGTTCTCAACGGTCTCATACATGCCTCGGGCGCGTTCACGGCGTTCTTCACGACCGAGTTCGCGCTGGTCGCCATGCCCGTACTTGACGAGAGCATCGAGCAGAGGAACACCCGACACCTCGCAAAATGGGCGCGCAATGGCCTCCATATGATCAAAACCACGCCGCCGAAACGCTGCCGCCGTCGCGGGCACAAACACCACCGCATCCGCACCGGACAGCACGCCTCCGTAGCGATCGGGCGCTACGACCTGGGCATGCAGGGCGGTATCGTAGAGCAGCTCCGCCAGATACGGAGCCAGACGTCGCTCGCCCGCATCCTTGTACGCTTTAATGATGCGCGGCAGCGGATGCGCATAGACGGCGCACGCCAGGCAGCGGTCGAGCGCCTCCGCCATTGCCGAGGACGTGCCCTCGACCGAGCACTCAGTGCACAGCAAATCCCCAAACGGGGCGCCGCATCGGGTACAGCTATGACGTGGGTCGATGAGCGTGAGCGCGGCTAGACAGTCTTGGCAAATAAGCGCACCGGCGCGCTCGCAGCCGGCACATCGTGTTGGCGACAATGCCTCGAGTGCCTCGCGTGCCACCCACTCGGCAAACGGTAGCAATTCGTCCGCAAACGGTAGGGCGCCGGCGCCCAGCAGACGGCTCAATATGTTCAGATGGCTCTTCAAGACACAACCCTCCCTACGTTCGGTCGCAGGGAGGGTTGTTGATTCGGCGCTATGATACCCCGATGTGCTCGGGGCAAGGCGGGCTAAATCCGCTCGCGGGCGTTATTCGCCGGCGGGCGGTTGTGGTGTGGACGAAGACGGGGTCGAGCCCTCGCCACCATCCTGGCGCGGCTTGCGGGAACGGCGACGGCGACGGCGCTTTTGACCCTGGTCGGCCGAGCCCTCGCCACCGCGATCCTCGCGCGGCTCGCGCTCGTCGCGAGCGGCGCCACGCGAAGCCTTGGCAGCCGCTCCCCCGCCATCTCCGGGACGACGGCGCGTGACCTTGACCTCGCCATCCGAGACCTGATCGGCCACGGAGGGCACTGAGGGCTTCTGTTGCGCGCCCGAGGAATGGCGACGGCGCGGACGCGGCGCGCGCTCCTCCTCGCCACGTGACTTGCCGCCCTTGTCGGCAGGCGCATCGGAGGCCGAGGGGCCCTTGGAAGCGGCACCAGCCTCGCGAGCAGCTGCGGCGCGGAAGGCGTCCTCGCGCTCCTCGCTCGACAGATGACGGCGGCGGCGACGTGTGGGGTTCATGCCACCGCCGCGATTCTGCTGCTGGGGCTGCTGAACCTCGCGCTCGCGAGAGGCGTTCTTGCCCGCGGCTGCAGCCTCGGTAGCATCGCCCGAGCCCGCGCGCTTGCGGCGGCGACGGCCATCGGCCGCCCCCTCGGCCTCGGGCGCCTCGGCCTTGCCACGACCCTTTCCGCGGCCACGACCCTCGCCCTGGCCCTGAGCGGTGCGCGCATCGGATTCGGCATCGCGACGACGGCGCTTGGGCATCGAAGTGCCGGCCAGACGGTCGGCACTCGACAGGCCATCGCCCACGTCGACGCCGTTCTCGCGATCGAGCTCCATGAGCGCCAGGCGCATCTCGGGCGACTCAATACGCTCGAGCACGTCGCGCGTCACGCAATCGGGGCGGCAGTTGCAGCCCTGCTCGGCGGCCTTCTTTTTGCAGCCCTCCGAGCACGTCATATCGGCCAGGTTGACCTTAAAGACTTTGCCGTTCTCCAGGCGCAACACCAGCTGCTCACGCGGCGTGTCATATTCCTGGATGCGCGCCTTGCCGAGCGGCGTATCGATGAGCGTCTTCTTTTTGGGCGCACGGCTCTTAAAGTCCTTGTAGGCCTCGAACTCGTAGCGCAGGCAGCACATCAGGCGGCCGCACACGCCGCTGATCTTGGAGGAATTGAGCGGCAGGTCTTGCTCTTTTGCCATGCGAATCGAGACGGGTTCAAACTGTCCGCCAAAGCGCGTGCAGCAGAGCTCCTGTCCGCACTGGGCGTAGCCACCCACCAGGCGGGTCTCGTCACGCACGCCGATCTGGCGCATATCGACGCGAATGTGCAGCGTCGAGGACAGGTCCTTGACGAGCTGGCGAAAATCGACGCGCTCCTCGGCCGCAAAGTAGAACACGGCCTTCTCGCCGCCAAACAGGTACTCGACGCCGACCGGCTTCATCTCGAGGTCGAGCTCCTTGACCAGGCGGCGGAAGTCGACCATGGCCTCGTCGCCCTGGATGGCCAGGTCGTCGGCAAGCTGCAGGTCGATGTCGCTCGCCACGCGCAGCACGGGCTTGAGCGGCTGACCGATCTCGTCTTGCGGCACCTCGAAGGGATCGGCCGTGACCAGGCCGATCTCGGTTCCGCGCTCGGTGGAGCAAATGGCATAATCGGCCTCGAGGATATCCAGATCCTGCGGATCGAACCACAGGTCGCGCGAGGCGTAGGTAAACTTAACGGGTACGACTAACGGCATTTCAGTGCCTTCCTGATATCGAACAGCATGACCTCGATGGCCAGCTGGGGAGTAACGTTTCTGGCGATGTTGCGCTCGGCGGTCGCGACTGCCTCGAGCGCCCGAGTGGCACCCGCAACATTGGTCGCGGCGGCAAGCCGACCGATCGTGTCGCGCACGTCTTCGTTCACCACGTCGGCTGCCTCGTCCTGAAGCGTCAACAGCACGTCGCGCATGAGCGTCCGCGCGCTCGCCAGCGCTTCCATGATACCCGAACGCTCGCGCGCGTTGAGTTCGCGCTTGTTGCGGTCCTCAAGCTGCTTCAATGCTCCACGCGACAGGTAGTCGGCGTTTTGCTCGAGCACCTTTTCCTGCGTGGACTTGACCTCGGCGAGCGGCGCCTTAACGGCGACGATGAGTGACTTGGCGCGGTTGAGCACGTCGGCCTCGTCGGCGGCGATAAGCGAATCGATGGCGCGAACCATCTGACGGCGGGCGTCCTGGCGCTCGGCGCTCTTGAGGAACTCGATGCCACGCGTGGGGCTTCCCGCTACGGCGACGGCCATGCGGCAACGCGCAGGGTCCTGACCGGTGGCGCGACTCACGGCCTGCGCGGCGACGGTGGGCGATACCAGCCGAAACGGCACGCACTGGCAGCGGCTCACGATGGTGGGCAACATCACGTCTGCCGAGGTGCCCAGCAAGATGAACATAACGCCCTCGGGCGGCTCCTCGAGTGTTTTGAGCAGTGCGTTGGCGGTGTTGGCGCGCAGCTGCTCGGCACGGTCGATGATGTAGACCTTGGCCTTGGCACGGATGGGCGCCAGAGGCACGTCATCGAGCAGCTCGCGGGTCTGGGCAATGAGGTAGCCCGTGGCGCTCTCGGGCGTGTAATAGCGCACGTCGGGGTGCGTATGGCGAGCAACGCGCACACAACTGTCGCATGCGCCGCAGCCATCCTGCTCGCACAGGAAGGCTTGGGCGAGCGCCCACGCAGCGTCGAGCTTGCCCGCACCGGGCGCGCCCAAAAACAGGTAGGCGTGCGATGCGCGACCGCTGGCGACGGCATTGGTCAAAAAGTCGCGCACGCGCTCTTGGGTGTCGAGCTTGGCCAGCAGGCTTGCCTGAGCGGGGGCCATGTTACTCGGCCTCCTGGGCAAGCGCGGCGGTGACGGCGTCCTGGGAAATGTCGAGGCCGTAGGCGCGAACCTGCTCGACCGTCTGCGCGAAGACGTCCTCGATGGACGCGGTCGCGTCGATGAGCTTTACGCGGTTTGGTTCCTCGGCGGCGATGGCGCAAAATCCCTGGTAGACACGCTCTTGGAAGGCCATGCCCTTAGCCTCCATGCGATCTGCCGCGCCACGGGCTGCCATGCGCAGCGCCGCCTGCTCGGGCGTGATGTGATAGACGAGCGTGAGAGCCGGGTGCGTCCCCGCGACGGCCAGGTTGTTGGCATCGCGTACTATCTGGCGATCGAGGCCATCGGCAAACGCCTGATAGCAAGTTGTGGAATCGTAGAAGCGGTCGCACAGGACCACCTTGCCGTCAGTAAGGGCAGGCGCGATGACCTCGTGCACCAGCTGGGCGCGCGCGGCCTCGTAGAGCAACAACTCGCAGGTGTCTCCCATCGTCGTATTGGCGGGGTCGAGCAGCAGAGCACGGATCTTTTCGCTGATGGCGGTACCGCCCGGCTCGCGCAGGCTCACAACCTGGTAGCCAGCGAGTTCGAGCGCGCGGGCAAGCAGGCGCGCCTGCGTGGACTTGCCGGCGCCATCGACGCCCTCGAGCGTGATAAAGCTATGTTGAGCGGGCTCAAAAGCCATGGGCGCAGCCCCTTCCTACAAGGCGCGTAAATGCAGATATATCAACCAAGCCATGATACCCCAGTGCTCGGCGCGTCCCAAATCCAACCTAGCCATCGAGGCATCCCCGAAGTTGCGGTGAAATAGGGACTGATTGAAGCTCTGAGACCGCCAAACAGTCCCTATTTCACCGCAACTTATGATGGAGAATTTTGGACGCTGGGTATAATCGTCGTATTGCATTGAAATGTGGCGAAAGGAGTGGCAATGTCTCGGTATTGCGCCTCGTGCGGCAAGCTTCTTGCAGATAATGCCAAGTTCTGCACCTCGTGCGGTGCACCCGTTGAGCAAACAGCCGCGAGCGATAGCCAGCCCGCTTTCGAGCAGACCGGTTCCCTCGATACGCCGCAAGCCAAGGCGGACGACCCCCTCGCCTATCGCCCCGACCCCGCCGCAGGCCCCGCGGCCGTCGAGACCACGCAGCGCATACCCGTCGCGAGCGGCTCGCCCCAACAGCAGCCGGCTCCCGCATACGCGCCCGCTTCGCCACAGACCCCCGCTCCCAAAAAGAGCGGCACCGGGCCGCTTATCGCCGTTATCGTTGTGCTGGTGGCGATCATCATCGCCCTGGTCGTTTTCTTTGTGATCAAGCCTTTCGACAACGCCGCCACGCAGACGACTGCCGAGGTAGCTAAGCTGCACCATGACGTCGATGACGATGACCTAAAGCCTCTCGGCGATCCCAACAGCCTGTACGACGATGATGACGATGACGACGAGGATGGCGGCGAAGCAACGCTCTCCGAGCAGAACCTCTACCGCCGACTGAGCGAATACTACGACTTGCTCGAAGACCTCGACAACTACGTCCGTGGCTGCGCACAGAACTTCAACGGCAGCTATCTGGAAGAGGATCGAACCACCCGTCAAAATCTCGCCGACGTCGCCGAGCGCACGGAGGACACCATCGAGCAGTATTACGACATCGTCGAGGACCTAGACGTCCCGACGAGCTCCAAGAACTACAGCTCCTGGAAAGACATCGTTGCCCTGTACGACGACCTGAATCACCGCATTGACGCAATCTGTGATGCCTGGGAGATCAGCCTGAAATACGCCAAGCCTGCGGACCACAAGAATGAGATCGTGGCGCCGCTGTCGCGCGACAACGTGGCGGGCACCAATGACAATAAGTACCGCCTAGACTTTGAGGAGCGCTATCCCGGCGCCAAACCCGTCGAAGTGAACTAGCGCTTTGTCGTTCCCGAGCCGGCAGTTAGGGACGTTCCTAAACTGCCGGCAGAAAAGAAACGTCCCTAACTGCCGGATAAAAAACGAGCGAGGATTTTGAGGTCCTCGCTCGTTTTTGTTTTGGGCAATGTTTCGACTGCGCCGCTACTTGTCGGCGGCTGCTTTCTTGGCAGTCGACTTCTTCGCGGTCGTCTTCTTGGCAGCAGTCTTCTTTGCCGCCGTCGTCTTCTTGGCCGCCGTCGTCTTCTTGGCCGTGCTCGCCTTGGTCGTGGTCTTGCGACCGCGGGCGGGCTTCTTCTCCTTGGTCGGGCAGTCCATGTTCACGCAGATGCGCCACGGGCCGCGCGCCGTGTTGACCACCACGATGGGGGCGCCGCATTCGGGGCAAGTCTCACCCGTCGCCTCGAGCTTACCGCGCGCCGGCAGAGGATAGCTCACGCCGCAGTCATCGTAGTTGGTGCAGCGGATAAAGCGCTTGCCGCTCTTCTCGCTCTTGTGCGCGATCAGGTCGCCATGGCGTCCGGCCTCGGCGCACACCTTGCACTCGCCCACCTTAAGGTCAGGCTCGTAGTTGGTGGGGCACGTGGGGTTCACGCAAATCTCGAAGGCCTTCTGGCGGAACGGCTGGCACTTAATGCGCGGCGCGCCGCACTCGGGGCACACGGCCGCCTCGCCCTCGAGCGGGCTTACCTTGACGCCGCTCGGCACCGGATAGGTCACGTCGCAGTCGGGCCAGCCCATGCAGCCGATAAAGCTACCGCGGGTCTTGGCGCTCGTCTTCATAACCAGATCCTTGCCGCACTTGGGGCAGGCACCCACGCGCGCATCGGCCGTGACGGCGTCGCTGATGGCGTCGCCGAGCTCCTGCGTATGTTTGAGCAGCTCGTCGAGCACACCGGCCAGCAGCGCGCGCGAGTGCGTCACGACATGCTCTTCGGTGTCCTCGCCGCGCTCGACGCGGGTCATGTCGCCGTCGAGCTCGCTGGTCATATCGGGGCTCGTGATGCGCGGGGCAAATTGCGTCAGCGCGTCGATGATGGCGATGCCCAGCTGGCTCGGCTCAACGGGATCATTTTTGAGATAGCGCACGGCATACAGGCGCTCGATGATGCTCGCACGCGTGGACTTGGTACCCAGGCCGCGCTTTTCCATCTCCTGCACGAGCTTGCCCTGGCTGTAGCGCGCGGGCGGCTCGGTCTGCTTGGCCTCGAGTTTAATGTCGAACACGTCGACCGTATCGCCCTGCTCCAGCGGCGGCATCTGCTCATCGCGCTTAAGTCCATACGGATACGCCTCGCGGAAGCCCGGAGTCACGAGCACATCGCCCGAAGCCACGAACGGCTCACCGTTCACGTCGAGCTCGAGCTTGGTGTTCTCGATGGTCGCGGGACCCATAAGCGTCGCCAGGAAGCGGCGGGCGATGAGGTCGTAGAGCTTGCGCTGACCGCCGTCGAGCGTGGACGGATCGCCCTCGCCCGTGGGGTAGATAGGCGGGTGGTCGGTGGTCTCGACTTTACCGCGCGTGGGCTTCATGGGACCAGCGAGTACCTTTTTGCACACGGGCGCCAGCGCCGGGTTGATCTTTGCCAGGTCACTCACCACGGCGCCCAAATCGAGCGTCGCGGGATACACGGTGTTGTCGACACGCGGGTAGCTGATGAGGCCCGCCATGTAGAGAGACTCGGCGATGCGCATGGTACGCGCAGGCGAGATGCCCTCGGCTGCGGCGGCAGCCTGCAGCGAGGTGGTCGCAAACGGCGTGGGCGGCTGCTGCTTGCGCGAGCGCTTGGTCACCGCGGCGACGGTTGCCGTCGCGACGCCGTCAACATGGCCGTACGCCGTCTCAGCAGCATCCTTGTCGGTAAAGCGTGCCGTCTTGTGCGCAATCTTAAAGCGGTCATCCTCGGCAGCGCCCTGCGCAGCACCCATGCCGCGAATCTGCCAATAGTCCTCGGGCACAAACGCCATGCGCTCGCGCTCGCGCTCGACCACCAGGGCAAGCGTCGGCGTCTGCACGCGGCCGGCAGAGCGCACGTTACCAAAGCCGCCAAACTTGGCGAGCGTCAGGTAACGCGTGAGCACCGCACCCCAAATGAGGTCGATGTGCTGGCGGCTCTCGCCGGCGTCGGCCAGATTATGGTCGAGCGAGACGAGATTATCGAAGGCCTGCGTGATCTCGGCCTTGGTAAACGAAGAGTACTGGGCGCGGGCGACCGGCAAGTCCGGCGCAACCTCGCGCACCTTGTTGAGGGCGTCCGAACCGATCAGCTCGCCCTCGCGATCGAAGTCCGTGGCGATGATGACACTGTCGGACTTCTTAGCCAGGTTCTTGAGCGAGCGAATGAGCTCCTTCTCGGCCGGTAGCTTAATGACGGGCGCCCAGGTGAGGTAGGGCAGGCTCTCGAGCTTCCAGCCCTTGATGGAGATACCGTCGGCAAGAAACGGCTTACGCTTGGTGTCGTAGGGCGGACGAGCCAGGCCATCGGGCATGTCGGCCGGCAGCATCTCGCCGTCCTCGGTCACCGAATACCAACCCAGCTTTTTATCGAACAGCACGCTGTCGCAAAAATCGGGCGCAAGGATGTGACCGGCGAGACCGATCGTCACACACTCCTCGCCCTTCCACTCAAAACGGTAGATGGCGGTGTTGTACACCTTGTCCTTTTTGGGTTTGCCCGTGGACAGACGCTCGGCGATCTGACGCGCGGCGTCGTTTTTCTCGGCGATGATGAGCTTCAAAAGAGGCTCCTATCTCGTGTCTCTGCGGCTACGCCCGCCCGTATGGCGGCCGATTTACGCCCTTGCTTGCTCGATCTGCCCGATGAGCCAATCGCACCAGGCATCCATGCCCTCGCCCTTGCGCGCGCTCACGGCAAACCGCGGCGCCTGCGGATTGAGGTCATCGAGTGTCCTAGTATACCTATCCATGTCAAAATCGAAAGCCGGGGCCACGTCGACCTTATTGAGCAGCTGCGCGCCGGCGTGCTGGAAGATGCCCGGGTACTTGATGGGCTTGTCGTCGCCCTCGGGCACCGAGAGAATCATGATGGACAGGTTCTCGCCCAGGTCAAAGTCGACCGGGCAGACCAGGTTGCCCACGTTTTCGATAAAGATGACGTCGATATTTTGAAGACCCACCGCCTGGTCGAACGCGTCAACGGCCTCCATGATCATGTTGCCCTCGAGGTGGCACAGGCCACCCGTGTTGATCTGGATGGCGGGCATGCCGGCTTCCTTCATGGTGATGGCGTCGACATCCGAGGCAATATCGCCCTCGATGACGGCACAGCGCAGGCCAGCCTTGTCGCGCAGGCGCTCGTTGGTGCCCAGGATCGTGGTGGTCTTGCCCGAACCGGGGCTCGACAGCACATTGATCACATAGGTGTTTGTCTCTTTAAATCGCTGTCGCAGCTGATCTGCCAGGCGCTCGTTGCGCGACAGAATCGGCGACGCGATATCAATCGTTTTCTCAGCCATACTCGGCACTCCTTACTTTGGCCCCTTTATACCCCATCACCAGATGGCTAGCGGGCTAATCGTCGGGGGTTTCGATTTCGATACTTGCGATGTCGAGCTCGCGGCCGTGCAGCAGACGCACGTTGGCGCCGCCACATTGGGGACAGCGGCAATGGAAGCGATCGTGCTCAAAGACCTCCCCGCAGTCCAGACACTCGCTTTGTGGATGGACTTCCTCCACGGCAAGCTCGCAGCCTCGCGTGAGCGGGTCCTCATCGCGAAATGTCTCCCACGCAAAGTCGAGCGCCTCGCGCACAACTTCGGTCATATCCCCGATACGCAGCGTTACCAAAACGGCGCGCGAGGCCCCCGCCCCACGCGCCGCGCGAATCACTGTATCGAGTATGCCGTTGACAATGCCAACCTCGTGCATACCGATTTACTCCTCGTCGTCCTCATCGTCCGAGAACAGGTCCAGACGGCTCACAAACAAGCCCTCCTTGCCCTCGCGCGCGGTAATGACCACGCGGGCAATGGCGAGCGAAATCTCGTAGAGCGAGAGCAGGGCACCATACATGAGGCCCAGCGTAACGGGCGAGCCGTCGGGCGTAATCACAGCCGAGCCCACAAGCAGGCCCACGTACACGTAGCGCCAGGCGCCGCGGAAGGCCGCGTAGGACACGATGTGGAAGACGGACAGGTAGAAGATGATGAGCGGCAGCTCAAACGCCACACCAAAGCCGATCATAAAGAGCAGCTCCATGTTGACGTAGTTCTCCAGGTCGGGCAGCGCGGTTGCGACGGCAGAGGTCTCGCCGATGAGCCACTCAAAGCCTGCCGGGATAATGATGAAGTAGCAAAAGATTGCGCCCAGGAAGAACAGCACCGTCGAGGCGAGCACCGTAGGCACAACCCACTTGCGCTCGTTGGGACGCAGTGCCGGCAGGAAAAATGCCAGAATCTGCCAGATGATCATGGGCGTGCACATGACCACGGCCATCTTGATGGCCAGCGAGAAGCGCAGGCCAAAGCCGCCGAGCGTGGTGGTGATGTAGAACTTACCGTCCGGCACAAAGGAGCGGATGGGGTCTTCCAGGATGTCGAGCACCACGGGCGTGGCGAAATACAGCACGATGGCGGCGGCAAACACCGACACGACCACGATAGTCAGGCGGCGACGGAGCTCTCCCAGGTGATCGAAGAGCGGCATGCGCGCAGGTCCGATAGGCATTACTCATCGCCTCCCTTCGAGGCGTCGGCGGTGGCAGCCTCGTCCTCGGCCTCGAGCTCGCGAGCGAGCTGGTCGACGACGGCCTTGCGCTTGCGGGGACGACGGGCGTAGAGGTCAGCCGTCGTGGGCTCTGCCGGCTCGGGCTCGGACTCTGGCTCTGCAGCAGGCTCGGGCTCGACGACAGGCTCGGCGGCAGCGGCAGGCTCGGCGCCCTCGGCCTCGGACTCCTCAGCAGCACCCTCGCCCTCGGCGGCAGCCTCGCTCGCGGCCTTCTCGGCGGCAAGGCGGGCACGGCGCTCGGCAAAGGTCTCCTTCTTTGCGGGCGCAGCCGTCTCGACGGCATCCTCGTCTGCATCGGAATCGTCATCGACGGCAGTCTTCTTGGGCTTGACCGGTGCCGAAGCGGCCTCACTTACCGGATCGATAATCTCGGACTGAACAACGGCCGTCATCTTTTCCTGCGTCTCGCGGAACTGACGAATGGCACGGCCGATCGTGCGGCCCATCTGTGGGAGCTTATCCGGGCCAAACAGCAAAAAGCCGAAGACCACGATGATCGCGAGCTCACCCTCTCCAATACCAAACACACATACCTCCAAGGCTCGATGTGAGTCGAGCCCGCACCGCGCCATTCGGCCGGAACTCGTCTATTCATTCGGTCAAGTATAGCGCCCGGACGCCAAAACGTCCGAGCGCATCACAAACATATGCCAAACGGCACGCCCTTTTTGGGGGCAAAGATTATGCCGCCGTGATCGAAATCTCCTGGTCGACGCCCAGCAGCTGAACCACGCGCATCACCTGGGGCTGCACATTAGTGCAGCTAAAGCGCTTACCGTGGTCGACCGCGTGGTGCGCGGCGCCCACGAGCACGCCAATGCCCGTCGAATCGATGTAGCTCACCTGGGCAAAATCGAGCTCAACGGCCTCAGTGGGCTGCTCGAGCGCCAGGTCAATGGCATTGCGCAGGCTATCGGCGTTAGAGATATCGATCTCGCCGGTCACCTTAATGGTGTAGATCTCCGGTGTGGGGTTGGTGGAAATACCCAAATCCATGTATACGCTCCTTTACGTATCGAAAGTGCGGATAGTACTGGGCGCGGACTTGCGGGGCCCTAGGCGTTAGGCGCGCTCGGCACGAGCAAGCTCGGCAGCGACGAGCTTGACGGCCAGCACCAGTACGTCGAGTGCTGCCTCCAGGTCCTCGACCGTGGGATAGCTCGGCGCGATGCGGATGTTGGTATCGCGCGGATCCTTGCCATAGGGCCAGGTGGCACCGGCCGGCGTGAGCTTGACGCCCAGGTCGGCGCAAAGCGCGGCGACCTTCTGGGCCGAGCCCTCGGGACCATCGAAGCTTACAAAGTAGCCGCCGCGGGGGTGCGTCCAGGTGGCACAGCCCGTATCGCCCAGGCCCTCGGTGAGCTTGCGCTCAACGGCCTCAAAGCGCGGACGCAGGAACTCGGCATGCTTTTTCATGTGCTCCTTGACCGCCTCGATGGTGGGAAGGAAGCGCACGTGGCGCAGCTGGTTGAGCTTGTCGGCGCTGATGAGGCCGGCCTTCAGGCGCTTGGAGAACTCCGCGATAACCGCGGGGCTCGCACCGATAAAGCCGATGCCGGCGCCCGGGAAGGTGATCTTGGACGTCGATGCAAAGGCCACCACGCGGTCCTCGGTGCCCGCCGCGCGAGCGAGGTCAAAGATGTTGGCGAGCTCGTCGGTCTCGTCGTACAGGTCGTGCACGCAGTAGGCGTTGTCCCAGAAGATGCGGAAATCGGGCGCGGCCGTGGGCATCTCGACCAGGCGACGCACGGTGTCCTCGCTAAAGGTGATGCCCGTGGGGTTGGAATACTTGGGCACGCACCAGATGCCCTTGATGGAGTCGTCGGCGGCAACCAAGCGCTCGATCTCGTCCATGTCGGGGCCGTTGTCGGTCATCGCGACGGGGACATTCTCGATACCCAAGTCGGCAGTGATGCCAAAGTGGCGGTCGTAGCCGGGAACAGGGCACAGGAACTTGACCTTCTTGCCGTCATGCGCGGCCTCATAAGCCTCCCAAGGCTCGCTACCGCACGAGCCGCAGCGCCAGAACATGCCGGCGATATCGTGCTCGATCAGCAGGCTCGACGAACCCAGTACGAGCGTCTGCTCGGCGGGGCAACCCAGGAACTCCCCCGCCAGCTTGCGTGCCGAGGGAATGCCCTCAAAGCAACCGTAGTTGGAGCAGTCGACGTTGCCGTCGTGCAGATCGGCATCGGCATTGAGGATATCGAGCATGGGGCGAGAGATGCCCACCTGGGAGGGCGACGGCTTGCCGCGGGCCATGTCGAGCGCCAGGCCCTTGGCCTTGACCTCGGCGACCTCGGCTTTGAGCGCCTCGATGGCGGCATCGAGTTCGGTGGTTTCCATCTTCTGGTAGATCGTCTGCATGGGTGCGACCTTTCGCGAAGCGGGACGTTGCAGTTCGTCTAAGTATAGACCGCCACTGCCGCAACGGTATGAAGCCGTGATAGATTAAGTCCATCGCAATGAATTACGACATCGCCGCGCATGCCGGCGTGGGGCGCCCAAGGAGGCACTATGGAGTACGGATCGTTCCAGGCCGAGGAATTCGGCGACCTGCAGCGCCTGGTCGACGGACTGTTTTATGACCGCCGCGCCATCGACCGCCTGGATCTCATCGTGCAGGCCGAGATCTTGGACCTCGCGCCCGACCTCATGGAAATCGTCAACCTTTTGCCGCCCGGCTACTACGACCGCCAATCGCTTTGCGACCAGCTCAACTCCGCCTTGGCCGCCCACGGCTGGGGCGCCGTCTACGGCACCGTGGAATAAACCTAGTCATTTAAGAATGTCCCCAATGACTAAAACGCCGCTTGTGACGGTGTTCACGGGCGGCGTTTTCAAACTTGTTTGTGCTTTTACTCGTTCTTGGGCGCGGGGTGTTTGCAGACCACACTCATGTAGATCATGCCGAGCACGGCCGCGGTGACCGAACCGGCAAGAATGGCAGCCTTGGCGGCAAGAACCTCAAACTCGGCCGTCGGGAAAGCGAGGCCGCTGATGAGGATCGACATCGTAAAGCCGATGCCGCCCAGAATGCCCACACCGGCAATCATGTGCCAGTTGACGTTGCGCGGCAACTGGCAAGCCTTGAGCTTGACCAGGGTAAATGTCATGCCAAAAATACCAATCGGCTTGCCCAGCAGCATGCCAAAGTACACGCCGAGCGTCACCGGGTCGGTGAGCAGTGTGCTCATGTCCACGCCCACTAGGCGAACCTGTGCGTTCACGAACGCAAAGATCGGCAGAATCACAAAGTTGACCGGCGTGGAGATCAGACGCTCCATGCGGATGAGCGGCGGGGTCACGCGGTGCATGACGCGCTCGACCCTGGTGGTCGAGACGGTAAAGTCATGCTGGCCCAGGATGTGTGCCTCGTCGTCGTAGCGGTCATCAAGCAGCGGCAGGCACTCGCCCAACCAATCGGTGAGGCTATCGAGCTTGACGCCGCACTTGGCCGGGATGGTAAAGGCCAAGATGACGCCGGCGAGCGTGGCATGTACGCCGCTCTTGAACATGCAGAACCACAACAGCAGACCCAGTACCGAATACGGGGCAAGGCGGTAATGCTGCGTCTTGTTGAGCCACACGAGCGCGCAGGTCACCAGCGCGGCGGCGCCCAACCAAAACGGATTGGGGCTCTGACCGTAGAAGATGGCGATGGCGGCGATGGAGATGAGGTCGTCGGCGATGGCGAGCGTCGAGAAGAACACGCGCACGCCGTTGGGCACGCGGTTGCCCAAAAGCGACAGCACGCCCAGTGCAAAGGCAATATCGGTTGCCATGGGGATGGCCCAACCGTTGCGGGCGCCGGCATGGTTAAAGATCAGGTAGATGCAGGCGGGAACGACGACGCCGCCCACGGCCGCCAGCATGGGAAGCATGGCCTGACGCGGATTCTTGAGCTCGCCGACCGTCATCTCGTACTTAAGCTCGATGCCCACCAACAAAAAGAAAATCGCCATGAGGAAGTCGTTGACGAAAAGCTCAACGGTGAGACCGGCCGTAAGGTTGCCCAGGCCCACATACAGCGGGGTCTCCAAAAAGTGATGGATGACCTCATAGGCATCGGTATTGGCGCAAATGACGGCGGCGATGGCGGCGAAGACCATGACGGCGGCGGAAATCGTGCCGTTCTCGGCGATGCGCTCCCAGATGTCGTGACGTTCAAAACGCTTGCGCTCACGAACGTTGAACAGCTGCTCGGGTGCTGCCATGGGCGGCTCCTTTCACGGGAAGGCTCCCGTCTTAAAAAAGCACGGCCCGCCAAATCGGCGGTGCCGCGCTCTAACGTATTACGCTTGCATCTAGCCTACCCTGCACGGATACCGCACAAGCTCGGCCGAAAAGCGGAACCACAGGTTGAACATTATTTGCTCAACGGCACGGGCACGCCTGTCCAAGAGACGACGCGGCGCCGTACACAAAAAACGACCGGAGCGCGGGGCGTCCGCGATCCGGTCGTGGCGTTTAGTGAACTAAACCTAGCAGGCGGCCATGATGGGGGCAGCGACCTGCTTCTTACGGGAGAGGACGCCCGGCATCCAGACGCCGTCGTGCTCGTCGGCAATGCCCAGGCCCTTCTGAGCAGCCTCGGTCTCGCCCTCGAGCAGGACCTGCGAGCCCTCCTCCATGATGTCGGTGATGCACAGGACGATGCCGTCAGCACCCTTCTCGGCGGCGTAAGCGCGCATGGCCTCGCGAATCTCGTCGATCATGCCGAGTGCGCGGGTCTTGTCGACGGTCTCGTACTGGCCGATGAGCAGCTTCTTGCCGGCGGGCTCGAACATCTTGATGTCGTTGCCGACCATCTCGGCTGCAGTGAAGGAGCCGGACGGACGGGTGAGGAAGACCTCCATGCCAAACTTGACCGGGTCGACGCCCACCTGCTCGCCGAGCTTGGCGGCGACGACGCGGTCGACAGCGGTGGTGGTGGGGCTCTTGAGCATGAGCGTATCGGTCATCATGGCCGAGAGCAGCAGCTTGGCCTGGACGTCGGAAAGCTCAACGCCGAGCACGTCGGCGAGCTTGGTGACGATGGTGCAGCTGGAGCCCCAGGGCAGGCAGATGTAGTGCAGCGGGCCGGCGGTCTCGAAGTCGCCGATGCGGTGATGATCGACGACGCCAAAGACCGTGGCGTCCTTAAGGCCGGCGACGGACTGGGCGGACTCGTTGTGGTCGGTGAGGACGACGAGCTGACCGGCCTCGACGGACTCGATCGCGCGAGGCTCGGCGATGCCGGCGTCGGCGAGCAGCTTGGCGGACTCTGCCGGAAGCTGACCAAGGGCGCAGGCCTCGTAGGTGTTGCCGGCATACTCAACCTGGTTGAGCAGCTGGGACAGGACGACGGCGCTCATGATGGCGTCGTTATCGGGGTTCTGGTGACCAAAGACAAGAACGTTTGCCATGGATATCCTCCACTTGATATGTGTACTTGGACGTAGCTATGGTAGCACGCCGATGCCGAGCCTTCGCAGACGGAAGGGCCACGGCATATTTTGGGGTAGGCACGGGGGCCAAGGCTGTCCCTTTTACACCATGTTGGTGCAAAGAAACCTGACCCCCTTGCACCGGCTATTTGCCGGCGGCGCGCAGGGCTACGTAGGCGGCACCGATGATACCGGCGTCGTTGCCGAGCGAGGCGACCTCGATGGGCGTCTCGCGCGAGACGGAAAACGCGTACTGCTTAAAGTGCTCGCGCACGGCGTCGAGGTAGACATCGGCCGAGGCGGAGGCGCCGCCGCCGATGAGGAACATCTCAGGGTCGACCACGTTGGCGATAAGCGCCAGGGCACGGCCGAGGTAGTCGGCCATGGTATCGGCCGCGGCAAGCGCGAGCTTATCGCCCTCGCGGCAGGCTTGGAATACGTCCTTGGAATCGGAAGGACCGGTGAGCTCGATGGGCTCGACGCCCGCAGCCTTGCACTCGGCCAGGTAATTGCTCACCACGCCGGTGGCGCTGGAATACTGCTCCAGGTGGCCATGGCCGCCGCAGCCGCAGGTACGCTCCTCGTCGGGGTTCAGGCACATGTGGCCAATCTCGCCGCCGGCACCCACAACGCCCGACACAACGTCGCCGTTGATGATGACGCCGCCGCCCACGCCGGTACCGATGGTGACCATCACCACGTTCTGCACGCCCTTGGCAGAGCCGAGCCAGGCCTCGCCCATGGCGGCGGCGTTGGCGTCGTTCTCGTACTTTACGACCGCGTCGGGGCAGTGCTCCTGAATGGCAATCTTAAGCTCGGGCAGGTTGATGGAGATGTTCGCCTTGACCTTGGCATCGCCCGCAGCCGGAATGGGGCACGGAACGGCCAGGCCGATGCCCGCCACAAAGGCGCGCGGAATCTGAGCCTTGGCGACCACCTGGTCGATAGCCTCGGTTACCGCGGCAAAGCCCGCAGCGTCGACGATGGGAGGCGTGGGCACGCTGGCCTTGGCAAGCAGGTTGCCGTCCTCGTCGAACAGGCCCTCCTTAACCGAAGTGCCGCCGACGTCAATGCCGATGTAGTACTGCTTAGGTTCCATGAGAGCCCACCTTTCTCGTTTAAACATTGCCTGTATGGTACCGCTCTCAAGACAAAAACCCGCCAAAAAGGGACAGGTTTGTTTTGGCAGGTTTTATCTGGGGAAACGTCCGCCCGCTCAACGAGCAATGACGCTCAGCAACTCGCCAAACAAAAAGCGCCGGGAGAGGGAGACTCCCGGCGCCTGCAAAAGGGACTGGATTGTATGCGAACCGCACGATCCGTCGCGGCGAAAACGCCAGCTAGGCCTTGAGTGCCTGTAGCTGTTTGTGGACCTCAATGAGCTCCGTGGCCATGACGCGCATGGTCTCGGTGCCGGCCATCTGGTCCTCGGCGTGCAGCAGAATCAGCGGGGCCTCGCCGTTGCGCTCGCCATTGGCCTCCTTCTTAAGAAGTCCCATGTGAACATCGTGGCCGCCGTTATAGGCCTCGTCGCCCTGCTTAATGAGCTCCTCGGCGGCGTCGAAATCGCCCTCCTTGGCCTTCTGCACGGCGTTGATGTACATGCTCTTGGCGGTACCGACGTAGCTGATGATCTCGAAGCAGGTCATCTGCAGTTCGTTCATATCCTCCATGCGCTGCACCTAGCCCATCACGCTGACGCAGTGGTCGATGATGCCGGCGGCGTTCATGCGGCCATAGTCGACCATGTTGATGACCTCGACCGGGAAACGGCCGGCGGCCTCCTTCTCAAAGTCGCCCTTGGTGTAGCCGATCTGCGGGCCGAGCAGCAGGATGTCGCACTCGTCCAGGTGATCGTGGGCCTCATTCATAGGACGGGCTTCGACCTCGATGTCCAGACCACGGCTCGCGACCTCGGACTGCATCTTCTGGACCAGCAGACTCGTGGACATGCCGGCATTGCAGCAAAGCATGATCTTCTTCATGGTTTCCTCCTTATAACTGCGCGGCGCGCAGACGACAAACTGGATAAATCCTTGTGGTTATCTTTCCCCTGTTTTGCACGTTTAGGCAAAAAAGGAGATACGGGTACCGGTACCAAGCATCGGTACCCGCAAGGGTGGAATGGACAAACGCTAGGCGTTCTGCTCGGCGAGGGCCTCCTGCTTAGCGATGGCCTTCTCGGAGATCCTCATAAAGGGCAGGTAGACAGCCATGCCGATGACCAGCTCCAGAGCCTGCCACACGCCGGCGCGCCAGTCAAAGCCCGTAGCAAGCAGGGCGTTGATGACGGGCGGCATGGTCCAAGGCACCTGAGCGATGCAGGGGCTGATGATGCCAGCGCAGGTCAGGCCATAGGTGACACCGATGAACAGGTCGGGAAGAAGCACGAACGGAATCATGAGCGGCAGGTTGTACACGATGGGGTAACCGTAGATGACCGGCTCGTTGATGTTGAACAGGCCAGGCAGAATGGCCATCTTGGCAACGGTCTTGGAGGCCTTGTTCTTGGAGAACAGGAAGGTGTCGAGCAGCAGCATGAGGGTGCAGCCCGAGCCGCCGATGAGGGCGAAGCTGTTGACGATCTGCATGTTCATGTAGTGATCGGGCTGGATGGTACCGCCGGCGGCAAAGGTAGCCATGTTGTCGACGATGAGCATGGTCAGGATCGGCTCGACGGTAGCGCCCGAGATGGTGGACTGGTGAATACCAACGCAGAACAGCAGGTTGGCGAGGGTGTAGATGAGGATGACAGCCCACGGACCGGCGTTCATGATGCTCTTGAGCGGGTTGGAGATGCAGGTGGAGATGATGGTGCACAGGTCGGTGCCGGCGCAGACGGCGAGCAGGGCCGAGGCGATAGCGAAGATCGAGAGGTTGAGCAGCATTGGGATCATGACGTTGAAGGAGTTGGAGACCGCAGGAGGTACGCCCTCGCCCAGCTTGACCTTGAGCTTCTCGACGCCCGAGATCTTGATGAAGAGCGTCGTGGAGAGCAGGGCGATGATGATGGCCGAGAACAGGCCGTTGGTACCGGTGTTGGCGGTCGAAAGGGCACCGGTGACCTCGGCGGAGGTGATCTTGTCGGTGAGAAGCGGGCTCGTGGCGGCAAGGGTGGCGGTGATCTGCTGCGGCATCATGATGACGAAGGCAGAGATAGCGACAACCACGCAGGCAAGCGGGTTATCGAAACGCTCGTTCTTGGCGAGGCTGTAGCCAATCAGACCGGCCAGGATAATGGCGGACACGTTAAGGGTGCCCAGGGTGATTGCCGAGCCCCAGGTCTGGAGGTTGGCGAGGCCCGCCGCATCGAGCGGGAACAGAGGGAACACGACGTTGTTGATAAGAACCGCGATACCCGCAAGGATATAGAGCGGCGTGATGGTCGCGAAGGCATCGCGCAGGGAACGCAGATGAACCTGGTTTCCCACCTTCGCAGAGACCTCGGCAAATTTGTCGAGGAAGCTCTTTCCGTTGTCACTGGCCATGATTGCTCCTAACTTTCAAATCCGGCCTTTTCCTATGCGCACGGTGGTCTGTCGCCCTCTGCCACCAGATGTGCCAATGTTATTGCGCGTTTGCGCAGGGGCTGAGCGCCCGTTTTGGGGCTGAGCGCCCGATCGCTAATCCACCACGTGGGTCGTGGCGACCTGCTTGAGCCAAGCTGCCGATTTCTTAAGACGGCGCTGATAGCCGTCCATGAGGTCGACCTCGACAAAGCCATAACGGTTCTTGAAGGCATTTGCCCAGGACCAGTTGTCAATGACGGCCCAGTAGTGGTAGCCGCGGCACTTGGCCCCTTCGTCAATGGCCTTGGCGACCCACTCAAGGTGCTGGCGCACAAAGTCGACGCGATAGTCGTCCTGAATGGTTCCCTCGGCGTCACGATTCTTGTACTCGTCCATGATGCCGATGCCGTTCTCGGAGACGAACCACTCAAGATCGGGATAGTTCTTGGCGCAGTCCATGCCAAAGTCGTAGAGGCCCTTCGGGTAAATCTCCCAGCCGCGGCTCTTGTTCATGACGGCATCGGGCCACACGTACTCGTCGGCAAAGTGCGGCAGACCGTACTGGTCGATCTTGCTCGCCGGCGCCTGGACGCGCGTGGGATGGTAGTAGTTGCAGCCAAGCCAGTCAACGACGCCCTGCTTGAGGATCTCCTGGTCACCGGCGCGGAACGGAAGCTTGACGCCGCCCTCGGCCAGGCTGTCGAGCACGTCGGCGGGAAGCTCGCCCTTGGTGATAAGGTCGAGCCACCAGCGATTGTTGATGCCGCTGGTCATACGCACGGCCTCGAGGTCTGCCTCGCTGGGGTTCTCCTTGGTGTAGACCGGGGTGAAGCAGTTGATCATGCCGATCTTGGCATCGGCGCGAACGGCGCCCTTGTCATAGGCCTTGCGATAGTTGGCAACAGCCAGCGCGTGCGCCAGCGAAATGTGGTACTGCACGGTGCGAGCACGGTTGAAGTCGTGGAGCTGCGGGAACCACACGCCCTCCTGGTAGCGCTGCTCGGGCTCGACGATGGGCTCGTTAAAGGTAAACCAGTACTTGATCTCTTGACCGAACTCGCGGAAGGCGACGTCGGCGTAATGCGCGTAGGCCTCGACGACCTCGCGGCTCTCCCAACCGCCACGGTCAAAGAGATAGGTGGGCATATCGAAGTGGTAAAGGTTGACGAACGGCTCCAGGCCTGCCTCGCGGGAAGCGCGGAACAGCTCGTGGTACCACGCAGCACCCTCCTCGTTGAGGTTGCCGTCGGCATCGAGCAGGCGGCTCCACTGGATGGAGGTGCGATAGGTATCCAGGCCCAGGTCCTTCATGATGCGAAGGTCGTCCTTGTACTTGGCCATAAAGTCGTTACCGGCATAGGAACCCACGCGGTTATAGAACGAGCCCAGATCCTGCATGGACCAGGTGTCCCACAGGTTCTCGAGCTTGCCGCCCTGGTTCCACTGGCCCTCGGTCTGCGGACCGGACATGGCCGCGCCAAAGAAAAAGTCGCTGGGCAGCTGATACTGTGCCATCGAAGTCCTCGCTTTCGTGTCTTTGAGCCTCCGATTGGAGGCGGGTTTGCTTTGGCGGGTAATCCGGCGCGGGCGCGCACCGGTTATCCGGATATCCGACCCACCAAAACAAATCCGTCTCCAAGCGGTACAGGCGATGCTCATGCATCTCGCTTGTTATCTATAACTATAGCGCTCTAATTTTTTATGTAAAGCGTCTTTTTTGTTTTTCTTTCTCGAACTTCTTTGATTAAAGCCATATAGATGCTTTTATAGTAGGTATACTTTCTTTTACAGGCATTCATGTTAGAAAGGGGGTTCCATGATTCCCAAATATGAGTCAATAGCTGCGGATATTCGTCGCAGTATCGAGGATGGCGCCCTTAAGCCCGGCGACAAGCTACCCACTGTCGTTGAGTTCTGCGAGCTGTATGGCGTTTCCAAGATCACCGTCAAACGAGCAATTGAGCAAATTACCGAGGAAGGCTTGGTCACGAGCCGTCGCGGATCGGGCACCTACGTCAAGGACACCGCGGAGCTTCCCGGCAAAGCGTTTTTCCAAGGCAGAAACGACCGCGCGCAGGGCTTTACCTACGAGCATCGCGGTGAGAAGGTTGCCTCGGTGGTCTACGATTTCTCGATCGTCAATCCGCCGGCAGAGGTTGCCTCCCAGCTGGGAATGGCCGAAGACGACTTTGCCTATCACATCGTGCGCGTACGCGAGGTCGATGGCCTGCCCATCGTTATCGAGTACACCTATATGCCGCTCGAGCTGATCCCGGGCCTGAAGAAAAAGGACCTGTACGCGTCGGTCTACAGCTATATCCGCGAGCAATGCGGGCTTAAGATCTCGAGCTTCCACCGCACCATTCGTGCCGTGGCGGCAACCGAGGAAGAGGCCAAGCGCCTGAACACCAAGCCCGGCTCTCCCCTGCTCGAGCTCAACCAGATTGGCTTTTTGGACAGCGGCGCCGCGTTTGAGTACTCGATTTCGCGCAACGTGGGCGACCGCTTTGAGCTGCACAACGTAACGTTGGCTTAAGTTTGTAATCCGGCAGGCGCTCGCTTTGAGCCGTTTTTCGCGAGGTGCCTGCACAACCTGATGGGGGTATGCACATGTCCGATTTGATTAAACTCACGCCGATCTTCCACGAGAAGATTTGGGGCGGCCGCCAGCTGGAGACCGTCTTTGGCTATGACATTCCCGAGGGTCCCATCGGTGAGTGCTGGGCCATCTCGGCGCACCCCAACGGCGATTGCCAGATTGCCGAGGGTCCGTACGCCGGCCACACGCTGTCGTGGCTGTGGGCCGAGCATCGCGAGCTCTTTGGCAACTGCGAGGGCAAGGAGTTCCCGCTGCTCATTAAGATTCTGGACGCCAAGGACGACCTGTCGATCCAGATCCACCCCAACGACGAGTACGCCGCCGAGCATGAGAACGGTAGCCTGGGCAAGACCGAGTGCTGGTACGTGCTGGATTGCGAGCCCGGCGCCACGATCATCGTCGGCCAGCGCGCACATGACCGTGCCGAGGCCGCGCAGATGATCGAAGAGGGTCGCTGGGACGACATGCTCAACGTGCTGCCGATCCACAAGGGCGACTTTTTCCAAATCGACTCCGGCACCGTTCACGCCATCAAGACCGGCACGCTGATTCTGGAGACGCAGCAGTCGAGCGACGTGACGTATCGCCTGTACGACTACGACCGTCCCGGCACCGACGGCAAACTGCGCCCGCTGCACATTGAGCAGAGCCTGGACTGTATCAACTTTAACGCGCAGGCCCCGACCGACGGCACCGTGACCGCACCCGAAGTCAATGGCGTGACCGAGCTCGAGTCCAACCCCTGCTACACCGTCGACCGCGTTCGCGTGGACGGCAGCAAGACCCTGGAGCAGCGCTGGCCCTTCATGTGCCTCTCGGTCATCGACGGCAAAGGCACCGTCTGCGGCGACTCCGTCCACAAGGGCAGTCACCTACTGGCGCCGTCCACCGTGAACAAGATTGAACTCGAGGGCACCATGGAGCTGATCATCAGCCATCTGTAAGCCGCAGAAACAACCCAAAACGCAACAAGGGGCTCCCCCGTTCTTCAACGGAGGAGTCCCTTGCCATATCTATTTATCAGCCCACCCGGCTCTCCAGACCAAAAAGCGAACGAGCAGAGCGATGTTCGCGAGCTGCATGCCGTAACGCCACAAGGAAGAGGGCGCGACGGGGGCTTTGGTCGATCGCGAGTTCCGCACGAGCCGGAGAGCACTTAATGTGCTCTCCGTGCGAGCAGGACTGTCCGAGCAGGCGACCAAAGCCCCCGGCGCGCCCGGTCAACCTCGCAGTTAGGCATTCAGCTTGACGATCGGTGCAAAACCTTTCATAAGCTTTTTGGTCTGGCCGGTCTTTTCGAACTGGACCTCGATCATGTCTCCGGCGACCGAGATCACGGTACCCGTACCAAAGGTCTTGTGGCTCACGGTATCGCCCGCGGCAAAGTCCTGCGATGCGCTGGCGCGATCGACCTTGCGCTCCACCGTCGGCGACACCTTGGACGACGGCTTTTTGGCTCGCGGCGCGCCCGAACCAAAGGTCGAGGCAACACGGCCGGCATCGGGCGAGACCCCACGATGGCGTTCGGCCCCGTAGCTGCTGCCGCCAAAGAAATCGTCAAAGCTCGATCCGCCGCGCGAACCGGAACCGCCGGTCGAGCGCGTATGCGAGCCGAACACCTTGCCGCCATACATATCCGAGCCCATGCCCGAGCCAAAGGTGCCGTGACGGTCGCCGCGCTTCTCCCAGCCCGTGCCTTCAAAGCCGGCAGAACCGATACCGCTAAACTCGATATCCTCAAACGGAATCTCGTTGAGGAAGCGCGAACGCGGGTTGGCAGAGGTCGAGCCGTAGGTGCGACGCGTGGCCGCATAGGTCAAGAACAGGCGCTTACGGGCGCGCGTGATGGCGACGTAGGCCAGGCGACGCTCCTCCTCGAGCTTACCCGGGTCATCGCTGCCGCCAAAGTCGTGCACGTGCGGGAAGATACCCTCCTCCATGCCGGCCACGAACACCGCCGGGAACTCCAGGCCCTTGGCGGAGTGGATGGTCATCATGGTAATGGCATGCGTCTCGCCGGCTAGGGAATCCAAGTCGGAGCGCAGGGCCAGCCACTCCATGAGCGCCGGCAGCGCCTTACAGGTGAGCGGACCGTAGGTGCGCTCGATCTCGTCGGCATGCACGGCACCCGCCGGCATCTCCGTCGACGCGGCATATGCGTTGCCCGCGATGGCGGCGGCCAGAGCATCCTGCGGCGAGAGCGCCGGGGCGGCTAGGCTATCGAGCGGATTGGAACCTGCGGCATCGCGCGCGCCGACCAGCGCCTCAAACGAGGACGCGGGCGCGGACGGTCCCGGCTCGGGCGCAGGCGCGCTCACCACAACGGGCTCGGGCTCAGCGTCGGCAGGCACATCGGCAACGCCAGCCGCGCGCAGCTCTTCCAAGCTCTCAAGCGTACCCTCGATATCCTCGTGTGTCTCTTCAAATTCGGCCGCAACGCCCAGGAATTCCTGGATGTTCTCGGCGCGGCTCTCGGACTCCATGGTGCCCTCGGCGCGGAATGCCTGCAGCAGGCCCGTCTTGTCGACAATCATCTCGACGACGTCCTTGAGCTCGCCATCCATGCGACGGCCCTCGCGCACCAGCGACACAAAGCTCGACAGGCCATTGCGCACCTTGGCGCTAAACATGCCGGTTTCGGCGCACGCGATCTCACAAGCCTGGAAGAACGAGCAACGGTTGTCGCGCGCCAGCTGTTCGATCTTTTGGATCGAGGTGGAACCGATGCCGCGGCGCGGTGTGTTGATGACGCGCTTGACGCTCATCTCGTCGGCCGGGTTCACGATCATCTTGAGGTAAGCCATGACGTCGCGGATCTCGGCGCGGTCGAAGAATCGCGTGCCACCCACGATCTTGTAGGGCACGCCCGCACGCAGGAACATATCTTCGAGAATACGCGACTGGGCGTTGGTACGATAGAACACGGCGATATCGTCGTAGCTCGTGCCCTTGGAGTGCAGCTTCTCGATCTCGCCGGCAATCCAGCGGCCCTCGTCGCGCTCGTCGCTCGCCTGGAAGGCCTGGATCTTCTCGCCATCGCCCTCGGCCGTAAACAGGCGCTTGTCCTTGCGCTGCGAGTTATGGCGCACCACGGCGTTGGCGGCACTCAGGATATGACCAGTAGAGCGGTAGTTCTGCTCCAGCTTAACGGTCTTGCAGTCTTTAAAGTCCTTCTCAAAGTCCAGGATATTGGTGATGTCGGCACCACGCCAGCTATAAATGGACTGGTCGTCGTCGCCCACGACCATGAGGTTTTGGTACTTGGCGGCCAGCAGGTTGGCGATCTCGTACTGGACGTGGTTGGTGTCCTGATACTCGTCGACGCTAATGTAGCGGAAGCGCTCTTGGTACTTATCGAGCACCTCGGGGCGGGTGCGCAGCAGCTCGAGCGTGCGCACGAGCAGGTCATCAAAGTCCATCGCATTGGCAGCGCGTAGGCGGCGCTCCAGCTCCAAGTAGACCTGCGCGGCCTTTTTGTCGTTGGGGCTATCGGCACTCTTGAGCATGTCCTCGGGGCCGATCATGGCGTTTTTGGCCGAGCTGATCTTGCTGCGGATCATGTTGATGGGGAACTGCTTTTGCTCAATGCCGAGCGCCTGCATAATGTCACGCACCATGCGCTTTGAGTCATCGTCGTCGTAGATGGTGAACTGACCGGTGTAGCCCAGCAGGTCGGCGTCCTCGCGCAGCATGCGCACACACATGGCATGGAAGGTGCACACCCACATGCCGCGGGTACCGCTGGGAATGAGCGCCGCCAAACGCTCGCGCATCTCGGCCGCGGCCTTGTTGGTAAACGTAATGGCAAGAACCTGCCAAGGCTTAACACCCAGGTCGCCGAGCATATGTGCGATGCGGAAGGTCAGGACGCGGGTCTTGCCCGAGCCAGCACCGGCGAGCACCAGCAACGGGCCCTCGGTGGTTAGGACGGCCTCGCGCTGGGCGGGATTAAGGCCGTCGATATCGACGAGCGGCTTGGCGGGTTTGGATGCCGGCGCGGGAGCGTCGTAGATGTCGAGCGGGACGAGCTCGGGCTCCGGCGCTGCAGGGGCGGTGTATGCATCGAGCGGCACGGGTTCCGGTGCGGGCGGCACGGGTACCGTGGCGTTCTTTTCCCAGGGCAAGGGCTGGGTCATGGGCGACTCCTCATCTGACGGACGGCGCGCCTGCGGGCAGCGCCATAGTTTGAGCCGTACCAGTATACCGAGCCGCGCGGACACCGACGCAAATCACACCACGACTCCGTGCGCCACAATCGGGCCCGCCCAGCGGATTTGGCGCAATGGAGTCAGGTTACTTTGCACCAATCTATTGGCAATCACGAAACCGCCGATGTCATGGCAGCAGCAGCGAGCGGCGGCCAGGGCGAACAAATTGGCATGAAAAGGGGGCGGCATAGACCTTTTGGTCATGCCACCCCCTTTGAATGACAAGTTGTCGCCCCGGCCGCCGCGCAGCGTCGACTAAGTTAGAGGCCGAGCATCGGCTCCAAGACGAAGAAGTACGCAAGCACCACGATGCCCAGAATGATGCGGTAGACGCCGAAGCACTTGAAGTCGTGACGGCGGACGAAGCCCATAAGCCACTTGATGGCGATGAGCGAAACCACAAAGGCCACAACGCAGCCCACGCCCAGGATGGCGACCTCGTTGGCACCGAACGTACCGCCCTTGATGAAATACTTGACCAGCTTGAGCGCACTCGCGCCAAACATGACAGGGATGGCCAGGAAGAACGTAAACTTGGACACCACCGAACGCGTACAGCCCAAAAGCAGGCCGCCGATGATGGTAGAACCGGAGCGAGACGTACCAGGCACCAGCGAAAGCACCTGGAAGCAGCCGATACCCAGCGCAGTCTTCCAGCTCAGGTCCTCGAGCGTGGCGATGGAGCCAAAGTCCAGATTCTCGTCATCGTCCTCATCCTCAGCGGTAGCCGCGGCGGGCGCCGCAAAGTGCGCACCGGCGGGACGTCCACCCGACACCACAGCACGCGAGCCAAACGAACCGGCAACGGCCATTTCCTCGCGCTTGCTCGCGCGCCAGTTCTCGATCACGATAAACAGCACGCCGTACACAATGAGCGCCAGCGCCACGACGGGAGCATTGTAGAAATGCTCCTCCATCCAGTCGTTAAGCGGCAGACCGATCGCCGCGGCGGGAATGCAGCCGAGCACAATCTTGCCCCACAGCACCCAGGTGTCGCGACGGCCCTCCTTGCCCTTGCTGGGCGAGAACGGATTGAGCTCATGGAAGAACAGCACACAGACGGCCAGAATGGCGCCGAGCTGAATCACGACCAGGAACATATTCCAGAACGTCTCGCTCACGTTCATCTTGACGAACTCGTCCACCAAGATCATGTGACCGGTCGACGAAACAGGCAGCCATTCGGTGATGCCCTCGACCAGGCCCATGAAGGCAGATTTTAGAAGCTCGATAATATCCAAAGGGACCCCCTCGTTAGACACCCGCCGATATTGTTCTGCGGACGGTGCGGGCGATGTCCCATTATCAACCGTTCGGGCGCGTCTACGCCTACCCTTACCAAAAAACTCGCCCGTTCACAGAATTGCGAGCGGTCAAACCCAAATCCTTGGGTATAACTGCAACAAGATAAAGTGTCCGGCGGCCAACGCGCCCGCGCCCGCCCGATGCACGAGCCCCGCGCCCGTGCGATAGACCAAGGAGGAAACCATGAACGAGGGCTACACCAAGGTATTTGTTTCACTCGACGGTACTGAGCAGCAGGATTTTGTGCTCGCACGCGCCATCAAGGTCGCCGCGAACAACGGCGCCAAGCTAATCATCGGCCACGTTATCGATTCCACGGCGCTCGAGAGCGCCGGTTCCTATCCGGTCGATCTGGTCAACGGCCTAGAGGAGGCATTTAAGAACTCCATCGCCAAGCAGCTCGAAGAGGCCAAGGCCAATCCCGATATTCCCGAGGTCGAGGTCATGATTCGCGCCGGCCGTATTCGCGAGACGCTCAAGGACGAGATGCTCGACGTGGTTAAGCCCGACCTGGTGCTCTGCGGCGCTCGCGGTCTGTCCTCGATCAAGTATGCGCTCCTGGGCTCGATTTCGACGTTCCTGCTGCGCAACACCGACTGCGACATCTTGGTCGTAAAGTAGCGTTGCTCCCACCGGCCGCGGGGCCTGCGGGGTTTCCACAGGCACGTCCTCGCCGCTTCGCGGCTGCGGGATGTGCCCTTAGGAAACCCCTCCCGGCCTCGCGGCCTTCGCAGCCTTACTTCAGCGAGTTGTCTGATAGAAAAATGGCGTGCCGCCCCGTTTGGGGCGGCACGTTTTGTTTGGGGCGATTCATTTAAATCCTTGCGGCTATATTCACGTTCGGGAACATAGCCGTCCGTGCCGCAAGACGGCCCGCCTACTCAAAGTATTGGAACTTGTTGGTTGAGAAGGCGAACGTTACGACGAAGCCTTCGCCGGGCTCGGATGCCGCGGTGACATCGATACCCATCTTGGAGCACAGACGCGCCACCAGGTAGAGGCCAATGCCCGTTGCGCGCTTGGTGGTGCGGCCGTTATCGCCGGTAAAGCCCTTCTCGAACACGCGCGGCAGGTCGGCCGCGCTCACGCCGCAGCCGTTGTCCGCGACGGTGAGCTCGATGCGTTCGCTCGCCAGGCCCTCGTCCAGCAACGCGCCCGAAAACACGATCTTTGCGCCGTCCTCGCGCGCATATTTAATGCTGTTCTGAATGAGCTGGCCCAGAATAAACTCGAGCCACTTCTCGTCGGTAAAGACCTCAAAGTCGAGGTTCTCGCACACCGGGGCCACGTGCGCCGCGATGAGCTCGCGCGCGTTGGCTTTAATCGCGCCCGTCACCAAGGTCTTGAGATCCCAGCGGCGAATCAGGTAGTCGCGCTCCACGACTTCCGAACGCGCGTAGTACAGCGCCTGGTCGATATAGCGCTCCACGCGAGCCAACTCACGGCCCAGGTCATCCACACGAGACAGGTCGTCTTCGCTGCCATCCAGGTTTTCCAAAATTAGATGAGCCGCCGCCAGGGGCAGTTTGGCCTCGTGGACCCAGCTCTCGATATAGTCGCGATAGTCATCGGTCTGACGCCGGCCTTCGGCAACCTCGTCGCAAGCGGCTTTGCCCACCCGGCGCAAGACCTCGTACTCGAGCTCGCCCTCGGCATAGGTCGGGCATTGCACCATCTCCTGCACCCATGCGGGGCTCTCGAGCTCCTCGGCCGCGCGCTCCAGCTGACGCAGAAAACGGCGGCGACGCGCGTACTCGACCACGATGCCGAGCATACCAAAGATAAAGGACACGCCGACCGCCACGACCACGATAGAGACGGGTGCACCGGCAACCGTCAGCACAAAGCAGCTCAGCAGCACACCGCACGTCCACACGGCGACGGGAAGCAGCGCATCTTTAAAGAACTTGCCAAACGACATAGCCGGCCCCTAGACCGAATAGCCTTGGCCGCGATGCGTGGTCAAATACCCCTTGATGCCGATTTTTTCGAGCGTGGTGCGCAGGCGGTTGATGTTGACGGTGAGCGTATTGTCGTCCACGAAGGCGTCGGAGTCCCACAGGTCCTGCATGATGGCCGAGCGCGAAACGATCTTGCCCGCGCGGCTCAGAAGCAGCGAGAGGATACGCAGCTCGTTTTTGGTGAGCTCGGTGCTGGTGCCCGTTTGCGTGTTGGTGACCATTGAGCGGGCGAGGTCGAGCTCCAGCCCCTTGTGGACAAGTGTGCTGCGCTCGCCTGACGCCGCGGTGCGACGCAGCAGTGCGTTGATGCGCGCCACAAGCACACGGGCGCTGTAAGGCTTGGGAACAAAGTCGTCCGCGCCGAGCGTCATGGCCATAACCTCGTCGATCTCGGTCGTGCGCGACGTGAGAACGATGATGGGAACCTCGGATTCGCGGCGAACCTCGTGGCAGATATGCTGGCCGTCCTTGACGGGAAGCGTGAGGTCGAGCAGCACCAGGTCGGGCACGGCGGCGAGAATATCGCGCGAGACATGCTCAAACGATTCGCAGGCCTCGACTTCAAACCCGGCGCGGGCAAGGATGTCGACAAGCTCACGACGAATGGGCTCGTCGTCCTCAACGATATAGATCAGCGCCATTGATTCCGCTCCCCTCTTGGTTGTCTTGTCCCATTATGACCGCAAAGCTGCAGGTACACGCCTCGCGCGGTGCCAGGTGACAGAACTGTTCGCGAGCGGGGGCGTTTTGTCCGCCTCGCACTCGCAGCGGTGGCGGGGACCAAAATGATTCTTTAATCCCCGTCCCAGAAAAATCATTTAGCGGCGGGCGCGGAGCTTTTCGTAGCCTTCGGCGAAGAAGGCGACCGTGGCGGCGTCGGCCTCGGCGGCGTCCGTCTCGGTTGCGGGGACCACGCCGTGCTCGTCACTCACCAGGAACAGCGCGCCCTTGAGCTGCGCGGGAATGTCCACGCGCGTGACCGGGATGCCCTTGGTCTGGGCCAGCTGCTCAATGAGCGTCGCCGTGCCGCACAGACACTCGTCCGCTGGCGCCACAAAGGCCAGCTCGCCGTTATCGACGGCGGCGAGCAGCTCGGGCGCCACGCCGGTTTCGTCGGCCTCGGAGCGGGCCTCGGCGGAGCGGGCACGTAGCGCCTTGGCCGACGTATCGGCCAGCGGCTCGTACTCGCCCACCGTCATGGCGGCGTTGCCGTTGATGTCGATCACCAGCATGAGCACGCCGTCGTGTGCGGTGTAATCACCCTCGGCAAGCGACCACTCAACGTGTTGTTTGGCCCAGCTGAGCATGTTGTGGGTAAGCGGCTCGCCCTGCACCAGGCGCTCGGACAGCGCGCGAATGTGGCGGTTGAGCATGGGCACCTTTTTGTTGGACATGCGCCAACGGCAGACAAGCGCGGGCTTGTCGAGCGTAAACTTCTCGACCGCCTCCTGATTGGCGCAAAAGTCCTCGTACGCACGCTGATCCTCGGCATTGCCAAACAGCTCGGCATCATCAATCTGGGGCATGGTCATACCTTTCGTGTTAGTCATTCCGTCCTCTTATACCAAAAAGACGGCCCTCCAAACGGAGCAGCCGTCTTTTGCAGAGATTATTTTGACGATACGGTCAGGCGACCGATCGGCTTAATGGGATAGAACAACATCCCATTAAGGGTTTTCCAAGTGCCCGAGATTGCCCCGAAAGAGGAGCGCCGCGTACTAAATGTACGCAAGCGACGGTTTGAGGGGCAAGGTCGGGTGCTTGGGAAAGCCTCTAGTGCCTAAAATGCCTGGCCCCTGTGAAGACCATCGCAATACCATGCTCGTTGCAGGCCTGGACGCTCTCGTCGTCGCGCTTGGAGCCGCCGGGCTGGATGATGCAGGTCACGCCGTGCGCGGCGAGCACGTCGACGTTGTCGCGGAACGGGAAGAACGCGTCGCTTGCACAGGCAAAGCCGCCCTTCTCCACGCCCTCGCGCTCGCAGAAGTCCTCGGCGCGCTCGCAGGCAAGCAGCGCAGAGTCAACGCGGTTGGGCTGACCCGGGCCCATGCCAATGCCGGCCTTACCCTTGGAAACCAGGATGGCGTTGGACTTGACGCCCTTGCAGACCTTCCAGGCAAACTCGAGCTCGGCCATCTCGGCGTCGGTGGGCTTGCGGTCGGTGGGGAACGTAAAGGTCGCAGGATCCTCGGTCACGTGGTCGACCTCCTGCACCAGCATGCCGCCGTCGACGGAGCGCAGCTCCACCTGGGCGCCGTGGTCCACGCCGCCGGTGGCCAGCACGCGCAGGTTGGGGCGCTTGGCCATGCGCTCGAGCGCCTCGGCAGTGTAGCTCGGAGCGATGATAACCTCGACGAACTGCTTGTTCTGATCGGCAAAGTGCTCAACCAGCTCATAGGGAACCTCGCGGTTGCAGGCGATGATGCCGCCGAAGGCGCTCTTGGGATCGCAGGCGAAGGCGCGGTCGTAGGCGGCCGTGATGTCCTCGGCCACGGCGGAGCCGCAGGGGTTCTGATGCTTGAGGATCACGCAGGCCGGCTCGTCGAACTCGCGGACTAGGTTCCAAGCGGCGTCGGCATCCAGATAGTTGTTGTAGCTGAGCGGCTTGCCCTGGATCTGCTCGGAGCCCACGAGCGGGAACTGCGAGCTCGCGGTATTCTCGCAGCCCTCGGCAAAGCGATAGACCGTGGCCTTCTGCTGAGGATTCTCGCCATAGCGCAGGTCGTCGACCTTCTCCAGCGAGATCTCGAGCTTGGCAGAGGTGTCCGCCACGTCGCTTGCGTGGGCGGCGAGCCAACGGGAGATAGCCGTGTCGTAGGCGGCGGTGGTCTGGTAGACCTTCACCTGCAGGCGACGACGGGTGGAAAGCGTGGTGCAGCCACCGGTCTCGCACATCTCGGCCAGGACGGCATCATAGTCGGCCGGGTCGGAGATGACGGTAACGCTCGCGGCGTTCTTGGCGGCAGAGCGCAGCATGGAAGGACCGCCGATGTCGATGTGCTCGATGGCATCCGCGAAGGTGACCTCGGGGTTGGCGACGGTCTTCTCGAACTCGTACAGGTTGACGACGACCAGGTCGATCAGCTTAATGCCGTGCTGTGCCGCCTCCTGCATGTGCTGCTCGGAATCGCGGCGGGCCAGCAGCGCGCCGTGAACCTTGGGGTGCAGGGTCTTAACGCGGCCGTCCATCATCTCGGGATAGCCCGTGAACTCCTCGATGGGGGTTACGGGGACGCCCGCGTCCTCGATGGCACGAGCCGTGCCGCCCGTAGAGATGATCTCGACGCCAAAGTCATCGACCAGCGTCCGTGCGAAATCGACGACGCCCGTCTTATCGGTAACCGAAATCAACGCGCGTGCGATCTTCACATCAGATCCCATGCAGTCCTCCTGTCTGGTACGCCGCCGTGCTCTGTGAGTCGGTGATACGTCGATCTGCAGCGCTCGCGCAGCGGCATTGAAAATACTGATTCAATGTAGCGCATCGAGCGCATCGATGCACCCCGCAACGGGCGCATATGCAGAAAAAGTTTGCGAGCGGAGGGGATGGGCACGGCACCGGGCACGGTGAGTTCATGGAACACAGGGGCACCATAATTAGATGCCAATAGCGTGGTAGAACTGTGCTCGATATGCATCCGCAAAAGAAAGAGGCACCATGGTCTCGCGGGTTCTCTACCGACCGTTTGATACCGAAGACTTCGACGCCATCGCGTTGATTCTGCAGCAGCTTTGGCATAACAATTCGGATAACGATGAGTACAACCGCCTCGAGGCCGCATGCGACCTCGCCTATTGCCTTTCGTCTTCGACGTTTTCGCAGGTTGCCGTAATCGACGGCCATGCACGCGGCATTGCGCTTGCACGCGCAGGACAGAGCTCCGGCGCCACCGTTAAGGAACATTGGATGGATACCGAACGCGCGCTGCTATCGCAGATGCGTGAGCTGGAGCCCGATGCCTGCGCCGAGTATCTCTCGTTTGTGCGCGCAACCATCCGGACCAACAACCGCCTGCTCGAGAGCAGCCCGTTGCCGCACGACAACGAGGTCACGCTGCTTGCCGTGGATCGCGATGTCCATGGCCTGGGCGTTGGCACGGTTCTGCTCGATGCCGCGGTCTCACACCTATCCTCGCTTGGAGCGACGAGGGCGCACCTGTACACCGACTCCAACTGCTCGTGGAAGTTCTACGAGCTGCACGGCTTTAAGCGCACGGCCACGCACCGCGCCAACCGCGAAGAGCGTCGCCACGACATGCCGCGCGAAAGCTTCCTCTACGAACTCGATCTAACAGCCTAAACCCAGCAGCCATACCTAGTCATTTAGGGATGTTCCCAGTGATTAGTCGTTGGGGACAGCCTTCGTAGGTAGCGCATGAAAATGGGATGGATCCGTCGGCAGTCGCCGGAGAAGATCCATCCCAAAAATCAGAGCGCGCTAGAACGTTCCGCCGCCGCCTCCGCCGACGCCGCCACCACCGCCGCCAGAGAAGCCGCCGCCGCTGCCGCCGCTCGAGCTATCGGAGCTCGAAGCCAGCTCGCGGATGGTCTCGTGATACACATCGTTGAACGAATCGAGCGGAGACTCGTTGCCGTAGTGATGGTAATACCACCAGTAGCAGGGGTAGTTGTCGTAGAAATCGTCGCTGTTGCGCAGGTCCGCAGGCACGGCCTCGGCCAGCTGTCGCAGCACTTCTTTCGAAACGCCCAGGGCAACGCCCATCACCAGCAGCTTGTTCCACAGCACCAAATCGCCCGGGACGGCTTCCTTTAGGCGTGTGAAATCCTCGAGCCAATGCTTGAGCGCCTTGCAGCGAGCCGCCACCTCGGCGCCCTCCGGCGTAAAGCGGCGGAACGTAAGGCCCACGCCGATACCCACCAGCACAATCGGCACCGAGATAACCGCGGCGGTAATGTTCGCCTGTGCGCCATCGGTAAAGAAGATGGATCCCACGGGAACAAAGGCAATCAGGATACCAAGAACCAGGCAAAACACCATTGCAACAATGCCGTCTGAGGCAACGTACTCGCTATCGGCCAGCTTGCCCTTAACGGTGTTCTGATAGTCCTCGAGCTTGTCGCCCACGGGTGTAGCGTGCTGCTTGACGTAGTGCTGCAGCTCGTCGAACGTGCGCGAGCGATCGCCGTTCTCGTCAGGCTTAGTACCGGCAAAGAAGACCTTGAGCACCATGTGGTCAATGCCCTTGGCCGACTTCCAGCCCGCATCACTCACCGTCACGCGATACGTCTGCTCTTCTTTTTCACGCCCCAACAGACCCTTCTTGGCCTTGGTCACGGTCGCCTGCTCCAGCTTGATCACACGGTCGTCAGTGAGCTTCATGAGCGTGGCGATATATGCCTGATCGGGCACCTCGTTCCAGCTCATGAGGGCCGAAAGCACGGCGGGATGGTCGGCCGAAGGCACATCGCGGAAATATTCGTCCTGGAAAAGCGGCTTGGGCTTGCGCTTGCGCAGCTTGAGCATAACGATTGTGCCGGTAAAGGCCACCGCCGCAACAACACTTAGCACGGCAAGTGCATTGGCAATCATGCGAGCGTGAGCGCGGCGGGCGTTAGCTTCGTCGGCCCATTCCTTCTCTTCGCTCAGGATCGTTGACATGCGCTCTTCGCCCGAAGCGGCAAGCTGCGGCACCCAGTCGCTAGGGAAGGCGATGCGTGCCTCGGCGAATTCGCCCTGGTGCACGCAGGGAATGGTATAGGTGACCATGGGCTCGTCCTCATCGAGCGACACGTCGCCCGTCAGCGGACCATGGCCCCATGCGCGGAAGTTATCGCCCTTGACGGCCGCCGTCCCGGCAGCGGCATTCGCGAAGCACACTTCCATCTCGACGTCATCGGAATCCGCAGACCAGCCGTCACCTACGAACTTCCAGTAGAGCTCGGCGGTATCGGCCCAGTTCATAACCGCACCGGTCATGGTGTAGCTCACGTAGTAGATTGCGCTGTCGCCGCTCTCGTGAGGGCTGAACACCTTAATCCTTACGCCGTCACCGGTCTGCTCGACCGCGTAGACGCCAGAGTCGCCCTTGTTCGCGCTATCGACTTTGTTAAACGCGGTGTCCTCTTCCTCGACACTCAGCACGTCGACGCCCGCCGTGCCGCCCTGCTGGTTGGAGCCCGTATTGATCTCCCAAAACACGCCGTTGATGTCGTCGTCGAAATCAAACTGGCGTCCCTCGACAACGGTCAGCGATCCATCGGCCTCGACCGTGGCACTGATATAGGTCTGGGTCATGGAGTAGCCGTCGGCGTGCGCGGCGACAGGCAGCAGCAACAACGCAAGCGCGACGAGCACGCAGACGGAAGCGAATCGCGCAAACAGGTGGCGCTGCCGGCTGACTTTGGCGGCGAGGGTGTTCATAGGCACATCCTTTGTCTGTGATACCAGCAACGCCATTGTCCCACGTTTACGGGCGCACATGACGAACATCTAGGCCAGCGGAGTATCAAACGGGACGAAAGTCACGCCCGCGGCCGGCACCTGGGGACGTTCCTTATCTGCCGGCAATCTGGGACACTCCTTGGCATAGCCCGCTCCGGCAATAGATACCACTTCATAGCTCCGTCACAGGTGTAGCGGCTTTGTGTTGCCGCACGCGCACTGATTGAGTCCGCGAGCAAGGGGCATAAAGCAGTTGAGCGAAAACGGTTTGCCCCTTTGCCGTTCGCTTGAGGATCATGTCCCCCTTTTCCGCGGAAACCCCGGCAGTTGCGAAGAGCTGCCGGGGTTTCTGTCGTTTGAGGGGTTGGGCTGGCGGGCGGCGATCGAGCTATCGAGCCGGTGGTCCGGCACGCGCAACGCGCGGCCTCGGCAACTTGCAGGCCACGGCAGCGTCTCCCCCACCGCGCCCCGCGCTATACTCGTCCGCATGGATATCAACGCATGCAACATAGCAACACACGCCGCGGACGCACCAGCAACGGCAGCGCCCATCCCCGTCGTGGGCCGCTTTGCCCCGTCGCCCTCGGGCCGCATGCACCTGGGCAACGTGTTCAGTTGCCTGTGTGCGTGGCTTTCGGCCCGCAGCCAGGGCGGCAGCATCGTGCTGCGCATCGAGGACCTGGACGATCGCTGCAAGCGCCCGGAACTTGCCGCTCAACTGATTGACGATCTAACCTGGCTGGGGCTCGAGTGGGACGAAGGCCCCTACTACCAGCACGATCGCCTGGATCTGTACGAGGACGCCCTGCGCCAGCTGCAAGACGCCGGCCTCACCTATCCCTGTTTTTGCACGCGTGCCGAACTCCACGCCGCGAGCGCGCCGCACGCCAGCGACGGCACGCCCATCTACCGCGGCGCCTGCCGAGGCCTTTCTGCCGAGGAGGTTGCCCGCCGCAGCGCCCTGCGCGCCCCGGCCACACGCCTGCGCGTGCCCACCGTCGACGACCTCGCAGACGACGTGATCGAATTCGTTGACCGCACGTACGGAGCCCAATGCGAGGCACTCGCCACCGAGTGCGGCGACTTTTTGGTGCGCCGCAGCGACGGCGTTTTTGCCTACCAGCTAGCCGTGGTAGTCGACGACGCTGCCATGGGCGTCACCGAGGTCGTGCGCGGATGCGACCTGCTGGGCTCCACGCCGCGCCAGATCTACCTGCAGCATCTGCTGGGACTGCCCACACCGCACTACGCACATATTCCGCTGCTCATGTCACCGGACGGCCGCCGCCTTTCCAAGCGCGACCGCGACCTAGACCTGGGCGAGCTCCGCACCCGCTTTGGCACACCCGAGGCGCTGTTGGGATGGCTCGCCGGGCAAACAGGCATCGCGCCGGACACCACGCCGCGTACCGCCGAGCAGCTGGTCGAGCACTTTAGCTGGGACGTCATCCGCGCGCATCGGGAGAACATCACTGTAACGGTCGAGTAGCCAGCCACCCCGCCTCTACGCAACATCCCAGGGCTGGAGTTCGTCGCCCAGGCGAACGATGCAGTCGTAGAGCACGGTATGGCGCTCGGCCGGGTTGACATCCCGATGAAAATGCCCGTAGTACCAGCGCTTGTAGTCCAGACGGTCCTCCAGCTCGTCAAAAAACGTGGTGAGTCGATCGACATCGGGATAATTCCAGCCGGGCGCCGGATAGAGCGTGGGCGACAACATGCGCGTGGAGCAGGTGTGGGTGATCACGTAGTCGACCTTCCAGCCCACGCTGTCGAGCTTTGTCCGCGCCTCCTCAAAGTTGCGCTCGTCCGGCAACTCCTGCGGCCACCAGCTGGAATACGGAATGCGGTATTCCTTGTCCACGCTCGTGGCGCCGCCCATGGTAAAGATCGTTGAGCCATCAAGCTCAAAAACCTCGCCGCGCGTCAGGCGCCGTATGGGAGAGGTATCCGACAGGCGCTGCGTCAGCCCGCCGTGCCACAACTCCATGGGGCGCTCCGCCCAGTGATCGAAACGTTCGTGGTTGCCGTCGACGAACAGCACGGTATAGGGGCGCGACTCCAGCCAGGCGATATCGGCACATTCCTCGGCAGAGAAATCCCACGGAAAGCCAAAGTCGCCCGCGACAATCAGATAGTCGTCGCTCGTCAAACTATCCCCAAGATCCCAGTCGCGCAGCTTTTGCATGTCGAGGCCGCCGTGAATATCGCCCGTCACATAGACCGTCATCGGATTACCACTTCCCTGTAAGTCGCTAGCCCACATTCTGCACGATCACTAAGCCAACCGTTCCAGCCCTTCCATCCCTTAGGGCTTACCCCTCGTTCTTCCATCCAAACGGGTCGAGCACCCAAAAGATCAAATCGAGCGCGCCACCGGTCATCATGGCGCCGGCAAGGGCCATGCAAACGTGCAGAGAGCTAGCACTTCGGAGCACGTCGAATGGCCCCAGAACAGCCAGCAGCGCAACCGCTGTGCCGGCAAGGCGCAACGCGAGGCACGGCCACGCGTCCTTGACGCACTTCTTTGCGAGATGCTTGGTGTTGTCACTCATCAATATCGAACTCCTTAGAGGGTCGTTGTTCAGATACATGCCGCCGCGACAGAGCGGGGCGGCAGGGTAAGTGTCACATGCTGTGCGGACATCAATGGAGAAACCGCCTGCTCGACCAACCTTTGACGCCGTTTTGCACCGGCACCACATCCCCCGCTATCGAGGTCTAATACTTTTCCCACCGCTACCCAAAAACTCATCCAACGTTAATCTTGGCTCAAGAATCGCTTAATCTATAACCTGCACTATAGAGTTCGACCAAGGGCGGGGCGGCGCCGCGCAACGCAGACCGCCGAACGCAACGCTCGCGCCCGGGCAAATCGCCCGGCGTCGCGCCCATCGAACGAAAGGACAGGTCATGGACGACCTCGAAAAAGTTGAAACCATCCGCACCAAGTGCAACGTGAGCTACACCGATGCCAAGGCCGCGCTCGACGCCGCCGACGGCAACGTTTTGGACGCCATCATTTGGCTCGAGTCGCAGGGCAAGACGCAGACCACGTCGGCGCACGCCGCCACCGAGTCCGCGCCAGTCGATGAGCCCTCAGCCGAGATGGTCGCCGCGCAGGCCGCCTACGAGAAGTCGAGCGAAAAGACCGACTTCTCCAAGAAGATGGACAGCGTATGGGAGTACCTCAAAAAGCTCTTCCGCCTGAGCCTGGACACCAAGTTTATCGCCACGCGCCGCGATGCAATCATCCTCAACATCCCCATCCTGATCCCCATCATCGCCCTGTTTGCCTGGGGCGCTACGATTTGGCTGATGCTGATTGGCCTGTTCTTTGGCATGCGCTACCGCATCGACAGCGACGGCGACGTGCCCGGCAGTATCAACAACCTTATGAATCACGCCGCCGATGCCGCGGACGACATCAAGCAAAATCTGAACGACGACAAGTAATCGCAGACGGGGGCACGCATGGCACGGATCCTGATCGTAGAGGACGAGGAGAAAATCGCCCGCTTTGTGACGCTCGAGCTGGAGCACGAGGGCTACCAGGTGGAACACGCCGCCGATGGCCGCACCGCCGTGGACCTGGCGCTGGAGCGCAACTACGATCTTATTCTGCTCGATGTGCTGTTGCCGCAGCTCAACGGCATGGAGGTCCTGCGGCGCGTCCGCAAGCACAAGGATGTGCCGGTGATAATGGTCACCGCGCGCGATGCCGTGATGGACAAGGTGGCCGGGCTCGATGCCGGCGCCGACGATTACCTGACCAAGCCGTTTGCGATTGAGGAGCTGTTCGCACGGATCCGCGTGGCGTTGAAGCGCTCGGAGGCCGTGCGGGCGGCTTCGGGCGTTGGCGGCATCGGGACGGGCGCGGCAGGCGGCACGGGTGTCGGCGCCACTGCGATGCCCCCGGTCAGTGACTCGACCCAGGTTTCCGCCTCGCTCTCCCCCGCCACGCTCGCCGTGGGCTCGGTTGCGCTCGACCCCGACCGCCGCGAAGTCACGGTCGGCGGCTCGCCCATTGCGCTCACGGCCCGCGAGTTCGATGTCCTCGCCCTGCTTATGGCGCATGCCGAGACCGTGCTCACGCGCGAACGCATCGCGCACGAAGCGCTGGGCTACGAATACATGGGCGACACCAACAACGTCGACGTGCACATCGCGCATCTACGCGCCAAGATCGAGGACGCCGGCGGCGCCCGCATCATCCAGACCGTGCGCGGGGTGGGCTATGTCTGCCGCGCGTAACGCCGAGGCCAAGCGCGTCACCTCCATCGCCCGCGCCATCAACTGGAGCTATATGTGGCGCCGCCTGATGAGCTACGTCTGGCTCGATCTGTTGCTGGTGGTGATTGCGGCGGCGATCCTCGTCTATGGATACAACCAGACACTGCCCGACAGCGCGTTTACCGCAGGATGGATCCCCGGCGCCACCGTTCGCGGCATGTCGCTGAAGCCCGCGCGCGGCTGGGACCTGACAACGCTCACCTATACCGTCGAGCTTGCGCGTACCACCAAGACCTTCCCCCTCGCGCAGGACCTCATCGCACTTTGGCCCCTCTATATCGTTGTTGTAGGTTGGCAGGTCATCAGCATGCTCGATATGCTCGGCGGCGCTCGCCGTGTGCGCCGCACCATGGCGCCGCTCAACGACCTGGCCCTGCGCGTGGACGAGCTCGGCCGCATGCAGCTCTCCGGCGGCAAGATGGAAACGCTGGAGCAAGCCATCGAGCGCGCGAGCGTCGACTCGCCGAGCGTCACCACCGGCGACGCCGACCTGGCAAGCATCGAGGTCGCACTCAACCGCCTGCTGCGCCAGATGCAAGAGGCCAAGCTGCAGCAGATGCGCTTTGTCAACGATGCAAGCCACGAGCTGCGCACGCCCATCGCGGTGATTCAGGGCTACGTGAACATGCTCGACCGCTGGGGCAAAGACGACCCGGACGTGCTGGCGGAATCCATCGCGTCCCTCAAGGCCGAAAGCGAGCACATGCAGGAGCTCGTGGAGCAGCTGCTGTTTTTGGCGCGCGGCGATGCCGGGCGCACGGTCCTGCGGCGTGCGCATACCAACCTGGCTGCACTGGTCGGCGAGGTTTGCGAAGAATCGCAGATGATCGATGCCGGGCACACGTATCGGCTGGCCTTTGACGCTGCGCTTATCAGCGACCCGCGCTGCGACGCGTCCGTCGATGTCGCGCTCGTGAAGCAGGCTCTGCGCGTGATCGTGCAAAACGCCGCCAAGTATTCGGACGCGGGCACGCCCATCTCGTTTGGCGTAGCGCCGGATGCGGGCGCGGGCACGATCGACATAAGCGTTGAGGACGAGGGCATCGGCATGAACCAGGAATCCGCAGCTCACGCGTTCGAGCGGTTCTACCGCGCCGACAACGCGCGCGATGCCGGAGCGCAGGGCTCGGGCCTGGGGCTCGCCATCGCCAAGTGGATCGTCGATAGCCACGGCGGCGTCATCGGCGTGACCTCGGTCGAGGGCGTCGGCAGCCGCTTTACGATTCGCCTGCCGCGGTAGGAAGCCCCTCGGCATAAATAAAGGGATAGGGCCACGCAGCCCTATCCCTTTTTGCTAGCTATGACAGCTTGTGCGCTACTCGCGGCACAGGTGCACGGCGAAGCCGGCGAACTCGCGCTTAAAGTACACGAGCTTGGTACCACCGTCGGGTAGCAGCGCGCGCGACTCCTCGTTGACCTCGAGCCCGCGCTCGGCAAACCACTTCTCAGCTGCATCGATGTCGTTAACGGCAAAGCCGATGTGGCCTTTGGTGCCACGACCGTTCTGCTTCATGACCTCGACCAGCGAATCGTTGAAGTACGAAACCGGGGTCTCGATAACAGGCAGGCCCATCATCGTCGAGAACAGCTCCGCGATCTCCAGGGCGTCTGCCGGGTCGGCGGCGTTAATGCCCACATGGGCAACGCGCATGCCAAAGAGCTCGACCGGGTTGACGTTCTGCTCACTCATACAGGCAGTGCCTACTGAGCCATGACGTCGAGAACGGCCTTCTCGGCAGCGACGCGGTTCATGCCGGTCATGAAGGGCACGCCGCTCACGTACGGGCAGGTGAGGCCTTCGGGGGCAACGGTGGTGGCGATCAGCAGGTCGGCGCCCTCGTCGCAGTAGTCCTTGGCCTCGGAGATGGCGCACTGCACGATCTCGTACTTGTCGGCGTAACCGTTGGCGTCGAGCAAGGTGGCGACCTTCTGGGCAACGAGTGTGGAAGTAGCAGCGCCAGCACCGCAAGCCAAAACGATCTTCTTCATAGGTAATGTCTCCCTTCATGGTTTACTTTAGGTAAGTGTACCGCAGCGAGCGATGGCACTCAGCCTCGATGAGCTTTTATGCCAGTTTGCTTGCACGCTGCGTATAATACATCTAGTACGTGTTGTCATACCGCTCGCTTTAAGAGCGACTAAGGACTCTGAAATGCCCGATTCCCGCACCCTCTGGACCGCCGTCGTTATCATCTGCATCGCCGTGTCGGTGTTCTTTAGCGTCAAAAAACGCACCACGTTCAAACGCCTGCAGCAATTGATGGCCGCCAAGCAGTGGGACGAGTTCGATCGTTTGCTCGACGGCAAACTCACCAGCATGCTGTACCCGCGCTACAACCGCGACTACCTGCGCCTGAACTCCTATCTGCTGCGCGAGGACCATAAGCGCGCCGACGAGATGTTCGACCTGCTACTGGGACTCAACCTGCCCAAGATGCAGCGCGTCGACCTGGTAATCAAAGCTTTTAACTACTACGTTGGCCAGGAGGACCGCAAAAAGGCCAAGGAGTTGCTGCATGAGATCAAGGGCTTTGAGGGCGGTCAGGCCGAGGCAGTCGCACACGAATGCCAGCTGATGTACGACACGATGATCCTCAAGCGCCACAACGACATTCCCGAGCTGGAGCGCATGCTCGAGGATGTCGGCGACGACCCGGTCAAGCGCTGCCGACTGGAGTACCTGCTGGCCCTGCAGTATCAAAACAAGGGCGACGAGGAAAAGTTCCAAGAGTTCCTGGAGAAGTCGGGCCAACACTCGATGGCCGTCAACGCGTAACGGACGGCTTGTGCTAGACTTCTAGTCTCACGGGGGCGTGGCGGAATTGGCATACGCAGGAGACTTAAAATCTCTCGCCGCAAGGATTGTGGGTTCGAGTCCCACCG
>NZ_JBDMGT010000009.1:0-68734 GCF_039752775.1 Collinsella aerofaciens | reverse complement strand
GGCCTTGCAGGTCTCCTTGGCCTCGGCGTTAAACTGCTCGAGCTGCTCGGGCGTCACGTCCTCCATGGTCAGGCCCTCGTACTCAAGGCGCTCGCGCACCAGCTCGTCGGGGTTGCCGCCCAGCAGGATGTCGGTACCACGACCGGCCATGTTAGTAGCGATGGTCACGGCGCCGTAGCGTCCGGCCTGGGCAACGATATGAGCCTCGCGCTCGTGGTGCTTAGCGTTGAGGACCTCGTGCGCGATGCCGCGCTTGGTAAGGGCGGCCGACAGCTTCTCGGAGCTTTCGATGGAGACGGTGCCCACCAGGACCGGCTGGCCCTTGGCGTGACGACGCTCCACATCGTCGGCGACGGCGTTGTACTTGGCCTGAATGGTGCGGTACACCAGGTCCTCGTGGTCCACGCGCTGCACGGGCTTGTTGGAGGGGATGACCTCGACGGGCAGCTTGTAGATCTCGCGGAACTCGGCATCCTCGGTAAGTGCCGTGCCGGTCATGCCGGAGAGCTTGTCATACAGACGGAAGTAGTTCTGCAGGGTGATGGTGGCCAGGGTCTGGTTCTCCTCGCGTACGAGCACGCCCTCTTTGGCCTCGATGGCCTGGTGCAGGCCCTCAGAATAGCGGCGGCCCTCCATGATGCGGCCGGTGAACTCGTCGACGATCTTGACCTCGCCGTTGGTGACCACGTACTGCTTGTCGCGGTGGAACATGTACTGGGCCTTCAGCGCTTGCTGCAGGTGGTTGACCAACTGGCCGGAGAGATCGGCATAGATGTCATCGATACCCAGGCGGCGCTCGATCTTCTTAAGACCGCGCTCGGTGGCGGCAATGGTGTGCTTGGCCTCGTCCATGACGTAGTCACCCGTGGGTTCAACGTCCTCGGTGGCGGTGAGCATGTCGTGCGACACGTCCTCGCCGCGCTCAAGGCCACGCACGGCACGCGCGAAGTCCTTGTAGGTACTGGCGGACTTAGTCCCAGCGCCCGAGATGATCAGCGGGGTGCGGGCCTCGTCGATCAGGATGGAGTCAACCTCGTCGACGATGGCGTAGTTGTGGCCGCGCTGCACGCGCTGCTCGGGACGGGTAACCATGTTGTCGCGCAGGTAATCAAAGCCGAACTCGGAGTTGGTGCCGTAGGTGACGTCGGCCTGGTAGGCCGGACGCTTGAGCTCGAGCGGCATGTTGTTCTGGAGCAGACCGACGGTCATGCCCAGGTACTTATAGATGCGGCCCATCCACTCGGAGTCACGCTTGGCAAGGTAATCATTGACAGTAACGACGTGCACGCCCTTGCCGGCAATAGCGTTGAGATAGCCGGCCAACGTGGAGACGAGGGTCTTACCTTCGCCGGTCTTCATCTCGGCGATGTGGCCCTCGTGCAGTGCCATGGCGCCAATGAGCTGCACGTCAAAGTGACGCATACCCATGGTGCGCTTGGAAGCCTCGCGCACGGTGGCAAAGGCCTCGGGGAGCATGTCGTCGAGCGACTCGCCGTTGGCGTAACGCTCGCGGAACTTATCGGTCTGGCCGCGGAGCTCCTCCTCGGTCATCTTCTCAAACTGGGGCTCAAGACCGTTGATCTGGTCGACGATCTTGTAGTAGCGCTTAAGGTCCTTATCGGATCCAAAGGACAGCAGCTTTGACATGAATCCCATGTGGTTTTCCTTTTTTGGCCATCGCCCACGCCGTGCAGCTGCGGGCGAGTTAAACACAGATGATTGTACTTTAGCCAAACAAGGCGCGGCCTATACGGTCGACCTCGACCGCCACGTAATAACTACGACCCGACCGACCTGCCAAAAAGGGACTGGTTTATTTTGGCAGGTTTTATCTGGGAAAACGCCGTCACTCTGCCATTTGGTGCAAACCAACCCGTCCCCTTCGCACCAATCTGGTGCAATGGGAACGGGTTAGCCTGCACCAATAAAAAGAAAAGGGCCGCGCACCCAAACGGATGCACGGCCCTTTTGCCATGAATGCGAGCGATTCCTCGGCGAGCTATTTACTCAGCAGCCTCGGTGGTCTCGGCCTCGGCAGCGGCCTCCTCGACGGGAGCCTCTGCGGGAGCCTCGGCGGCCTGCTTGGCAGCCTCCTCGGCAAACTTAGCAGCACGCTTGGCCTTCTCGGCAGCCTTAGCCTCAGCGGCGGCCTTGCGAGCGGCCTCGGCCTCAGCAGCCTTGGCAGCCTTGGCAGCCTTGGCCTCCTCAGCCTTCTTGAGCTGGGCGGCAGCGGCGCCACCGAACTTGTCGGCGAAGCGCTGGACGCGTCCACCGGTGTCGACGAACTTCTGCTGGCCGGTGTAGAACGGGTGGCACTCGTTGCAAAGCTCGACCTTCATCTCAGACACGGTAGCGTGCGTCTTGAAGGTGTTGCCGCAGGAGCACGTCACCGTGCACTCGACATACTGGGGATGGATACCCTGCTTCATGGTAGGACTCCTTATTGGTCAGGCGCTGGTTACCGATCAGCGCATAAGGCGTCTTGGTTTCCGACCAAGACAACAAACTTGGCTATGGTACCACGGCGTCGCGCGTCCCACAAAAGGTTCACGGTCTTTGTGCAGGGCGGCGTGGCCAACCGCAGCGAGCACGCACCCCGACGAGCCTTCACCCATGTTGCAGACGTGTAACGCCGCAGTAAGCACACCCCTTTTGGCGCCAGACAGGTACAATGATGAACACTGTACCGTAGCGGAGCGCCCCGCGCGCGCCGCAATCACGCGAAAGGGTTTCCCATGGCCGAGATCTCGTCCTCCCGTATCGTCATCACCGTCCTTGGCAAGAACCGCCCCGGCATCGTCGCCGGCGTCACCCGTGTCCTAGGCGAGGCCAACGTCGACATCCGCGACATCACGCAGTCCATTATCGAGGACATCTTCACCATGACCATGCTGGCCGACACCGCCGAGTCCAAGCTCGACTTCGCCGAGCTGCAGAAGGCGCTGGCCGAGGCCGGCGAGCTTTCGGGCGTCAACGTGTCCATTCAGCGTGAGGACGTCTTTAACTTTATGTATCGCCTGTAGCGAACAGGCCGCTCGGGGCAGCTTGACGTCATATCGTCCAAGCGCGCGGCCCCAAAGCGAACCGGAGAGGAGCGCGCATGGCCTACGACGCCAAGAAAATCTACTATCGCTTCGACGACCACCTGAGCCGCCTGGTTCTGGATTACGAGGCGAGCCGTCAGATTTCGCCCGAAAGCGAAAACCTCTACCACGGCCTGCCGACCGCCCCATACGACGAGGGCCTGTTCGTAGAGCACAACGTCAAGCGCGGCCTGCGCAATGCCGACGGCTCGGGCGTGGTCGCGGGCCTTACCCGCATCTCGGACGTGCACGGCTACAACAAGGTCGACGGCAAAGTCGTGCCCGACCAGGGCAAGCTTACGCTGCGCGGCTACAGCATCGAGGACCTGGTCAACAACGCCCAGGCCGAGAATCGCTATGGCTACGAAGAGGTCGCCTACCTGCTCATCACGGGCTCGCTGCCCAACAAAGAGGAGCTCGACGGTTTTTGCGGACGTCTGGGCGCTTTTAGGCACCTGAGCGATGAGTACGTCAAAGAGTTCCCCATGACCACGGTGTCGTCGAGCATCATGAATGTGCTTCAGCGCGCCGTGCTGCTGCTCTACGCCTTCGACGCCGAGCCCGACGCCATTACGCCCGAGCACGAAATCGACGTCGCCATCTCCATGCTCGCCCGTCTCCCCCGCATCGCCGCCTTCGCGCATATGGCCTCGGTCGCCAAGCGCCGCGGCTCCGAGGTTCATGTACCGCACCCCACACCCGGTTTCTCCACCGCCGAGACCATCCTGCAGGTGTTGCGCGGCGGCATGGCATTCACCCGCGACGAAGCCATGCTGCTCGACGTGATGCTCATGCTGCATGCCGAACACGGAGGCGGCAACAACTCCACGTTTGCCTGCCGCGTGCTGTCCTCCTCGGCCACCGACCCGTATTCCGCCTACGCCGCGGCTATCGGCTCACTCAAGGGCCCGCGCCACGGCGGCGCCAACGCCAAGGTCGTGTCCATGCACGAGGACATCCGTGCGCACGTCTCCAATTGGGAGGACGAGGACGAGGTCGCAGCCTACCTGGGCAAGATCCTCGACAAGCAGGCCTTCGACGGCACGGGTCTCATCTACGGTATGGGCCACGCCGCCTACACGCTGAGCGACCCGCGCGCCGAGGTCTGCCGCCGTTACGCGCGCACGCTTGCCGCCAAGAAGGACCTGGGCGAGGAGTTCGCGCTCATCGAGCGCATCGAGCGCCTGGCACCGCAGGTGATGCGCGACCACGGCATGACCAAGCCCATCTGTGCCAACATCGACCTGTACACGGGCTTTATCTACAAGATGCTCGGCGTACCCGAGACGCTTTTTACGCCGCTATTCGCCGTCGCCCGCATGGCCGGCTGGTCGGCACACCGCATGGAAGAGCTCTTCTGCGCGCACCGCATTATTCGCCCCGTGTATCGCCCGGTTATCGAGCCGCTGGAGTACAAGCCGCTCGCCGATCGCTAGGACGCGGACCGTTATAGAACCCGAGCGTGGCCAGGGCATCATCGCCCTCGGCCACGCTTTTTATGCCAGCAGAAAGGGCTGCATCAAATGATTGTGTTTTCCGATATGGATGGAACGCTGTTGACGAGCGATAAGCAGATGAGCGATGCCACCTGGGCGATGCTCGACGAGCTCGCTCGACGCGGGATTGAATTTGTGCCCTGCACGGGACGTCCGCTGTCGGGCATCTTTGAGCCCATCCTCGCCCATACCGCCGTGCACTATGCCGTTTGCGCCAATGGCGCCAGCGTCTGGCAGCTCGACGACGATGTGCCCACCGACGCCTCGCGCGCCACGTGCATCTTGAGCCGTCCGCTCGATTGCGGCATTGCCCATCGCATCCATCGCATCGCCGCCGGCCACGATGTGACCTTCGATATCTTCGCGGATGGGCAGTGCTTCCTCCCCCGCTCGCTCTACACGCGCCTGGACGAATTCTGCGGCGGCGACCCCCACATCGCGGCTTCGCTCAAGCGCACACGAACACCGATCGACATGGATATCGACAGCAAGATCGACGAAGTCGAGACGCTCGAACGCATCGCCATGTACTGGCACGACCCGGCCGATCGCGACGCCATCGCGACGGCGCTCGACACGCTCGGAGGCATTGAGGTCACGCGTTCTTACGCCATGAATATCGAGGTCATGGGCGAGGGCGCCACCAAGGGAACGGCCCTCACGTGGCTATGCGAGCATCTGGGCGAGCGTCTCGCCGACGCCTGGGCGTTCGGCGACAACATCAACGACATTCCCATGCTGCAGGCAGCGGGCCACGGCATGGCCATGATCAACGCCGAGCCCGAAGACCGCGAGGCCGCCGACGCCATCACCGAATACGACAACGACCACGACGGCGTCGCCCGCACCATCATGGACGCCCTCGCCTAGTCATTGGCCAGTCACTGGGGATGTTCTTAAATGACTAGTCGTTGGGGACACTCTTCGCAAAAAGCTGCAAGGACTGTCCCCCACTGTCGGCAGAAAAGGAACGTCCCCATCTGCCGGATTAGGAGAGACTCTCCAGCACGCGACGGAGCTCCTGCTGGACGGCGTGGTCGCGGTTACGACCCACCACGCGATCGGCCACCGCCTTGAGCGCGGGGCGCGCGTTTTCCATCGCGCAGCCCGTACCGACAAAGCGAATGATCTCGTAGTCGTTCATCGAGTCGCCAAACGCCATGACCTCGTCGCGTCCAATGCCGTAATGCTCCGCGAGCTGTGCGATGCCCGAGGCCTTCGACACACCAGGCTGCATGGCATCGATCCACGCGTTGCCCGAAGGCGCAAAAGTAAAGAGCTGACCAAGTTCGCGCTGCAGTACGTAAGCGCTGTCCATAACGGCACCGTCATCGCAAAAGATACTCGCCTTGATGATATTTACGCTGGGATCGGGCAGCTCCCAAATGCGCTCGGCATTGGGAAGGTCCTTATCGACCTCGCGCACGAACTTGCACTCGTCATCGAGCAAAAAGGACTTGGTTCGGTCAAAGAGCGCAAGATGCAGATTGGGAAACGTCGCGACTGCTTGGGCGAGCTTTCGAATCGCCAGGTGCGAATACACCTCGCGGTCCACCATCTTGCCGTCGGCGTAGACCTGGGCGCCGTTAGCGGCGACAAAGTCCATCTTGTCGCGAACGGGCGCAAAGAACTCGCACAGGCGATCGTAGCGACGACCTGACGATGCGGCGAAATGCACGCCATGCTCGTGTAGCGCCAGAATCAGTTCGTAGGTCTCGGGAGGCACCTGGCCGTTTTCGTCAAGCAGTGTGCCGTCCATATCGGATGCAATCAGTTTAAACATAGAAAAGCTCCCTTCGGGCTTGTTGGAATCGAACGTGTATCCGATTCCAACGTACCCAAAGGGAGCTCAAATAAGACTCCGCGGGCGTAAACGTTACAAGGACCTGGCAAATAGCTCACACATGCCAGAGGTCCTACGGTCGCGGCGTCAGGCGACACGCCATCCCGACGGCCAGTCGTTTAAAAACGTCCCCGATGACTAGTCGGCGTAGGTGAAGGTCGTGACGTCGAACATGCCCTCGGGGCGGATGCGGAGCGTCGGGATGACCGGCAGGGGCAGGAAGATGATGCCCATGATGGGGTCGAGCGGCGGCTCAATACCCATGGCGCGCGCCTTGACCATAAAGTCGTCGTGCTGCGCAGCAACGTCCTCGGCCGTGCCTTCGCTCATAAGACCACCGAGCGCCAGCGGAATGCGCGCCACGACCTCGCCGTTGCGCACCAGCACGTGACCACCTTGGCCCACGGCCTCAACGGCGGCCATCATATCGGCGGCGTTGTCGCCCACCACGCACACGTTGTGCGAGTCGTGGCCGATCGTAGAGGCAATGGCGCCACCCGTGATGGTGAAACCGCGCACCCAGCCGCGACCGATGTGCTTGCCAACAAGACCCAGGCCCGCAGGACCATCGCCGTCGGCGCCCTCGGCTTGCAGCGACACGCCGCGGCCGTGACGCTCGATCAGCATAATGCGGCGCAAGTCCTCGTCAGTCTCGGGACGAACCATGCCCGTGATGGCCTTGCCCGGCACCACGTCAATCACGGCCTCGCCCGGCTTAAAGGCATAGTCGAATACGTCGAGCGAAAGATTCGGCAGCTTAACGGAGGCGCGCAGCTCATCGGCAAGGGCCGCAACCTCGGCCATCTCGGGTGCGATCTCGCCCACAAAGGTGCCGTCCTGCGCCACCAGGGCACCGGCGGCATATACGCGATGCGGAGCCGCGGCAAACGTCAGGTCGTTGAGCACCAGCAGGTCGGCACGCTTGCCCGGGGCAATCGCACCGCGGAGCTCGTGCGGGTCGCGGCAGCCGTGATCCAGGCCAAACGCCTCGGCCGTGGAGAGGGACGCCATGGAGATGGCGACCACCGGGTCGATACCGGCCTCAATCGCCACGCGGCAGGCATTGTCGATCATGCCGGTTGCAAGCGCATCGGAAGGGGCACGGTCGTCAGTCGCAAAGCAGCAGCGGCGGGCGCGCGCTGGATTCTCCAGCAGCATCGGGGACAAATTGGCCAGGTCGTGGCTGCACGTGCCCTCACGCAGCATCACGTACATGCCGCGGGATAGCTTGTCGAGCGCCTCCTCGGGAATCGTCGACTCGTGGTCGGCGATAATGCCCGCTGCGGCATAGGCGTTGAGGTCCTTTCCGGCAACGAGCGGCGCGTGGCCGTCAACCTGCTTGGACGGCGTCTGGTTGGCAGCATCGATGCGAGCGCAGGTCTCGGGGTCGGCCATAAAGACGCCCGGCAGGTTCATCATTTCGCCCAGACCAAAGACATCGCCCGGATGCTCGGCAAAAAACGCCTGCATATCGGCAGCCGAAATAACGGCACCGGCCTGCTCGTCGGGCAGCGCGGGCACGCACGAAGGCATCATGTACTTGATGGAGATGGGTGCGCGGCGGCCGTCCTCGATCATAAAGCGCAAGCCGTCGAGACCGGCAACATTGGCAATCTCGTGGCTGTCGGCAATGGCGGTGGTAGTACCGCGCGTCGCGGCCATGCGAGCATACTCGGCGGGACGGATGTTCGAAGACTCGATATGCAGATGCCCATCAATAAAACCGGGAGCGAGATAGCGACCCTGGCAGTCGATGACCTCAGTTGCCTCGTAGGTGCCAGCGGCATCGTCGCGACCATCGTAGAGCACGCCGACGATCACACCGTCCTTGACGGCAACGCTACCGGGCGCCACACGCTGGCCATACACGTCGACGATCTGCGCATTGGTAAACAGCGTGTCGACGGGCACGCGGCCCTCGGCGGCCTCGATCACAGTCCTCATGACCTCAACGGACATACATACTCCTTTAACCGTAGAAAAAGGCTGCGGAGCGGACAGGCCTTCACCGCAGCAAACCAATAGCCATTGTATGCCCAAACGATGGGTCAACAATACGCCTCTCCGCTTAACGGCACACGCCGCTTGGCGCAATGGGGGCAGGTTACTTTGCACCGATGACAAGGAGTGCCCCAAAGTGCCGGCACAAAAGGAACGTCCCCAAGTGCCAACCACGGAAGCGCCGATGTTTTGGCAACGACAGCGAGCGGGCCGCATTTGAGACAAGGTGACGTGAAACGAAAGGGCGCTGACCTTCTGGTCGCGCCCTTGAAGTTGAACGTCAGATTGTCCAAATGCGGCCCGCGCAGCGTCGAGTCGTTACGCGGTTTGGTAAAACCGCGTAACTAAACCAACTTAAAGCCCTTGCGCTTGCCTACGGAGAGGGTGTCGCCCAGCTTTAGGGCACTAGGGTCGATGTTGTAGCTCTTGGGAGCCACGGCCTTGCCGTTGATCTTGACACCGCCGCCGTCGATATCGCGACGAGCCTGGCCGGCGCTCGCCGAAAGACCCAAGTCCTTGAGCAGGCCGGCGAGGTAGATCTGGCCCTCGTCGTTAACAGTCAGCTCAACGTGCTTCTCGGGGAAGTCGGCGAGCTGGCCCTCCTTGAACACGCGGTCGAACTCGGCCTGAGCCTCGTCGCCGGCACCGGCGCCGTGGTAGGTGTCGCACAGGTCGCGGCCCAGAGCGCGCTTGAGCTCGTAGGGGTCGGCAGAACCATCGGCCAGGGCGGCGTCGATCTTGTCGACCTCGGCCGGGGTGAGCGAGCTGGCCAGACGATAGTACTTGCCGATCATCTCGTCGGGGATGGACATGGTCTTGCCGAACATATCCTTGGGGGCGTCGGTCAGGCCGATGTAGTTGCCATAGGACTTGGACATCTTACGAACGCCATCGGTGCCCTCGAGCAGCGGCATGGTGAGCGCGATCTGGGGCTCCATACCCATCTTCTCCATGAGCTCACGGCCGGCGAGCAGGTTGAAGAGCTGATCGGTGCCGCCCATCTCCACGTCGGCCTTGATCTGCACAGAGTCGAAAGCCTGCATCACGGGATACAGGAACTCATGCAGGGCGATCGGCGTCTGAGACTGGTAGCGCTTGGTAAAGTCGTCGCGCTCAAGAATGCGGGCAACGGTGAACTTGGAGCACACCTGCAGCAGGCCGGCCAGATCCATCGAAAGGATCCAATCGCCGTTGTGCACGATGGTGGTCTTCTCGGGGTCCAGGATCTTCATGGCCTGGCTCACGTAGGTCTCGGCGTTGGCCTCGATCTGCTCCTGCGAAAGCTGCGGACGCGTGGAGTTCTTGCCCGAGGGGTCACCAATCAACGCGGTACCGTTGCCGATGATGAGGGTGACGTTGTGGCCCAGGTCCTGGAACTGGCGCATCTTGCGCAGCGGCACGGCATGGCCCAGGTGCAGGTCGGGGCTGGTGGGGTCGACGCCGAGCTTGATGTTGAGGGGCTCGCCCTTCTCAAGCTTCTTGCGAAGGTCGGCCTCGGGAACGATCTGCGCGGCGCCCGAGGTGATGATACGCATTTGCTCGTCAACAGACAGCATTGGGTATCCTCCTTTTGCTATAGCACCCTCGCCGAAAACGGCGGTGCTGGAAGTCCATAAACTCTCTTATGATAACAAACTGACGCGACGCGGCACCTACGACAGGAAAATCCTCGTCCTGCCGCATGCGTCAATGGCAACTGGCAGACGTGTACCGTCACGCTCAACCAGATAGCGTACCTGCCGACGACGCAAGCAGTCGCGGCAACGGACCTGTCCCGTCGCATCGGTGGCGCAGACGCCCTCGGCGGTCAGCAGGCAGTGCTCGCACACCATAAGCTCGGGACGGTCGGCGTCGACCGGACCAAAGACGCCGGGTTCAGCAGCCAGTTCGGCAATACGCTCCGCATCATTGCCGAGCAACTCGGCCGGCAAGTACACCCGCCCCGCACCGAGTCCGCGCAGCCAGGTAAGCGTGGCCCGATTCGCGCAGAACACCGGCGCCGCCACGTCAAATGTCACGCCCAGCTCGCGAGCGATCACCACCTGTCCCAGGTTGCGGCAGACGACGCACCCGGCACGCTGCATCAGTGAGCGGGTCCGGTCAGCGTCACCCGTGCGGCACACTTCGTCAAGCACCACAACGGCGTCGGACAAATCGAGTTCTCCGCGCGGGTCGGCATCCATCAGCTGCCAAGCAAAAACCATGCGAGCGGGAACCGCGCACTCCACCAACTCCGTCGACGCACCACCATCCACCGCAACGCCCTCAAAGGGCAGCACCTCAACGGCACGCGCAACGGGCGCAATCGCATCCGCCTCGGCCCGCATGCGCTCCAACACCGCCGCCGTCTGATCCAACACGCCGGCGCTGCGAATCAGGTATACCTCGCAGCCCGCGTCCACCTTACGCTTGCAATGCACGACGACGCGCTTCCCCGCTGCGGCATCCACCGGGCAGGGCACCTGCGGCCAGCGCTTGGGCACATCGGGACGCGCGTCGACACCCGGATAGAACCGAATCTCGAGCGTGTCACCCGCCGCCACGGCGGCGTCGAGCTCAACGGTCACCTCTTCGTGGCCCACAGCGACCAAGCGCCCCACGCGCACGCCCTGGTTAATTGCGCGCTCAAAGCTCATCAGCTCGGCACCCGAACGCCCTCGCAGGTACGCATCGGTAAACCCACGGTTAAACGACCTTCCCAGCTCGCGCTCAAGCTCTTCCACGGCACCGGGGCCCCACGCGCCGTCGCACAGCATATCGAGTGCCCGGCGCCACACCCGCACCACGTTGAATACGTAATCGGGGTTCTTCATGCGCCCCTCGATCTTGAGCGACGCCACGCCGGCATCTACAAGCTCGGGCAGATGCGCAATACCCAGATAGTCGCGCGGGCACAGCAGGCGATCTCCCTCGACAGCAACAACACTCTGCCCCGCCTCGTCCACTAGGTCGTACGCCAGACGGCACGGCTGTGTGCAGTCGCCGCGCATCGCCGAGCGCCCACGCCGCAGGGCCGAGAACTCGCACGCCCCCGAATAGCCGATGCAAATCGCACCGTGGCAGAATACCTCGATGGGCACGCCCGTGGCACATAGCGCCGCAATCTCGTCGACCGTCAGCTCGCGTGCCGTCGTCACGCGCTCGACCCCCAGCTCGTCGGTGGCAAGCCGCACGGCACCCTCGCTATGAGCGCCCGCCTGCGTGGACAGGTGAATCTCGACCCCGGGAATCGCCGCGCGCAGCGCGCAGGCCAACCCGGCATCGGCCACAATCAGAGCATCGGCGCCCAGCTCCAGTGCATGAGCTCCCAGCGCCACCGCGTCGGACAGCTCATCGTCAAACACGAACACGTTGAGCGTTACGTACACACGCACGCCATGAGCATGCGCCACGGCACAACCGCGCGCAAACTCGTCATCCGTAAAACCATGCGCGCTCACGCGGGCGTTAAAGCCGCCCAACCCCGCATAGATGGCATCGGCACCCGCGGCGATGGCCGCAAGCATCTGGTCGAGCCCGCCCGCCGGCGCCAGCAGCTCGGGCAGCGCCGCACCGGCAGCATCCAATCCAGTCTCGTATTGTCCGCTCGGCCCCATCGCCCGAATCGCCATCGGCAAACTCCTTACCAAGGTATGCATTCACTCTGAAAAATGCCGTCTTCCAGCATACACGAGGCCTCGCGCGCCCCGTTTGGTTTATCGTGTAATAACTTATGTCCATCCTGCCTCGACGACACATCCGCCGTCGGGCACGACATACCTGGAGGTCAATATATGGGTCCTCGCCAACGACAGGGACGCAGCCGTTCAAAGACGCATGCCCTGCCCATAATCCTGCTCTCGTTTTTGGGCTTTCTGCTGATTGCGGGCGTGGCGTTTGGCATCGGCATGGTCGGCAACGTCAACCGCTGGCTGTCCGATCTGCCCGACTACACCGACGCCAACGCGTATCTGGTGAGCGAGCCCACCGAGATCGTCGACTGCAACGGCAACAAGATCGCGAGCTTCTACACGCAAAACCGCAAGTCCATCACCAAGGACGAGGTCTCCCCCTACGTGCTGCAGGGCACCGTTGACGTCGAGGACGAGCGCTTCTACGAGCACGGCGGTATCGACCTGTGGGGTATCGCGCGTGCTGCGGTGGCAACCCTCGGCGGCGGGCACGAAGGCGCCTCGACTATCACCCAGCAGCTGGTGCGCAACACCATCCTGCAGGAGGAGCAGTTCGACTCGACCATCGAGCGTAAGGTGCGCGAGGCCTACATCGCCGTCAAGATGGAGGACATGTACTCCAAAGACGAGATCCTCATGATGTACCTCAACACCATCTATTACGGCCACGGTGCCTACGGCATCGAGGCCGCAGCCGAGACCTATCTGTCCAAGAGCGCCGCCGATCTCACCCTCAGCGAGGCCGCGCTGCTCATCGGCCTTCCCAACTCGCCCTCGCAGTACGACCCCACGGTCAACCCCGACCTAGCGCTGTCCCGTCGCAACAAGGTCCTCGACAACATGTTGCGCCTGGGCCACATCACGCAGGAGGAACACGATGCCGCACAGGCCGAGCCCATCACCCTCAACGTGACCGAGATTTCGGGCAGCGGCGTCGACGTATACTCGCAGCCCTACTTTGTCGCCTATGTTAAGCAGCTGCTGGAGCAGGAGTTCTCGACCGACGTGCTCTTTAAGGGCGGCCTGACCGTCAAGACCACCATCGACCCCACGATGCAGCAGGTGGCAGAGAATGCCGTTCGCGAGCAGCTCGACACGCTCTCGCTCGACGGCCTGGACATGGGCATGGTCGTCGTCGATCCCAAGACCGGCTACATCAAGTGCATGGTGGGCGGCTACGACTACAACGCCGACGAGAACCACGTAAACCATGCCACGGCCAAGCGTCCCGTCGGCTCCACCTTTAAGGCCTTTACACTGGCAACTGCCATCCAAAACGGCATGAACCCCAACGTCACCCTCAACTGCAACTCGCCGCTCAAGGCCAAGGGCACCACGACCGAGGTCCAAAACTACGCCAAGCATAGCTATGGCAACATCACGCTTAAGCAGGCGACGGCATACTCCTCCAACACCGGCTACATCCAGGTGGCGGAAGCCGTCGGCAACAGCAAGATCATCTCGCTCGTCAAAAAGCTCGGCATCGACCCCGCCAAGGACAACATCGAGGACGTTCCCGTCATGACGCTCGGCACCGGCTCGATCTCGCCGCTCGAGATGGCCGCCGCCTACGCGACGTTTGCCAACGGCGGCTACTATCGCCAGCCGATCGCCATCACCGAGATTGACTCTCGTACCGGTTCGGTGCTGTACCAGCACACCGACAATCCCTCACAGGTGCTTACCGAGGGCGAGGCCGCCGCGGTCACCGATGTTCTGTCCGGCGTCATGCAGGGCGGCGGTACGGGTGCTGCCGGTGCCCTGAGCGTCAACCAGCCCTATGCCGGCAAGACGGGCACCACCGACAACACCACCAACCTGTGGTTCTGCGGCTATACCCCGCAGCTGGCGTGCGCCCTGTGGACCGGCTATTCCGCGGGCGAGATCCCCATCCAAAAATACGGCACAGACCTGCTGGGCGACAGCACCAACCTGCCTGTCTTTAAGCGGTTTATGAACACCGTTCTGACCGGTACCGAGCGCGAGGAGTTTGCGACCGGAACGGCGCCCACCTACAAGAACAACAGCGTCTGGAAGTTCTACGGCACCAACAACTCCAAGAAGACGGAGAACGACGACAAGGACGAGAACGAGGACGAAGAGGAAACCACCACAACGACTACCACGACGACCACGACCACCGAGACCACGGGCGACGACACCACCGGCGGCACCGGTACGACCGGTGGCTCGACGGGCGGCTCCACTGGTGGTTCGACCGGCGGCGATGGCGGCACGCCTACGCCTACGCCTACGCCCACTCCCGACCCCTCGCCCACGCCTGACGATACGGTCGGCTAGAAATCATCCGGCCATAAGCAACAAGGCCCCCGAGCAGCCTATTGAACTGCTCGGGGGCCTTTTAGTTTGAAGCGACCTGGTGGGCGGTCTTTATACCGGCGAACAAAAAAGGGGGGTACCGACCAACGTCGATACCCCTTACAAACCACTATGTCAGCGCGCACGGTGCCGAGCGCACGACCCGCACGCCCACTTGCGAGAATTGCTCAGCTTATTGATCAGCGCCTCGAGACGCTCGCCGTCCTCGGCCGTCTGGGCAATAACCAAAATCGTATCGTTGCCGGCAAGCGAGCCAAGCACATCGGGCAACTCTGCCGCATCAACGGCGGCGGCGATACCGGAAGCCGTACCAGGCTGAGCCTTGATCATAACCAGATTATCGGTGCGCAGAACGCCCGTTACGAGCTCGGAAACCATACGCTGCAGGTGCAGGTCCTCTGCCAGAACATAGATGCCCTCAGGGAGCTTACGCAGCCCCATGTCGGCAATATCGCGAGAGACAGTCGCCTGCGTGCAATCAAAGCCCATAGCGCGGAGCTCATCGACCAGCACGCGCTGCGTGCGGACGTCCTTATTGCGCACAATATCTCTAATGGCATCCTGGCGCCCATTGCGTTTTTTAGCCATACAAACCCTCTCTCCAAAAGATGGCGGAGACAATCAATCAGTGATTGAATAGTTTAACGCTATTTGAAGGCTTTTGTGTATAAGAACGCATTTCGAAACAATTCTATGCAAGTTTGTTTCGAAATGAGCCGTTTAGGCGGTTTTTGCGCCCGTCCGGTTAAGAAAAGCTGCCAGATGCGTACACATCACGCAGCGCGCGGGCTTGGCGCTGGCGATCGGCCCAAACAACAGACCGAGCCCCCGATGGTTATCCTTGAGCGCGGCGACCATCTGACGGGTTCGAGGCGCATCGAGCATATCACGCATGCGGGCGGAACGCTCGATTGACGACACCCCATGCGGGCTCAGACACAAATTCTCGATGCAGGCGACCAGTCCGGCAAAGTAGAACTTTTGGCTTGCCAGCTTGAGCCGACCACCGCTGTCTGCTTCCGAGAGTGAGTCCGCAAGCTCGTCGAGCGCTCGAGTGTCATCGGATACCTTGGCATACATGGTGGGATCAAAGGCATCTGTAAGTTTAGGTGCCGCCGTGTGGAAACAAGCATCGCCGCAGCCGGACACGCATCGTGTCTGCGAAAGCGCGCATGCCATAAACCCAACTGTGCGAAACACCTTGTCGCACAAAAGGCATGCCTCAAACAGCGAGCGGCTGTACATCACACCAGAGGTCTGAACGACTAGGCCGCCTAAAATCAACTGAGGCAGCCCGGCCACCATCGAAGATTTGCTATCAATGGAAATATGAGCAGCATCCAAGACGCGCGAATGGCGCTCTCGATGTGCATCATAGCGGTCGAGCGACACCGTGGGGAGCACTATGTCTGCCGTAGTATCGCACGCGATATTGACCATCTTGGAAAGGGACTGCGGAGCAAACCACTCATCGGCGTTCATAGCGATGATTTGAGAGCCGCGCGAGGCAGCAAAACCGGCACGAAGACAAGCGCCGCGCTTCGCGTCCTCGACGTCAATCAAATCAATATGGATGTCCCTGTCGGCAGCAACTTGAAGCGAATGGCGCACACCGGGCGCAGCATCGCGGCAGACAACGACAATCTGCAAATCGTAGAGGTCTTGGTTCTGGATACTCTCGAGCGCACGCATCGCATAGCTGGGCGAACCTTCTACCACAAGGATCACCGAAAGTCGCGGATGCGAGCCACGTCGAACCAAGTTATCCGTCCTCTCGACAGCAGTGAATCAAACTGTCGTTCATGGTACACCCCGGCAATAAAAGCAATGAGACACCGGTTGTATTGCACGCCAAGAACAGATGTTGCACACGCGCAGCCCACAGATGACAGGTGCCGACGCACGACGCGCCGAGCCCTCCCCTAGTCGAGCACGACAAGCTCGGCGGGATCGTAATCCACGCCCATAAACGTAAGGCCGCAGGCAGGAGCCGTGGGGCCCGCAGCGGTACGGTCGCAAGCATCGATGACCTCACGCATCCACTCGGGTTCACGGCGATGCATGCCAATCTCGACAAGCGTGCCCACGATCGTACGGACCATCGAATGCAGGAACGCATTGCCCTCGATGGTAAACGTCAGGATGTCCTCGCCAAACGCAATCTCATGGCCAAACTCGGCACGCATCACGCAGCGGTGCGTGGGCTTGCCCACGGCAGACGCCACCTTGCAAAAGCTCTTGAAGTCCTGCTCGCCCAGCAGCGCGGGACAGGCCGCAGACATCGCCTCAACATCCAATGGGTAGCGATGCCACCACACCGCACCGCGCGAAAGCACAGGGCGCGCGTCGCGATCGGCAATACGGTACGTATACGTACGGGAACGCGCATCAAAGCGTGCAGAAAAGCCTTTACGGGCCTTGTAGACCTCGTTTATGGCGATATCTTTGGGCAGGAGGGCATCCATAGCCCTCAGCCACCTACGGCGCGTCAAAGCCAACTCAGCGTCCGTTACGGGCACGCTGATAAACTGTGCCACCGCATGCACGCCGGCATCGGTACGTCCCGCACACGTCAGGTCGATCGGACGGCGCAGGAGCGTCTCAATAGCTCGACGTAGCTCACCCGCAACCGTCGTCTCTCCCGGCTGCTCGGCAAATCCGCTATACGACGAGCCATCATAGGCCACGCGAAATACGAGCGTGGCGTCAAGCTCGGAAATCGAATTGAAATCAGACGGCGCAGTCATGGGCGCTCCCAACAAACAAGCAACGGTATCGCGACAAAAAAAGAGGGGTACGCGAACGTACCCCTCGAATATAGCCTATGCAGACGGATTGTCTACTCAGCGGTCTCCTCAGCAGGAGCCTCCTCGGCAGCCTCGACCTTCTTGGGAGCAGCGGCCTTCTTGGGGGCCGGAGCAGCCTTCTTAGCCTTAGGCGTGCAAGGCTCGGTGACGAGCTCCATGATAACGATGGGAGCGTTGTCGCCCTTGCGGTTACCGAGCTTCATGATGCGGGTGTAACCGCCGTTGCGGTCCTGCCACATGCCCTGAGCAGCCTTGTCGAAGATCTCGGCAACGAGCTGCTTATCGCCGAGCTTGGCGATAGCCAGACGACGAGAGTGCAGGTCGCCCTTCTTGGCCCAGGTGATGATCGGATCGACGACCGAACGCAGCGCCTTAGCGCGGGTCTCGGTGGTCTTGATGCGGTCGTTCTCGAAGAGGGCCTTAGCAAGGCTCTTCTTCATGGCCTTGGTGTGGCTCGCATCGGTGCCGAGCTTCAGGCCCTTCTTAACGTTATGACGCATGGTCTAGTTTCTCCTCAAATATGCGAAGCATTAAGCCTTCAGGCTCAGGCCCATGGACTCAAGCTTGTCCTTCACTTCCTCGATCGACTTAACACCGAAGTTACGGATGTTGAGCAGATCGTTCTCCGAGAACTCAACGAGCTGACGGACCGAGTGAATGCTGGCGCGCTTAAGGCAGTTGTAAGAACGGACGGAAAGGTCCAGATCCTCGATCTGCTTGTCCAGCTCAGCGTTGTCGTTGGTGACCTCGGGAGCGAAGATCGAAGCCTCCTCCTCGACCTCGGGGGTCTCGGCAAGGTTCATAAAGGCAGCCATATGCTGGTTAATGATATTGGCAGCCTGGACCACGGCGTCGCGCGGGGCGATGGAGCCGTTGGTCTCGATCTCGAGGACAAGGCGGTCGTAGTCGGTGTGCTGACCGACACGGCAAGCCTCAACGAGCTTGGCGCAACGGGAAACCGGCGAGTACAGCGAGTCGACGTGGATCACACCGATGGGATCGTTGTCGCGTTTGTTGGCCTCGCCAGAAACATAGCCGCGGCCATAGCCGATGCGCATGCTCATGGTGAGATGGCCACCCTCGGTGAGCGTAGCGATGTGCTGCTCGGGGTTGACCAGCTCAAACTCGGACGGAATAAAGAAGTCCGCACCGGTGACCTCGCAGGGGCCGTCAACCGAAATGGTGGCGGTCGCCTCGTCGGTCGTGCCGAGAGCCCTGAAGACAAGACCCTTGACATTCAGGACGATGTCGGTGACATCCTCGACCATGTTAGGGATGGTCATGAACTCGTGCTGCGCGCCATCGATCTGAATAGCCTCGACGGCGGCACCCTCGAGCGAGGACAGAAGAACGCGACGAAGGGAGTTACCCAGCGTATCGCCGTAGCCACGCTCGAGCGGCTCGACGGAGACACGAGCAGACGTCTCGTTGATCTCTTCGACCTGAACCTGAGGCCTAATGAATTCTGACATGTATTACCTCCAGCCTCAGCAGCCCGGATGGACTACTTAGAGTAGAGCTCGACGATGAGCTGCTCGTTGATATCACCGCTGATCTGCTCACGCGTCGGCAGAGCGAGCACGTTACCAGACAGCTTCTCGATATCGACCTCGAGCCAGCCAGGAACCTCAAAGCGCTCGGAGGAAATCAGGGCCTCCTTGATGGGGAGGAGGTCACGGAACTTCTCGCCGACAGCGACGACGTCGCCGGCCTTGACGCGGTAGGACGGGATGTCCACGCGCTTGCCGTTCACGGTGAAGTGACCATGACGGACGGACTGACGAGCCTCTTTGCGGGTGCGGGCGAAGCCAAGACGGAAGACGACGTTGTCGAGGCGAGACTCAAGGATGATCATGAGGTTCTCACCGGTGACGCCGTTCATCTTGCGGGCCTTGTTGAAGTAGCCGTGGAACTGCTTCTCCAGAACGCCATAGATGAACTTGACCTTCTGCTTCTCGCGCAGCTGCATGCCGTACTCAGATTCCTTGCGACGGCGCTTGGGCTGACGGATAGATTCCTTCTTGCTGCTGTAACCGAGCTCAGCGGGATCGATCCCGAGCTGACGGCAGCGCTTAAGAACAGGAGTCCTGTCGATTGCCATATTGATACGATCCTTTCAGTTACACGCGGCGACGCTTCTTGGGGCGGCAGCCGTTGTGCGGAATGGGGGTCTTGTCCTGGATGCTCGAGACCTCGAGGCCAGCAGCCTGGAGGGAGCGGATGGCGGTCTCACGACCGGAGCCGGGGCCCTTGACGAAGACGGAAACCTTCTTCATACCGTGCTCCATGGCCTGCTTGGCAGCAGCCTCGGCAGCCATCTGGGCAGCGAACGGCGTGGACTTACGGGAGCCCTTGAAGCCCACCTGGCCAGCCGACTTCCAGGAAATGACGTTGCCCTGGGGATCGGTGATCGAAACGATCGTGTTGTTGAACGTAGAACGAATGTGAGCCTGGCCCACGGAAATGTTCTTACGGTCCGCGCGCTTCAGACGGGCAGCGCGAACGTTCTTCTTAGCAGTAGCCATCTATCTAGCGCTCCTTATTTCTTCTTCTTAGCACCGATCTGACGCTTCGGGCCCTTGCGGGTACGAGCGTTAGTGTGGGTGCGCTGGCCGCGGACCGGGAGGCCCTTGCGGTGACGAAGGCCGCGGTTGCAGCCGATGTCCATAAGGCGCTTGACGTTCTGGTTGCGCTCACGGCGGAGGTCGCCCTCAACCATGATCTGGTTCTTATCGATATAATCGCGGATGGCGTTAACCTCATCCTCGGTGAGGTCCTTAACGCGCGTATCCACGTTAACGTTGCACTCGACGCAAATCTTCGTCGCAGTGGTGCGGCCGATGCCGTAAATGTAGGTCAGACCGATCTCAACGCGCTTCTCACGCGGGAGGTCGACACCATTAATACGGGCCAACGTAGTCTCCTCTCTTAACCCTGACGCTGCTTATGACGGGGGTTCTCGCAAATGACGAGGACCTTGCCATGGCGCCTAATGATTTTGCACTTATCGCACATCTTCTTGACCGAAGGACGTACCTTCATCGTTCTTCCTTTCGGTAGCGCTCAAACTACTTCCCTACTATCTACTCGCCCAGCCGCAGGCGTTTAAAACTATGGCTGGTCTTCACACACAATCCGACCGTAGGTTGAGCTAAGCCTGCAGTCGGAAATGGAGTGCGTGTATGCGTGCCGCTATTTGTAGCGATAGGTGATGCGGCCGCGGGTCAGGTCGTACGGGGAAAGCTCCACGACAACCCTGTCACCGGGGAGAATACGGATGTAATTCATTCGGATCTTGCCAGAAATGTTGCACAGAACCGAATGACCGTTCTCGAGCTCGACCTTAAACATGGCGTTGGGCAGCGGTTCCTTTACCGTACCCTCGAGCTCAATTGCGTCTTCCTTCTTCACAAGCAATCATCTTTCTCTAGAAAACGACAGCGATTGAGTATTCTACAACACGTATGCACGCATCGTAATAACTTCGTAATGGCTCCACAACTAAGTGGAACTTGTTACATTTCTCCGCCTTGGAGCGAACACCAAGCACCTTGGGCATCCGTGGTGAGAATCACCGGCCCGTCATTGGTAATGGCGACGGTGTTCTCGTAGTGCGCGGCGGGCAGGTGGTCGTTGGTCGTAACAATCCAACCGTCGGAGCCCGTGCTCACATGGTTGGAACCCATCGTGACCATCGGCTCGATGGCAATGACCATGCCGGCCTGGAGGCGAACGCCCCTCCCCTTCTTTCCATAGTTAGGAACGTTGGGGTCCTCGTGCATCACGCGGCCAATGCCATGGCCCACATAATCACGAAGCACGCCGTAACCGTGAGACTCGGCGAGGGACTGAACGGCATAACCGACGTCCCCGATATGGTTACCGGGAACAGCCTGCTCGATGGCAGCCTTAAGGCAATCACGCGTGACCTCGCACAAAGCCTTGGCTTCGGGCGTGGGGGTGCCGACGAAAAACGTCCAAGCGTTATCGCCGACCCAACCGTCGACAACGGCTCCCGTATCGATGGAGATGATATCGCCATCGCGCAGGATCATGTCGGGGTTGGGAATACCGTGGACCACGGCATCGTTGATCGATGCGCAAATGGTCCCCGGGAACCCGCCGTAACCCTTAAAGGCCGGGGTGCCGCCATGCATGCGGATAATCTGCTCCGCGAGCTGATCGAGCTCAAAAGTCGAAACGCCGGGACGCACCATGGCTCCAACGTGGCGGAGCGCCATCTTAGATAGCGCTCCTGCCTTCTTCATCTGCTCGATTTGCGTTGCAGACTTAATCTTGATCATAGACCGAGAGCCTCTTTGACATCCCCGTACACGGTCTCGCGAGCCTGGTCACCGTTGACCGACTTGAGCAGACCCTGGCCACGATAGTAGTCGACGAGCGGGCTCGTGGACTTCTCGTAGACGTCGAGACGGTTCTTGATGGTCTCGGGCTTGTCGTCGTCGCGCTGATACATCTCGCCTGCGCACTTGGGGCAGGTGGCATCGGCAGCGGTGCCGGTGTAACCGCAGGCGCGGCAGGTGCGACGCGAAGACAGACGATCGATAATGACCTCGGGGGCCACATCGACCAGAAGGGCACAGTCGATCTCGCGACCCATGGCGGAAAGCTCGGAATCGAGCGTCACAGCCTGGGCGGTGTTGCGCGGGAAGCCGTCGAGGATGAAGCCCTGCTGGGCGTCATCGGCGGCAAGGCGCTCCTTGACAAGGTCGATCACGAGCTGGTCGGGAACGAGCTCGCCAGCGTCCATGTACTTCTTAGCCTGAATACCAAGCTCGGTGCCACCCTTGACGGCAGCACGCAGCAGGTCGCCCGTGGAAATATGGGCGACGCCAAACTCGGCGACGAGCTCCTGTGCGACGGTGCCCTTACCGGCACCCGGAGCTCCGAGCAATACGAGGTTCATGAGCAATCCTCCTCTAGCCTATTTAAAGAATCCATCGTAATCATACATCTTGATCTGGCCTTCGAGCTTATCGACCGTGTCGAGCACGACGCCGACCATGATGAGGATGGACGTGCCGCCAAATGCCTGGATCAGATGGTTACCCGTGAAGGAGAAGATGATCGAAGGCACGATGGCGATGAGCGCCAAAAAGACAGCGCTGGGAAGCGTGATCTTGTTAAGCGCGTTCTTGATGTAGGCCGCGGTAGCCCTACCCGGACGGACGCCCGGAATAAAGCCGCCCTGCTTCTTAAGGTTATCGGCCGTGTCATCGGGGTTGAACACCATGGAGGTGTAGAAGTACGCGAAGAACACGATGAGGACAACGTTAAGCACCCAGTTGAGCCAACCGGTCGAAAGCGCGGAGGCAACTGCCTGAATCCAGCCGATGCCGGGGAAGAACACGGCAATCTGAGCCGGGAAGTACAGCAGCGCCGAAGCGAAGATGATCGGCACGACACCCGCGGTGTTGACCTTGATGGGCAGGTAGGTGGTCTGGCCACCCATCATGCGACGGCCCACGACGCGCTTGGCGTAGGAGACCGGGATGCGGCGCTGGCCGCGCTCAAGGAAAACAATCAGCGGGATAACCAGCAGAATGATGGCGCAGATGATCACCATGGTGATGATGCCACCGGCATTGCCCTCAGTGCTGGAGAAGATAGCCTGCGGCAGACCGGCCATGATGTTCGCAAAGATGATCAGCGACATGCCATTGCCAATACCGCGCTGGGTGATGAGCTCACCAATCCACATGATCAGCATGGCGCCCGCGGTGAGCGTACCGACAATCATGAGGTCGAAGATGATCTCGGGAGCGCCGGCGCCATTGAAGCTGATGCCGAAGCTCTTAAAGAGGAAGAGGTAACCCACGGAGTTGAGGATTGCCAGAGCCAAGGTGAGGTAACGCGAATACTGCGTAATCTTGGTCTGACCGACCTCGCCCTCGCGGGCAAGCTCATGCAGGGAAGGCACGACGGCCTGGAGCATCTGGAGGATGATCGAGCTGGTGATGTAAGGCATGATGCCCAGCGAAAACACCGACACATAGCTCAACGCGCCGCCAGAGAAAAGATTCAGGAGGGCCATAGCACCTGCGGCGACCGAATTGTTATCGGTCGAGAAAAGGCCCAGCATCCCCTGGAAGGGAATGCCGGGCACAGGAACGTGCGCACCAATGCGGTACACGACGAGCATAGCTATGGTAAAAAGAATCTTTTCGCGCAATTCTTTGATGCGGAAAGCATTCTTAAGACCATTTAGCACGGCAGCTCGACCTTTCCGCCGGCGGCCTCGATCTTGGCCTGCGCAGAAGCGCTGACCTTGTCGACCTTGACCGTGAACTTCTTGGTGAGCTCACCATTGCCGAGCACCTTGACGGGCTCGAACTCGCTCTTGGTGATGCGAGCGGCCTTAAGAGCGGCACCGTCGATCACAGCGCCGTCCTCGAACTTACGCTCGAGACGCTCAACGTTAACAGCGGTGTACTCGATACGACGGGGGTTACGGAAGCCCGGAAGCTTGGGCAGGCGCATAGCCAGCGGAGTCTGGCCACCCTCGAAGCCGGCACCCTTGGTGCCGCCAGAGCGGGAACCCTGGCCCTTCTGACCGCGGCCAGAAGTGGTGCCGTGACCCGAAGAATTGCCACGGCCGACGCGCTTGCGGTTCTTGGTGGAACCGGGCGCGGGAGTAAGATCGTGAAGCTGCATTTGCTACTCCTCTACAATCTCGACAAGGTGCTTGACCTTGAAGATCATGCCGCGGACGGACTCGTTGTCAGCAATCTCGCGAACCTCGCGGATCCTGTGGAGACCGAGGGCACGGACAGTACGGACCTGGTCCTGCTTGCAACCGTTGGTGCTGCGGACCTGCTTGATCTTGATGGTGTCAGCCATGCTTAGTTCTCCTTACCGACGAACATCTCGGAGACCGTCAGGCCACGGCGAGCCGCGACGTCCTCAGGGCTGGAGAGCTCCTTGAGGCCCTCGACGGCAGCCTTGATGATGTTGAGGCCGTTGTCGGTACCGAGGGACTTGGACAGGACGTTCTTGATGCCAGCAAGCTCAAAGAGGGGACGCACAGCGCCGCCGGCGATAACGCCGGTACCCTCGACAGCGGGCTTGATGATGATGCGGCCGGCACCAAAGTGGCCGAGAACCTCGTGCGGGATGGTGCCCTGCTCGGTCACCGGCACGTGGAACATGTTCTTCTTGGCATCGAGAGATGCCTTGGAGATGGCCATGGGCACCTCAGCGGACTTGCCCATGCCAACGCCGACGTTGCCCTTGCCGTCGCCAACGACGACGAGAGCGACGAGGCTCATGCGACGACCACCCTTGACGGTCTTCGACACGCGGTTGATGTAAACGACGCGCTCCTCGAACTCGGAGGCCTCGCGCTGCTGCTTCTGATTACGAGCCATGTGCTACATACCTCCTAGAACTCGAGACCGGCGGCACGAGCACCGTCGGCGAGGGCCTTGACGCGGCCATGGTAGATACGGCCACCGCGATCGAAGGCGACCTTGGTGATGCCGGCCTCGATGGCGCGCTTGCCAACGAGCTGACCGACCTTCTCCGCAGCCTCCTTGTTCGAGGTGTGGGTGCCCTTGAACTCGGCCTCGAGGGTCGAGGCAGAGACGAGCGTCAGGCTGGAGCCCTTGCTGTCGTCGATGATCTGGGCATAGATGTTGGCGTTAGTACGGGTCACGCGAAGACGCGGACGCTCGGAGGTACCCGAGACCTTGCCGCGAACACGACGCTGACGACGCTTGAGGCCTTCCAGCTTCGCCTTATGCTTGTTCATACGTAAACTCCTAAAAAGGTTGATCTTGCCAGCACCTGACGGGGTGCTGGTCTTATGCGAGTGAGTCGGTTACGACTACTTGGCGGCCTTACCCAGCTTGCGGCGGATGTGCTCGCCAACGTAGTGGATACCCTTGCCCTTGTAAGGCTCGGGAGGACGATGGCCGCGGATCTCAGCGGCAATCTGACCGACCTGCTGCTTGTTGATACCCTTGACGTTCACGTGGGTGTTGTCGGGAACCTCGAAGGTGATGCCCTCGGGAGCCTCGACGATCACGGGGTGCGAGAAGCCCAGGGAGAACTCGAGGTTCTTGCCCTTCTGCTGCACGCGGTAACCGACGCCGGCGAGCTCGAGCTTCTTCTCGAAGCCCTCGGAAACGCCAACAACCATGTTGTGGATGAGGGCGCGGGTGAGGCCGTGGCGGGCACGGGTCTCACGCTCGTCGTCGGGACGGGAAACGGTGAGGACGTTGTCCTCGACGTTGATAGCGAGCTTCTCAAAGACATCGAGCTCGAGCTGGCCCTTGGGGCCCTTGACGACAACGTTGTTGCCGTTGACTGCCACTTCGACTCCGGCGGGAATCTGGACAGGCTTATTACCGATACGAGACACGGTGATCTCCTTTCCTTCTACCTACCGAGCGAATTACCAGACGTAAGCGATGATCTCGCCGCCGACGTTGTGCTTGCGAGCATCGCGGTCGGTCATGACGCCATGGCTGGTGGAAATAATGGCGGTACCAAGGCCACCGCGGACGCGGGGCATGTCGGCAACGCCGGTGTACTTACGCAGGCCCGGCTTGGAAATGCGGCGGATGCCGTTGATGACCTTAGCCTTCTTGGGACCATACTTAAGCGTGATGTGCAGAGTCTTCTGGGGAACGGTGTCCTCGACATCGTAGCCCTCGATGTAGCCCTCCTCGTGCAGAACACGAGCGATCTCGACGAGCTTCTTGCTGCTCGGCATGGAGACCGTGGCCTTGTTCACAGAGTTAGCGTTACGGATGCGCGTAAGCATATCTGCGATCGGGTCTGTAAGGTTCATACAGATTCTCCTTCGTTCTTGATGAACACGTGCTCTTGGTTCTTCGCCGCCCTTAACGGCAAAGCCTTTTTAGCGCGTTTTCCCTGTTCCAAACTGATGCTTGAAACGCTGGTAGTGACTTACCAGCTGGCCTTCTTAACGCCGGGAAGCTCGCCCTTGAGTGCAAGCTCGCGGAAGCAGACGCGGCACAGGCCGAACTTGCGGTACACAGAGTGCGGACGGCCGCAGCGCTGGCAGCGCGTGTACTCACGAGTAGAGAACTTCTGCTTGCGATTGCACTTGACGATCATCGATGTCTTAGCCACTTATATCCTCCTCACATAGAGTATTGTTCGCCCCAAGCGCCGCCCCCTTGTGGGAACGGCGCTTATAGGGCAGGTGAACCTATTTCTTGAACGGGAAACCGAAGGCGTCCAGAAGGGCCTTGGCCTCCTCATCGGTGTTGGCGGTGGTCACGAAAGTGATGTCCATACCACGCTGGTGATCGACGGAATCGAAGTCGATCTCGGGGAAGATGAGCTGCTCGGTGACGCCCATGGAGAAGTTACCACGGCCGTCGAAGCTCTTGGCGGAAATGCCGCGGAAGTCGCGGATACGGGGGATCGCGACGGAGGTCAGACGATCGAAGAACTCCCACATACGGTCGCCACGCAGGGTAACCTTGCAGCCGATCGGCATACCAGCGCGCAGGCGGAAGGTAGCGATGGACTTACGGGCACGGGTGATCATCGGCTGCTGTCCGGTGATGGCGCGCAGGTCGCGCACGGCACCGTCGATGGCTTTGGAATCGGTAGCGGCCTCGCCGACACCCATGTTCACGACGATCTTCTCAAACTTGGGGATCATCATGACGTTCTCGTACTGGAACTTGTCCTGAAGCTGCTGCTTGACCTCGTTGTTGTACTTGGTCTTCAGACGCGGCACATACTTCTCTTCTGCCATTGTTCACTCCTTCTTGGGGTTTTAAGCACGGGGCGTGGCCACGATGGGTTGTCCTCGTGCCTCCTGGCTGCATCCGCGCCGCTCATGGCATTTTGCGGTTTGGACTCGACGCAGCAGGAGCCGACAAAACAATCGGTACTATACGCGCATCGTGAGCGTATTTCCAGAAAAACCTCGTCTGCCTGCACAACTCCACAACTCCCCCGCACAAATGGGTCCCAACAAGCAGTTGCGGTGAAATAGGGACTGTTGGGCGGCCTAACAGGCTTAAACAATCCGTATTTCACCGCAACTTATTGGTGGGGATGCGATTAGCGCTTGCGGGGGACGAGCTTGGTGCGGCGCAGGTGGATCATCTCGGCGGCGATGGAGATGGCGATCTCCTCGGGGTCCTCGGCCTCGATGGCAACGCCGATCGGAAGGTGCAGCTCGCCGATCTGGTCCTGCGTAAAGCCTTCCTGCTCCAGGCGGGCACGCACAAAGGCCGTCTTGCGGCGCGAGCCCAGACAGCCCAGGTAGGCAGGCTTGGCGCGCATGGCCTGAATCACCACGTCGATATCGGACTTGTGACCCGCCGTGGCGACGACCACCAGGTCGCGCGGACCGATGGGGCACAGCTCGCTCAGGTTCTTGTAATCGACCAAGCGACGATCGTAGACACCGGGCACCCAATCGGGGGTCAGCGTGCCGGGGCGGTCGTCGCACGCCACGACGGCAAAGCCCGCCGCCGTGAGCACCCGCGCCGTCGCGGCGCCCACGTGGCCGCAGCCAAAGATATAGGTCAGGCCCTCGGGGCAGAGCGTCTCGATGTGCGCCGCGGGAATTTCGGAGGCGGCGTTGGTGTAGGTGACCTTACTCCCCTCCTCCACCAGCGAAAGCTCGGGGCAGCCGGCAATGGTATGGCGCGATGCCTCGCCATGGTACTCGACCACATCGCCCTCCAGGGCCTGAATGACAAACGGTTCAAAGTCGATGACGAAGTCGCCGATACGTCGATACGTCAAGACGTCGGCAATTTCCTGGAACAACGGTGCCTGGATCGCATCCAGATGCAGATAGCACAGGCAGATGGCTCCGCCGCAGATCATACCGGTATCGGAGTTCTCGCCGCCCATGGTGTAGCGGACCAGACGCGATTGCCCCGCGGCCAGCAGCTCTCGCGCCTCGTCCAGCGCAAAAAGCTCGATCTTGCCGCCGCCGATGGTGCCCGCCTGGCTACCGTCGGCAAAGACGGCCATCCAGGCGCCCACGCCGCGCGGCGACGACCCCGCCGTGCCGGCCACGACCACGAGCTCGCACGTCTCGCCAGCACGCAGGGCGACAAGCGCCGCATTCACAGCATCGAGCTTTTCCATTGCCGCCTTCTATCCTCTAAAGATATCGGTAAGCATAGCGAGTGCCTCGAGCACGCCGCCGCCGACCGACGTCGCCTTGTCCGAAATGTAGTTGATATAGCTGGCATCGCCGCGCGGATCGACATCGGCGCATTTAAAGCCCTCAGTCACCTGCACGCCGTTCGCCAAAAGCCCGCGCAGACAGCCATCGATCTGCGTGCACATGGGCGAATCGCCCGCGTAGCCAATCACGTCTCCGGCGCTCACGATGTCGCCGATCGCGCGGTCGGACCGAAACACGCCGGCGGCGGGGCTGTGGATAACGCGCTCTCTGCCATAGCCAGCGATAATGCCCGGCACGCCCGTGTTGGGTTGGGGCGAACCCTGGGTAATGACACGGCCCAGGAAATGCCCGCGCATGGTCTCGACCACGGCGTCGCAATCGACCGGCGCGGTAAAGCCCGGCCCCACGGCGATGACGGTAGGCGCCATGTCGCGCGTGGTGCCCAGGTTGCGCTTGGCCAGAATCGCGTCGACCACAGCCGCGGGTTTAAGCTCATCGAGCATCTTGGCCTGAGGGTCCACCACGACGGCAACATCCCCCGCTTGGGTAATCTCGAGCGCCTCTGCCGGCGTCTGCGCCAAGCGAGCGCGAATGCCCTCGACCTGGACCTCGCCCAGGCGAATAGCCTCGCAAAAACTGATTGTGCGGCGGATGCACGTGGGAACCGCGATATCGGCCATAACGACCGACACGCCGGCGCGCACCAAGCGAGCGGCGACACCCGTGGCGATATCGCCGGCGCCGCGAACATAAACGAGCATTCCCGGGGCACCTCCCTGTGCTACGGTTTGAGCAGAGCAAAAGCGGTTCGACCGCTACTCTGATGATTATTTATTATCACAGTATTATACGGCGGTGAACAGATGGAAACGGTTAGCGGCAATCTTGCCTCGGCGCTCAGGATCGAGCCGGGCATTACCGCGATTATCGGCAGCGGCGGCAAGTCGACGTTGCTCAAAACGCTGGGTCTTGAGCTCATGCGCGCTGGCGGCCGCGTGCTCCTCTGCACCACCACGCATATGCTTCCCGTTGCCGGCGTGCCATGGGACGGGTCGAATCGTCGCCTGGACGCCGCGCCTTGGAAGCCAGGTGCCCCACACGCCCCAGGCTGCACCTGCGAGGCCTGCGCGGGGCTTGCACGCGGAGGCATCTGCCAGGCAGGCATCTTGGACCCGGAGACAGGCAAGCTCTCCGCCCCCGCCGAGCCACTCGGCGAGCTGGCACAGCGCTTTGACTATGTGTTGGCCGAGGCAGACGGTAGCAAGCGACTCCCGCTCAAGGCGCATGCCGCCTGGGAGCCGGTAATTCCCGCCGCCACGGCAAACGTTGTCTGGGTCGTCGGCGCCTCGGGACTGGGCAAACCCGTCGCCGAGGTTGTCCACCGCCCCGAGCTCTTTTGCGAGCGTTGCGGCTGCGAGCTCACCGACACTGCCACCCCAGAGCGCGTCGCCCAGGTGCTCAATGCCGAGCTGCGGATGCTGAACCTCAACAATGCCCGCATCATGCTCAACCAAGTCGACACGCTCAGCGACCCCACGATGGCCGACCGCTTCGAGGCAGCTCTCGACCACCCCGTCGTCGCCAGCAGCCTCAAGTAGCCGGCCCCATCTCCTCAGTTGCGGTGAAATACGGACTGTTTGGCCGCCCGACGGCCGCAAACAGTCCGTATTTCACCGCAACTGAGGAGGGGACACGGCATCTTTGCTGCTAGCGGGGGACGTAGCGGCCGGGTTGGGCTCCAGTGGGCTCGCCGTCGCGTGCCACCAGCACGCCGTTCACAAACACGACCTTGGCGCGGCCATGTGCCCCAAAACCCTCGAGCGGCGTGTAGTCCACAGCTTGATGCTGTGTCGCGGCACTGATTGTCCAGCGCGCTTTGGGATCCCACACGCACACATCGGCATCGGCGCCCTCGGCAAGACAGCCCTTGCGCGGGTACATGCCAAACACGCGCGCCGGGTTCTCGCTCATCAAGCGGCACAGATCCTCGGGTCCCAGCTGTCCCTCAAAGCTCGTGGCAATCGCGACGGGACGATGCTCCACGCCGGGCCCGCCGTTGGGAATCGCGCGGAAATCGTCGCGCCCGCGGTCCTTTTGCCCGTGCAGGTTAAAGCTGCAATGATCGGTCGCAATCGTATCGATCTCGCCGGCCACAAGCGCCTCGCGCAGCGCGGCACGGTCGCCGGCATGGCGCAGCGGCGGGCTCATCACGTACTTGGCGCCCGCAAAGCCGTCCTCGCCCTGCTCCAGATAGCAGGTGTCGTCGAGCATCAGATACTGAGGGCAGGTCTCGACATAGATATTCTTCTGCCCGCGCGCCTTGGCCGCACGAATGGCCTCGAGCCCCAACTTGGTCGAAAGGTGCACCACGTTGACTGGGGCGTCGCCGGCCAGGTGCGCCAGATACAGCAGGCGGCTCACGGCTTCGGCCTCACACACGTCCGGGCGGCTGAGCGCATGCCCCTCGGGCCCATGAATCCCCTGCTCGTACACGCGCTTCTGCAGCTCATTCACCAGCGTACCGTTCTCGCAATGCACGCACAGTATGCCGCCAATACGCTTGAGCTCCTCGAGCACCTCGAGCGTCTCGGCATCGTCCAGGCGCAAATGATCGTAGGCAAAGTAGGTCTTAAACGACGATACGCCCGCCTCGCGCATAGCCGAAAGATCGGCGCGGTTGCGTTCATTCCACTCGGCGAGTGCCATATGAAAGGCGTAGTTGGCCGTGCAGGTTCCGTCGGCACGGCGATGCCACTCGGCCAAGGCATCGGGCATGGTCACGCCGCGATCAGCCGTCGCGTAGTCCACGATGGTCGTCGTACCGCCGCAGGCAGCCGCACGCGTGCCGGTCTCAAAGCTATCGGCCGTCCAGTCCATGCCGGTCCAGCACTGCATGTGCGTGTGCCCATCGATAAAGCCCGGGAACACCCAACAGTCCGTGGCGTCCTGGACGGTATCGTCCTCACCCGGCTCAATCGCCGCGGCAATCCGCACAATCTTGTCGCCCTCCATGGCAAGATCGGCGCGGCGAAGCCCCTGGGGCGTCACGAGCGCGCCGTTTTTGATGATGATCATGTTGCTCCTTATTGATTAATACAGTTGGCCACGCGATCAAAATACGAGCAGGCGGCGATATGCTCCGTTATGCGTTGCTGCCCCTTGGCGGTATCGACGTCCCACAGCTCGTAGGCACGCGCCTCGACCAGCACCACATCGGTACGGTCCTTGAGGATCGAACCGCCGCCGTCCTTGCCCTCAAGACGTATGAGCGCATCGAACAATTCCGCCGGAAAGAGCACCGGACTCGAAGGCTCACCGTTGCACGCAAGACGCGCCGGATGTTTGCGGCCACGCTCGTCAAATGCACGAACCATAGCCTCAAAAGAATCCAAACTCACGAGCGGCTGGTCGCCCGGCAAAAAGAGGCAACCTTTCCAGTTGCGTTCTGCCCCCCACGAAAGGCCGGCCTTAATGCTTTGACTGCGCAGCTCGCCATCGTGCAGCACGCACGGGCAATGCTTGTCCTCGCAAATCTGAGCGACCTCGGGCCAACGCGTCGAAACCACGACGTCAAAGCCCCGGGGAACCGAATCGATGGTCCGGGCAATCAGCGGCTCGCCATAGATATCGGCAAGCATCTTGTTAGAGCCAAACCGCTTGCCCTCGCCCGAAGCCATAATGACGCATCCAAGTTTCATGGTGATACCTCCCCTGAAACCATCGTACCCATAACTCGCGCCGCGGGCATCCACATCGAAAGCGCTTATCCCGCACGCCCGCGATGCAAAAAAGGGGCACCCCGCCGGTTGGCAGAGCGCCCCCTTTACATGGCTTACCTCAACCCGGCTTTAAGCCTGGAGCCAACGGGCGGTGTTGCGCTCGTCGAGGGCCTTGAGGGTAGCGGCGGGATCGGCAACCTTCTGCAGGAACATCATTGCAGCGATGGCGTACGGCTTGTAGCTGGCCTCCTTGTACATGCCCACGCGGTGCATGTCGAAGACGTCGGCGTTAACCTCGCCGTGCTCGCAGGAGACACCGGAGATGTCGGCGGGCAGCGGGTGCATAAAGATGGTGTCCTGGCCGTTGGCAGTCTTCTCCATGAGCTCGGTCGTGGAGCACCAGTCCTGATGGGTGGCGTTCTGGGCGAGCAGCTCCTTCTCGAGCGCAGCGATGCCGGCGTCGTCGCCCTCGGCGTACAGATTGGTACGCTTCTCCATTGCGGCAAACGGAGCCCAGCTCTTGGGGATCACGATGTCGGCGCCCTCGAAGGCCTCGGCCATGGTGTTGACCTGCTTAAAGGTGGTGCCGGACTCGGCGGCATAGCCCTTGGCGCGCTCGACGACCTCGGGCATGAGGTCGTAGCCCTCGGGGTGGGCCAGGGTGACGTCCATGCCAAAGCGGGGCAGCAGGCTGATCAGCGACTGCGGGCAGGACAGCGGCTTGCCGTAAGAGGGCGAATAGGCCCAGGTGACGGCAACCTTCTTGCCCTTGAGGTTCTCGAGGCCGCCAAACTCGTTGATGAGGTAGAGCATGTCGGCAGAGGACTGCGTGGGGTGATCGGAATCGGACTGCAAGGAGATGAGCGTGGGACGGTGATCCAGAACGCCGTCCTCGTAGGCCTGCTGGACAGACTCGGAGACCTCGGCCATATAGGCGTCGCCCTTGCCGATGTACATGTCGTCGCGGATGCCGATGACGTCGGCCATAAAGGAGATCATGGTAGCGGTCTCGCGGACGGTCTCGCCGTGGGCGATCTGGGACTTCTTCTCGTCCAGGTCCTGCAGCTCAAGGCCGAGCAGGTTGGCGGCCTTAGAGAAGGAGAAGCGCGTACGGGTGGAGTTGTCGCGGAACAGGGAGACGGCAAGACCGGAGTCGAAAATCTTGGACGAAACGTTGTTCTCACGCAGCTCGCGCAGGGCGTCGGCGACGATGTAGAGAGCCTTGAGCTCATCGGTGGTCTTGTCCCAAGTGTGCAGGAAATCGCTGCCGTACATACCCTTAAAATCGAGGCCGTTCAGCTGCTCGACGAGCTCGGTAAACTTAGCGTCCATGGAAATGTCCTTTCTAAAGATGAAACGATCGCAATGAGTAGATGTGCTCCGGCATGCGCGTGTGGCAGAACATGCAGAGCACCATGACGAGGACCCGCCACCGTTGAGGAAGCATGGGAGATAACGACCGCGGGCCCCAAGTCAACAGGGGGTGCCGGGGACACGAACGGCCCCCGGCTCAACAGGATCGAAGAATGGGACTAATCGATCTTGTTGTTGGTCAGACCGGCGCGGAACACGGTGGCATCGCCATCGGCCTGACTCGGATCGTAGAGGTTCAGGGCAGCCACATACATGGCGGCAGCGGTGACCAGGTCGTCCTTGTAGGTGACCTCGTTGGGAGCGTGAGCCTGAGACTCGGCACCCGGGCCAAAGCCCACGCAGGGGATGCCGTAGCGGCCCTGGATGGAAACGCAGTTCGTGGAGAAGGTCCACTTGTCGCACAGCGGGCGACCGGTGCGCTTGTCCATGCTGGGCTCGCAGCCGATGCGCTCGTCACCGAACATGGCCTTGTGGGCGTCGACGAGGGCCTTGACGTGCGGAGCGGTCTCCTTGTTGATCCACGTGGGGAAGTAAGCCTCGGTCTCGTAGACCTCGCCGGTCCAGGACGGACGGTCGTACATGTACATAGAGACCTTCACGTCGTCGCCGTACTTCTTGGCGGCCGGCAGGTTGCGGATCTCGTCCAGGCAGGACTCCCAGGTCTCACCAGCGGTCATGCGACGGTCGATGGAGATGGCGCAGGAGTCAGCGACAGCGCAGCGGCTGGGGCTGGTGTAGAAGATCTGGCTGACGGTGCAGGTGCCGCGGCCCAGGAAGCGGGCGTCCTCGAAGTGCTCGGGGTTGTACTTGGGGTCGAGCATCTTGACGAGGCCCTTGATGTCGGTCGACTCGTCGCAGCCGTTGTTGTTGAGGGCGCGGACGTCGGCGATGATGTCGGCCATCTTGTAGATGGCGTTGTCGCCGCGGTCGGGAGCGGAGCCGTGGCAGGAGGTGCCGTGAACGTCGACGCGGATCTCCATGCGGCCGCGGTGACCGCGATAGATGCCGCCGTCGGTAGGCTCGGTGGAAATGACGAACTCGGGCTTAATGCCGTCCTTGTTGTAGATGTACTGCCAGCACATGCCGTCGCAGTCCTCTTCCTGGACGGTGCCGACGACCATGATCTTGTAGCCCTCGGGGATGAGGCCCATGTCCTTCATCATCTTGGCAGCGTAGGTAGCAGAAGCCATGCCACCCTCCTGGTCGGAGCCGCCGCGGCCGTAGATGATCTCGTCGGTCTCGTAGCCCTCATAGGGATCGGCATCCCAGTTATCGATGTTGCCGATGCCGACGGTGTCGATGTGGGAGTCGATGGCGATGATCTTGTCGCCCTCGCCCATAAAGCCCATAACGTTGCCCAGGCCGTCGACCTTGACCTCGTCATAGCCAAGGCTCTCCATCTCGGCCTTGATGCAGGCGACAACCTCGCCCTCCTCGCAAGACTCAGAGGGATGCGAGATCATAGCGCGCAGGAAGCGAGTCATATCAGCACGATGAGACTCAGCAGCAGCCTTGATAGCGTCGAAATCGAGTTCTTTAGCCATTGTTCATAACCTTTCAAACGAAGGAATCTACCTGTGAGGTGGCGGAGCGATACCTATTTACTCCGCCCCAACGATTAGCAAGTGGGGTATTCGCCTTCCCAGACGATGCGACGGTACTGATCCGGATCCGTGTCGCCCTCGGTGGAGAAGCAGAGCACGGAGCTCGTCTTGTCCAGGCCGATGAGCTCCTTGAGCTCGGCGTACTCGGGATCGAGCATGAGGGTCTCGACCAGGCCGGTGGTCACCGCGCCGGACTCGCCGGAGATGACGCGCGGGTCGCCCTTCTCGGGGGCGCCCAGGGTGCGCATGCCGCGAGCGGTGACCCAGTCGGGGCAGGACACAAAGGCAGTGACGTGGTTGCGCAGGATATCCCAGCCCAGGATGTTGGGCTCGCCGCAGCACAGGCCGGCCATGATGGAGGGCATGTCGCCGTCCACGATGCGCGGGTCGCCGTCGCCGGCGGCAGCGCCCTTGTACAGGCAGGCGGCAGGAGCGCACTCGACCACGACAAAGGTGGGCGGGTTATCGGGATACAGATTGGTGAAGTAGCCCACCACGGCGCCGGCGAGCGAACCCACGCCAGCCTGGACAAACACGTGCGTCGGGCGGTTGATGGCCATCTCGCGCAGCTGCTCGGCAGCCTCAGAAGCCATGGTGCCGTAACCCTCCATGATCCAGGACGGGATCTTCTCGTAGCCCTCCCAGGCGGTGTCCTGAACGATGACGCCGCGCTCGCAGGCGTCGGCCTCGGCGGCGGCCATGCGCACGCACTCGTCGTAGTTGACCTCTTCGATGGTCACCGTGGCGCCCTCGGCGGCGATGTTATCGAAGCGGGGCTTGGTGGAACCCTTGGGCATGTGCACGACGGCCTTCTGGCCGAGCTTGTTGGCAGCCCATGCCACGCCGCGGCCATGGTTGCCGTCGGTGGCGGTAAAGAAGGTGGCCTGGCCAAAGTCCTTGGCAAGCTGATCGGAGGTCAGGTAATCGAAGGTGCACTCGGCAACGTCCTTGCCGGTCTCGTCGGCAATGTAGTTGGCCATGGCAAACGAGCCGCCCAGGACCTTAAAGGCGTTGAGGCCAAAGCGATAGCTCTCGTCCTTAACGCACAGGTTGGACAGGCCCAGGCGCGCGGCCTGGCCGTCCAGGCGGGCAAGCGGAGTGACGGTGTACTGGGGGAACGACTGGTGGAAGGCACGGGCCTTCTTCACGTGGTCGAGGCTCATGATTCCCAAGTGCTTGTCATCGCTCTTGGGCATCGTGTTGCCCGCCCACTGGATCTTATCGGCCATACGGTGAACTCCTTAAGTCCTCTCTTGCCGGCCCCCGCATACGCGTTTCAGCCCATTCCCATTCATGCGACTGAACTTTTATGTGGATGCCAAACAAAAAGTTTGTTAGCACTGTTCTATCACACTTTTTGATTGGCAAACCTAACAAATTGTTTGTTGCCGTAATCGGTACCTTTTCGCCGACGAACGGTTACATAACGCAGCAACGCTTTCGTTATTTGCGAACAGGTGTGGTTTATGGCAAAGTATGCCCAAACTAATTTTTAGGAAGGCACCCATGACCCCGTCACAGATTGAGTTTTACAAGCGCCTCGCACACGGTCTGGCGCTCCAATTTGGCCCCAACTGCGAAGTCGTCGTCCACGATCTGGAGACCGAGGACGTGGACCACTCCATCGTAGTGATCGAAAACGGCCACGTCAGCGGGCGCAAACTGGGTGACGGCCCCAGCCATATTGTGTTTGAGTCCATGCACGAGGGCACCACCGACGTGCACGACCGCGAGCCATACCTCACCAAAACCACCGATGGCAAGCTGCTCAAGTCCTCTACCATCTTTATCCGCAACGACGAGGGCAAGCCCGTCGGCATTTTGGGCATCAACTTTGACATTACGCTTATGAAGGCTTTTGAGCGTTCGCTCGATGCCTTTACCGGCACCGGCGGCACGGGCTATACCGAGCCCGAGCCCATTACCAAGAACATCGGCGACCTGCTCGAGGACCTGCTGCACGAGTGCGAGCAGTTTGTGGGCAAGCCCGCGGCACTCATGACCAAAGACGAGCGCATTCGTGCCATTGGCTACCTCGACCGTCGCGGTGCCTTCCTCATTTCCAAGTCGAGCGAGCGCGCCTGCGAGTTCTTTGGCATCTCCAAGTACAGCTTCTATAGCTACCTCAATGAGGCCAAGGCGGCGGCCGGCGACAAGTAAGCGCTCGCCTGGATTGCCCCTCCCCTTTTGGGCGCGAGTTCTGGAAAGCACGAATCCAAGACCGAGCAGCTTGGGAAGTTCCATATAATCGATGTCATTAGTATTTCGAAAGGATGGAACAGAATGGCGTTGAGCAAGGCATCATGCACCGGTCGCGGATTGATTCCGGCAATTGGTGGACATGTGCACCGCATGTTCGATGAGGGTGAAGACGACCTGTTTTCGCTGAGCCTTGACGACGTGATGGATGATCGCCCGTGGACCGCCGACGAACTCATGGGCGGCGGGGCTCGCCCGTCAAGCCCCAATCCCGCACTTGCACCTAAGTCCGCATCTGCGCCGACTCCTGCGCAGTCGCCTGTTTCGACGCCCGCGCCTACGCCCGCACCCACTTCGGCGCCCACGACCGCTCCCCGCCCCGCAAGCGACCCGTCCGAGACGGCGGCATTTCTCGCTGCGGCGACGCAGGGCAAATCGGCCGACAGCACCGTTATGTACAGCGCCCAGCAGTTGCCCGTTCCTGCGGCACGCAAGCCTCCGGTCACACGGCTCGATGAGCCCGTTGCCCATCAGGTTGGCCATGATTCCTGGGCTGCAACCGATCTGGATGAGACCTCTACCGGCATGCCGGCGCTCGATGTTCCAGTTAACCCGCTTTTTGCCGCCAACACGAGCGCCGCGGACTATGAGGGCGGTGCGGCATATTCCGATTATTCCGATGGCTATGCTGGCACCGGTCGCATCGAGACCGAGGATTATGGCACCGCATCGAGCGATTATCTCAACGATCAGTACGCTGCCACGCCTGCACCGGAATATGGCCCGGAGGCCGCGTCCGCGCCGGCATATACCAAAAGCACGGGCGAAGAGCGCTTCGCCGATTATTACGCCGAGGAAAAGGCGCTGCGTTTCTCGGAATTTCCGCAGGCAGTCAAGGTTGCCTTTATCGCCATTATCATTGCCCTGCTCGGCGTCATTGCGTTTGAGGGATTCCAGCTGTTCCGCGGCCCCACCCAAGCGGAGTCGGAGACCCAGCAAAAAGAGGACGATAACCAGTACCTGGACATCAACACCCTCAAGGGCGATCCCAACGACGGAGACGACGAATAACAAATGCCAAAAATTGAGGGTCGTAGACCAGATCAACCCCGTGCGCTCATTGCCGCACGGGGTTGATCTTTGTCCGCGCGTGCTGATAGACTCCATCGTGCCCGCAAGCAGCGGGCGCGTTTTATCCAGAGTCGGGGTAGAGAGTTGGCTCCACGATCCCGACGCCAACCGGCCAAGAGGCACGGTGGCCCTGCCAACATCGATGAAAGGAGTCCGTATGGACAATTTCTCTGTGCGCAGTGAGCGCAACTTCCACAACCTAGCCGCCAAGCCAAAACGAATGCATCTTCTGGACAAGCCGAACGGCTATGCCTCGGCCATGGTCAAGAGCAGTCTCCCCCACCAGATGCGCTTTACCGTGCAGGCGCTCGAGAAAGAGCTCTACACCGCCGGCGACCCGCACGTACTGCAGATCAAGCTGCTTGGAGACGACTCGCGCGAGCTGTCTAGCTGGAAGCTGTTTGCCGACGGCACGTGCGTCGCAAGCGGTTCGGGTGACTTTGCCCGCGAGTGCTTCTGCGAGGGAGCTGAGGTGTTTCTGGACCTGTGTCGCGACGCCGTCGAGACTGCCGAGCTGTGCCAGTGGAGCGAGAGGGAGTACGCGCTGTTGGGTGCCGCGCGCGGGATTGCGGGGGGGTGTAGGAACAGAAGCCTCATGACGGTGGCCTCAGCTGGAATGACGTATCGCTCGATAAATGATCTCAACAACGTAGCCGATGCGCCGCATTTCACCTCAAAGGCATTGAGCGATCAGGAGGCGTCCAGCATTTCTTTGATATCCCCAATTGATTGTTCCGAGAAAGTCTCTTCATGTCCTTATAATCGCCCTTACGAGAAACGTGGACGAGACAGGCGTCCATATGCCGTCTCTAAACTAACGAGCCGTTCGCGGAAAGAACATCTGGCTAGCATGGGCCAAAGATATACTGGTATCGCTGCAACAATTATGGAAGATCGGCACCACCAATGACCTCCTTGAAATTCTCCAGGCGCTTCGCGCTTAGCCTGCTCGCCTCGCTGTCCGCCACCGTAGCGCTTGCTTTGCCCTCAACCGCCCTAGCCGCGTCGGACCCGAACCCGCCCAGCATCTCCAACGTGACGATATCCGCGACGACAGTCACGGCCGGCTCCACGCTGCATGTCGGCTATAGCGTCGATGACCCTGACGGGGTACGGTCCGTCACGCCCATAGTCGAAGTCCTTGTCGAAAACGATACCGGAGACCATTGAATCAGTTCCCGTCTCGCCTTCTCGTCGACCGGCAACACGACCGCGGGCTTCGATATCTCCACCTCCCCGAGCGACCGGCCCTGCAGGTACCGGATCATCGGCCTCGGCGTGACCGATAGTCTTGGATGGGTTACCGATGTCTACGACACGACGTATGCCGAGGAGAAGGGGCTCGACTGTCCGACCTTCACCACCGACCCCCTCGAGTATGAGGTGACCGAGGGACCCGAGGACCAAAACCCGCCGACCGTGTCCTCCGTGTCGCTCTCGAGCAGGGAGGTCGCAACCGGTGCCGACTTCCACATCTCTTGGACCGTCTCCGATGCCGACGGCGTTCGCTCCGTTTCCCCCATACTGCGGCAGGGCTGGGAGAATTCGGACGACGGCTGCTCTGTTTCGTCAGCCTATTATCACGGAGGCTCGTCTATCGACGGGTTTGACCTCACATTCGACAGCAATAGGATCGGAAGGCACAGGCTGATCGGCCTTTCGGTCACCGATGGCCTAGGGTTCGAGACCGATGTGTACGAGAGTTCCTACGCCAGGGCCAACGGCATTTCGGGCGCGACTTTCTCGGTTGGCGACCCGAGCGAGCTGTGCTTCGAGGTGACCGGCAGCGCGATCGACCGGAACCCGCCCACGGTCTCGAACGTTTCCATCTCCGCGAAGAGGGTCCCCGTCGGCGGGATCCTCCGTATCTATTGCAATGTAGGCGACGCGGACGGCGTAAGGTCTGTCTCCCCGATCCTCGGCGACCCCGGCTATGTCGAGGACCCGAACTCTTTAAAGACCCGCAAAACGTTGAGCTGCAGCTACGATGCGGCAAGGGGCTATATCGAAATCGAGTTCCCCACGTCGCTCTCGATGGGCTCGTTTGAAATCCAAGCCCTCGCGGTCCTCGACAAGACGGGCCACGAGACCTTCGTCTACAGCTCCGCCTACGCCGAGCGTAACGGCAAGACCGGCGTTCAGACCTTTGATGTCGACGACGCGGGGGACGTCACCTTCGACGTGACCGCTCCGCTGTATGCCGCCACCAAGGGCGACGGGCAGGCGTATGCAAAGGACGGCGAGGCCGGTCTGACCTTCCGCTTCAGCGGTCCTCTCGATGAGTTCACGCGTCTCCTCGTGGACGGAACTGAGGTCTCCGCCGAGAACTACACCGCAACCAGGGGCAGCACGATTATCGAGCTCAGGCCGTCCTACCTGGACACGCTCGCCGGCGGCGGACACACCGTCACGGCCGTCTGGAAGGACGGGACGGCGACCGATGCGTCCTTCACCGTGGAGGGGAAGGCCCAAGGGGAGCAGGCGGGCGGAAAGACCGACGTAGATTCACCCGGCGACAACAAAAGTGATCCTGCCACTCCTGAAAAGGACGCCGACGAGGCGGCTACAAAAAAGTCGGGACGCACGACAGCCGATGAACCAAAGCTCGCTGCAACCGGCGACTCCACTTGGATGGCCAGCATCGCATTGGCCATGGCGGCCACGGCCTGCTTCACGGCAGCGAGAAGGCTTGAGCCCAAGCAGCATAGGCACGAACAGTAGCTCAAAGCGAACTCAACTGGGAAGGGCAGATGGATAGCCGTCCTTCTCTTATAATCAACCCAATCCGCTGAAATGCAATCAGTTAACGAGTTTCGCCAGACGCTCGGCCTCTACCCCGCTCTAGCAAGCCACCAGGCGATGAGATAATGCCCACGACTATCAACGTAAGCAAGGAGCGCGCTATGGCAGACAACGAGACCAAACCCTCGGCGAACGACGGCCGAGAGGAGCTCGTGGCAAAACAGCTCGCATCGACCAAAATCCACCTCGCGCTCACTCAGAAGCGGGTGGACGTCTCCGGCGCCATCAAGCTACCGCTCGAGCGAATTCCCCAACTCGGCGTGGCGTTCGCCTCGCTCCGCTCGATGTTTCGCACCGTCACCAACACGGTGAGTGTGCCCACGCTGCTCCAGGCGACTGACAAATATGGTAGCCCGCTCGATCCGTCGAAACTCAACACGTTCAAGGACGGCAGCGGTCTCACAGGGGGCTACCGCGACGCCGCCAAGGGCCTTGGGCAGGCGCGCTTCCACGTAGTCGAGGGCGACATCGCCACGAGCGTCACGCAGGTGCCTTACGATCCAACATCGCTATTCATGGCAGCCGCAATCGCGCAGATAAACCAAAAGCTCGACTCCATCCAGGAGTCCGTCGACGAAATGTTCGAGTACATGCGTCAGCGCGACAAGGCCAACATGCGTGGCAACCTCAAGACGCTCGCAGACATCCTCAACGGTTACGGCCTCAACTACGGCAACGCCACCTACATGGCAAACGCCCATATGAAGGTGCTCGACATCAAGCAGTCGTCCGCGCAGGACATGGAACTCTTCCGCTCGCAGGCACAGGCGGATCTGAAAAAGAAAGGGTTCATCGAGGTGCGAGACGGCTTGGGCAGACGCCTCGACAAGGTGCTCGACTACCTCAAAGACTGCCAGCTCGCCACCTACATCCACGCGTTCTCGCTGTTCCTCGAACCCATGCTCGCCCAGAACTTCGAGCCCGCAAAGCTCGCGGACGCCACTGCGAAAATCGAGGCTGATTCGATCGCGTACCGCGAGCTCTACACCGACTGCTACAACGCACTCGAAGCGGGGGCTGTCGACACCGTCGATGCGGCACTGCTGGGCGGTATCGCGTCCGCGGGCAAATTGCTCGGTCACGCCATCGCAAAGACCCCCGTGGGCGACCATACACTCATCGACGAGGCGCTCGAAGGCGCAGGAGAGAGCATCGGAAAGTTCAACGACAAGCAATCCGAGAAACTCCTCGAAAAGCTCCATCAGGCAAAGACGCCCGACGTCACGCCGTTCAAGCAGAGCGTAAAGGAGATCGACACCCTCTACAACCGCCCCGCGCAGATCGCCGTGGACGCCGAGAACGTCTACATCTTGCCTGCCAAGCAGCAGGAAGAGTAACGATACGCGACAGGCACGCGCCATGCAGACAGCTAACGCCCCTACCTTCCCGCCGCCTTCAGCTTCAGCAGCAGGTCGCCCAGCTCGGGGCACTTGCTAGAAAGGCGCGTCTGAGCTCGCTCGCCCATCCCCCACCGCTGGCGGACTTCCTGGGCGCGCGGGCTCACGCGGTAGTCCCCGTCCATCACCTGCTTGAGCAGCTTGGCGGTCACGCGCGCATCGGCAAGGGCGCTGTGGGCGTGACCCGTCGGCTCGTCGAACTCGATGCCAAGCCACGTCGCCGCGTCACTCAAAGAGACGCACCCGTGGCTGCCCACGTCCATGATCGAGGTGTAAAACGCCTGCAGGTCGGCCCAGTCCGTAGGAAATGCGGCAAGGTCGATGTGCTTTGCCTGGCACTCGGTCAAAAGCTGTCGCCGGTCCGCCCCACTCCAGCAAACCACCTGGGCGGAGTAGCGACCGATCCAATCGCTGAGCCTTTTGATCACCACATAGAGCGGATCGGCTATCGCGGTATCCACGGCCGATATCCCTGTGAGCTCGCGGGCGGGATACGCAACGCCTTCGGTAAATTCCGTCTGCACAAACTGCGAGAACTCGCCCATAACGTTGCCGTGGTAATCGAGCTTGACGGCGCCGACCTCGATAATCTCGTTGCGCAGCCCACGGCGCTGGCGCTGCTTTGGCACCGGCGCAAACTCAAAGTCCAGCACAATCTGGCGCGCAAAGTTCGTCGTATCGATAGCCGAGATACACGGCGTCTTTTCAGCTGACACGGTCATGGCCTTTCTCCGTTAACTGCCGCTTGTTACATAAGCGGCTACATTGCCGTAAGGATAGGCGCCCGTGCGGACACAAAAGCGAGGTGCAACGCCATGCGCCGGTCGCACGCCATGCAGACCGCCCCAAGAGAGTCGCCCGCTCTATTCAAATCCATGAAAAAGATTTAGGCCCGGTGACTTGAATCAGCGGTCATCCCGAGCCCATCAGAGCTCGTAGAGCTCTTGGTTGCTTTGGTCTCGCTCTTCACGGCGCTTATCGAACTTTCCGAGGCACTCAAGCAGCATTCGAAGCATAACAAGTCGCTGCCATTAAGGCGCTGACCTCTTGACCAAGCAACGGCGCTGCCCAGCTATCACCCTTGGGCCGCCGTCAACTTTATTCTATCCGCGAGCATCTGGTTTACCAAATGGATTTTCGGTAAAGGAAGCACGGCACGCCCGCAAAACCACTACGCCCCAAGTGCCGCCATGGGAATCACCGCCACGCCGTCGTCGCGTGTGTAGGCAATGCTCCCCTTTCCAACCACGACCGCCAAAAACGCCGGCGCGGCATTCTGGGCGGCAGGATTGGAGAGCACTTTCCTCTCCAGCGCCTTGAGATTTCTCGCTCCATCGTCTGCTTTCGCATCACTCAGCTTGACCTCGATGGCTCCCCAGCGCCCGTCGTGCTCAACGATCAGATCGACCTCAAGGCCCTTCTCATCTCGGAAATAATGGACACTGTTGTCGACACCGCCGTAGGTGGAAAGGAACACGCGCATGTCGCGCAGGACGAGATTCTCAAAGAGCATCCCCAGCGTTTGCATATCGCCAAGCAGCCGCTCAGGGGTAGCCCCCAGCAACGCCGCCGCAAGTGACGGGTCACAGAAGTAGCGCTTGGGGCGCACGCGAACGCGGGCCTTCGAGCGCATGGGCGGCTCCCATCCGCACAGGTCCTCGGTCAGCTTGAGCCTGTTGAAGAGGTCCAAGTACGCAGCGATGGTCCTCTCGTCGGGGCCCGCCTCACCGTACGAGGCGTCCTTTACGAGCGTCTTGTACGTGACAGCCTGGCTCTCGTTCATGGCAAGAGCTCGCAAAAGGCCGTGTGCAAGCTCGGGCGACATGCCCTCGTCCAGCACGTTGACGTCGAGCACCGAGTGCACGTACTGGCTTGCCGTCTCTCGCGCAAGATCTTCCGAAAGCCCAAGATTTGCAGGCCAACCGCCCCTGCAGCACCAGCGGGCGACGTCATCCACCGTGCTCTCGCGACGCTGAGGGGCAAAATCCTCGCCCTTAAAGAGGCTTGCCAGTGACACGAGCGGCTCGCCGTCGCCCGACTCACACAGGGCCATGGGGCGCATTGACAGACGGGCGATCCTACCCGTGCCGGAATGACGAACATGGCTGCGCTCCTCGCTTTTGAGCGCGGTCGAGCCCGTGAGCAAAAGTGTCCCCCGTTCGTTGCCGCTCGCGTCCACGAAACGCCGGGCGGCATCCCAAACCTCGGGCACCTCCTGCCATTCATCGACCAGGTGTGGCGCATCGCCGATGAGCGCCAGGCTTGGGTCGACCTCTGCCGCCGCACGCTGCGCAGGCTCATCGAGCCTGGAGACGCTCGCCGAGCGAGAGAGCGCCGTCCAGGTCTTGCCGCACCATTTGGGGCCGTTGATCTCCACACAGCCAAACGCCCGCATAAGGGTGTCGAGGCGCTCCTCTATGAGCCGGGGCCTATATCCCTTTTGGGTCAATCTCTTTGGTGCATCCACAGACGGCCGTCCCTCTCTATCACGCGATATGCGAAATTACGCCATTCTCAATGCTGATTTTACGCTACTTTCAATGTAGTTTTTACGCCATGACAGATGTAGTTTTTACGCCATTTTCATTGAAGGTTTTACGCTTGGCATCCTTAGCGCGACGCTCGCTCAACCCCTGACCACCGGATTGCCCGAATTCCGGGATGCTGTCTCCGCTCCAAACAAAAGGCCCCAGCTCGCGATGGAGCCGGGGCCAAAGGCGCAGCGTATGTAGTTGATGCTGAGCGCGAACGGCCCGTCAGCAATGGTCGTCCGCGCCCTACCCTACCCGCGGTGACGGGCGCGGCTGTAGGGCGTATCCACCATGGGCAGATCCGGACGCAGCTTGCCGTCGAATGCGCGATAGGCGTTCTGTACGGCGGGCGCCGTGGGGATCGTCGCGATCTCGCCGATGCCCTTGCCGCCATATGCCACGGGCAACAGCTCGTCCTTCTCCACGTAAATGGCGTGGATATCCGGAATCTCGGGCGCACGGAACAGCCCGAGCGTACCGTACCTTGCCTGGGGTACGCAGTCCTTGAGCGGCCAGTCCTCGGTAAGCGCATAGCCCATACCCATAAGCACACCGCCTTCGATCTGACCCTGGATGGAGATGGGGTTGACCACCTTGCCGGAATCGTGCGCGGCATAGACCTCGCTCACGCGACCGTCATCGTCCAGAATGACCACATGCGTGGCAAAGCCGTAGCAGATGTGGCTCTTGGGATTGGGAACGTCGGCGCCCAGCTTGTCGGTCGGCTCCAGGTACACGTAGCCAAACTCGCATCCCTCGAGCGCCTTGATGGCGGCCGCGGGATCCTGAGGATGCATACCCTGGCCGGCGACGAGCTCCTGCGTGTGCAGCTGATAGGCGCGACCGTCGTCGTACTCGATCTTGACGCCGTCGCCATGCGCATTCACGGGAGCGGCGGGCGCAGACTTGCCGGCCTCGATATCAAGCATGGCATCGCGCAGCAGGAAGGCGGCACCGCGCACGGCCTCGCCGGTCACGACCGTCTGACGCGAGCCAGACGTGGTGCCGGAGTCGGGAGCGTTCTCGGTGGAGCACTCGCCGTTGGCAATGCAGCGAAGCGGCAGGCCGCATGCCTCGGCAACGTCCTGCAAAAAGACGGTGTTGCAGCCCTGGCCGATGTCGGACGTGGCGGCATAGACCACAGCCACGCCGTCCTCGATGCGAATCTTGCAGCGGCCGGCATCGGGCAGGCCTACGCCCACGCCGGCGTTCTTCATGGCGCAGGCGATACCGGCGTGTCCGGGATGCGCATAGTAGGCATCCTTGACCTCGAGCAGCGTCTCTTTAAGCGCCGTGGAGCAGTCGGCAATCTGGCCGTTGGGCAAAACCTCGCCCGGCTCGATGGCGTTACGGTAGCGGATCTCCCACGGATCCAGGCCGACCTTCTCTGCCAGCAAGTCGATCAGGCTCTCGAGCGCAAACTCGGACTGGCAAACGCCAAAGCCGCGGTACGCGCCGGCGGGCGGGTTGTTGGTGTAGTAGCCATAACCGCGAATGTCGGTGTTCTGGTACTTGTAGGGGCCGACGGCATGCGTGCAGGCGCGCTCGAGCACCGGGCCGCACAGCGACGCGTAGGCGCCGGTGTCAAAGTTGATCTCGCAATCTAGGCCGGTAAAGTTGCCCTCGGCGTCGCAACCCAGCGTAAAGGTGCCGTCCATGGCGTGGCGCTTGGGATGGAACGCGAGCGACTCGGCGCGCGTGAGTTTGCACTTCACGGGACGCTGGAACTTATATGCGGCGAGCGCGGCCAGGTGCTGGATGGACACGTCCTCCTTGCCGCCAAAGCCGCCACCCACGAGCATAGTCTCGACGACCACGCGCTCGGGCTCGTTGTCCCAGCCAAACATGTGGGCACACTCTTTGCGCGTGTCGTAGGCACCCTGGTCGGTCGACTGCACCTTGACGCCGTTCTTATACGGGAACGCCACGGCGCACTCGGGCTCCAAGAAGGCATGCTCGGTAAAGGGCGTGGTAAAGCGCTGCGTCACGGTGAATGCGCTCTCCGCCAGCGCCTTGGCGGCGTCGCCGCGCGTCACGTGACGGCTCTGACACACATTGTCCTTGAGCTCCACCGTGTTGCCAAAGGCAAAGAAGCTGTCGTGCAGGCGTGGGGCGTCGGCAGTCCTGGCCTCGACAATGTTGCGCACGGGCTCCAGCGGCTCGTAATCAATCTTTACGAGCTTCTTGGCCTTTTCGAGCGTCGCCTCGTCCTCGGCAACCACCAGCACGATGGCGTCACCCACGCAGCGGGTGATATCGCCCTGGGCGATCATGACGTCCCAGTCCTGGATAAGGTGGCCGACCTGGTTGACCGGCACGTCCTCGGCGCGCAGGATGCCCACCACACCGGGCAGGGCCTCGGCCTTGGAGGTATCGATGGAGAGCACACGGGCGCGCGGATACTTGGAGCGCACGGCGCTGGCATAGGTCAGGCCCGGCTGGTCGATCTCGTCGATGTCGTCGGGGTACTTGCCCTCGCCGAGCACCTTCTTGCGCACGTCGATGCGGAAGGCGCGCTTGCCCACGCCGTAGTCATCGCCGCGCTCCAAGTCCTCGTCGATCTGCTTTTCGCCGCGGAGCACCGCAGCGGCCAGCGCAATGCCCTCGATAATCTTCTTGTAGCCGGTGCAACGGCAGACATTGCCGCGGATGGCGTACTTGATCTGCTCCTCGGTGGGCTCGGGGTCCTCGGCGATGAGCGCCGCACCCGCCATGACCATGCCGGGAATGCAAAAACCGCACTGCACGGCGCCCACGGCGCCAAAGGCGTACACAAAGGCCTCGCGCACGTCCTCGGGCAGGCCCTCGACGGTCACGATGTTGCGGCCGGCGGCAAGAGCGGTGGTCAGCACGCACGCCTTGACGGCCGCACCGTCCACATGAATGGTGCAGGTGCCGCAGGCGCCCTCGGAGCAGCCGTCCTTGGCGGAGTGAATGTGCAGGTCGTCGCGCAGATAGCGCAGCAGTGGCTTGTTCTGAGTCGTCGTGCACTCGACGCCGTTAACGGTAAAAGTGAATTCCTGTGCCATGGTGATTCCCTTCTACACGCCGGCGGCGATGCCGGTGCGGTCGTGGATGGCGCCATGCGGGCAGACGACGGCGCACATGCCGCACGACAGGCAGTCCACGCCGTCGATATGGGCGCAGTTGTCCTCGATGCGGATAGCGCCGGCAGGGCACTTTTTGGCGCACATACCGCAACCGATGCAGCTCGTGTCGCAGACCTTGCGCGCAATGGCGCCCTTATCGGTGTTGTTGCAGCGCACCAGAATGTTCTGGTAGCCGGGGACGAAGGCAATCACGCGCTGCGGGCACGCCATGCCGCACAGGCCACAGCCCGTGCACTTGGAGCGGTCCACGCGGGCGATGCCATCGACCAGCGCAATGGCGCCGTGGGGGCAGGCCGTGACGCAGGCGCCACAGCCAATGCAGCCTTCGCTGCAGTGGGCGTCGCCGCCTGCGGAGGCGCAACCGCTTCCGCAGGCAACGTAGGCCACGTTATGTTGAATGGATTTGGCCATAAGAGACTCGCCTATTTCTTAAGAAGGTACGAATAGTTGTCGCGCACAGCCCTGATGGTCAGGCGGACGGCCTCGGGAAGACCGGTGTTGACGGCATCGACCGAGACGGTGCGGACCGTGCCGGCGACGCGAACCTTAAAGTGGTCCTCGTCCACGGCCAGGAAGCCCTCGTTCTCGGAGTTCTCCATGTCCTCCTCGCTCCAGAACAGGGTGAGCTTGTCCTTGTAGGGACGACCCTCCTGGTAAGGGCAGAACACGGCGCAGTTGCCGCACTCATTGCACATGCCGTCGACATGGACGACCTGATGCTTGGCCAGGCCCGGCACCTTAACGGCCACGTTGGCGCGGTTGGGGCACACGTCGCAGCAGACCTCGCACACCGAGCCGCAGCCCAGACAGCGGGTCTTGGTGCAGTTGCGCTTGTCGCGGCACAGCGACCCCTTGCGCTCGTAGCAAGTGTCCTCGCGGCCGGCCTGCTCGTTGCAGTCGGCGTACTTGTTAAAGTCCACGTCGGCGATGGCACGGGCGACCTCGGCGGCATCGGCGATAGCCTCGACCACGGTGGCAGGACCGCGGCGGCAGTCGCCCGCAGCCCAGACGCCCTCGACGCCGGTGGAGGTAGCGGCAAGGCGGCCGCGACGGTCGTGCTCGACGCCCGCGGCATCGTACAGGCTGGCGTCGATGCCCTCGCCCACGGCGCAGATCACCGTGGTGGCGGGAAGCTCAACAGTCTCGCCCGTGGCGACGGGGCTGCGGCGGCCGCTTGCATCCGGCTCGCCAAGCTCCATAACATCGCAGGTCAGCACGGCGCCGTTGAGTGCCTTAGGTGCCAGCAGCTCGCAGAACTCAACGCCGTCGGCAAGAGCAAGATCGAGCTCTTCCTCATCGGCGGGCATCTGCTTCTTGGTGCGGCGGTAGACCAGGCGCACGTTCTTCACGCCGGCCAGGCGCTTGGCCACGCGGGCCGCGTCCATGGCGGTGTTGCCGGCGCCAATGACCACGACGTCCTCGCCCAGCTCGAGCTTCTCGCCCTTCTTGGCGGCCTCGAGGAACTCCAGCACGTCGAGCTCGGCGCCCTCGCCCAGGCCCGCAGAGCCGGGCATCCAGGCACCGGTGGCCACGACCACGTCGGTAAAGCCCTGGTCCTTGAGCTCGTCAATGGAATCAACGCGAGCGTTGAGCTGCACCTTGGCGCCAAAGGCTAGGCAGAGCTCGGCATCGTGGGAGATATCGTCGCTCGCGATACGGAACTCGGGAATCACGTGACGGACCACGCCGCCGAGCGAATCGCGGGCCTCAAAGATGGTGACGGGCACGCCGGCACGCGTCAGGAAGAACGCCGTCGCCAGGCCGGCCGGGCCGCCGCCGATAACGGCAACGTTGCGCTCGCCGTCGTTGGCGATGGCCTGGGCGCGCAGCTTGGGCAGCACGGCGGTCATGGCCTCGCGGGCGGCCTTGAGCTTGCTGGCGCGAATCTGGGCGCCCTCGGGCTCGTAGAACGCACGCTCGCAGGCACGGCCGCAGGGATGCGGGCAGATGGTGCCGGTAATGAACGGCAGGGCGTTGCGCTCGATGATGATGTTGAGTGCGTCCTCGTAGCGGCCCTCGTCAACGGCCGCCAGGTAGGCGGGAATATCCTGCTGGATGGGGCAGCTCGTGCGGCACGGCGTGGTAAAGCAATCGGAAAGAGGGCTCTTGCCGGCGACCTTGCGGTCGGGCAGCGGACGCAGCGGCTTCTTGTAGAGCGGGTTGGTGAGTGAGTCGGTCTGGATCGCAGTCACAGCCTCGAGAGAGACACCCGCGAACGGCTTGCCATCCAGGTCGGTAAACTCGCCGGCCATCTGGCTAAAGCGCTCGTAGCCACCGGGCTTGAGCACGTCGGTCGCCAGGGTGACGGGCCAAATGCCGGCATCGTACAGGGCGCGGATGTTGTAGACCGTAGCACCGCCGGAGTAGCTGATGCGCAGCTTGCCATCGAACTGCTCGGTAATGCGACGGGCAGCCTCGATGGTCAGCGAGAACAGCGAACGGCCGGACATGTACATCTCGGTGGAAGGCAGCTCGTTCCTCGTCACGTCGACGGGGAAGGTGTTGGTGAGCTTGACGCCAAACTCCAGGCCGCGCTCGGCGCACAGGGCAATCAGGCGCTCGAACATGGGCACGGCATCGGCCCACTGCAGGTCCTCGCGGAAGTGCGTGTCATCGAAGACGATGTAGTCAAAGCCCAGCTCGTTGAGGCGCTGACGTGCAAACTCATAGCCCAGCAGCGTGGGGTTGCACTTGATGTAGGTGTTGAGGCCCTTCTCGGTGATCAGATAGGTCGCGATGCGCTCGATCTCGGCCGGCGGGCAGCCGTGCAGGGTAGACTCGGTGATGGAGTTGGAGACGCGCGCCGGGATGGACTCGACAAACGCGGCGTCAACATGCTCAAACTTGTCCAGGTTAGCGAGCGCCCACGTGCGGCACTCATTCCAAACCTCGGAGCCGCTGGCGTCCTTCATGCCCTCGATGTAGGCGTCGACCTTGGGGCTCTTGATGCCCTCGAGGTCATAGCCCACGGACATGTTGAAGACAAAGCCGTCCGGGCTGCCCAGGCCGTACTCGCGAGCGATGAGGTGGCAGGCAAACCATGCCTTCACGTACTCGGCAAAGGCCTGCGGAACCTCGAGCTCGGTCGACCACTCGCAGTTATAGCACTCGTCCTGCGCCACGATGCAGGGCTTGTTCACACACTTGGAGAGCTCCTCGCCGTCCATAACCTGAACGGTCTTGAGCTCAAAGAAGCGGGAACCGGCCACGTAGGATGCCACGATGTTCTGGGCAAGCTGCGTGTTGGGGCCGGCGGCCGGGCCAAACGGAGTCTCGATGCGCTCGTCAAAAATGGGAAGCGCGCCCTCCTGGTTGGTCGTGACCATCTTGCGCACGCCAAAGACGGCGCCCTGAGTCTTGTGCTCCTCGATGATCCAGTTCATCAGCTGCGAAAACGGGATCGGCCTCATGATGTCGCTCATAGTGAGCTCCTCTCTGTAACGCCCGGCGAGACCGCGCGGCGGGCGCAAATACGGTGTAGCGCTAGCACAGCGCCGGCGACCCCGCGGAGGTCGCCTATACGCGCGTCGGATGCGGCGAAACATCCGACGCGCGCGAATCTACTTGTAATTAGTAGGCGCGATCGTTGAGCGTGCTCCAGAGCTTCTTGGACTCGGCCATGGTCCACGCGTTGATCTTGTCCTCATCAATGCCAACGAACTCGCGATCCTTGTACAGGACGCGGCCGTTGATGATGGTGGTGCGGCAGTTTTTGCCCATCATGCCAAAGAGCATGTGGCCGTCGATGTTCTCCTCGCTCAACGGCGTAAAAGGCTTGTAGTCCATAACGATGACGTCGGCGGCAGCGCCGGCCTCGAGCACACCAAGCTTGCGATCGAAGTACTTGCTCGCCATCTTGGCATTGTTCTCGAACAGCATGGTCATGGCCTCGCACCAGCCCACGTTGGGCATAGCGGCGTTGTGGCGCTGAATGATCAGGAAGACCTTAAGGCTCTCGAGCATATCGTGAGTGTAGGCGTCGGTGCCCATGCACACGGGAATGCCGCGGCGGAAGAACTCGAGCACGGGGGCACAGCCCACGGCGTTGCCCATATTGGATTCGGGGTTGTTGACGAGCCAGGTGCCGGACTCCTTGACGATGTCCATCTCGGCAGGTGTCACGTGGATGCAGTGGCCGAGCATGGTGTCGGGACCGAGCAGGTTGTGCTGCAGCAGGCGCTCGACGGGGCTGATGCCGCCGCGGTTGAGGCGGGAGTCCCACACGTCATTCATGCCCTCGCACACATGGATGTGGAAACCGGTCAGGCCGTTGTTGGCCTCGGCCATCTTGTCCATGGTCTCGTCCGAAAGCGTAAAGGTGGCGTGACCGCCAAACATGGCGGCGATCATGTGGTTGTCGTTATCGCGACGCTCCTTGGCGGCCCACTGGGCAAACTCGGCGTTCTCGGCAATGGCCTGGTCGCATTTTTCCTGACCGCGGCGGTCGGAGACCTCGTAGCACAGGCACGAACGCATGCCCAGCTCCTGAGCGGCGTCCTTAATGGTAAAGAGGCTGCCCGGAATCTCGCAGAAGCTCGCATGGTGATCGAAGATCGTGGTGACGCCGTCGCGGATGGAATCCAGAATCGTGGCATAGGCGCTGGCCTTGGTGCCGTCGAGCGTCAGGTTGTCGTCGATCTTCCACCACTGCTGCTCAAGATTCTCCAGGAAGTTGGTGGGGTTGCAGCCCTTAATGGCAAGGCCGCGGGCCAGACCCGAGTAGATGTGGGTGTGGCAGTTGATAAGTCCGGGCATGATGAGGTTGCCCTGGGCGTCGACGTACTCGGCATCCGGGTACTTGGCCTTGAGCTCGCGCTCGGGGCCCACTTCGACGATCGTATCTCCGTCAATGGCGACCGCACCGTTGGGAATGAACGGAGTCTGAGCGTTGCGGGTAAAGACGGAACCGTTAGCGACCAGAAGCATAAATGCTCCCTTCAACATCAGGGGCGGGGTTTGACACCTCTGACATGGCGGAAGTGCGAAGCGCCGGCCTACACCGGAAACGGGCCCTCTCCCGTCAACGCTTCACCAAAGGGACGAGCCCTTTGAAGTGCGGCTTGGCGCCGCATGGCGCCGGCGGACGAGGCGATGCGTCCGCCGGCGAATAGCACCGAATTGGTTACTTCTTGCTCTCGGGCAGGACCAGATTCACAGCGGCATCCTTGGCGGCATCGATGTGCTGAGCCACGACCGGCGTCTGCGGAAGGATCAGGTTGAGCACGATGGCCATGATGGCGGTGGGGGTTACGGCGTTGGAGCCGATGACGGTGGACACCCAGGTGGGCATGCCCTCGCCGGCAAGGCAACCGCTGGCCATCCAGATACCCAAGCCAAAGACAACGGAGGTGCCGACGATGGTGGTGGTGCGCTGCGTGAGGCCCTCGCGGGTGAACATGCGCACACCGTTCATGGTGATGGTGCCAAAGACGCCGACGGTCGCGCCGCCGATAACAGGCTGCGGGATGGCGGAGAGCACGGCAGAGAGCTGCGGGAACAGACCGGCGATGGCAAAGACGGCCGCGATGATCACAAAGACCCACTTGTTGACGACCTTGTTGGAGCAGATGATGCCCACGTTCTGGCCAAGGGCGCTGGTGGGAAGACCGCCCAGCAGGCCGCCGACCATAGAAGTGAGGCCCTGGGACACGATAGCGCCGGAAAGCTCGCGCTCGGTGGGCATACGGTCGATGGAGCCCAGGCAGGCGGCGGAGACGTCACCGATAACCTGGATGGCAACCATGGGGAACACGACGGCGAGGGTAATGCAGACCTCGGGATCAAACTCGAGCGCGTAGGGCATGAGCTTGGGAAGAGCGAAGACCTGAGCGGTGGCGACGCTGGAGAAGTCGATCATGCCAAAGGGGATCGAAACGATCATGCCAACGATCATGCCAAAGAACACGGATCCCAGCTTGAGCGTGCCCTTTCCAAAGTTGGCGAGCGCGAAGACGACGGCGAAGGTGATAAGAGCGACGCACCATGCCTGCGGGGTGCCCCACAACGGCGTGCCCATGCCACCGGCCATGTATTTGACGGCCGTGGGATAGAGAGAGACGCCAATGGAGAAGATGACCGTGCCGGTCACGACGGGCGGGAACAGCCACTTAATCTTGCTGTAGGCCAGACCAAAGAGGACCGCGACGGCACCGCCAACGATCTCGCCGCCCAGCAGCGCGCCAAAACTAAAGCCCGAGGCGCCCATGGCCTGAAGGGCCGGCAGGAACGCGAACGAAACGCCCATGACGATGGGCAGGCCGCCGCCAATGCGACGGAAGGGAGCGAAGGCCTGAAGGGCCGTGTCGATCGCCGAAAGAATGAGTGCAACCTGAATGATGTCGGTGCTCTGCTGGCTATTAAAGCCGTAGACGCCGGCCATGATGACCGCCGGGGTAATGATGCCGGCAAACGATGCCAGTACATGCTGAAGGGCACACGGGATCATTTCCTTAACGGGCGGCATGCCTTCGCGAGTGAACAGGGCTTCAGTGCCGTTCGTAACCGTCTCCTGGGTCATTTGACCACCAATCCTCGAAATAGTTGTTTTCGCATCTAACGCTCTATTGTGACGCAGTGCGGGGTTGAGGTTGTGCCTTCGTTGCATATCGTATTAAAGATGATTCTCATTCTCAATAATAATTTTTTGTTATCAGACTATTCTTCAGCTGAGATAATGCATTTCCGCAGGTCAGGAAAGTGTCTGGTCAAAATGACATCTTACTTTTCTTTTGGTCAACCGTTTACCGCTAAATTCCTACCGTTCGTCTGTATTACGCAATGTACCTGCGGATATACGAGTCAATAGACACCGTGTTACCATGATAAAAAATTGTTATGAACACTTCGATAGAACCCAAAGGAGTTGCCCGTGAACGAGACCGTACGCCGCTTTTTGCCGATGGTCGATTTCCTGGAGCAGGTACTCGGTAAGAACAGCGAAATCGTGCTGCACGATTTCTCGGATCCCGACCACGCCATCGTCGATATTCGCAACGGCATCGTGAGCGGCCGTAAGGTCGGCGGTCCCGCCACCGATCTGGCACTCAAGATCATGCACGATGGTAAATATCGCGATCTGCCGTTCATTACGGGCTACGAAGGCCGCGGTGCCGGTGGCAAGACGCTGGAGTCGGCGACGTACTTCATTCGCGAGGACGGCGAGATCGTCGGCATGCTCTGCGTCAACACCGATCTTTCGGCCGTGCGCAACATCAGTGCCATGGCCCAGCAGCTTATGGCCTGCTTTGACGCCGCTCCCGCACGCACCGAGCCCTCCCCCATCGAGGTCGAAAGCCTTTCGGAGTCCACGCAGGAGCTCATCGACCGCAGTATTTCCGAGCTGCTGAGCGCTCGCGGGCTGGATGTGACGTCGCTTGGTCAAAGCGACCGCGTGGAAGTCATTCGCCACCTCAACGGCAACGGAGTGTTCATGCTCAAGGGCGCCGTAGCCTGCGCCGCCACCGCGCTGGGCATCTCGGAGCCCAGCGTCTACCGCTACCTGCAAAAAGTCCGCAAGGAAGGCTAACCCGCTGACTCCTTGGGGACGGAGGAAAACGGATCATTTTTGTCGCATCGCTTGACAAAAGACCCTGCAGTTCACACGCACTGCAGGGTCTTTTTGCATGTCATGTTTAGTTGTTGCCAACCCCTTAGAGAGCGGCGACGACCTCAATCTCAACCAGACCGCCGGCCGGAAGGGCGGCAACCTGGAAAGCGCTGCGCGCGGGGAACGGAGCCTCGAACTTGGAGGCGTAGATCTCGTTCACGGCAGCGAAGTCGGCAATGTCGGCCAGATAGACCGTGGTCTTAACGACATCGGCAAAGGTGGCGCCGGCAGCGGTCAGCAGGGCCTCGACGTTAGCAAGGGACTGCTTAGCCTGGGCCTCGACGCCCTCGGGCATCTTGCCGGTTGCGGGGTCGATGCCCAGCTGGCCGGACAGGAACACCATGTTGCCGGTCTGGATGCCGGGGGAATACGGGCCGATGGCTGCAGGTGCGTTATCGGAAGACACGACGGTCTTGCTCATGTTTTTCTCCTTACGATCAGATAGAGAGCGTGAGCGCGGCGTTCACACCGGGAGGCACAATTCGGTCTGAACACCGCGCTTGATTTGGGATAGTACTCAAGGTTTCCGCGCAATGCAAGATTATTATCACGTTGCGAGAATATTTTATCGCCCAACGGTTTCCCCGAACCGCTGAACGGTTCTCATGTGGAGCAGCCAGTCCAAGCTGCTGAGGACTTTATCCAGCTTGGAGCACGGGCGTCGCCCACCGCAGCGACGCCACTATACTTTTGAATATCTGAGCATTTTGAAAGGCAGGATATGACCGCAACCGCCAGTCGAACCACCAACCGCAGGCCCGAGCTTTTGGCCCCCGCCGGAGGCCCCGAGCCCTTTGCCGCCGCACTCGCTGCCGGGGCAGACGCCATCTACTGCGGCATGGGCAGCTTCAACGCCCGCCGCAAGGCAACCAACTTTACCGATGAGGCCTTTGAGCAGGCCTGCCGCGCCGCGCATCTGGCCGGCTCGCGCGTCTACGTCACGGTCAACATCGTCATCAAGCAGTCCGAGATGGGCGATGCGTTGCAACTCATCCACCGCTGCTCCACGCTGGGCGCCGATGCCTTCATTATCCAGGACTGGGGCCTGTTCTTTGAGGTCAAGCGCACCATGCCCGGCATCGAGACACACATCTCGACCCAGGCGAACATCCATGATGACCGTGGGACTATCTGGTGCCGCAAGCAGGGCGCCGACCGCGTGACCCTCTCGCGCGAGCTCTCCATCGACGAAATCGCTGCCATTCACAATGCCGCGCCCGACGTTGACCTTGAGGTCTTTAGCCACGGCGCCATCTGCTTTTGTTACTCGGGCCTGTGCCTGCTGTCGAGCTTTGCCATGGCGGGCCGCTCGGCCAACCGCGGCATGTGCGCTCAGCCCTGTCGCCTGCCTTACGAGCTGATTGACGAGAACGGCCGCTCGCTCTCCCCTGCCGGTCGCGAGCGCGCGCTGTGCCCGCGCGACACCAATACTTCGCAGCTCGTTCGCCGTCTGTATGACGCCGGCGCCGCATCGCTCAAGCTCGAAGGCCGCATGAAAGCCCCCGATTACGTATATTCCATCGTCGACGTGTATCGTCATCAGATTGATGACATGCTGGCCGGGGTCGCCGTAGATAAGGACGAGGACGCCGCCCGCCAGCGCCAGCTCAAACGCTGCTTCAACCGCGACTTTACGCACGCCTACCAAGACGGTACCTCGGGTGACGAGATGATGAGCTACGAGCGTTCCAACAACCGCGGCCAGATCGTGGGCACGGTGCTCGGCAGCCGCCTGTCCAACCGCGATGTGCGCGGGCTCAAGCCCGACGACCGCCGTCGCCGCGCTGCCATCGCCCGCATTGAGCTGTTTGAGCCCGTGGGCAAGGGTGACCTGCTGGAGCTTCGTCACGACGATGAGTTTGACCAGTTCCTGACCACCATTGCCGCCGAGGATGCCGCTGCCGGCGACATCATCGAGTGCCGCGTGCCCCGTAGCATGCCCGAGGGTTGCCGTGTACGCGTGATTCGAAGCCAGCGCGCTATCGACGCCGCCGGCGCCGCGCTCAAACGCGATGTGCTGCGCCGCCGCGCCGTAGACGTGACCGTCGTGGCGCGTCTGGGCGAGCCGTTTACCGTGACGCTCACCTGCTGCGACGACCCCACGCTCGCTGCCGCTGCGACCGGCTTTACCGTCGAGGCCGCCAAGACCCGCGCCGTCGAAGCGTCCGATCTGGTTGAGCATGTAGGCCGCATGGGCTCCTCGCCCTTTGAGGCCGCGAGCTTTGACGTTTCGCTCGACGCCGGCTGCGGTATGGGCTTCTCCGCCGTGCACAAGGTGCGCGCCGCCGCCTGTAAAGCATTGGAGGAGGCCATTCTGGCGCCGTACGAGGAGCGCGCGAAAACGCTTGAGTTGCCGGTACTCGACAAATGTACGCACGCCATGCCCGAGCATTACCGCGACGAGCCGCATATCTGCGCCACCGTCACCACGCTCGAAGCCGCCGAGGCAGCTCGCGCCGAGGGCGCCGCGCGCATCTATATGACCACCGACGCGCTCGAGACTGTCGGACTCTCCCCTGCCGATGCATTTGAGCAGGGTATCGTGCCCGTACTCGACGAGGTCTGCCGCACCGTCGACCACGAGCGCGTCGATCCCTGGATCAATGCCGGAGCCACCGTCGCCGTCGGCAATATCTCCGAGCTCGCCGTAGCCGCGCATGCCGGCGCCACGGCCGAGATTCGCTCTTGCCTGCCGGTGCACAACACGCCCTGCATGGAGGCGCTTGCCGAGCGCGGAGCCGGTGCGTTTTGGCTCTCGCCCGAGATCACGCTCGACGAGATTGTCTCGCTCGGCGCCACCGCGCCCGCGGCTCTGGGCATCACCGTCTTTGGCCGCCCGCGCGTCATGACGAGCGAGCATTGCATTCTGCAGGTTGCCAACGGCTGCATCCACGATTGTGCCAACTGCCGCCTGCGTGCCCGCAAGCTCTCGCTCAAGAATATCGACGGCAAGGTCATGCCCGTCCGCACCGACACTCACGGCCGCTCTCGCCTGTACGATGCCTACCCCATCGACCTCACGCCGCAGGTTGCTCAGCTGCTCGATGCCGGCGTGCGTCGTCTCATGGTGGACGGAACGCTGCTCGAGGCGGATGAGGTGGGCCGTGCCGTCGCCCGCGTCCGTCGTGCCGTCGAAGCAGCGCAGGCCGGCCGCAAGCCCGCCGCCCGCCTGCGCGGGGCGACCTCGGGCTGCATGTTTGTGGGAATCAGCTAACCGAAAGGCTTACACGTGAACGAAGAACCTCAAGTCCTTTACTGCGACGCCTGGCTCATGGCCATCGACAAGCCCGCCGGCATGATCGTCCACGGCGACGGCACCGGCGAGCGCACGCTCACCGACTACGCCAGCGACCTGCTGCTGGCGATGGGTGACGGCTTTGCCGCGACCGACATGCAGCCGCTCAACCGCCTGGACCGCAACACCACCGGCGTGGTGTTGTTTTCGCTCGACAAACAGACGCAGCCCGCCTTTGACCAGATGGTGATCGACCACGCCTTCGAAAAGCACTATCTGGCGCTGGCCGAGGGCAAGATCGACTGGAACGAGAAGCTCATCGACAAGCCCATCGCCCGCGACCGTCACGACAGCCGAAAGATGCGCGTCGGCGCCAGCGGCAAGCCGTCTCAAACTCGCGTGAAGGTGCTCAAACGTCTTAAGAGCCGTCGTGGCCTGCCCGCGCGCTCGTATATCGATGTCGAGTTGCTCACCGGCCGCAAGCACCAAATCCGTGTGCACCTGGCAAGCGAGCATCATCCCCTGGTTGGCGACGACCTGTACGGAACGCCGCGCCCCTGCGGCCTGATGCTCCACGCCCACAGCGTGTCCTTCACGCATCCCGTAACCGGCGAGCACATCCACATCGAAGCCCCCTGCCCCTGGGAGCCCTAAACCACCACAATGGGGACAGGCACCTTTGTGGTGGTTTTGCCGCAATGGTTCAACCGCGGTCCCAAAACGTCTCGATCTGTAACAGTTAGAACCCATTTTCCGGTCTATCTGTTACAGATCGAGACATTCAAATCCCCCTTAAGGGAAAATCTCAATCTGTAACAGTAGCTCGGCAAAATCAGTCCCAGATGTTACAGATTGAGACAAAGGGACGGCGCGGTTCGGAAGTATCTCAATCTGTAACACCTAGCCCACTTTTAACGGTCCAGTTGTTACAGACTTAGACAAACCGGCAGACAACGAAAGCGGCAACGCCCGTGATGGACGTTGCCGCTTTTCTATTGAGAAAACTACTCGGTTTTCGTTACTAACCACCACAATGGGGACAGGCACCTTCGTGGTGGTTTTGGCCTTGTCTCGCTGTTAGACAGTGATGACGTTGTCCATTGCCCGGTACTTGGCGGGGACCTCGCCTGCGGTAATAATCGTTGCGTCGCGGAAGTCCGCGAACTTGACGGGCGCCACCATGCCAAATTTACTGGCGTCCGAGATTACGAAGCGTTTGGCGGTATGGCGCATCGAGATACGCTTGACCTGTGCTTCCTCGATATCGGGCGCCGTGAAGCCCTGCTCGGCGGCAATGCCGTTAGAGCCCCAAAAGCCACAGTTGAAGTTGTAGCGGTCTAAGGTTGCCAAGGCATCGGGGCCAACGAGCGCCTCGGTCTCGGGTTTGAGCTCGCCGCCCAACACCACGGTACGCATGCCGCGCAAAGCAAGGTGCTGAGCATGGAGCACGGAATCGGTCACATAGGTGACATCTTCAAGGTGTGGAAGATGCTCGATGAGCCTGAGCGTCGTCGAGCCCGAGTCGATGTATACAAAGCTCTCGGGCTCCACAAGCGCCGCCGCACGGGCGCAGATACGCTCCTTGTCGTCGTTATGGAGGTCGCTGCGCTCATTAAGCGTTAGGTCGCGCGTCACGTGCGCGCGCTCAAGACTCGTCGCTCCACCGTGGACCTTGGCGATGCGATGAGCTCGGTCGAGCGTCTGCAGGTCGCGCCGAATGGTAGACGCCGTCACGCCCAGGGCTTCGGCAAGCTCCGGCACGGTAACCGAGCCGGCCTGCTGCACCATCGACACGATCGCGTTGAGCCTATCTTCCGCAAGCATCGCTTACTCCTCCTCGGGGTACACAACTCCCCAGTCGGCGCGGAGCTTGGTCATAAGCTCCATAACATCAGAAGCATAATCCAGCAGCTCGCGCTTGGAGTCGTCGCCGGCAACGGCCTTCTCCAGGTCGGCCATCTCATAGCACAGGGCGTAAGCCTCGGTGCCGGCGTGGACCTCCTCGCGGTGGCCGTCCGCAGTCCACACGATGGTCGCGTGATCGGCACGCGGATATTCATTGACCTCGATGTAGCACTTGTCGAAGCTGATGACCGAGCGCTTGGGCTGCTTGGAGTGGAGCGTAAGGCTCACGACGCCCAGCTGCTGCTCGGCATTTCGGCAGACGATGCCACCCGCGACGTCAACGCCAGTCTCGCAGGTGTTGCCCAGCGAAACGACCTCAGCGGGCTGGCTTGCCATAAAGAGGCGCATGACGGACAGGGCATAGACGCCAATATCGAGCATGGCACCGCCAGCAAGGTTGCGATTGAAAAAGCGGTTGGTCAGGTCGCCGTACTCCTTGTAGCTGCCAAAGTTGAGCTGGGCGAGGTTCATGCGTCCAAAGTCGCCGGCATCCATGCGGCGGCGCAGCTCCTGATACAAGGGCATGTGGAGCACCGTGGTGGCATCCATAAGGACCACGTTGTGCTCGTCGGCGATGGCACGGGCCTCGTCGAGCTCGGCAGAGTTGAGGGTAATGGCCTTCTCGCAGAGTACGTGCTTACCAGCTGCCAGAGCGGCTCGCAGGTAGGTGATATGCGTGTTGTGCGGCGTGGTGATATAGACTGCGTCAATGTTAGGATCGGCGTAGAGGTCCTCGACCGTTTCATAGACCTTCTCGATGCCATATTGCTCGGCAAAAGCCTGAGCCTTGGACAGCGTGCGGTTGGCGACGCCCGCAAGCTTGCGACCGGCAAGAGCGAGAGACTGGGCCATCTGGTTGGCGATAACGCCGCACCCGATCACAGCCCAACGAAGCTCGGGAGCCGTAAAGATATCATCGGGGAATGGCTTGTCCTGGACCGAAGTGAACGCTGCTTTTGCGGCTGCTTCGGCGTCGAGCGGAGCCTGTTTGGAATCTGCCATGATGTGCCTCCTGAGTCATCGGAAGTCCTTCATTTCTAACAAACCTATAGTCGCACAATTGCGCGCGTATCTGCTCGTGTTTGCGTATTTATTTGCTTATCGGTCATTATTTAGCCATAGTTGGCAGATGTTTGCGCGGCTATGCGCATTGTCGCGCAAGGCTATGCGCGTAAATGCGCATGCGACGATCCTTGTGAAACATAAAGGGGCGGAACACCAAAGCCCTAAAAGACAGACCCAGCTGTATTACTTCACCCCTCTGGGGGCATCAGACATCAAAGGATCGTCCCAAACTGCCGGCACATAGAGACTGTCCCCCCAACGACTGGTCATTTAAGTCTGTCCCCAATGAATGGTCGTCCCCAGCTGCCGACAGAAAATGAACGCCCCCAGGTGCCGGCATTTCAACGGCCACTCATTTAAGTCTGTCCCCAATGAGTAGGGATAGAAAAAGGCCCGGGTGCCGTGGGGCATCCGGGCCTTTGCTAGCAACTTGATGTTGCGGGCAGCTTAGAACTTGTGGCCGCACTTCTTGCAGACGCGCAGCTTGTTCTTGCCGTCCTTCTCGTGACCGACGCGGGTAACCTTACCGCACTCGGGGCAAACGAGATTGACGTTGGAGGCGTCGATAGGAGCCTCCTGCGAAACGATGCCGCCCTGCTGGTTGGCAGCGTTGGGCTTGACGGCCTTCTTGACGACCGAAACGCCCTCGACAACGACCTTGTTCTCGGCGGGGAGAGCACGCAGGACAACGCCCTGCTTGCCGCGATCCTTACCAGAGAGAACCTGGACCTTATCGCCCTTCTTGATATACATATATCTCCCCTAACTACAGGGTCTCGGGAGCGAGCGAGACGATCTTCATGTACTTCTTGTCACGAAGCTCGCGAGCGACGGGCCCGAAGATACGGGTGCCGACGGGCGAACCATCGTTGTTGATGACAACGCAGGCGTTCTCATCAAAGCGAATGTAGGAGCCATCCTTGCGGCGGATCTCCTTAACGGTGCGAACGACGACGCAACGGACAACGTCCTTCTTCTTGACGTTGGCGCCAGGGGTAGCCTCCTGGACAGCACCGATGAACACATCGCCGATGCCTGCATAACGACGCTTGGAACCGCCAAGCACCTTGATGCAGCGAATCTTGCGAGCGCCGGAGTTGTCGGCGACGTTCAGCATGGTTTGCATCTGAATCATGGTAGATGTTCCTCCGAACTAAGAACCGAAGAGAGGTGCGCTGCCTTTATACGGCCTGTGGTATGCAAGCCAGGCATACGCACATCTTCGGAAACGTACAAGTCGTAAGAGCGACTGCTTATTTAGCGCGCTCGACGACCTCGATGAGGCGCCAACGCTTCATCTTGGACATAGGACGGGTCTCCATAACGCGGACGGTGTCGCCCACGCCAGCCGTGCACTCCTCGTCGTGAGCGTGCAGCTTCTTGGAGCTGGTCATCATCTTGCCGTACTTGGGGTGACGCTTGCGCTCGGTGATGGTGACAACAATGGTCTTGGCACCGGAGACGGAGGTAACGACACCCGTACGGACCTTACGCGAGTTACGCGAATCAGTCATGTTCTCTCCTTAGGTCCTACTCGGCGACAGCGGACTTCTCCGCTGCGATCTCGCGGGCGCGCTGCTCCGTGAGGACGCGAGCGATGTCCTTCTTCACGGTGTTGACGCGAGCGGTGTTGTCCAGCTGGCTGGTGGCCATCTGGAAACGAAGGTTAAAGAGCTCGGCGCGCATTTCCTTCAGCTTCTCAACGAGCTGAGCGTCCGAGAGCTCACGAATCTCTGCGGGCTTCATTAGTTCTCCTCCTTGGCGGCGGCGGCGTCCTCAGCAGCCCACTTGGCCTCGAGAGCGGCCTCCTCAGCCATCTCCTTCTCGATGCGCTGCTCAGCGTTCTTGGCAGCAACAATCTTGGTCTTGATGGGGAGCTTGTGCTGCGCAAGACGCAGAGCCTCGCGAGCGACCTCCTCGGGAACACCCTTGACCTCGAACATGATGCGGCCGGGCTTGACGACGGCCACCCACTCCTCGGGGTTACCCTTACCAGAACCCATGCGAGTCTCGGCAGGCTTCTTGGTGATGGGCTTATCGGGGAAGATCGTGATGTAGACACGACCGCCACGCTTCATGTAGCGGGTCATGGCAATACGAGCGGCCTCGATCTGACGGTTGGTGATCCAATGGGCCTCGAGAGCCTGGATACCAAACTCGCCGAAATGCAGCTCGGTATTACCCTTGGCCTGGCCCTTCATGGAGCCACGCTGCACCTTGCGGTGAAGAATACGCTTAGGGGCAAGCACTACTGACCCCTCCTCTCGGAGTTACGACGACGAGGACGGGAAGAGCCCTCGAGTGCAGGGTTGGGAACAGGCTGGCCCGGGAGCTTCTCGCCCAGGTAAATCCAGACCTTCACGCCGCAAGCGCCCATGGTGGTGCTGGCGACAGCCGTGCCGTAGTCGATCTTGGCACGGAGGGTGTGCAGAGGCACGCGACCCTCGCGGTACCACTCACGACGGCCCATCTCGGCACCGCCGAGACGACCGGAGCACTGGATACGGATGCCCTTAGCGCCGGCCTTGCGGGCGGACTGGACAGCCTTGCGCATAGCGCGACGGAAGGCAACGCGGCCCTCGAGCTGCTCGGCGATAGACTGAGCAACGAGGTTGGCGTCGAGCTCGGGGCGCTTGATCTCGACAACGTCGACGGAGAGCTGGCCCTTGGAGACGCCAGCGACCTTCTCGAGCTCGGTGCGGAGGGTATCGATCTCGGCACCCTTCTTACCGATGACAACGCCGGGGCGAGCGGTGAGGATAATGACCTTCACCTTGTCGCCAGCGCGCTCGATCTCGACGCGGGAGACAGCTGCGCGGGAAAGACGCTTCTCGAGGTACTTGCGGATCTCGAGATCGTTACCGAGGGTCTTAGCGTAATCCTTCTCTGCGAACCAGCGGGAGCGCCAGTTCTCGGTGATGCCAAGACGGAAGCCGGTGGGGTAGACTTTCTGACCCATACAGCTTTACGCCTCCTTTCGAGGAGCAACGACGACGGTGATGTGGGAAGTACGCTTCAGAATGCGAGAAGCGGAACCCTTGGCGCGGGGACGGATGCGCTTAAGCGTCGGACCCTCGTCAACATAGGCAGCGGCGACAACCAGGTTGTCGGCACGCAGACCGTTGTTGTTCTCGGCGTTCGCAACGGCGGAACGGAGAACCTTCTCGACATCCACGGCGACGGCGCGGTCGCAGAAGTGGAGGATGTCGAAGGCCTGAGCGACAGGCTTGCGGCGGATCAGATCGACCACCAGGCGGGCCTTGCTGGGGGAAACACGCACGTACTTAGCGACGGCGCGAACCTCGGTGGCCTCAGTTTCAATAGACTTAGTTGCCATTTACGGTTAACCCCCTATTTGGCCTTGTGGCCACGGAACGTACGAGTCGGCGCGAACTCGCCGAGCTTGTGACCAACCATGGACTCGGTAACATACACGGGCACATGCTTGCGGCCGTCGTGGACGGCGATGGTGTGACCAACCATCTCGGGGAAGATGGTGGACGCGCGGGACCAGGTCTTCACGACGTCCTTCTTGCCAGCCTCGTTCATCGCGGTGATACGCGAGAGAAGGCGAGTCTCCACGAACGGGCCCTTTTTGAGACTTCTGCTCATAAGTGCTTTCTCCTAAAACTCGGTATCCGAAATTACTTCTTACGGCGACGAATGATGTGCTGGTTCGAGACCTTCTTCTTCTTGCGCGTACGAAGGCCCTTCGTCGGCTTACCCCAGGGGGTAACAGAGGGACGACCAGAGGTGTGGTTCTTGCCCTCGCCACCGCCGTGCGGGTGGTCGACAGGGTTCATGACGGTACCGCGGACGGTCGGGCGCACGTTCATGTGACGCTTACGGCCGGCCTTGCCGATGACGATGTTGGAGTGATCGGCGTTGCCGACCTCACCGACGGTGGCGCGGCAGGTAACGAGGATGCGGCGCATCTCGGAGGAAGGCATACGGACGATGGCGTACTTGCCCTCCTTACCCATCAGCTGGCAGGAGTTACCGGCGGAACGGGCGATAGCGGCGCCCTTGCCCGGCTGGAACTCGACGGCGTGGATGAGCGTACCGACGGGGATGTCGGCGAGGGGCAGAGCGTTGCCCGGCTTGATGTCGGCGTCAGAACCGGACATGATGGTCTGACCGACCTCGAGGCCCTTGGGGGCCAGGATGTAGCGCTTCTCACCGTCAGCGTAGTGCAGCAGAGCGATGCGAGCGGAACGGTTCGGATCGTACTCGATCGTGGCAACCTTGGCGGGCACGCCGTCCTTGTTGCGCTTGAAGTCGATCACGCGGTAACGACGCTTCACGCCGCCGCCCTGGTGGCGGGTGGTGATGCGGCCGTTGTTGTTACGACCGGCCTTCTTGGGCAGGGGCTCGAGAAGAGACTTCTCGGGCTTGGTGCAGGTGATCTCGGAGAAATCGGAGATCGTCTGCCAACGCCTACCAGCGGAGGTCGGCTTAAGGTGCTTTACAGCCATTACAATCCCTTTCAATAGGAATCCGTTAGCCATCGCAGACAGGGATTCGAGGTTCTGCCTCGGGTGCGATGACACCGGACGTATACACGGTTCCGGGCGTGTCCATTTTATACGCCCAAAACCTTGAGCTCTCGCCTCCCCTATTTGGGAGGCATGAGCTCACTCAACAGCAGCGAGTCTTAGGCCTGGTTGCCAAAGACCTCGATGGTGTCGCCCTCGGCCAGCGTGACGATGGCCTTCTTCCAAGAACGGGTCTTGCCGGCGACATAGCGCACGCGCTTGGTCTTGGGCTTGACCGTCAGGGTGTTCACGCGAACGACCTTGACGCCGAAGATCTCCTCGACAGCGTCCTTGATCTGATACTTGTTAGCATCCTTGGCGACCTCGAACGTGTACTTGTTCTGCTCCATGCCGGAGAAGGAACGCTCGGACACGATCGGACGGATGATGATCTCGTGGGCGGTCATTTAAGCAAGCACCTCCCCGAAGTGAGCGGCGATGTCGGCGGGCATCAGCACAGCGTTGTTGTTGACGAGATCGTAGGTGTTGGCCTCGTCGGCGGTGATGATGAACGTCTTGGGAATGTTGCGGAACGACAGGTAGGCGTTGACGTCCTCATCGCGAACGATGATGGTCAGACGCTTGCCCTCAAGGCCGAGAGCCTTGAGCATGGCAACGGCAGCCTTGGTGGAAGGCTTCTCGAAGCCGTAGTCGTCGACGAGCACGAGCTCGCCATCGGCCAGCTTGGCGGACAGCGCGGAGCGCATAGCCAGCTTGACCTCCTTGTTGTTCATACGCTTAGCGTAGGAACGGGGCTTGGGGGCGAAGACAACGCCACCGTGACGCCACTGGGCAGCACGAATGGAACCCTGGCGGGCACGGCCGGTGCCCTTCTGACGCCAAGGCTTCTTGCCGCCACCGGAAACCTCAGAGCGGCCCTTAGCGGACTGGGTGCCCTGACGCCAAGAGGCCATCTGGCACTTGACGATGTGGTGCATAACGTGGATGTTCGGCTCGATGCCGTACACCTCAGCGGCGAGCTCGGCCTCGGCGACCTTCTTGCCCTCGCTGTTCTTTACTTCAAACTTTGCCATTTAAGTGTTCTCCTTGGTATGACGCTGGGCTAAATGGGCTGGGCCCTTAGGCCATACGGATGGCGACGAGACCATTCTTGGCACCCGGGACAGCGCCCTTGACCAAGATGAGGTTCTGCTCGGCATCGATGCGGACAACGGAAAGGTTCTTGACGGTAACGCGCTCGTTACCCATGTGACCGGCCATCTTGACGCCCTTGAGGACGCGTGCAGGATAGGCGCACTGACCGATAGAACCGGGGTGACGCTGGAAGTGAGAACCATGCGTCATAGGACCGCGGCGCTGACCCCAGCGCTTGATGCGACCCTGGAAGCCCTTACCCTTGGAGGTACCGATGACGTCGACCTTCTCGACATCAGCGAAATCAGCGACGGTGACGACCTCGCCGACCTTGTGCTCCTCGCCGTTCTCGACGCGGACCTCACGAAGGAAGCGGACAGGCTCGACGCCAGCCTTGGCAAAGTGACCAGCCATGGGCTTGTTCACGTTCTTGGCCTTGATGTCGCCGAAACCGATCTGGACGGCATCATAGCCGTCGGTTGCCTGAGTTTTAACCTGCGAGACAGCGCAGGGGCCAGCCTGGATGACCGTGACGGGAACGACGTTGTCGTCCTCGTCCCAAACCTGGGTCATGCCAATCTTGCGGCCGAGAATCATGCTGATCAAGATATGATCCCAACTCTCGCGTGGTCTTGGGACAATGCGTACACCACCGAGCGTACGCCCCTAGAGGACCACTACTTACACGACGTGCTCCCCAGCCTTGTATTTCGCCCGGACTACCTGACAACCCTATTAAGCAGGCATTTTGTCCAGCCAGAATACTCCCCTGGTTTCACACAGCTGTTTAGTATACACGGCTGCGGGCGTATCCATCGAGATTCATATTTCACTCACATTGTTTACGCAGGTAAAGTGCGTGGCACGTTCCCAGTGTGCGGCGGAGGGGGCGGGCCTGAGACATATTAAGGTTGCTGCTCTACAGTCCTGCTCACGACGGAGAGCACATTAAGTGCTCTCCTGTTCGTGCGGAACTCGCGACAACCTTAATATGTCTCAGGCCCGCCCCCTCCGCCGCACACTGGGAACG
>NZ_JBDMGT010000008.1:13249-77115 GCF_039752775.1 Collinsella aerofaciens | reverse complement strand
CGCCGGCGTAGGAGCTGTAGCCCCGGGCGCGCCTCTTGTTGTAGACGACCTCGAGGCCCTCCTCGCGCATCACGCGGGCCACGCGCTTCTCGCTGGCCCGGACGCCCTCGCGGCGCAGGCGCGCCCAGACGGTGCGGTACCCCCAGCACCCCGAGCCCTCGCGGAAGATGCGCACCACGCGGTCGCGTATGTCGGCGTCGCGGTCGCGCGGCGCGGCGACGCGGGGCCTCCAGTACTCATAGGAGCTCTTCGATATCCTCAAGAAACCTGTGATCGAGCGGAGGGGCAGGGCGGTCGCCCGCCTCAATCTCTCGCCGAGCTCGCACTTGCTCCTGTTCGAGATCGAAGCCGGGTCCCACCCTTCCGCTTTTAGGTCGGCCAACACCGCCCTGAGCAGCAGGTTCTCTATCTGGTCCTCGTTGAGCCCGGCGAGCGGGCCGGTCGCCGGCGGGGCGTAGATCGACTTGTCGGGGCCCAAGCTGGCCTCCTTCCGTGGCGGTTTCCTCGCCCCGATTCTACAGCGCGCCCCGGTGTAGCTGTGCGGGAGGTGCCCCGTCGCCCACTTCTTGGCCGCGCCCACCGAGACCCCCGCGAACTTCGCGGCGGCGGTCGGCCCCATGCCGTCCTCCGTCGCCAGGAGGAAGAGCTCGACCTTCTCCCTGCTGTACATGCGAACCTCCAGTCCGGACCGCCCCGCGGTCCAACTTTCTGTCCGCACCCCCAACGGCCTTCCAATAACCAAAACAATCCCTATTCCACCGCAACTTCTATAAGTTGTTGAATTATCGATGCTATTCGAAGCGAGATTCCAGACTCGACAGACCGTTGAGAGTCAGGTCGTTGGCGACCTCAGAGACACGCTCGATAGGAACCGAACCGTCAGACAGCGCCCACGTGCGATAGATACCGATAATACCCGACAGCAAAAACGCCAGATAGTAATCGAACATCTCGTCCTTGAGACCTTGGGGCAGCAGATCGCGCTCGGCAATCTCGTGCTCGAGCGGCGCACGAAGACGAGCCATAAAATCATCGAGCGGAATGTTCTCGATCAGCTGACGATTGAGCACCAAGTTGTTGCACAGTGCCTCGTTAACGGTTTTAAAGAAGGTCGCCGCCGCGCCAAGAGCGCGCTCGTTGGTGTCACCGTCCATAGAAGCAAGCGTTTTCTCGACCGAGTCGACAATCATCTCCACCACATCGACGGCAATGGCATCGAGCAGGCCGTCAACAGTACCAAAGTGAACGTAAAAGGTCTTGCGGTCGACATTGGCCTCGCGCGCGATGGCACTCACCGTAATGTCTGCCAGCGGCTTTTCCATGAGCAGGCGCTCGAAAGCGGAAAGGATGGCATTACGGCTGCGAATGATGCGACGATCAAGACGCGGTTTGCTGGTTGCCATGGGCGTGTCCCTTCGATATGCGAGCATTCATCAACAGATGAGAGATAATCTACGTAAGAGGATTATCCCCCATACAGCACAAATATGCCCCGCACCATGAAGAACGCACGACTGCCCTACTGCGACTTGGGATGCTTCTTCTTATTGAGTGCCGACGGAGATACGCGAATACCATCGCCTGTCTGGCGCACATAGGCTTTATGAGCCGGCTTAGCGGTCCCAGAAGCCTTCCGAGCGCGCTTCTTGGGATCAACGGTAACAGCATTCGTGGGGTGCGGCTTAGTGGGCGCAGAGGGCGTCTGAGGCGTGCGGCCGAGCTTGTGCATCACACGATCCCAACGCGCATGGATGCTCTCGTTGTGGGCGCTCTTAAGTCCCAGCAGGGGCGCAGCCAAAATGGTCGGCGCAATAAACGTAATGAGGCGCCACAGCAGATAGCCGGCGGTCGAAGCCGACCCAAAGAAATGACCCAAGAACAATGCAAAGCCGCCCTCAGCGCCACCAGTTCCACCGGGCAAGGGAACCGCAGAGCTCAGCAGCTGGACAAAGGCGCTCGCGGCCATGACCGAAAAAAAGTCGACCTCGTGGTGGCCAAAGGCAAGCATCAGGAAATACGGAACCAGATAGAAAAACGCGAGTTGCAGCATGGTGATAAACACGGTGAGCAGCATGGAAGAAAAATGTCCGGCCGAAAGCTTGAACTTCTCGGAGAAGGAGTAGATCTCGCCGTCGACAAACGTGCGCCATCCCTCGATCATAGTGGCCGAGACACCTATGCGCTCCAGCCAATTGATGATGCAATGGGCGACGCGCGTGACGGTCTTAGGCATGAGCGCGACGGCGAAGATGCCAAGCAAGATGCAGCAGTGCCCACCAAAGCTAAAGACGCACAGCAGCGTCATGTCGCCATAGCGCTCGGCAAAAAACGGCATACGAGCAAGCAGTAGGATAGCGCCCCAGGCAACAAGGCCAAACTGGTACACGATAAAACGCGTGAATTGCGTGGCGCCGGCCTCGCCCACGTTTTGGCCGGCCTTGGTCAGGCGATAGATTTGAGCCGGGGTGGAGCCCATCATCATGGGCGTCAGGTTGCCAAAGAAGATGCCACTCGCCTCGACCGAGATCAGGTCGCGGATGCCGACGGGCGAATTGGGATCGAGCCAGACGGCGATCGCATAGGCCACAATGCCAAAGAACAGGTACATGAACATGCAAAGACACGCGACAACGAGCCATGGCGCCTGGACGCTCGACATAGCGGCCCAGAACTGCCCCATCTGCCCGGTTACCACCAGATAGACGATATAACCTACCAGCACGACACCGATAAAGATGGCGCCGCGGCGTGCGCTCTTATTGTCATCTCCGCCCGAGGCCTCAACCTCGACCTGGGGCTTAGACGTATGCTGAGAGGACTCCGTCATGAGACTCCTTCTAACAGTCAAAATATCTTGGATATTGTACCCGTAAGGGCCATAGGCAGAACGCAAAGCTCTGGTTCAAACGGGAATTGCAGACGGTTGTTTGAAAATAAAAAAACCCGGCCTTCCATAGGAAGTCCGGGTATCAGATGCGTGGTAGCCCGTACCAGATTCGAACTGGTGATCTCCGCCTTGAGAGGGCGGCGTCCTAAACCGCTAGACGAACGGGCCACATGACATCTGCACTGCCGTGCTGCGAAGAAATATATTACGGGACAAAAAACGTCAGCGCAAGAAGAAATTCCAAATTGCCGAAAAATTGTCGGCAGGTTATGAAATACGCAGGTAAACTTGGTAGCTAATTCAAGTTGAGATGAACCAAAAGAGCTTCGCGCTCGTTGGGAATATCGTCTTCGATCACGGCGTCGAGGGCGGAGTTGAGAAGCTGACCCAGTTCCGGCCCGGGCTTGACTCCGGCACGGATCAGGTCGCCGCCGTTGATGGCGAGCATCTTGAGCGTATAGGGCTCCCCTGCCTTCAGCAGCTCGTGCGCCAGCGCGCGCATCTCCTCAATCGTCTCAACATAATAGAAGCACGACGGGGCCTTGCCAAGTGTGTCGGCACGCTTAAGGTCCATGAGCTCGTCAATCAGGCGGGCCGTGTCGACGCCCTCACCCGAAAGCGCGCGCATCATATTGAGCAGGCAGGAGCGCTCGGGGCGCAGCGGCTTGTCATGGTATTTGATGAGCAGGCACACGTCGCGCACCAAGTCGTGCGAGAGGGCCAGGCGATCCATAATGACGCGCGCCTTCTTGGCGCCGAGCTCGGGATGACCGTAGAAGTGTCCGCTGCCGGCGTGATCGACCGTGAAGCACTCGGGCTTGGACACATCGTGCAAAAACGCCGCCCACATAAGGCTCGACGAGGGCGCGACGCCGTCACACAGCGCGAGCTCCCCCGCCACCGTCAGCACACGGGCGATATGCACGTAGACGTTAAACGCATGATAGACACTGCGCTGATCAAACCCGCGACCCGCTGCCAACTCGGGCACGGCGGCGCAGATGAGCTCGGGATAGCGGAGCATCGCGTCTCCCCCATGACCGGTCGAAAGAATGCCCTCGAGCTCAATACCCACACGCTCACGCGCCACGGCATCGAGCAGCGGCGCGCACTCGGCAAGCGCACGCTTGGTCTCGGGCTCAATCATAAAGTCCAGACGGCAGGCAAAGCGCACCGCACGCAGCATGCGCAGGGCGTCCTCGTTAAAGCGACGCTTGGGATCGCCGACAGCGCGAATCAGCTTGCGCTCCAAGTCACCCTGGCCGTCGTAGCGGTCGACAAGCTCGCGCTCGGGATGCCAGGCCATGGCGTTGACGGTAAAGTCGCGGCGCGCCAGATCGTCCTCGAGCGAGGCGGCACGCTCCACACTCTGGGGATGGCGACCATCGGTGTAAAAGCCATCCAGACGGTACGTGGTGACCTCGATACGCTCGCCATCGGAAATAGCCGTGATTCCGCCAAATTTAATGCCCGACTCCACAACCGCGATGCCGGCGGCCTCGAGCGCCACTTTGGACTCCTGCCACAGGCCGCTACAGCACATATCAACATCATGGCTGGGGCACCCCATCAGGGCGTCGCGCACCCAACCGCCCACGTACCAAGCCTCAAGACCAGCCGCCTCAAGCGCGCGCAGGACGCGCAGGGACGCATCGGACGGTTGAGTACCGTTGAGCGAAACATTGCACATGCCTATGGCCTCCTGCGACTATCAAATTGGCTATCGATTGCGTCTGCAAGAAGTCTAGCAAGAAACAGCCTCCACTGCACACGCAAGTCCGATAAACAAAAACGCATCCATCCTAGTCTAAGACGGATGCGAAATAATCAAACTATTCAGACAAGGTGCCGGAACTAGCAGACCTGGCGAACCTCGATGTGCTTCTTATATTCGTCCACCTTGGCAAAATCACCCAGACCGGGGCACTCGACCACGTTGGCGCCAGTGGCCATCGAAAGGCGCAGGGCGTCCTCGACGCGCTCGGGGGCGTCGTGCCACACGGACAGGAAGGCAGCGAGCGAGGAATCGCCGGCGCACACCGTCGACAGCAGCTTGACGTCGAAGGTGCGGTTGGCAAACCAGATATGCTCGCCGTTGGAGAAGTACGCACCGGCGCCACCAAGGGTCAGCAGCACGTTCTTGGCGCCCTTGGCGTGCAGCTCGGCCATAGCGAGCTTGACGGACTCGTCGTCGCCACCGCTCACCTTGATGCCAAAGATGTCGAGCAGCTCGTCGTCATTGGGCTTGATCAGCAGTGGCTCCAGAGCAATGAGGTCTGCCAGCTGATGGCTCGAGATGTCGAGGACGAACTCGGCCCCCTTGGCCTTGACACGGCGCAGAACCTCGGCCAAGAAGCCCTCGGAAGTGTTGGGAGGCAGCGAGCCGCTGATGACCAGGCAGGTCATGTCATCGAGCGAATCGATAAGTTCAAACATCTCCTGCTCGTTGGCCTCATTGATGGCGGCACCGGCATTGACCATGTTGTACTCGGTGTCGGGACCGGCGTTGAGGAACACATTGACGCGCGTAATACCGTCGGTCCACACGGGCTTGACGGGCACGCCCAGGGCCTCGGCGCCCTTAACGATAAACTCACCCGAGAAGCCGGCGAAGAAACCTAGGATCGTGGTGTCGACACTATAGTGGTCAAGCGTAAACGAGACGTTGAGGCCTTTGCCGTTGGGCGTGTAGACGGCATTGCGGGTACGCGTGACGGTATTGGCAGTAAGGCCGTCGCAGGCGATGTTGTAATCAATGGCGGGATTAGCAGTGAGCGTGTAAATCATGAATGTTCCTTTCACGAAGCAACGTGTTAATGAAAGTATATTCCACGCATCGGTAAAAGGCTAGGACAACTCGGTGAACGGTGTGGAAGCGATGAAGTACGGCAGGACACCTCTCCCCCATGGCGGAACAAAAAAGGCGCCCCGGCCGAAACCGGGGCGCCGCATGCGCACGAATATGTCGCGTTTCGATTACTGACGATCGAGCTTGCGGACAGCAACGCGCTTGCTGTACTCGTCGACGTGACCGAAGTCACCAATGCCGACGGACTCGGCAACGTTGGCGCCGGTGGCCATAGCGAGCTTCATGGCCTCCTCGACGTTGTCGCGATCCCTGTACCACTTGTGCAGGAACGCAGCGAGGGTGCAGTCGCCGGCGCAGACGGAAGAGACCAGCTTGATGTTGAACTCACGCTTGGCGTACCAGATGTCCTCGCCGTTGGAGAAGTAAGCGTCGCCGCGGCTACCACGGGTGAGCAGCACGTTCTGAACGCCAGCGTCGTGAGCCATCTTCATGGCGACACGAACCTCGTCGTCGGTGTCGACCGGCACGCCGAAGATGGCCTTCATCTCGTGATGGTTCGGCTTGATGAGCAGCGGCTTCTTGTGAGCGAGCTCCTTGAGCTTGTCGGAGGACAGGTCCAGGACGACGTCAGCGCCACGAGCCTGAGCGTGCTCCATGACCTGAGCCAGGAAGTCGGGCGTAGCTTTGGGAGGCACGGAGCCGGAGACGATCAGGCACTCGAGATCGCCCGCGGTGTCCAGGATGTTGTAGAGCTCCTCCTGGTGCTGCGGCGTAATCGGGGCGCCGGGGTTCAGGATGCCGTACTCGTGCTGGCCATCGTTGACGTAGGTGTTAATGCGCGTGATACCGTCGGTCCAGACCGGGCGGCAGAGGCAACCCAGGTTCATGACCTCCTCGACGATGAACTTGCCCGTGAAGCCGGCGAAGAAGCCGAGCGCGACGGTGTCGACGCCCATCTTCTTAAAGGCGAAGGACACGTCGAGGCCCTTGCCGTTAGCCGTGTAGCTGGCCGAGCCGGTGCGGACGTTCTCGTCGGGCTCGAGCGGAGAGCTCGAAACCGTCATGTCGACAGCCGGGTTAGCGGTTAGCGTGTAGAACATTTACAGTACCCCCTGTATATGTGAGGGCCGCGTGGCCGGCCCATTCCAACCACGCGGTTACCTCTGATACCAAATTAGCGAGCTGCGGACTCGAGCAGTGCCTTGACCTCGGCGGCGGTGTTGCAGGCGAGTGCCTTCTCGGCGAGCTCGTCGCACTCGGCCTTGGTCCACTGGCTGATGGTCTTGCGGGCGCGCAGGATCGACGGAGCGCTCATCGAGAACTCCTCCAGGCCCCAGCTGATCAGCAGCGGCTCGAGCAGCGGATCGGCAGCGGCCTCGCCGCACATACCGACCATGATGCCGGCCTTCACGCCGCTCTCGATGATGTTCTTGAGCGAGCGGAGCACGGCGGGATAGTAAACCTGGTACAGGTTGGAGATGGTGTCGTTACCACGGTCGGCGCACATGGTGTAGCCGATCAGGTCGTTGGTGCCGATGGAGAAGAAGTCGGCAACCTCGGCCAGACGGTCTGCGAGCAGCGAAGCGGCGGGCGTCTCGACCATGATGCCGACCTCGATGTTCTCGTTGAACTTGCGACCCTCTTCGGTAAGCTCGGCCTTGCACTGCTCGACGAGCTCCTTGACAGCCAAGACCTCCTCGACGCAGGTGACGAGCGGGATCATGATCTTGACGTCACCGAAGGCGCTAGCGCGCAGCAGAGCGCGGAGCTGGACCTTGTACTGGTCGGGATTGGCCAGGCAGTAACGCACGGCGCGGAAGCCCATGAAGGGGTTGTCTTCCTTGACCATATGCAGATACGGAATCTCCTTGTCGCCACCCACATCGAGCGTGCGGATGATGACCGGAGCGCCCTTGAGCGCGCTGGCGACCTTGCGGTAGGCGTTGAACTGCTCCTCCTCGGAAGGAAGCTCGGCAGAGTCCATGAACAGGAACTCGGAGCGGAACAGACCGATGGCCTCGGCGTCGTGATCGAGCGCGTTGGGCACGTCATCGGGGTTACCGATGTTGCAGGCGATGATCTTCTTGATGCCATCGGCAGTCACGGACGGCTTGCCACGGAAGGCCTCGAGGGCTGCCTTCTCGGCAGCAAAGGCCTCAGCCTTGGCGGTATAGGCGGCGAGCGTCTCCTCGTCGGGATCGGCCTCGACAACACCCTTGCCACCGTCGACGACAACGGTCATACCGTTGCGAAGCGCGGTGCAGCTGTTAGAGACCGAAAGGACGGCCGGGATCTCGAGGGCACGCGCGATGATCGCGGAGTGCGACGTGCGGCCACCGGTCTCGGTGACGATACCGGCAACGTGGGCCTTATCGATCGTGGCGGTCATGGACGGCGTAAGGTCGTGCACGACAACGACGGTGTTCTCGGGCAGGACGGAAAGGTCGACGACCTCCTTGCCCAGCAGCTCGGCCAGAATACCGGTGCGGATGTCGGCGATGTCGGCCGCGCGCAGACGGAACATCTCGTCGTCCATGGACAGAAACATGTTCTCGAACATGGTCGAGGTGTCCATGAGCGCCTGCTCGGCGCAGGTGCCGCCGTCAATAGCGGCGTTAATGGCGTCGGTCATGCCCGGATCCTGAGCCAGGACAATGTGTCCGCTCATGATCTCGGCCTCGGCCTCGCCCACCGTCTCCTTCATGTGGTCGGCCTGAGCCTGAGTCTTCTCGCAGAAGACCGAAAGAGCAGCCTGATAGCGCTCTTTCTCTGCTGCCGAATCAGCGACCTCGTGCGGTTCAAACGTCAAGTCGGGATCGACGGCGACCATGACGGTGCCGATACCGATGCCCTCGGATGCGTTGACTCCCTGATACATTCCCATTCCTCTCTCCGTGTCATGTGATAAAGCGTTTTGCCATATCCATGACAAAAGAGCGCAGCTACCTTGAACAGGTCACTGCGCCCCCAAGTATGAACTTAATTGTTCAACATGCGACCCGTTTGAGTTCTACTCGCCAAGACCGCTCTTGATGAGCTCGATGGCAGCAGCCAGAGCCTCGGCCTCGTCGGCGCCGTCGCACTTGACCTCGACCTCGGTACCGCAAGGGATACCAGCAGCCATGAGGGCCATCGGGGACTTGCCGTTGACCTCCTTCTCGGGGGTGACGACCGTCACGTCACAGGCGTACTTGCCCATGGTGGAGGCGAACAGACCAGCCGGACGCATGTGCAGACCCTGAGGATTAACGAGGGTAGCCTTCTCAGAAACCATAATTGACTCCTTTTTGTGTTTAACCCCTGTCATGCATGTGGCAGGAGTCAGATTCACGACGTTGTTTATATTAACTCACATCAAACGGTTTTTCATTATGTTTCAGACGAATTATTGGACAGATGTGTTTGTCGTCCGCTTGCTCGCCGGGCGGGGCGATTAAGTTTGCTGCTCTACAGTCCTGCGCAAGACGGAAAGCACATTAAGTGCTTTCCTTTGCGTGCGGAACTCGAGACAAACTTAATCGCCCCGCCCGGCGGGCGAGCTGCGGAAACTCGGTCGGTCCAGAGCAATATCGTGCAAACGGAAATCTGGCTGATGATCTGTTCGCGACAAAGACTCGATAGGTAGCCCCCTCTATGCCCTTTTGTAAGTTGCGGTGAAATAGGGACTGAATTTGGAGTTGAATCGTTTAAACAGTCCCTATTTCACCGCAACTTATAGGAGGGGTAGAAAAAGGCGGAGGCCCTGGAGAGGGACTCCGCCTTATATACAGGGGGCGATGGTATTCGCGTGTTGCGGGATTAGACCAGGCGGGCGTTGATCGTCTTGGCGATCTTGGCGGCGTCGGTGGAACCCTTGACGGTGGCACGGAAGTCCTCGTCCATGAGCGCCTCGGCGACCTTGGACAGGATCTTAAGGTGCGTGGTGCCGGCCTGGGCACCCGGGATGAGCAGCGCGATGGCCACGTTGACGGGAGCGCCGTCCATGGTGTCCCAACCGGTCACACCGGACTCGTCCTTGACGACGATGACGGCAGCCTCGGTAATGGCGTCGGACTTGGCATGCGGGATGGCGAAACCCTCCATCATGCCCGTGGTGCCCTCGGCCTCGCGGGCCAGGAAGGCGTTCATCACGGCGTCGGCGTCGCAGGCGATACCGGCCTTGACAGCCTGGTTGGAAACGAAGCTCAGAGCCTCGTCACGAGAAGCGAAGTCCTCGGCGACAAAGACATTCTCGACCTTCACGAAGTCGGCAGCCTCGGCCTTGGGGGCCTCGACGGCAGCGGCCTTGGGGGCCTCAACGGACCTGGCTACAGGAGCGGCCTTCTGATTCTTCTCGAAGTCGTACTTCTTGAAGGCCACGAACAGGATGCCACCGACCACAGCGCCGATGAGGATCGCGAGGACCCACAGCGGACCGTTCTCGACAACGGGCAGGACCAGGAAGCCGCCGTGAGGCGCCGGATCGTGAACGTTGAAGAAGATGGTCAAGATGGAAGCGATGGAAGAACCGAGCATCATGATGGGCATGACGGGCCAGATGTTCTTGGTCATGAACGGAATGGCGCCCTCGGTGATGTGGGTGCAACCAAGGATGAGGTTGACGATACCGGCGTCATGATCCTCCTGGCTGAAGTACTTCTTGCCGACAACGACGGCGAAGGTGGTGATCAGCGGCGGAACGATGCAAGCGGCGGAGACGGCAGCCATGAAGTTGGTGCCGAAGTTGTAGGTCTCGGTGCCGACGCCAGCTTCGAGAGCGGTACCGAGCAGGAAGGTGCCAGTAGCGTAAGCAGCCTTGTTGACCGGGCCGCCCATATCAAAGGCGCACATGCAGCCGATGGCCAGGCCAAGGATCACCGGACCGGAGTTACCGAGGCTCTGCAGGAAATCCATCATGCCCTGGTTAATGGCAGCCATGGGGCCGGAAATACCGAGCATGACCAGGCCGACGATGGCGGTAGAGCACAGCGGATACAGGAAGATCGCCTTCAGGCCATTAAGGCTCGCGGGAATTTTAGAGAAAACCTTCTCGAGCAGCAAAATGACATAGCCGGCGAGGAAGCCGCCGACGATGCCGCCCAGGAAGCCAAAGCCCACACCCGAGCCTCCAGCGTCGATCATGCCGGTATCGGCGTTAACGGGCAGACCCTGGATGGCAATCATACCGGCAACAAAGCCGGGGACGAGCGCCGGGCGCTTGCCGATAGACTCGGCGATGTAGGCGGAGAGCACCGGAACCATGAGGTTCATGGCGATACCGCCGATAATCTTGAGCATCGCGGCAAAGCTGTTGTAGTCGGCAGCCGTCGAATCAAAGGACGTGATGCCCCACAGGAACGAAATGGCGGTCAGAACACCACCGGCAACGACGAAGACCAGCATGTGGCTGACGCCGTTCATGAGGTGCTTGTAGATGACGTGACCGATGGACTCCTTCTCCTCGACCTCGTCCTCGACATCGGCGGCAGTGGCAACCGTGTCGTCGCCCTTGGCGGCGAGCGCGCGGTCGATCAGCTTTCCGGCGGCCTCGACGGACAGGGCCTTGGAAACACCGACGGAAACCATGGGCTTACCGGCGAAACGCTCAGCCTGGACATCCTTATCGGCTGCGACGACGACGGCCTTGGCACCGGCGATCTCGCTCTTGGTGAGCTCGTTCTCGACACCGACCTGGCCATGAGTCTCGACCTTAATGGTCAGACCTCGCTCGGCAGCTGCCTTCTCCAGCGCCTCCTTCGCCATGAAGGTGTGCGCAATGCCGGTCGGGCAACCGGTCGCGGCGATGATGTCAAACTTAGCCATGTGTCCCTCCTTTTTAAGTTTTGCGCCCGCAGGCGCTCCCCTACACGCGCTTCAATGCGCGTTTTTCCACACTTGAAAGATACCAACCTGCCGTCCGCGTGAGAAGAGACAAGGCGAAATTCTCCGGTGAAAGGTTCTTTCATAACCGTAAACGGTAAGTGAAAGTTTACCATCAACACTTGAAACGGCAAGGTGTATCTTGTAATTGAAAATGCCCGTATACTATGGCATTGCGAATCAAATTAGATTTTCATGCCAACCAGGAGCCATCCATGACCGATAGTAGCAAGAGCGCACTTTCCCTCATTAGCACCCATCAGGGATACAGCGAATCCGAGCAGCGCATTGTCGACTATATATTGGAGCACCAGTCCGAGGCTCCACGCCTCACGGCGGCTCAGCTCTCACGCGCCGCTGCCACGTCCGAGGCGACCGTTTCGCGCTTCTGCCGCAAGCTTGGGTTTGGCAGCTTCCGCAGCTTTCAGTTTTCGTTGGCGAGGGATTTGGAAAGCCAGCGAAACGAGGGCCTGACCGACGAGGTCTCGCTCGACAACATGGAGCAGAGCCTTAAAAATATCCTCGCCGCCAAGGTGAGTGAGCTTAATGCGACCATCGACGGCATTGATCACGACACGTTGGCCGCAGTTGTACACGCGCTTAAGAATGCCGGCGTTATTGAGTTCGCCGCCGTGGGCAATACAAACGCGGTCGCGCTCGACGCAACATTTAAGTTTTCGCAGCTGGGCCTGCGCTGCATGACGAGTACCATTAGCGAGACATCGATCGGCTTTGCGCTCACGTTGCGCCCGGGTGACGTCATCGTGCTAATCTCAAACTCCGGCAAATCGCGCCGACTGAATCGCATGGCAAAAGCGGCTCGCGACTGCGGCGCAACCGTAGTCGTCATCAGCAGCGACAGCAAGTCTCCACTCGCGCGCCTGGCAGACTACACTTTTAATACCGTCAACCACGAAGCACTGCTGACAACGGGCGACTTCGCGTTCTCCAAGATGAGCGCCACGATGATCATCGAGGTCATCTACAACTTCCTGCTGCCCGAAATCGAGGACGCCCGAGAGCACATCAGCTACTATGAGGAACTCATCCAACCGGATAAGGTCGTGGAGTAAAACACGAAGTGGGACAAAAAATTCAGTCTATTTTGTCCCACCAACACCGCTGATACGACCTAACCTCGAGCTTCTTCAAGCATCTGCTTGGCATGCGCCAAGCTCGCCTCCGATTGATCGCCGCTCAACATGCGGGCGATCTCGGCGGTACGCGCTTCGCCGGTTACCTCGTCCAAATGCGTCTGGGGAACATCGCCCGGTTCCTTGCTGACGACATAATGCTTGTCAGCCATGACGGCGACCTGCGCCAAGTGGGTTACGACCATCACCTGATGCGTAGCGGCGAGATCTGCCAGCACGCCCGCGAGCGCACGCGCCGTGGAGCCACCGACGCCAGCATCGACCTCGTCAAACACCAGCGTATCGACACCGTCCGTGTTTCCGAGGACAACCTTACTTGCCAACATGACGCGGCTGAGCTCGCCGCCCGACGCAATGCGGCGCAGGGGACGTGGAGTCAAACCGGCACCGCTGCGGTATAGCAGCTCGTAGCTCGAAGGACCAACGGGCGTCCACTCAGCACGGGGAAGATCGCGCGACTCCCAGACGAGCTCGGCGCCGCCCATCTCCAGGCGAGCCATCTGGCGGCCAACCTCGTGACAGAAGCGCGGGGCCGCCGTATTGCGGGCGCGCTTAAGTGCCTTGGCAGCGGCAAACAACTCGCGCTCAGCGCTCCCGAGTGCCTCACGCGCCTTTTTGATCTGTTCATCGCCATCATCGACCAGGGACAGCAGCTCTTGCGAGCGATCGCGCATGGCAAAAACATCGTCCATGGTGGGGCCCCACTGACGCAACAGGCCCTTGAGGTCGGAATACCGCTCACGCATGCGAGCGAGCTCGCGCGGGTCGAAGGCGACGCCATCGCGATAGGCACGAAGCTCGTTCGCGCAATCCTCAAGTGAGATACAGGCATCCGAAAGCAAATCGGCAATGTCGCCAAGTTTGCGATCGACGGAAGCCATACGGGAAAGTTCTGCCACGGCGCTGTTCACGGCATCGAGTGCTCCCCCTTCAGAGGCAAGCGATGCATGGGCATCATTAGCTGTGGCAACCAGCACCTCGGCATGTTCGGAGCGCGGCAGCAGTTCCTCGAGTTCCTCATACTCGCCCGGTTTGGGGTCGACCTCGCCGATGCGCTCGAGCGCAAAGCGCGCTTCCTCGACGCGGCTCCCCTGCGCACGCGAGGTCTCTTCGACACGTCGAACCTCCTTAGCGGCAGCGCGCGAAGCCTTAAAGCAGGCGCGGTAGTGCTCGAGCGCCTCGAGTGCAGGGCGCCCTGCCCAGACATCGACCATCGCAACATGATGCGCCGGATCGAGCAAGCGCTGGTGCTCGTGTTGGCCGCACAGATCCATCATTACGCCAACGCGCTCCGAAAGCTCGCGCACACTGGCGATGCGTCCGTCAATCTTCACGCGGCTGCGGCCCTCGGCAGAAAGACTGCGCTGCACGATGAAGCCCTCCGTGTCGTGCGGGCCGTCAAACAGGCGCGCCTCGACGCTCGCCAGCGCCTCGCCCTCGCGCACCATAGACGAATCCGCGCGCTCACCCAAAATAAGCTTGAGGGCCGAGAGCAGCGCGGTCTTGCCGGCACCGGTCTCGCCGGTCAGGACAGTCAGGCCGGCACTCGGCAGCAGCGTCGCCTCGCGAATGAGCGCAATGTTAGAAACCTGCAGCTCATCGATCATGACGGACTCCGTAGAATACGCGGCTCACCGAGTTATAGAAGCTCTCGGGGCCGTAATCCAGCAGCAGCACATCACCGGGCCCGCGACGCACCGCCACGCTCTCAACGGTGCCATCGCAAGTAATAAATTGTCCATCGATAGCGATCGCCGGAACGCTCGGACGGTCATCAGACATAAAGATTTCGACGACATCACTCGGCGAAGTCAAGAAGGCACGGGCCTGAATGGTGTGCGGCGCAATAGGTACGCAGACCATACCCGTATAGTCGGGGCTCACGATGGGGCCACCGGCACTGAGCGCGTACCCCGTAGAACCAGTCGCCGTGGACACGACCACGCCGTCGCCACGCAGTCGGTCGATATGGTGGCCCGACACCGTGATGTCGAACTCGACCATATCGGACAGCGGACCGCGGGTAAGCGCCATGTCGTTGAGAGCGAAGGTGCGCACGACATCCTTCGTACCGTCTTCGCGCACGGATACGATATCCGCGGCGATGGTGGCGCGACGGCTCACGTGCAGCTCACCGGACAGGGCGTCGCTCACGACCTGCAGAATGTCGCGCTCCTCGGGGCTCGCAGCAGTTAAAAAGCCCAGGTGACCATAGGAAAGACCGAGGATAGGAATCTCGCGATGGTTGAGGATGCGGGCAGCGCGCAGCAACGTACCGTCGCCGCCGAGCGTAATGACCAGATCGGAGCCGTCAATATCAGGCGTGCTCTGAATCTTCGATCGCTGGTCGGCAGCCCATGCGACCTCATAGCCCTGGCGCGTCAGCCAAAGCTCAAGCATCAGGCCGCTCTCGACCGCCTCTTGTTTGTAGTAATTGGGAACCAGAAAGACCTTCATAGCGTTGCAGATTTCTCGCTCAAAACCGATACCTGGGATTGCAGCTCATCGTCGGTGCGTTCGCCGGGGACAAACCTCGTGCCGTACAGGAAAAACTCAACGTTGCCCTTGGCACCATGAATGGGCGACACGCACACATCGACCGGGAACAGCCCCTTGGCAGCAAAGAGTTCAACTGCCGCAACAAGTGTATCGCGGCGCACGGCGGGATCGGTCACAATACCGCCCTCGCCCACCAGCGCCGCCGGAGCCTCAAACTGCGGCTTTACGAGCGTGCAGAATGCACCCGTAGGCGCCAGGCACGCCAGCACCGCATCGATAATGTTCGCGATGCTGGTAAACGAGACATCGCACACAGCCAGGTCGAGAGCGCCGGCATAGCCAAGCTCAGGCAGCTGCGTCACGTTTGTGCGCTCATGCAGCGTTACGCGATCGTCCTGACGCAACGACCAATCGAATTGGGCGCGACCCACGTCCACCGAGACAACGGCCGCAGCTCCGCGCTTGAGCAGACAATCGGTAAAGCCGCCGGTAGAGCAGCCCACATCCAGACAGGCAAGGCCCGTCGGATTGATGCCAAACGCATCAAGCGCGCCTTCGAGCTTAAGACCGCCGCGGCCAACATAGGGAATGCGCCCCTTCACGTGCAGCGGCAGCCCCGGGATCACCTTAAGGCCCGGCGAAGTCAAGCGCTCGCCGCCACTCGAGACCAAGCCGGCCATAAGAGTGCGAAGGGCATCCGCGCGATCGGCGCAGATGCCCTGTGAAATCAGTTCGTCATCAAGACGCACACGTTTCATGAATGCCATCAACCATTCGTATCCGGAGATGCGGCCTAGCTATCCTGGGATTCGTTTGCCGCATCCTCATCGTATTCCTGCTCGAGCTTGTCGGCTTCTCGCGGCGTAAGCTCAAACTTGTCGACCATATCGACCGCGCGGGAGCCCAGCTCAATCGCCTCGTCAAACAGATCGAGTGAACGCTCCAAGGAGGTATCCTTGGAGCGAACGGTAGCGATGATCTGGTCCAGACGGTCCGAAATCTCGTCAAAGTTGCGGACAGAACCCTCTGGCATGGCTACTCCTCGACGGAGTCGACGACAGCCTCGGCAGCGTCCGCATCCTCGGCAAGTACACCGGCGGCAGCCTGAGCGGCGGCGACCTTTGCGGCAGCCTCTGCAGCCTGCGCCTCCTCGCGAGCGCGGTCCTCGGCCAGCAGCTCTTGGTACAGGTCCTCGCCCGGCAGCTCCTCGCTGCGAGCGATCTTGCCCAGCACGCCATTGACAAACGACGCGGACTGATCGGTGCCATAGGCCTTGGCAAGCTCGACGGCCTCGTTGATCACGATGGCGTCCGAGACCTCCTCGTCGGTGAGGAAGCGCATCTCGTAGACGGCGATACGCAGCAGGTTGCGGTCGGCGCCGGGCATGCGCATAAGATCCCAGTTCTTGGCGACGGCGCGCAGGGCACAGTCGATGCGATCGATATGCTCGTAGGCACCACGGCAAAGCTCCAGCGCATAGGGGTCGAGGGGGCCCTTCGAGATCAGGAAATCGCCCTCGAGGACGCGCTCGAGCGGGCTGTCCGTGGCCTCGGCCTGAAACAGCAGCTGCAGCGCCTGACTGCGGGCAAGCGTACGCCCGCGATAAACCTTAAGGCTCAAAGGTTACTCCTTGGGGAAAACGAGGCCGTCGATGCAAACGTCAACGCGCTCGACCTCGACGCCAACCTGGGCATCGATGGCGGCGACCACGGCGGCGCGAACGGCCTCGGCGAGTTTCTTGAACGGATAGCCAAAGAACACCACGACACGCACGGTGAGTGCGAGCTTGTCGCCGACGACCTCGGCCTCGACCGCCGGCTCGGAAGCCGGGGCCTTGGACGAGAGCATCATGGAGACAAGGTTGGTGGCAAGGTCCTTGACGCCAACGGAGGCGATGCCCTCGACATCGGACACGGCGCGCGAGACGATGGCGGTCAGAACATCGGGCGAAATGCCGATGCCGTCAATCTTGATTTCCTGGGGCATGAGTCCTCCTAGAAGATTTGGTTGCTAGACGCGGGAGACGAACTTGCCGTCGCGGGTGTCAACCTTGATGACCTCGCCCTCGTTGAGGTACATGGGAACCTGGATGACAGCGCCGGTATCGATCGTGGCCGGCTTGGTGGAACCCTGGACGGTGTCGCCCTTAAAGCCCGGGTCGGTCTGGACGATGGTGGTCTCGATGAACATCGGCGGGGTCACGCCCATGAGCTCATCGTCGGCGAAGAGCAGCTGGCAGACGTCGTTCTCGCGCAGCCACTTGGAGTTCTCGCCCACCATGTCCTCGGGAACGGGAACCTGCTCATAGGACTCGTTGTCCATGAAGATGTAGTCGGTGCCATCGTTGTAGAGGTACTGGAACTCACGGGTGGTGAGCATGACGCTCTCGAACTTGGTGCCGGCGTTGCAGGTGTTCTCGACGACGCGGCCGCTCTTGATGTCGCGGGTCTTGTAGCGTACAAACGCGCCGCCCTTGCCCGGCTTGACATGCTGGAACTCGACGATGGTGTAGACCTTGTCCTTGATGCGGAGACCGAGGCCGTTCTTGAAGTCGGCGGTAGAAATGGTAGGCATAGCGACCTTTCTTGTTATGGGCAGAACGCACAAGCGTCCAAATTACATACGACAGAAATTATACACTTGCAGACGGCGCCTGCAGCGAGCGCATAAAAAGAGAACGCGGGGCGTCCGAATCGATCCGAACGCCCCGCCCCAAACTATCTACCGAAGTAGACTAGCAGTCGATAACGTGCAGGTCGTGCGGGGTCTTGGTGAAGGGCTCGTAGCCGTTCTCGGTGACCACGCCGTAGTCCTCAAGGCGCACGCCGCCCACGCCGGGCAGGTAGACGCCGGGCTCCATGGTGACAACCGAGCCGATCTCGATGGTGTTCTTGCTGCGGTTGAAGTTGGGCAGCTCGTGGATGTCGATGCCCACGCCGTGGCCCAGACCATGGTTGTAGTAATCACCATAGCCGGCATCGCCGATGATCTTCTTGGAAAGCTTGAAGATGTCGTTACCCTCAACGCCCGGATGGATGGCGGCGACGCACTCCTCGTGCGTGCGGCGCACGAGTGCGTACAGGTCGAGCTGCTCCTGGGTGGGCTCGCCCATCACGACAGTGCGCGTCATATCGGAGCGGTAATCGCAGTAGCCCGCGCCGTAATCCATGAGGACGAAGTCGCCCTTCTCGATGACACGGTCACTCGGCACGGCATGCGGGTTGGCGGTGTTGGGGCCGCTCGCCACAATGGAGCCGAAGGCCAGGCTGTCGGCGCCGTTGGCGAACATAAAGTTCTCGAGCTCGTTGCGAACCTGCTTCTCGGTCATACCGGGCTTAATAAAGCCGAGCATGTGCTGGAAGGCGGCGTCAGTGATCGACTGTGCATGGCGCATGAGCTCGATCTCCTCGGCATCCTTGATGGCGCGCATCTTGCGGATGTCGTCGTGCATCAGCGGCAGCATGCAGGCGACGGAACGGTCCTCCAGGCCGCGCTGAATACCCTGGTAGAAGTTAATCTGCATATCGTCCTCGACAGCACAGACACGGCACTTGTTAGCCGCAATCTTGCCGGCGACCCAGCCGGGGATGGTACCCTCGTCCATGTCGTAGACCCAGGGGCTGCCGGCGGGCGTGTTCTCCTCAAAGCTGTTGAGGTAGCGCGAGTCGGTGTGGAACAGGCACTGGTCGACCGTAATAAACGCAGCGTGCGGGAACTCGAAGGTGTAGTCGAAGACGCCCTTCACGCCCGTAAGCCAACGAAGGTTGGCCTCGTCGCGCACCACGATGGCATCGTAGCCACGCTCGGCCATCAGGGCACGGACACGCTCGATACGACCGGCAGGACCGGCAGCAAACTCAGACATGCAGATTCCTTTCTTGTTGTCTCAAGATAGACGGGACGGGTCTCAACCGAACGACGGAATCGCATGCGATCCGCAACCGATTGAAAACCCGCCCCTCAACATGATACGAAAGACGATGGAAGTCAATAAATCTTAGAGAAGTTCTTTACGAGAAGCCAAGTAGGCGTGAGCATGGCGCTCAAGAACCTCGTCCTCAACGTTCGTTAGGCGAATTGCGCCGAGTGCCGCGGGCAGCGGCAGCATGCTGCGGTTTGAGCGCGCGAACTGCTGTCTGCGGAACTCCTCGATATATGCGGCAGGCTCCAGATCGAAGGCAAGTTCCTCGATACCCAAGTCCTCCAGACAGTCATCGACCTCAAAGACGTAATCGATATCGAAGTCGCAGGCGTCGTGGGCAAGGCGCGCCTCAAAGCGCATGCCCTCGGACAACAGCTGGTAGGCAGGGACCTGCGAAGCGGCATCGCCCAAGCAAGCGCGCAAGGTACGCTCCCCCGTCTTGCCAAAATCGAGCGCATGGCGGGCGCTCGGGTTCGTGGCCATCAGTACGTCCTTGCGAGCAGTCTGAGACCATTGAACGGCATTGACGAGCGCGACCTCCTCGCCCGCGAGAATCTCGGGGACGGTCTCAATAAACTGATTCCAGCGGGACTTGCTGCTCGAAAGCATGGTGCCAACAAGTACCGCATAGCCGAGCTTGAGGTCCTCGGGGTCCGCCTCGCGAACAAGATCGAGGTCACACACGACCAAACCCGGTTCGGGACGGAACGCGATAGCGGGAAGCGCATTGGCCGACGAGGCGACAAGCGGCTTCATGGTCGTCGCGACCGTGAGCATGGCGTCGAAGGTCGTCGGCAGCAGCGCGCACTCGGCTCGGCCACACCACTGGTTGGCGCACCAGCTAACAACCGAGCAGGTTGCGGCATCGCCAACGGCGACAACCAGATCGTCGCAGGTAACGCCGTTGGCAGACAGGGCGCCAAAGATAGCATCAGCATCGGCCAGCGTGGCACCAGCAGGCGAAACCTCGAGGACTAGCGGCGACACGGCAAAACCGGCGTCGACCAGCGCATGCTCGACGACTTCACCAAAACGCTCGGATGTGGCGGTGTTCCAAACGACCATCGCGCGCTTAGGCTTGCCCACGGCCGAGGCAAACATACGCGACAGCTCATCGAACGCACCCAATCCGACACGGACATCGACGCTGCGGTTTTGGAAATTGATCAGTTGACGGCGAATCATAGCAGCCCACGCTCCAAAAGCATCTCGGCACAAAGGTAGGAAACGTCCTCGAAGGACTTGTTGCGAATATCAAGGGTAAGGTCGGCAGCCTGGCGATACAGCGGACGGCGATGCTCAAACAGGCGCGCGGCATGCTCAGGCGAGCGGAAATCGGGGCGCGTGTCGGACCGACGAATCTGGCGAATCGAATCCTCGAAGTCGCCCTCGAGGTACACGCACGTACCCATTTCGTGCATCAGCTCAATATTCACCGGTGTCTCGACGATACCGCCCCCGCACGAAACCAACAGGCTGCGCTCACTTTGGAGCGAACGGAGCGCCGAGGTCTCGAGCTCGCGAAAACGATCCTCGCCCTCGGTCTCAAAAATCTCGGTTACCGACTTGCCGCAACGGCGCACGACCAGGCGGTCGGTATCGATAAAACGCCGCTTGAACATAGTGCCGACGTTGCGCGCGAGCGTCGATTTGCCCGCGCCCAAAAAGCCGATAAAGAAGATATGGTCGCAGCCGTGTTTGGTGTGCTGGGACATGACGAGACCTATTCCTCGCAGGGAAGGTCGCGCAGGGCCCGGCGCTCAAAGATACGGAAGATCTGCGTATACCACAGGTCTTGCGTCGCCTGCGGCTTAACCAAGATGGTATCGACGCCGGCGAAGTTGCCACTCCACACGTCCGTGTAGAGCTGATCACCGATCAGCACCGCCTCGTCAGCCGTGGCGCCGAGGCGCTTAAGACCCGCCTTGAGGGCAAACGGTGCCGGCTTCATGGCGTGGCTGATGGCCTCGAGTCCCAGCTCGCGTGCCGATGCCATGACCTGGTCGCGATGCCAGTTATTGGACACCATGCACAGCTTAAAGCCTTTGGCGCGGGCGGCGTCGAGCCAAGCGGAAATCGCGGCGGGGACCTGCTCGGTGTCGCGCGGCACCAGGGTGTTATCGCGATCGAGCAGAATGGCGCGTTTGCCGTCGGCCCACAGGGTATCGAGGTCGATGCGATCGACCGAGGCAACGTATCGTTTGGGGCTAAAAATCCTCATGCTAATTCCAAGACTGTTGATGCTCTTCGTAGGTTTGCGAGAAGTACTCCTCGTCCTGCGTAATGTAGAAATACAGGTCATCGGAGTCGGTCGGCTCAAGCGTGGCCTTGAGTGCCTCGAGCGACGGAGAGCAGATGGGCGTGGGCGGTAGGCCCTCGTGCTTATAGGTGTTATACGGACTATCGCTCTGCAGGTCGTCGGCGGTAACCTCGCCACCGGTGACATACATCATGGTCGCATCGCTGTTGAGATAGCGCAGACCGTCGAGCTTGCCGGCAAGGCGGTTGTAGAAGACCGAGGCCACGTGCGCACGTTGATCGGCGTTGAGGCCCTCGCGCTCAACGATAGAGGCCAAGTTGACGATGTCGTAGTCGGACATCTCCACACCGTAGCGTTCCTTGATCTTGGCTTCGCAGCTCGCAAAGTCAAGCGACTTGTACTCGGTCTTAAACTGATCGAGCATGGCGCGAATCACGTCATCGGCCGTCGGCGAATCGCCCAGCGAATAGGTCTTGGAGAACAAGAAACCCTCGAGCGAATCGTTGGCGGCGCCCTTAAGGAAGCTATAGTCGTCAACGTAGTTGGAGGCCTTGGCCTGGTTGAGGAAGTCTTCCTTAGAGATACTGTCGTAGGCCTGGGCCACACGGTCGGCGACTTGATCGACCGTTAGGCCCTCAGGGATAGTCAGCGCATTGGAGCCCGCGTTGGGGCCTTCCATGAGCTGCTGAACAACCTTGGTCGCATCCATGAGTGTGGTGAACGAATAATCACCAGGCTTGAGCGACATATCGGCGTTGAGCTTTTTCACCGCCGCATAGTAATCCTTGGGATTTTCTACGATATGGTTCTCGGAGAGAATCGAAGCGATGCTGTCACCCGAGGCACCATCGGGAATCGTGATAGTAACCTGCTGGCCTGCAACGACTTTCGCACCCTCACCGCCAAAGAAGCCCTTGACGGCTGGCACGACAAAGAAAACGATCGCGACAAGCGCAAGCACGGCAACAACGCCACCGATAATCATAGGCACCGGGGAGCTTTTCTTTTGAGCACCGCGACGAGCATGCGTGTTGTAGCTCGAGCGGGTCGCCGGAGCAACGCCATGCGAACCACGAGCGTGATGCGAATGCGATTGGGGGGCCTGCGTTCGCTGGGTAGGTGCCTGCTGCTTAAAGCGGGTGCCGCCTGCAGGCTGGGCCGTACGAGCAGTGGGCTGCTGAGCCGCGTGAGAAGCCGAATGCTGAACCGAACGAGCAGAAGGCTGCTGACCCGTCCGTTGAACAGGTTGAGCCGAACGAGAGAAGGACTGCGCCGGGCGCGCGGCAGGCTGAGCTGCGCGCTGCGTCGGCTGTGCCGGACGCTGGCCAGGCTGGGCAGGGCGCGACGCCGGCTGCTGTGTACGATTCGGCTGGCGCGGATCGGAAGCACTAGGCATGCGAAACCTCCTCGTTTTTACGATCGAGCCACGTCTGCAAAAACAGGCTGGCGGCAATCATGTCGATCTTGCCCCTCATCTGCTTTTCGTTGAGTCCCTGCTCGCGCAGGATACGCTTGGCCTCTTGCGAGGACAGACGCTCGTCCTCAAACTCCAACGGAAGATCGAGCTCGTCGGCAATCTTTTGCGCCACAGCGGCAACGCGCTCGGCCTGAGGGCCGGGCTCACCGGCCATGGTCAGGGGACGTCCGCTTACCAGGATGTCGGGCTCATAGTCCTCAACCAGGTAGCGGAACGTCTTGGCCATACCGGTGACCTCGGCAGCCGGAAGCACCTTGACGGGCATCGCCATCTTGCCATCACGGCTCGAGATGGCGATGCCGATCCTGGTCTCCCCTATGTCCAGCGCGAGCGCAACCACAGCGACTTCTTAGATTCTTAGGCGCCGAGCGCGGTCTTAGCGGCCGCGAGGGCATCGGCGATGCCGGCAGCATTCTTGCCACCGGCCTGGGCCATGTTGGGACGACCGCCACCGCGACCGTCGACCAGACCCGCGATCTGCTTGATCACGTTACCGGCGTGGAAACCGGCCTTGACGGCGTCATCGGAGCCGGCAGCGAGCAGGGCCGGAGTGCCCTTCTCAGTCACGCTGGCGACGACACAAGCGACAGGGCCGGCGACCTTCTGATGCACGGTATCCCATACGTTGCGCAGGTCGGCAGCCTCAAGGCCCTGGAGCTCAGCGACAACGAGCTTATAGCCGTCGAGCTCGACGGCGCCCTCGATGGCGCTGGAGATGGCGTCGGAGGAGCCACCGGTCAGAGCCTTCTTGAGCTTATTGGACGTCTCGCGCAGCTCGGCCTGCAGGTTCTCCACGCGAGCGGGAACCTCGTCTACGCGGCACTTGAGCGCAGCGGCGGCGGCGTCAACGAGCGCCAGGCGGTCGGCCATGTAGTCGAGGGCACCCTTAGAGGTCACGGCCTCGATACGGCGGACATTGGAGCCCGTAGAGGACTCGGAAATGATCTTGAACAGGCCAATCTCAGCAGTGTTGGCAGCGTGCGTGCCACCGCAGAGCTCGCGGGAGAACGGCTGGTCCTCGGCGCCCACGGAGACGACGCGGACGACATCGCCGTACTTCTCGCCAAACAGAGCGACAGCGCCGGCGGCCTTAGCCTCGTCGATGCCCATGACACGGGTCACGACCGGCTTGGAAGCGAAGATCTGCTGGTTGACCAGGTCCTCGACAGCCTTGAGCTGCTCAGAGGACAGAGCCTCGAAGTGCGTGAAGTCAAAGCGCAGGTGCTCGGGCGTCACCAGCGAGCCGGCCTGGGAGACGTGCTCGCCCAGGACCTGCTTAAGGGCGGCGTCGAGCAGGTGCGTGGCGGTGTGGTTGCGGCGCAAGAAGCCACGGCGCTCGGCGTCGAGCGCGGCGGTAACAGCGGCACCGACAGTCAGCGTGCCCTCGGCAACGTGGGCGACGTGAGCATACAGGCCGTTGTGGTTCTTGGTATCGGAAACGGTCAGCGAAACGCCCTCAGCGGAAAGCTCGCCGGCATCGCCCTGCTGGCCACCCATCTCGGCATAGAACGGGGTGCGGTCAAGCACGACCTCGACGTCCTCGCCGGCGGCAGCGGACTCGACGGACTCGCCGTTGCGCACGATGGCGACAACCTTGGCGCCCTCGATCACATCGTTGTCATAGCCGTCGAACTCGGTCGCTGCGACCTTGTCGGAAAGCTCGACCCACACGTCGTTGAAGCTGCCCCAGGCGTCGCCCTTGGCATTGGCGCGGGCGCGGGCCTTCTGGTCCTCCATGCAGGCAGTGAAGCCGTCCATGTCGACGTCGTGACCAGCGGTGCCGGCGATCTCGACGGTCAGGTCGATGGGGAAACCAAAGGTGTCGTGCAGCTTAAAGGCAACATCGCCCGGAAGCGCAGCACCCTCGGCAAGCGCTGCCAGGGCCTCATCCAGGTAGACGCGACCGTAGTCGAGCGTCGTGGAGAAGCGCTCCTCCTCGGAGGCGACGATACCCTTGACGAGCGCGACGTTCTTGAGCAGCTCAGGATAGGCCTCGCCCATCTGAGCGTTGACCTCGTCGATGAACTTAGTCAGGAAGGCGCCCTCGATGCCCAGCAGGCGACCGTGGAACACGGCGCGGCGGAGCAGGCGGCGAAGGACGTACTCGCGACCCTCGTTACCGGGCAGGATGCCGTCAGAGATCATGAAGTCGACGGCACGGGAGTGGTCGGCGATGATGCGAAGAGAACGGCTGGCGCCGGAGTAATCGTCGGCGTCATAGGTCTTGCCGCTGATCTCCTCGCCCAGCTTGATGAGGTGCTGCATCAGATCACCGTCGTAGTTAGCAGTCTTGTGCTGCATGATAGCGGCCATGCGCTCCAGGCCCATGCCCGTATCGAGGTTGCGGTGCGGCAGCTCCGGCATGGAGCCGTCCTCCTGACGGTCGTACTGGGTAAAGACGAGGTTCCAGAACTCAAGGAAGCGGTCGCAGTCGCAGCCAGGCTTGCAGTCGGGGCTGCCGCAGCCGACCTCCTCGCCCATGTCAAAGTAGATCTCGGAGCACGGACCGCAGGGGCCGGTGGGGCCAGCGGCCCAGAAGTTGTCGTCCTCGCCCAGGCGGGAGATGTGGTCCTCGGCAACGCCCAGAGAACGCCACACGTCGTGGGTCTCGTCGTCCTCGGTAAAAACGGTAAAGTACAGGCGGTCGAGCGGCAGCTTGAACTCCTTGGTGATGAGCTCAAAGGCCCAGGCGCAAGCCTGCTCCTTGGAGACGCCGCCAAAAGAGAAGTCGCCGAGCATCTCGAAGAAGGACAGGTGACGGCCGTCCTCGCCGATGCAATCGATGTCGTTGGTGCGGACGCACTTCTGGCAGGAAATCGCGCCGATCTCCTTCATGGTCTTCTTGCCCTGGTAGTACTCCTTAAACTGATTCATGCCGGCGTTGGCAAGCAGCAGCGAAGGATCGTCGGGAACGAGGGACGAAGAAGGATAGAGCTTAAGACCGCGCTCCTCAAAGAAGTTGAGGAACTTGGAGCGGATCTCGGCCGTAGTCATTGACGGGTAGTCAGCACTCATAGAGGGAATCTCCTCGGTTTCACATCGAAACAGTTCAAACGTAACGATATTACCATCCCGCCGCGCAAGTGCAAAAAAGAGGTCCGCCAAACAGCGACCCTCCAGCGAAAGTGCACGTTATTCAGTACTGTGCGATCCTTTGAAAAAGGACTGCTGTAGAATTACATATAAGAATCACCCGGAAGGAGCAATCGATGAAAAGTAAACGATTTGTCCTGAATGCACTTCTGGTACTAGCACTTTTAGCGCTCTTGGCCTTCTCCTGCTGGTACGCAAACCAACCAGCATTTGGCTACGTATTGTATGCAGTAATGTCCGGCGATAAGGCTTATTACACTCTACGCGCAATTGACGTTCTCTTTTTCTATGTAGCCGGCCCCTTATCAATCGCTTTGCTCGCGTTTATTGTCATTTACAACTTCAAGAAACGTTAATAGGGCCTATTTAGAATCCGAATCGTCCATGGAGCCGTCGATGCCGGTTTTGGTATCGTCGTCCGAGTTGGAGTCATCGTCCTTGGCGAAGGGATTCTTGAAGAAGCCCGTGGCATCGGGTTGCAAGCCCGAGAGCTTGATCCAAGGATTATCGAACTCGGGCTTAGGCATCGCTTGGGCCTCGGGCGCAGTCTCGTTGCCGATGAGCTCGGACTCGTAAATGAAGGTGTCGTCGCCGAGCGCGTCGTAGGCGGCGACCGGGTTGCCATCGGCATCGCGGTACGGTGTGCCCTTAAACACGGCGCCGTCATAGGCCACAAGCTGGCGGCCGGTCTCATTCTCGAAGTAGAACACGAAGATACCTTTGAGGGCCGCACAAAGCGGGATGGCAATAATCATGCCGATGGGGCCCATGAGTGCCGAGCCAATAACGAGCGCCGTGAGGCTCATGATGGGATGCACCTGCACCGAGCTCTGCATAACCTTAGGCGAAATCACGTTATCGGTGACGTTTTGCGCGACCATCGTCACGACGAGCGTCCATAACGCCAACATGGGGCTGAACATGAAACCGAGCACTGTGGCGATTGCTGCGCTCACCCAAGGACCGACGACTGGAACCAAATGCATGATGCCGGTAAAGATAGCCATGAGCGCCGCATACGGATGGCCGATGATCATAAAACCGATAAAGGCGAGGAAACCACCGCAGATGGACGTCACGACCATACCGCGCATGTAGCCGCCGACAGAGCGAGAAAGGATGGCGACCATAAAGCGGTACGAGGTCTCCTTTTCCTGACCAATGATGGTGCAGACCTCGTGGTGCATACGGGGGTAGTCGCAGGCCAACCAATAGGCAAGCACCAAGCCAAGGAAGATGACGAACAGCTGCGAGGCCGTATTGGTAATGAGCGGGAATACACCGCGACCGAGCTCAGCGGCAATCTGAGACACATACTTCGATGCCACGGTAACGAGCGAAGAAAGATTGTCGTCCAGATAATCCTTGAGCGGCGTGTTGTTGAGCGTCTTGGCATGCGAGATCAACTCGTTGAGATCGCCGCCCGCAACGCGAAGCTGCTCAGGCAGGCGGCTCAAGACTTCCATAATCTGACCGAGCAAAATAGGCGACAAGATGCAGACAACACCAACGAGCACGGCAACGACAACAATGAGCGCGATGAGCGAACCGATGCCACGACCGACGCCGTGATGCTCGAGCCAATTGGTGATCGGCGACATCACAAAAGCGATAATGGAACCGACAGCTAGAAACTCGATAACCGGCGCCAGGATACCCATAAGGTTAAAGATGAGAGCAGCAATAACAATGCAGCCGACAACAGCCCAAATGCGAAGCGTCAGAATACGGGTATCGCGCAGCGTGCGGTCGGTCTGTTGGGGGTGCTCACTCATGAACGAACCATCACTCCGTCGGGGTCGATCTTGTCCTGAATCTTCTTAAGGGTACGGCGCAGCAGGCGCGAGACTTGCACCTGCGAGATACCCAGCTTCTTGGCGATCTCGATCTGGGTCATGCCCTTCACAAAGCGCAGCTCGATCACCTCGCGTTCGCGCGGCGAGAAATCGCGGATGGCCTCCTCGATTACCAGGCGGTCATCGGTAAAGTCGAGCTCGTTGTCGTCATCGGCATAGCGGTCGAGAATCGAAGGGGCATCGTCGGAGTCGGACGCGCCAGGAGCCTCGATGGGCACCGAGGTATAGGCCGAAGACGACTCCATGGCCTCCAGCACCTCGTCGACAGTCACGTCCAGGTACTCAGCGATTTCTTCGACCTTAGGCGAGCGCTGCAACTCATTGGTGAGCTTGTCGGTAGCTTGGTTGACCTTTGCCGAGAGCTCCTGCAAGCGACGCGGAACGCGCACACTCCAGCCCTTGTCGCGGAAGTGACGCTTGATCTCACCCAAGATGGTGGGCGTGGCAAACGTGGTGAACTCGAGTCCGCGCTCGGGATCAAAGCGGTCGATTGCCTTGAGCAGGCCCAAATAGCCAACCTGCATCAGGTCGTCGAGCGGCTCACCGCGGTTCTTAAATTTGTTGGCAAGAAACCTTACCAGGTTCATATGGGACATGACGAGTTGCTCACGTGCGTCCGGATCACCGGTCTCTTTGTAGCGACGAAACAGCTCGCGGGTTTTCTCCTTGTCCCAAGCGGTCTTACCGCTCCGGGAACGTTCGGTCATATTAGATATCCGCCTTGAGGTCGAGGGAAAGCGTCAGGGGCGCCGCAGTCTTTTCGTAGGAATCGCACACGCTCGCCAAAATGAGCTCGGCATACACAGCAGCCTGGTCGTCCTCGTCCACAGTCGCCTGATCGCCAAAGGTAAAGGTCATGCCAACGTGAGACTCGTCGACATCGAATTTGATCGAGATGTCGTCGGAATCAACGGCCGTGCAGCCAAAGATGAAGGCCTCCTCGGCAGCCATACGGATGTCCTCGATGCGATCGACGGACATGGAGCACAGTGCACCGACATTAGCCGCCGTCATACGCACAAGGCGAGCCAGACGCGGATCCCCGGCAACAATCAGCGTGATGGGGCAAGTTGCTTCGCTACTCATCGCAGGACTCCTCGGAGGTCTCGGCGGACGTGTAGGTGTAATACTGGGCTGCTTTAGCAGCAGGCTTCTGTGCATCATCGTCACCAGCAGCGACATCGCCCCCGGCTTCGCCAATCAGGACGCGCTCGGTCGGCTGCTCGGCTTCGGCGGCAGCGGAAAGCTTGTGCTCGGCGTCGGCCGCGGGAACCTTTACCTTGTTAAAGAGTTTCTGAACGGCACCGGCCGCAGAATCGGTCACGCTCGACACAGCATTGCTAGCCTCGGCCATGCTGCCCGTAACCTCGGAAATGTCGCGAACCACGGCTTCGACCTCTACGAGATTGGAGGTAAGTGCGTCGACGGCGGTCTTGCTCGACTTGAGGAGCGGCTCAACCTGCGCCAGCGCGGGGGTGAGCTCATCGACGGCGCCATCGAGCTTTGCCACCACGGGCTGAGCCTCGGCGATGGTGTTATTGAGATCGCTTACGGTCTTGTCGAGCGAATCAACGACGTTGCGGGTCTTGCGCAGCGTGAGCGCGAGCTCGATAACAGCCCACACGCCGGCAACGGCGAGCAGAAGCAGGGCGATTTGAATGGGACTCATGCAAGCCTCCCGAAGGAATTGAAATACAGACGCTGTTCATGGTACCCCAAAGAAGGGGAAAGATACCCAAAGGGAATGCGCGAGATGGCAACGACCTACTTGGGCGCATTGCCGCTACGGTCGCGCTCGCTTTGCTCTACACGCCACTCTTCCCAGCCGCGGCCGGCAGGCTGCCAAAACGCGCCGTGCTCAAGCCCCTCGGGCAAATAACGCTGATCGACCCAGCCTTCGGGATAATCATGCGGATACTTATACACGCCGTACTCGTCGCTGCCCGGGCGATGACGATCGCGCAGATAACTCGGCACCTCGCGAAGCCCACTTGAATGAATATCGGCCAACGCCGCATCAATGGAAGACTCGCACGCGTTGGATTTAGGCGCCAGGCACACATAGAGCGCAGCCTGAGCCAGATTAATGCGGCACTCGGGATACCCAATGACCTCGGCAGACTTAAACGCGGCATGCGCCACCAAAAGCGCCTGCGGGTCGGCGTTGCCAACGTCCTCGGAAGCCTGGATCATAATGCGACGAGCGATGAACTTGGGGTCCTCACCCGCATCGATCATGCGCGCAAGCCAATAGATCGTGGCATCGGGGTCGCTACCACGCATGGACTTAATAAACGCGCTGATGATGTCGTAGTGCATGTCACCGTTTTTGTCATACGAAAAACCACGGCGCGGGTTGGCAATCTTCACTTCATCCACGGTGATGGGATAGCGCTCCCCCGCCGCCGGCGCTGGCGTTCCCTCGGTATCGGGACGCGTGACGGCAATCTCGCTCGCAAGCTCGAGTGTCGTAAGCGCCGATCGAGCGTCACCTGCAGCCAGCGTGCAGATGGTCTTAACCGTATCCTCATCGGCAGAGAACTTGCCGTTCAGGCCCTGCGGCGCCTCGAGCGCACGCTCGATAAGTGTGGCGATATCCTCGTCCTTTAAGTGCTCAAGCTCCACCACGCGACCGCGCGAGAGCAACGCCGAGTTGACCTCAAAGTACGGATTCTCCGTCGTGGCGCCAATCATAATGACGGTACGGTTCTCGACTGCATGCAGCAGGGCATCCTGCTGCGACTTGGAAAAGCGGTGAATCTCGTCGATGAAAAGAATGGTGCGACGGTCGTACGTATTCAGACGTGTCTTGGCCTCGTCAATCACACGGCGCAAGTCCTTCACGGTGCCCGTCACGGCGCTGACCTCGACAAACTCACTCTTGGTATGGTTGGCGATAATATGTGCCAGCGTCGTCTTGCCCGTACCAGCCGGCCCGTACAGAATCACACTCGACAGCACGTCGTGCTCAATTGCGGCACGCAACCACGAGCCCTTACCGACGACCTTTTGCTGGCCCACATACTCGTCGAGCGAATTGGGGCGCATGCGCACCGCAAGCGGCGCATTCCGAAAGGAGCGCTCACGCGTCGAAGCAGAAAAAAGGTCGTCCATAGCCATCCCGTGCGTCAATCAAATACGTTTTCCACTAACAGTATACCGAATAAATACGAACTACCGTTCGTTAATATAAGTACGGTGCGGAAACTTCAATCCCGGGAAAAGCTTGCTCGTAAGTTCGCAGAAATAACCGTCCGTCATGCTAGCAATGTAATCCACGACCGCCTGGTCTTTATCGCCCTGCCAGGCATAGGTGCGATCGTAGTAGGAAAGCTGCTGCTCAATGCGAGAGATGTGGTGCTTAAAGATGTAAGAGGACTCGTCGCCTTCGTTTATATCCTGCAGGCAACGGTCGTAGAGCTTTTCAAAGGCCTCGCGCAGCTCCGCTTCGGAGTCGCCTTCGATGCCGCCCTTGCTATAGATCTTCTCGTAGTTCTCGCGCTTAGCGCGGCGGATTTCCTCAAACAAGCCCTCGCTCATCTCGATGCGCGGCTTGCCATAGCTGTGCTCAACAATATCGATGGAGGCGTGCGTGAGGATCCAGCTGTTGTATGCACCGCCCAGGCCATCGTCAAAGGCGTCGGGCGACAGCAGGCCCGCCGCAATGGCGTCTTGGCGATCGCGCCCAACGTAGGCGAGGATATCCGAGATGCGAACCACACAGCCCTCGAGCGTCATGGGACGCAGGTGCTCAATTGCGCTATAACCTGTGGCAATGCATTCCTCGACGGTTCGGTCGAACTGGTCAAAGGAACCCATGTCCGAAAGCTCAAAAACACGCTGCTCGTACTCGCCGTTGTGGCACAGTACGCCGTCGAGCGTCTGGAGCGACACGTTACGACCGTACAGTGCGTCGAGCACGCGGGCGGATTGCACGTTATGGAAAAAATAGCGACCCGTGCGCTCGTGATAGATATCGTTGAGGAAACGCTCACCGGCATGGCCAAAGGGCGTGTGGCCCAAGTCGTGGCCTAAGCCAATTGCCTCGATCAGATCGCAGTTGAGCCCCAGAGCGCGTCCGATATCGCGAGCGATGCGCGAGACAAGCTGCACGTGCAGGCCGCGGCGCGACAGGTCATCGTTGCTGCGAAAACTGAAGACCTGCGTTTTACCTGCATAACGGGAGTATGCGGGCAGATGCAGAATCTTTTCGATATCGCGCATAAAGGATGGACGCATGAGCGTGCCCTCGTCTGCGGCACGATCGACACGTCGGATAACCTGGTCGTCACCACATCGATAGGGATTAACGACGCCCGAGGCGCGATCGGCAGCGATACGCTCGACCAGCTCGGGCGACAACGCCGCGGGAATGCGATCCATACGCGCCTTGATGGCGGCTGTCTGTTGATTGATTGCCATGGCATGCTCCTTAAAAAGGGCGCGCAAACGATTACAGCGTACTACCCACGACCTCGATTATGGCAAATATAGGCACCAAAAACGGCAGCAAAGGCAGGGAGCGCGATTTTGCAATGAGACAAGCGGCGGCAAGGGTCAGGAGCGCAACCGCAAACGCGACGACACCACCCAGGGGATCGAGGGTGCAAAGGGCAAAGAGCGCCTTGGCGTCCCCCATGCCAATGCCAGGGGCGTGGCGAACACGACGCCAGAGCGACTCAGTAAGCACAAGGGCAAGGTAGACGATAACCGCAAGACCAGCGTGGTCAAGGGCTGTGTTAACGCCCCTGTCGAGCCAAACGCCTGCAAGCGCAGCCACGGCGCACGCGCCGGCAAGCTGATTGGGAAACCGTCGCTCACGGGCATCAATCGCCGCGCCGGCAAAGATGCAAATCCAAAACGGGATATAGAACATCGAACACCTCCTTGGGCAGCAGCTCAAACGCAAAAACCACCACAAAGGTGCCTGTCCCCTTTGTGATGGTTTTGATCATGGTTATTTGGCGCCTTGCATGACCTCGTCGAGGGTAACACTCACGGCGTGCTGCGTCGGCACCCAGTCAACCTTCAAGAACAGAGCAGCCACCGTAATGGGGATATAACTGAACATAAAGATCGGGAAGGTAAACAGGTTAGTCACCAGACGCCACTTTTGCGCGCAGTGAATATGCTTGTACTCAAAGATGGTCGTGAGCAGTGCCAGGATAAAGAACGTCTGATACATCATGGCGAAGGTCAAAATGAGCGAAGCGGCGCACGCCTGCATCTCAACCTCGGTAGCCAAAAAGCCATGCGAAAGACCGCCCACGATGAGGAACGTCGCATTGGCGAGCATCGAGATCAACGATAGCAGCATGCCGGGCGCAATCGTCATGAACATGTCATAGGCGGCAAAGCGATGGTAGCGAAAGGTCGATTTGACCAAGTGCTTACCGTAGGTAAAGAATACCTGGTAGAAGCCCTTAGTCCAGCGCATACGCTGTTTCCAGGACGCCTTAAACGTCACGGGCTGTTCGTCAAAGAACTCCGCCGGTGCATAGCCAATGCGAATGCCGTGGATGGCGCAGAACGTGGTGAACTGAATGTCCTCAGTCAGCGTGTGGAACTGCCAACCGTGCATGCCCTCGATAACACTGGCGGAGATGAGGTAGCCCGAACCTGAGACGGCGCAAGACGTCTTGCAGATGTTGCGCGCGTTGTTAAGGAAGCGCGCCTCGCGCAGATACCACGTAGCATTAGCCGCCGAGATCCACGAGCTGCCGAAGTTCTTGGAGTTACGATAGCTCGTGACCACATGAAAGCCCTGGTCAAAAGCATCGTTCATCTTGGATACGTAATCACGGGAGATAACGTTGTCGGCATCGAAGATAAAGTAGCCCTCAAACGTGTCGGGATACTCGTTAAGGATGCGGTCGAAGCCAAAGTCCATGACCCAGCTCTTACCCTTGCGGGCCAGGTCGTTGCGCTCATAAACGATGGCGCCCGCCTCGCGCGCGAGCTGCGCGGTGTTGTCGGTGCAGGCGTCGGCAACGACAAAGACCTCGATGAGCTCGGACGGATAGTCCTGATCCTTGATGGAGCGAACGAGGTTGGCGATCACGGCCTCCTCGTTATGCGCAGCAATAAAGAAGGCATAGCGGTGGAGTTTTTTGGCCTTGGGAGGCGCGACCTCGCCACGAAGAGCGCCAATGACAAAGAAGACCACCTGGTATAGAAAGCAGACCGTGAGCAGCGTGACGACAATCTGGTTGAAGATCACGATGGGTGTGTTGGTTTGTAAAAAGGCGAGCATGCAGGCTCCCAGCAACGCGTTACGTAAACAATCGTATATCTTACCGCAGGCTTACCGAGTTCAAGAAACCACCTAATACTGGCTAGGCTTCGAGCAGACCGAGCTGCGGGACGATTTCGTCGCCGGCGGCAGTGCGACCGAGCGAACGCGGGGCCAGGTCATCCAAAACCGCCGCAAGATCCCACGGCAGCTCGTCGCGGCACTCGATGCGCTCGCCCGTCACGGGATGGTCGAACGCCACGCGCCAGGAATGGAGGAACTGCCTGGTCAGACCATGATCGGCACGCGTATCACACTTGCCGTAGAGCGGGTCGCCCACGCAGGCATGGTTGATATGGCGCATGTGCACACGAATCTGATGCGTGCGACCAGTAAACAGGTGGCACTCGACGAGCGTGTAGCCGTCGTCGAAACGCGTGGAATCAAAGCGCTCGAGCACCTTGAAGGTCGTGATGGCCTGACGCGCAAAGGGGTCATCGGAAACCGCCATCTTGACGCGGTCGCGCGTCGATCGGGCAATGCCGGTGTTGATGGTGCCCTCGTCCATGGCGATGTGCCCGTGAACAAGTGTGATATAGCGACGGTCGAGCGTACGCGTGCGGATGAGATTTTGGAGCGCGCGCTGGGTGTCGTCGTCCTTTGCCGCAAGCATGAGACCCGAGGTATCGCGATCCAAACGATGCACGATCCCGGGGCGGTCCTCACCCTGCACGGTACCAAGATGATCGATACCGCAATGGTAGACCAAAGCGTTCGCAAGGGTGCCGCTCTCGTGGCCATGGGCGGGATGGCACACCAGGCCGCGCTGCTTGGAGAGCACGATGAGGTAGTCGTCCTCGTAACGGATATCAAGGGGAATGGCCTCGGGAATCACATCAGTGGGATCGTGCGGCTCGGGCAGGTCGACCGAGATGCGGTCACCGGAGCGCACGGCATACTTTTTTGATAGGCAGGTCTCGCCGTTGACGGCAACGGCGCCGCCCTCGATCAAGTGCGCGCAGGCAGAGCGCGTGGGGCAGCCATCGTTGGCGCCCAGATAGGCGTCAAGACGCTGACCAGTGGAATCGTCGGCAACAAGAATATGGATGTCGGCCATTAACGCTCATTCCTTTCGCGAATCTTGCGGGCACGCTCCCCACGCTGCTTGGCTTTGCGTTTGGCGCGGGCCTCGTCACGGGCGTTGAGCTCGGCGGTCGCATCGACCTCGCGAGCGGCGGGACTCAAGAACATGTAACCGATAAGAGCCAGCACGACACCGACCGTAATGCCAATATCGGCCACGTTAAAGACGGGGAAATCAATGAAGGTAGCGGCAATAAAATCAGTCACAAAGCCCATGGCCAGGCGATCAATCGCGTTGCCGACAGCACCGCCCGCGACCATGGCCATGCCCACAACCTCAAGACGAGCAAGCTGAGGCGCACGCAGCAAGTACACGGCAATGGCGACAATGACCGCAAGCGCCAGCACGGCGAACGCAACGCCATGGCCCTCGCCCATACTAAAGGCGGCTCCGATATTGCAAACAAACAGAAAGTCAATCACACCGGGGATAACGGTCATATGCAGGGCATCGCCCACGGCACGAACCGCAAGCTTGGTCAGCTGGTCAACAAGCAGCACAACAAGCGCTACCCCACCAGCAACACCTAACCGCCAACGCAAAGGCGGCGTCATATCCCCAGCACGACCCAAAGAAATCCCCTACCCTCAAGATCATCGAATTACGTTTAATACAAAGAACTATCTTATATTGCCATACGCAGAACGCACGACATATCCACCAACGCAAGCGAAATAACCAGCTAAAAACGAAAGCGACATTCCGAATAACGGAATGTCGCTTAATAGCTTTCGACTAAAAACGCAAGTCGAAAGAAAGCCTCTAGCTCCAGCAATGGAAACGCCGCGTTATCGTCACCAACAGCGAAAACGTCCCTAAGCGAGCAAGGTGACGTGAAAGAGGAGGGAAGCGTACTTTGGTACGCGACCGACGATTGAACGTCAGATTGCCGCTTAGGGGCGTTTGCAGCGTCGGTAGGTTGCGGCGTTCTACGAACGCCGCAACCTACAAAGCATCGGCGCAGCGCTTGCAAATATGAGCGTGGCCGTTGTACTCGCCGACGGTGGTGCGATAGTTCCAGCAACGGTCGCAGCACTCGCCCTCGGCAGCCTCAATGGCAACGGAGAGCTCCTCGCCCTGGGTCAGCTCAACATCGGAGACGATGTAGAACTCGGCCAGGTCGACGGCCTTGTCGCCGGTCAGCAGCGCATACATCTCGGCGGGAACGACCGCCTTGACGCGGACCTGTTGGCTCTTGGTGAAGGTGCCGGCAGAGCGGGCATCCTCAAGGGCCTTGGTCACGGCGCTACGGAGCTCGAGCGAAGCCTCGAGCACGCCCTCGAACTCATTGGCCTCGTCGACCGTGATGGGCGACTTGTACCAATCGAGCAGCGCGGCGTACTTCTGATGATCGACGCAGCCGGCGGGCGCATAGGCCATGGCCTCGTCGACCGTGTAGGACAGGATCGGCTGCAGATCGCGCATGAGCATCGAGAAGAGCTCGGCGAGCACGGTCTGAGCGCTGCGGCGCTCGAGCGAGCCGGGCTTCTCGCAGTACAGACGGTCCTTCAGGGCGTCGAGGTACACGTTGGAGAGCTCGGTAACCACGAAGTCGTAAAGCGCACGGTAAGCGCGCGGGAACTCGTAGCTGGCGTAAGCATCGTCGACCTCGGCCTGGACCTGGGTCAGGCGGGCAACCATGAGCTTATCGAGCGGCAGCAGGTCGGCAAAGGCGACGCCGTCGGTCTCGGGCTCAAACTGGCCCTCGAGCTCGGAAAGCAGGAAGCGCAGCGTGTTGCGGAAACGACGGTAGGCATCGGACGTACGGGCGAGAATCTCGTGGTCGATGGAGACGTCGGAGCTGGTGTCGACGGAGGCAACCCACAGGCGGATGATGTCGGCGCCCATCTCGTCGCAGACCTTGTTGGGGTCGATGACGTTGCCGAGCGACTTGGACATCTTGCGGCCCTGGCCGTCGAGCGTGAAGCCCTGCGAGACGACCGCCTTGTACGGAGCGTGGCCGTTGGCACCCACCGAGGTCAGCAGCGAGCTCTGGAACCAACCGCGGTGCTGGTCGGAGCCCTCGAGATACACGTCAGCCGGGTACTCAAGCTCGGGGCGATACTCACAGACGGCCTTCCAAGACACGCCGGAGTCCCACCACACGTCGAGAATGTCCTTATCGGCCTTGAGGTGATGGCCGCCGCACTTGGGGCAGACGCAAGCCTCGCCCAGGTAGCTCTCGGGAGCGTCGGTGAACCAGGCGTCGGAGCCCTTCTCGTGGAAGAGCTTGATAACGGCGTCGAGCGTGGCGTCGTTCATGACCTTCTCGCCGCAGTCGGCGCAGGTGTAGCTGGGGATAGGCACGCCCCAGTTGCGCTGACGGCTGATGCACCAGTCGGGACGCTGCTCGACCATGGCGCCGATGCGGTTTGCCGCGTGGGCCGGATACCACTTGACGTTCTCGCGGACCTCTTTGCCAGCCTGCTCGCGCAAGCCGGTCTTGTCCATCGAGACAAACCACTGGTCGGTAGCACGGAAGAGCACCGAGTGCTTGCAGCGCCAGCAGTGCGGATAGCTGTGCGTGATCTTCTTCTCGAGGACCAGGGTGCCGCGCTCGCGCAGGAACTCGATGATGTGCGGGTTGGCCTCGTCGGTATCCATGCCGCTGAAGGGGCCGCCGGTGCCAAACTCCTCGCCGGTGTAGAACTTGCCGTCGTCATCGACCGGCATGCAAATGTCGGTGATGCCCTCCTTGAGGCAGGCGAAGTAGTCGTCGACGCCGTGACCGGGCGAGTTGTGGACGATACCGGTACCGTCATCGACACCGACGTAATCGGCCAACAGTGCCACGCCCTCAACACCGTCAAAGATCGGCTGCTTATAGTGAATGTGATGGAAGGTCTCGGCGGGAACCACATAGGGCTTGCCGTCGACCACAACCGGGGTGTACTCCCAGCCAAACTCCTCGCAGCACTTGGGAGCCAGGTCCTCGAGCATGACCTCGGCGCGGTCGTCGTGCTCAACGGCGACGTAGGCGGCACCGGGCTTGAGAGAAACTGCCTGGTCGGAGGGGATGGTCCACGGCGTGGTCGTCCAGATGATAAAGTCAACCGGGCCGTCGAAGTTCTCGAGGCCGACGGGCTTGGAGGTCATCTCAAAGCGCACGAAGATGGACGGGCTCGTCTCGTCGGAGTACTCAATCTCGGCCTCAGCAAGTGCGGTATGGCAGTGCTTGCACCAGTGGACGGGCTTGTGACCGCGATAGATCATGCCCTTGTCGAACATGGCCTTGAAAACCTCGATGTCGGCGGCGTCATGCTGGTGAAAGAGCGTCAGATAGGGGTTGTCCCAATCGCCGAGCACGCCCAGGCGACGGAAGCCGGCCTTCTGCAGCTCGATGTTCTCGACAGCGAACTTATTGCAAAGCTCACGGATCTTAGCCGTGGAGGTCTGGTTGAACTTCTCGGTGCCGAGCTTCTCCTCGACCTTATGCTCGATCGGCTGGCCATGGCAGTCCCAACCGGGAACATAGGGAACCTCATAGCCCTGCATCATCCAGTAGCGGTTGATCATGTCCTTGGAGATCTTGTTCATGGCGTGGCCGATGTGGATCGGGCCGTTGGCGTACGGAGGGCCGTCGTGCAGCACGAACTTCTTGTGACCCTCGTTCTTCTTCAGAACCTGCTCGTAGACCTTGTTGTCCTGCCAGTCCTTGAGTCGCTTGGGCTCGGACTTGGAAAGACCGGCACGCATGGGAAAACCGGTTTTGGGCAGATTCATCGTCTGCTTGTACTCGTTTGCCACGGTACCCCTTTCATGTCGTGGGCGCGCACGCCCGTTGGGCACCAAAAAAGCGCCCGTCCCTACAAGCTGGGACGAAGCGCCACAAAAACGGGCTGTATGCCCGCAAAAGCTCTTCGTTTAACCACCCAGCTTAGATGCCCTCGCCCGCGTATTCGCGCGCTCGCATCCGTTACTCGGCTGGCCTGTATCGACGACCATCTCGGCGATATCTACTAAGACGTGCCTGCGCGGCACGTCCGTTGGGACCGCAGCTCCGGGGTGATTTTCATCGGTCGCATGCACGGGTTCTCAGCGCTCCCCGCTCTCTGTGGCATGCGGACGGCCGACTACTCGTCCCCATCAACGCTTATGCGGAGTATGCTAGCACGTTCCGCGCCGGCGAAAAACCCTCAACACTGGTTTCATACGTAAGAAATTTCTCGTGGTCGTTAGCCTTCTCTAGGAGCAAAATACCTGAAAGCACTTTAACTAACGAAAGAAGGCTGCCATGCGCACAATCGGAATGAGCGACTACACCGTCGGCGAGGATTGCTTTACTGAGCTGCCCGCCGCACTGGCGGAGTACGGCGCGAAGAAAGTCGCCATCATTGGTGGCAAGCGAGCCCTAGCTGCGGCGCTGCCGGGCATCGAGGCGGCGCTTGAAGGTACCGACGTCGAGATTCTGGAGACGCGCGTCTACGGCACCAACAGTACGCGCGCCAATATCGCCAAGGTCGTGAACTCCCCCGCTTGCCAGCAGGCAGACGTGCTTATCGCCTGTGGCGGCGGCAAGGCACTCGACACCGTCAAGACAGCGGCAATCGAGCTCAAGAAGATTGTCTTTACGGTGCCGACGATTTGCTCTAACTGTTCCGCCGCGACCGCCATTGCCGTCGTCTACAACGACGATGGATCGCTCGAGGGCTATTCGTACCCCAACCGACCGGCGCACATCTTCATCAATCCCAAGATCATCGCCGAGGCTCCGGCGGAGTACTTCTGGGCCGGCGTGGGCGACGCCCTGTCCAAGCAGCCCGAAGTCGAGTACGCCACGAGCGCCGGCGACCTGGAGCACACCGCCGGCCTTGGCCTGGCTCTTGCCCACACCTGTTCCGAGCCGCTGTTTACCTACGGTGTTCAGGGTCTTGAGGACGTTCGTCAGAATCTGTCGAGCGAGGCCGTCAAGCAGATCGCGCTCGACATCGTGGTCAACACGGGCTATGTCTCGAACCTGACCAACCAGAACGATTACTACTACAACTCGAGCGTGGCGCACGCGTTCTACAACGCCACCTGCAGCATTCCGCGTGAGGGCACCTACCTGCACGGCGAAGTCGTAAGCCTGGGCGTGCTGGTGTTGTTCGCCTACACGGGCGACACCGAGAACCTTAAGCGCTATGCTGACTTCAACAAGCAGATGGGGCTGCCCGTAACGCTTGAGCAGGTCGGGCTTTCCGAGACCGATATCCCTGCCCTGTGCGAGCACGCGCACGCCACCAACGAGTGGAAGCAAGGCAACCCGGAGCCCTTCACCGACGAAAAATTCGCCGCCGCCATCAAGGCCGCCAACGCCTACGGCCACACGCTCTAGACCCAGGCCAAAACCACCACAAGGGAGCAGCACCTTTGTGGTGGTTTTTTATTGCTCCAGCATGCTGGGGTCGAACTCGCTAGCCGGGATCACGCGATAACCGTGGCGGAGCAGTAAATCAACGAAGACGCCGTTGCCCGCCGTAAGGGTGCCGCTGAATGTTCCGTCGTAGATGCGACCCGCGCCGCACGAGGGACTACGGTCCTGCAGGATGCACGCGGCGATCTCTTCCGGCCCGCCCGCCTGCTCGCACATATCGAGCGCTCGTTGGGCACCCAGGCGAAATTCGCGATCGACCGATATGCCCTCGCAGGTACGAACCTCTCCGTTCACAATCTCGGACGGCTTGCGCGGCGTGGGCAGGCCCCCAAAGACCTCAGGGCACACCAAGAGGACCTCGGTCCCTGTACGCTCGCAGGCCTCGACCAACTCGCGATGGTAGTTGTCGAGCCCGTTATACTTGCAGCTCTCGCCCATCAAGCAGGCGCTCACCACGATCTTCATTTCCATCCCTCTCAAGCAAAACGCCCCATTTGAGAAAGCTGCTCAAATGGGGCGTCGGCGTTTACTGGCTCGGCCGCGGCTTTACTGCTGCTTGGGCATCAGCGGATTCTCGCGCGTGAGGAGGTTCATGAACTCCTCGCCCGTGATGGTCTCCTTCTTATACAGATAACGAGCCAGCTCGTGGAGCTTAAACTTGTTCTCCTTCAGAATCTGCAAAGCGCGGTCGTGCGCATCCTCGATCAGCTTGGCGACAATCGCGTCCACGCGCTCGGCCGTACCGGGGGCGCAGGTGAGCGACGTGTCCTGATTGAGATACGCGTTCTGGACGGTACCGAGCGCCATCATGCCAAACTCGTCGGACATACCAAAGCGCGTCACCATATTACGGGCGAGCTTGGTGGCCTGCTCGATGTCGTTGGCGGCGCCGGTCGTCATCTCTCCAAAGATGAGCTCCTCGGCTGCGCGGCCACCGCAATAGACAGCGAGCTTGTCCAAGACCTCCTGGCGCGTCGTCAGGAAGCGCTCGTCCTCCTCGACCTGCATGGTATAACCAAGAGCACCGCTCGTGCGCGGCACGATGGTGATCTTCGTGACCGGCGCAGAGCCCTTCTGGCGAGCGGCAACGATGGCATGGCCGATCTCGTGATAAGAAACGACCTGCTTCTCGTGGTCGGACAGCACCGTGGACTTACGCTGTTGGCCGGCAATGACGACCTCCACCGACTCCTCGAAGTCGTCCTGGGTTGCACGCTTGCGACCCTCGCGAACGGCGCGCAGGGCGCCCTCGTTGATGATATTGGCCAGGTCGGCGCCCGAGGCACCGGGCGTGGCGCGGGCAATCGCGGTCAGGTCGATCGGCGGCTCGGTCTTCACGCTCTTGGCATGCAGCTCGAGGATGTTCTTGCGGCCGGTCAGATCGGGCAGCTCGACGGGGATGCGGCGGTCAAAACGACCGGGGCGCAGTAGAGCGGGATCGAGACTGTCGGGGCGGTTGGTTGCGGCAAGGACAACGATACCCTTATGGTTATCGAAGCCATCCATCTCGGTCAGCAACTGATTGAGCGTCTGCTCGCGCTCGTCGTTGCCGCTAAAGCCGCCGCCATCGCGCTTCTTACCGATGGTATCGATCTCATCGATAAAGACGATACACGGTGCCTTTTCCTTGGCCTGCTTAAACAGGTCACGAACCTTAGCAGCGCCGCGACCGACAAACATCTCAACGAACTCAGAGCCCGAAATGCTAAAGAACGGAACACCGGCCTCGCCGGCAACAGCCTTGGCAAGCAGGGTCTTACCGGTACCCGGAGGGCCAACAAGGAGAGCACCACGCGGCAGCTTGGCGCCGATCTCCTCGTAGCGCTGCGGCTTCTCCAGAAAGTCGACGACCTCCTTGAGAGACTCTTTGGCCTCTTCCTGACCGGCGACGTCCTTAAAGGTCACGCCCACGTCCTTGGAGGCGATCACGCGCGCGCCGGACTTACCCAGTCCGCCGCCGCCAAAACCGCCGCCGCCAAAGTTCATCGACGGGCCGTCATCGCCCATAGCCTTCTTCATGCGGCGGTTGAGCCACCAACCGATGAGGAAGAAAATCGCCATGGGAAGAATGAGTGTGAGCAGGTAGTAGGTCATCAAACCCGAGTTTTTATCGGGAACGACCGACTCCAGCGAAGCGCCAGACTCAAGCACGCGATCGGTAAAGCCCGCGTCATTCGGCACACCGGTCGTCTTGTAGGCGATGTTCTCGTCCTCGCCCTTCTTGGTGTAATAAATCGAGTAATCGTCCGTGTTGTACTCGACCTTGTCGACGCTCTTCTTATCGAGCGCTTTGACAAACGTCGAGTAATCGGTCTTCGTAATCTGCTGCGTGTGACCGATGTTGGGGAACAGAACGGTCGAGAGCACGAGGTAGACGACGAAGGCGATGAGCACGTAGAGAATCATATTCCGTCTACGTTTGTTGTCATCCATCTCCATCTGCTTGAACTCCATCTACTGGGGTTGATAATGCTTTCTAGAATACCCAACCCGGACGGCGATAAACCGACGCCGGGCACGAAAGGACAGAGATGGCATCACTGTAAGTCGGCAAGGTTCAAATCTATACAGGCGACGGCAAGGGCAAGACGACGGCTGCGCTGGGGCTCGCGCTGCGCGCGACGGGCTACGGGCTCGACGTTCTTAGGCTGCAGTTTGCCAAGAAACTGCACTGCGCCGAACACGATGCCGCGCCGCGCCTGGGGCTGCGCATCGTACAAGCTGACCGCGACACGCCCGAGGCTTGCGCCGCACAGATCATGGAGCTCGCATGCGAGCAGATATCACAGGTCGACGTTCTGATTTTGGACGAACTCGGCGAGGCCATGCGCCGCGGCTTCGTGACACGCGAGGATGTCGAAGCGCTGATCGCGATAAAGCCCGCCACCACGGAACTCGTGCTCACCGGCCGCGGGCTGCTGCCGTTGGCCGACCTCGCGGACTTAGTCACCGAAATACGTCCCATCAAACACTACTTCGACGAAGGCCTCCTAGCCCGCCAAGGCATCGAATACTAATTGATTCGTTTTCCGCCAACACCTACAGCTCATAAGGAAGTTGCGGTGGAATAGTACTTGTTTGACGGTCCGCAAGGGCTTTTCAGGAACTATTTCACCGCAACTTATCAGGGGTATCTGACGGATGAGCTAGGCGGTGGCGCGACCTAGCCAGTTGCCGCTGTGATGGTAGATGGTGAACATGGTTGCGGTGATGAGCCAGGTTACGGGGTAAACCAGCAGTAGATGCTCGAGCGACGGATCGAAGGGCATGATCGCAAACACCCAGATCACCCTCAAGACAACGGTGCCAAAGATGGTGAGCATCATAGGCTGCAAACTCACGCCGGCGCCGCGGATGGAACCCGAGGCGTTCTCGATAATCGAGAAGATCGCGTAGAACGGCGCGATGAAATGAAGAATCGTCGTGGTGTACGCCGAAATCGAAACATCGTCGACAAACAGACGCGACAACGGACCCGAGAACACCAGCAGCACGGCAGACAGGCCACCAATGAGCATAAACGACAGCACGAGCGACGTATGGTAGCCCTTGCGCATGCGCTCGTAGTTGCGCGCGCCAAAGTTCTGCGCCGAGAACGTAGTGATCGATACGCCGAGCGCCTCGGTCACCATCCAGATAATGCCATCCAGGCGCCCAGATAGACCCCAAGCAGTCGTGACATCGGCGCCAAACGAATTAACCGATACCTGGATCAGCACGTTCGAGATCGAATAGGCAGCCGATTGAAAACCGAGTGGCAGACCACACGAGATCATACTCTTGCAAATACCGCGATCGATACCGAGCTTAGACAGCGAAAGACGCCATGCACCCGGAGCGCGCATCATGCGCAACACGATCATCGTTGCATTGGAGCAAATGGTCAGCGCCACCGCGATGCCGCAGCCCAGCGCCTCCATATGCAACACAGCGACAAAAATGATATCCAGCACCACGTTAACCAGGCAGCCAGAGGCAATGATCACGGCGGGGCCGCGCGTGTCGCCCACGGCACGCAGCAGTGCGGTTCCCATATTAAGCAGCAGTGCCGCAACCATCGCGGCAAAATAACAGCGAGCATAGGCCACGCCCTCGGCCAATAGTTCATGCGGCGTGTTCATAAGCACCAGCATGGGCTCAACGAACACTATGCCAAGAATCGAGAAAGCGATACCGCCCACCAGCGCGAGCGTCATGGCTGTATGGACCGAACGACTCAGTCGCTCATCATCGTGCTGGCCAAAATACTGACCGGTAATGACCGCGCAGCCGGCGCCGACGCCAACGCAAAAGCCAATGCAGAGCTCGGTGAGCACCATCGTGGCTTGAATGCCACCCAGCGCGAGCTTGCCGCCAAACTGGCCAACGATATACGTACCGATAAGCGTGTAGGCCTGCTGAAAAAACGAACTAAAAAAGATGGGAACGCACAGCGACAGCAGCTGTTGCCAAATGACACCCTGCGTTACATCGATAGCCGTAGATTTCTTAGCCACACGCCCTCCCCGCCAACGTATGTTAAACAACAAAACGGCAATTTAAGACCAAAGCAAATACCAGCTTAGCACCGACCGGCGTCGACCGAAACACCCCGAATCAGAGCCCAGTGCAAAATATCTGCCTAGTGATACAAACCCGGCTGGTAGTGATACTCATTGCTCACGTGCGGGCACAGCTGCCAAAAGGCGACGGCGCTCGCCGCGGCCACGTTGAGCGAATCGACCCCGTGCGCCATCGGAATGCGCACCGCGTGGTCACAGCCGGCAATGGTCTTGGCGCCCAAGCCGGCACCCTCGGTGCCCATAAAAATCGCCAAGCGATCAATCTTCCGCAGTACAGGATCATCAAGCGAAACAGAGTCGTCCGTCAACGCCATAGCGGCACACGAAAAACCGGCATCGTGCAACGCGCTCAGACCATCATGCGGCCACACACGAGCCTCGCTGCCAATGCGCGTCCACGGCACCTGAAACACGGTGCCCATGCTCACGCGGGCCGAGCGACGATACAGTGGATCGCAGCACGTCGGGCTGACCAAAATACCGTCAACGTTCAATGCGGCAGCCGAGCGGAAAATCGCGCCAACATTGGTGTGATCGACAATACCCTCAAGCACGCACACGCGCACCGGACGACCCCCCGCCGCCTCGACAACGCCGCCCAAGAACTCATCAACCGGAATCTGACGCGGGCGACGGAACGCCGCCAGCGCGCCGCGCGTCACGTTAAAGCCCGTCAACTGCTCCATGAGCTCCATGGAGGCCACGAACACGGGAACCGGACCCGCTCCCTCGCGCACGACAAGCTGGTCAAACAGCGGCATCATCTGGTCGAGCCAGCGCTCGCCCAGAAGAAAGCTCACCGGCTCATATCCGGCGCGAACCGCACGCTCGATGACCTTGGCACTCTCAGCGATAAAAATGCCCTTCTGCGGCTCCAGCACGCAGCGAAGCTCACGCTCGGTCAGTCGCACGTAGGCATCGAGCCGCTCGTCCTCGAGCGAATCAATTCGCAGAACCTCAACGGCATCAGTCATAGCAGCCTGCCCGCACCCTTCTTTACAGCACATCTATACCAAACGAGGCGACGCTAAGCGCCGCCCCATACATTCAATCAACCCGATAATACCGTTCACGCCAGGCGATTTACGCCTCAACGCGACGATACGTCACGAACTCATAATCGACACCCTCGTCGCCCTCGCCCGAGGCAATCGTGGCAACACCGCCACGCCACGCAATCTCCCACGCGGGATCGGCGTCCAAATCGGGAAAGTACGTGTCCACGGCATGAGTGCAATGGTTGTGCGTGACCTCGGCCTCGGCGCAATACGGCAAAAACCGCCGATACACCTCGCCGCCACCGATCACCCAGGCAACGGGCTCATCGGCAACCGCGGCGAGCGCCTCGTCGATGCTATGCACCACGTCGACGCCCTCGACAGCAAAATCCTCGTCGCGGGTAAGCACGATATTGCGACGGTTCTTAAGTGGACGCCCACCGGGAAAACTCAGCAGCGTCTTGCGTCCCATGATGACCGGGCAGCCCTTGGTGCAGGCCACAAAATGGCGCATGTCGGCGCGATTGGACACCACCATGTCGCCCTCGCACCCAATGCCCCAATCGTCACACACGGCAACGATAGCAGATAGCTTACACGTCATGAGCACCACCTACACCGCAATGGGAATGTTCTTGACCTGCGGACCGTGCTCGTAGCCCTCCACAATCAGGTCGTCGGTCGTAAACGCATAGAAATCGTGCACGTCGGGGTTAAGCGTTACCTTAGGCGCCGCAAACTGCGGACGCTCGATAAGTTCGCGGACAATATCGACATGACGGTCGTAGATATGGGCGTCGGCGATCACATGCAGCAGCTCGCCGGGAATCATATCGATCGACTGCGCAACCATCATCAGCAAGATGGCGTACTGGCACACATTCCAGTTGTTCGCGGCCAAAATGTCCTGGCTGCGCTGGTTGAGAATCATGTTGAGCGTCGGCTTGTCGTCCTGCGGGCGCTGCGTGACGTTATAGGTCACGCTGTACGCGCACGGATACAGGTGCATCTCGGACAGGTCGCTAAACACATACGTGTTGGTCATGATGCGGCGACTGTACGGTGTGTGCTTAAGATCGTACAGCACTCGGTCCATCTGGTCGAAATCGCCCTCGGCATAATGGCTCTTCTGGCCAATCTGGTACCCGTAGGCCTTGCCGATGGAGCCGGTCTCGTCGGCCCACTCATCCCAAATATGGCTGTTGAGGTCATGGACGTTATTGGACTTCTTTTGATAGATCCACAAAATCTCGTCCATCGCAGACTTAAGCGCCGTGCGGCGCAGGGTGAGCGCAGGGAACTCCTCGCGCAGGTCGTAGCGCGCCGTAACGCCAAAGTTTTTAATGGTATAGGCAGGGGTGCCGTCCTCCCACACCGGACGGACCTTTTGGCCCTCGGTGGTGGTGCCATGGTCCAGAATGTCGCGGCACATGGATACAAACTGTTGATCAGCCTTGCTCATTGACCCTCCTGTCAGTCGCCTATAAGCGATTTTTATTGTAGCCCAGGCGCGCACAGCCCCACAGCCCAAACATAAGCCCTCATCTTCTGACATATGACAGAAATTCCTTGCGCAAATCCCCACGTTCGCTATTCTATTGTTGACATATGTCAGATTTGGAGAGTGTATGGCAGGAAGACGCGAAAAATTGCGCCGTGTTGGGATCATCCCCGAATATCGTTGCTTTACCCCCGACGGCCTTGCCAGCGGAGACGCTATCGATATGACAGTCGACGAGCTCGAGGTCTTGCGCCTATGCGACCTGGAAGGCCTCAATCAGGAGGAAGTCGCCCAGTGCATGGGCATTGCCCGCGCCACGGTGGCGGCAATCTGCAGCCGCGCGCATCGCAAGGTGGCAAACGCGCTGGTCAATGGACGGGCGATCGTCATCGAAGGCGGAAACATCGCGTACTCCCCCATCACCACGACAACGGCCGCATGGCCAGCAAAGGAGGCTGACACCATGAGGGTGGCAACGACGTACGACAACGGCAACATCTTTATGCACTTTGGCCGCAGCGAACAGTTCAAGATCTATGACATCCAGGATGACAAGGTGCTCAACGAGCAGGTCGTAGGCACCGGTGGCACCGGCCACGGCGCCTTGGCGGGCCTGCTTGCCAACGGTGGCGTTGACACGCTCATCTGCGGCGGCATCGGCGGTGGCGCTATCAACGCGCTTGCTCAAGCCGGCATCACGGTATACGCAGGCGCCCAGGGCAGCTGCGACGCTTGCGTCGAGGCCCTTATCGCCGGCACGCTTGCACAGAACGGCGAGGCCACGTGCGGCTGCCACGGCCATGACCACGAGCACGCACATGAGCATGGCGAGTCCTGTGGTTGTCACGGCCATCACGAGCACGAGGGCCACGAGGGCTGCGGCTGCCACTAGCGGCACGGCACCGCGAACTCGGGGCGCGACACAGAACGCAACCCAACAATCAAAGCCAACAACAAAGGCCACCCGGTAGCTTCCGAGTGGCCTTTGCCATATCAAGCTGGAATTACAGCACTATTTCTTATTACGCATCTGCGCTTCCATTTGACGCAGCAGGTCCATATCGGACTTGGGGCCGCCCGTTCCCAGGCCGCCCATGCCGCCCAGCCCCATGGCATCCAAACCGGGAATATTGGGCATGCGCATCTTTTTGCCCTTCTTACCCTTCTTGCCCTTCTTACCGCCGGCCTGCGCCTGATTGGCCATCGTGCGCATGCGGCCCATCATCTTATTCATCTCGCCCCACTGCTTCATAAGGCTATTGACCTCGGTGGGGGTCACGCCGGCGCCCTTGGCAATGCGGGCACGGCGCTGGCCGTTGATGATGGAGGGGCGAAGGCGCTCCTCCTTGGTCATCGACATGATGATGGCCTCGTTCTTATCGAAGATACCTTCGTCCAGGTTGCCACCCATCTGGTTAAGCGCACGCTGGCCACCGGGGAGCATGCCCAGAATGCCCTTCATGCCGCCCATCTTCTTGACGGCCTTCATCTGGTCGAGCATGTCGTTCATGGTGAAGCCCTCGCGCAGCATGCGCTCGGCAGCCTCGAGCTGCTCGGCGTCGGCCGCCTCCTGGGCCTTCTCGATGATGCCGACAACGTCGCCCATACCCAGAATGCGCTTGGCCATACGATCGGGGTAGAACGGCTCCAGCGAATCGGGCTTCTCGCCCATGCTCACAAACTTGATGGGCTTGCCGGTCACCTGGCGCACGGAAAGCGCGCCGCCGCCACGGGCGTCGCCATCGAGCTTGGAGATGATCACGCCGTCAAAGTCGGTGCGCTCGGCGAAGGTCGAGACGACGTTGACGATATCCTGGCCGGTCATGGCATCGACGACCATCAGCACCTGATCGGGCTTGACGGCCTTCTTGATGTCCACGGCCTCCTGCATCATCTGTTCGTCGATCTGAAGACGTCCGGCGGTATCGACGATGACCACGTCGCGCAGGTGATCGACGGCCTCCTGGATGGCGCCCTTGGCGATATCGACCGGGTGCGCACCGTCGCCGCGGAAGACCGGTACGCCGATCTCGCCACCGAGCGTGGCCAGCTGGTCGGCAGCAGCGGGACGGTAGACGTCGCACGCGGCGAGCAACGGCGAGCGGCCCTGCTTCTTGAGCAGGTAGGCCAGCTTTACGGCCGCCGTGGTCTTACCGGAGCCCTGCAGGCCCACGAGCATGATGACGTTGGGAATACGGTTACTAAAGACGAGCTTGCTCTCGGTGGAGCCGAGCATCTCGGTGAGCTCGTCGAGCACAATCTTGACGACGTTTTGCGCCGGCGACAGCGACTCCATGACCTCGGCGGTCATGCAGCGCTCCTTGGTCTTGGCGACGAACTCCTTGACGACCTTAAAGTTAACGTCGGCCTCGAGCAGCGCCATGCGAATATCGCGCATGGCCGAAGTAATATCGGCCTCGGTCAGCTTGCCCTTGCCGCGCAGGCGGTCAAATGTGTCGTTGAGGCGATCGCTCAGGGAATCAAACACTAGTCACTCCTTAATTGGACTCGCCCACCAGGGCGCGGCAGAAATCTTTGGCATTGAACTCCTGCAGGTCATCGACCTGCTCGCCCACGCCCACGCGCAGGATCGGGAGCTTGAGTTTCTCGGCCACGGCCATGGCGATACCGCCCTTAGCCGTGCCGTCGAGCTTAGTCATGATAATACCGTCCAGGCCCAGCGCCTCGTTAAACTCGAGCGCCTGGTTCAGACCGTTTTGACCCGTCGCGGCGTCGATCACAAGCACGACCGAAACCGGCATGGGACCGGCGGCCATATTGGCGGCGCGCTTACGCGTCACGTTAACCACCTTGGCAAGCTCGCGCATGAGCTCAGGGCTCGTGTGCAGACGGCCGGCGGTATCGATAAGCACCAGGTCGCTGCCGCGCTTATCGGCCTCGTCGAGCACGTCATAGCACACGCTCGCCGGATCGGAGCCGCGGTCACGCTTGATAACCGGTACGCCAGCGCGCTGGCCCCACACATCGAGCTGCTCGATAGCGGCGGCGCGGAAGGTGTCGGCCGAACCGATCACCACGTTCTTGCCGCGGGCGGCCATGGCGCTCGCGATCTTGCCGACCGTAGTGGTCTTGCCGGCACCGTTAATGCCCACAAACAGCACGCAGCTCGGCGTATCGGAAAACGGATCGCGCTCGATGGGCACAAAGTGCTGCTCGAGCTGCTCGGCCAGGGCACGACGAAGCTGCGGAGCGGTCTTGAGGTTCTTCTTGGCCGCGGCGTCGCGCAGGTCATCGGAGACCTGAATGGCGATCTCGACACCCATGTCACCCATGACGAGGGTGTCCTCTAAGTCCTCCCAAAAATCCTCGTCGACCTCGCCGCCAAAGTAAAAGACCTCGTTGAGGGCCTCGCGACTGCGCTCAAGTCCGCGCGAGAGAGCGTCAAAGAATCCCATTATGCATTCACGACCTTTCCGGTTTCGCGATCGAGTTTTTGCGAGACGACGCGACTGACGCCGTCGGCTTGCATCGAGACGCCATAGAGGACGTCAGCGTCCTCCATAGTACGGCGCTGATGCGAAATGACCAAGAGCTGCGTATCGGAACGCAACACATCGAGCGCGCCGATGAGCTTGGACAGGTTGGCGTCATCGAGTGCCGCCTCGACCTCGTCCAGCACATAGAACGGCACCGTGCGCGTGCGGTACACAGCAAAGAGCAGGGCGAGCGCCGTCAGGCTCTTCTCGCCGCCCGACATGAGCATCATCTTGGTGATGCGCTTGCCGCGCGGCTGCGCCACGACCTCGATACCCGTCTCGGCAGGATGCTCGGGATCGGTCATCTCCAGATGAGCCTGGCCGCCCGGGAAGAGCATAGCGAAGATCTCGCGGAAGTTCGCGTCGACCTTCTCAAACGTCACCAGGAACGCCTTGCGCATCTTGCGATCAATGGCCACCGTGATCTTGGTGAGCGCCTTGCGCGCGCTCTCCAAATCGGCCAGCTGCTCCTCGATGTAGTCGGCGCGGCGTTTGAGCTGCTCGTACTCCTCCATGGCAACTTGGTTAACGGGACCAAGGTTGTTGATCTGGCGCACAAGCTGGTTGAGTTCGCGCTCGGCGGCATCGCGGTCCGTGGGCGCCGGAAGCATGAGCGCTTCCTCGAGCACCGTCGTGCCATCGGCGGTAATGGCCTTGATGGCAGCCTCGACCTGCACCTCGAGCTTGCCACGCGCGACCTTGAACTCGTTTTGCGTGGCAGAGGCGGTATCGACTCGCTCCTTAGCGCGGGCAACCTCTGCCTTGGCATCCTCGATGGTCTTCTTGAGCGAAGCGGAGTCCGCCTCCTCCAGAGAGGCCTGGTCACGCAGGCGCGCTGCCCAATCCGACGCGCGTTCCAACAGGGCAGAATAGCGTTCGTGCATGGGATCGACGCGCAGGCGCAGCAGCTCGAGCGAGCGCGAGGCCTGGCGTGTTCCGCGGATACGACGGTCGATGCCCTCAAGACGATGCTCCAGGTCGGGCACGCGGCCCTTCAGCGAACGCAGGCGTTCGCTCGTCTGGGCTAGGCGAACCTTGGCGTCGGCGAGCTTGCCGGCAGCCTCGGAATCGTCACGGCGAACGCGGTCGAGTTCGTCGTTGGCCTCAGAAATCTGCAAGCCCAGATCGCTTGCCTGCGCGCGGGCCTCGTCACGCGAACGGGTGAGCTCGTCAACGCGCGGGCGCGCAGCGCGAACGGCTTCGGAGGCCTGCTCGCGGCGCTTGGAGGTGCGCACGCGCTCGACCTCGGCATTGTTGGCGCTTTGCTCCAAGCGGCCGATCTCGGAAAGCAGCGAGCGGCGCTCGCCCTCAAGACGGGCGATCTCACCGGCGGCATCGCCCTCGGCGGCACGGGCCTCCTCGACGGCAGCGTTGGCCTCAACGACTTGGTCCGAAGCATGCTCAAAGATGGCAGCCAGATCGGGTTCCAGGCCCTCGAGCTCACGGATGCGGCGCTTGCGCTCCAAGGCACCCGAAGCCTCGCCGGCATCAAGCCCCACGCGCACCAGGCCGCCGCAGGCGACGCGGGCGCCATCGGGGGTCACGTAAGTCACGCCTTCAACGACCGGCGCCGACAGCGCGGCAGCAAGATCGTCAACGACGTAATAGCCGCCGAGCAGCGCCTCGACGACGGGTCCGTAGCCTGCGCGCACGGACAGACGATCAACCAGGCGGGTACCGGCAGCGCCCTCAGCGGCGGTAGAGCCGCTCACGCCGCGCGCCACCAGCAGTGCTTCGCCCGAGGCCTTCTTTTGGTCCAGAGCCGCACGACCGGCACGCTCAAGCGTGGCGGCGTCATCAAACAGCAGCGCATCGATATCGCCGGCGAGCAATTGCTCAACCAGGCCCTCAAGCTCGCGCGGGGCCTCCAGCACGTCGCCCAGACGACCCAAGACATCGTCGCCCAGCGCACCCACCAGACGGCTCACGAGCGGCGAGCTGTCGGCCATGCGGGCATCGAGTTTCTTTTGGCTGGCAAGCTCCGAGCGCACCTCGGATAGCTTGTTGCGCGCCTCACTCTCGCGGGCACGCAGGTCCTTCAGGGCCGCGCGTGCCGTCTCGGTGGCCTCACGCGCATCAACCTGAGCCTGGCGCGCTTCCTCAAGAGCGCCCTCAAGCTCCTCGGCGCGGTCGCGACGGCTCTCGAGCGAGGCCATGACCTCCTCGAGCTGCTCGTCAATCTGCTCCAGGCGCGAGGCATACATGTTGTCCTCGACCTCGGCATTGCTCAGCGAGTCCTTCACCTTGGCAAGCTCGAGCGCGGCGTTATCGGCCACGCGCTGCACATCGCGTTGCTCACGCGTAAGCTGCGAAATCTGATTGTCGAGCGCCACGCGCCGCTCGTGGAGCTCAGCGGCGGCAGGACCAGCGGCGTCGACGTCCTCCTGGGCCTGCATGTGCGCACCGGTCACTTCCTCAAGCTGCGCACGCGCGTCCTCGAGCTCCTCGAACACGCGACGTCGCTGATGCTCGGAGCTCGAAATCTGCCCGCGCATGTCAGACAGGCGCGACACCATGTTGTGGCCCTTTTCCTCGAGCAGGCGCATGTCGGAGTTAATGCGGCCGACCACATCTTGCATATGACGGCGCTGCTCGCCCAGGTCGCCCACAAACAGGCCCTTTTCCTCGAGCATGACCTGAAGCTTCTCGAGCTCGCGCTCCTTTTCGCCCAAGCGGTACTGCGCAAGCTCCAGCTCGGCGGCGCCTTCCTTGGAACGGCTCTCCAGGTCGTTCCACTGCGACTGCAGCGAACGCAGCTCGTCGACGGCTAGCATCTGCGTAAGCTCGTTCGCACGCGAGGACAGCTCTTTGTACTTGCGCGCGCGATCGACCTGACGCTCCAACGGTCGCAGCTGACGGGCGATTTCCTTATTGATGTCGCGGGCACGCGTCAGGTGCTCGTCCATCGACTTAATCTTTTTGAGCGCACGCTCCTTGCGGCGCTTGTGCTTGGAGATGCCGGCGGCCTCCTCGATGAGGGCACGGCGCTCCTCAGGGCGGCTCTGCAAGATGGCATCGAGCTTGCCCTGGCTGATGATGGAATGTGTATCCTTGCCCAGGCCCGAATCGTGCAAGATGTCCTGAATGTCCATCAGGCGGCACGGGCTCGAGTTGATGAGGTACTCGCTTTCGCCCGAGCGATACATACGACGGGTGATGGCGACCTCGTCAAAATCGACGGGCAGCATATGGTCCGAGTTATCGAGCACAAGCGTGACCTCGGCGACACCCACCGGCTTGCGCGCTGACGAGCCCGAGAAGATGACATCCTCCATGGCCTGGCCGCGCAGCTGCTTGGCGCTCTGCTCGCCCAGGACCCACAGAATCGAGTCAGAGATGTTCGATTTTCCCGAGCCGTTGGGACCGACGATGACGGTCAGGCCCGGCTCAAACGTCATATGGGCGCGGTCGGCAAACGACTTGAACCCTTTGAGCGTGAGGGACTTGAGATACACGGTTCCTCGCTTACACGTGCTTCTTGTTCAGAATCACGCCGTTGGTGGTGTAACCCATGCGGTCGAGCGCTTCGAGCGCGGCGGCTCCCTCGGCTTCCTTCTTTGAGGAGCCGGAGCCGCGACCCTGACGAATACCATCGATCAACACCACGGCGGTAAAGGTGGGCGCATGCGCCGGGCCCTCGGAGCCAACGAGCTTGTACGCCGGGGGTTCGTGACCGTCGGCTTGCACGCACTCCTGCAAAAACGACTTGGGGTTCGCGGGATGCTCGGCGCGCTCGGAAGCCAAATGCGGCTTAAGCGTACGATGGATAAACTCCGCCGCAACGTCCCAGCCGGCATCCAGGTACAGTGCGCCCACGAGCGACTCGTAGACGTTCTCGAGCGCCGAATGCAGGCCGCGCGCACCGGTACCGGTCTCGGAGGCACCAAAGATGATGATGTCGTCGATGCCCAGCTCGTGAGAAACCTCGGACAGCGTAGCGCCCGAGACAAGCGACACCTTCAGGCGCGTGAGCTTGCCCTCGTCAAACTCAGGATAGGACTCAAACAGGGAGCGTGCGACCACAGCACCCAAAATGGAATCGCCCAAGAACTCAAGGCGCTCATAGCTGGCAGAAACCGGCTGGCCCTCGACTGCCGAGGGATGCGTAAGGGCCGCGCGCAGCAGCACCTTATTATTGAACTCGTGCCCCAGGATTTCCTGGGCACGCGTAAGTCGTTCGGATAAAGCCAAGACCTAGGCCTCCCTGGCGTTTTCGATCGCGTCGACGGCGTCGGCGACAGAGTTGAGCGAGAGTAGGGTCTCGTCATCGATCTCGAGGTTGAACTCGTCCTCGATAGCCGTAACCAGCTGCAGGCGCTCGAGCGAGTTGGCATCGAGGTCGTCAAAGGTGGTCTCCTCGCTAATTTCGGCAACATCGACGCCCAGAACGTCAGCAGCGACCTCGGCGATCTTGTCGAAGATTTCGGAGCGGTCCATAGCGCTTCCTCTCATAGTGCATGAATACCAAAAGAATGGTACCGCCCGGGCGGTACCAAGACACGGTTCTGATTCTACCCCACGACGTGCACCGCGAAGCACATAACAGCGCTCTAACTCGCTCTTATAAAACGATACCGTCCATAGAGTTGGCGACATTCTCGACCAGCCCGGCGCGCACGGCTTCGGCCGCCGCGAGCGCACCGTTTTTGACAGCCTCGACCGAGGTGGCACCATGGCCGATCAGGACCACGCCGCGCAGGCCCAAAAGAATCGCGCCGCCCTTGGCGTCGCCCGAAAGTTTGGCTTTAATCTCGCGCATCTGCTTTTTGATGAGCAGCGCGGCAATCTTGGTGCCGAGCGAAGACATAAAGACACCCTTGAGCTCCTGCAGCAAAAACTTGGCAGCGCCCTCGGTGGCCTTGAGCGCAATATTGCCCGACATACCATCGGCAACGACGACATCGAAGTTGCCTGAGGTGAGGTCGGTGCCCTCGCAGTTACCAACAAAGCCGGGAACGGCGGCCTTCATAGCAGGGAAACAGGCCTTGGTAAAGTTAGAACCCTTCTCGTCCTCGGCGCCGTTGGCAAGCAGACCGACGCGGGGATGCTCGATGCCCAGGACGACGCGGGCATAGGCGCTGCCCATCTGGGCAAAACGCACCATATCGTCAACCTCGACATCGGGGTTGGCACCCATGTCGCACAGCACCGTCAGACCGCCGGCGCGATTGGGCAGCGCATTGGTCAGACAGGGGCGCACCGGCTGCTTCTTGCCTTCGGCCTGATACCTAAACGGCGTCACGTAGGCGGTGGCAGCGGCGGTCATGGCACCGGTCGAGCCGGCGGAGAAGAACGCATCCGCGTTGCCCTTCTTAATGGCGCGGCAAGAAAGCACGATCGACGACTTACGCTTGGTCATCACGGCGCGAATGGGATCGTCATCCATGGCGATAACGTCAGGTGCCTCAAGGGCCTCAACACGTGCATGGGAAGCTGCAAAGGGATTGACGATTTCGGCCGGGCCAGTCGCCAAGACCTCGATATCGGGATCGGCGGCAAGAGCAGCCTCGATACCATCGAGAACAACCTGAGGTTTCTCGTCTCCGCCCACAACGTCTACACAAACGCGAACGTTACTCATATACATGCTCCTTATACAAAAATGGCCGACTCATTGAGCCGGCCATTGTGGTTCCATTTGGAACGGCATCGCATCCAGAGTATACCGTTACTCGGTAACGATAACCTCGCGGTCCTTGTAGAAACCGCAGCTGGGGCACACGTGGTGCGGAAGCTTGACAGCGCCGCAACGGGGGCACGTGGACTGAGCCGCAGCCGAGATCTTCATGTTGGCGGAACGACGGGTGTGAGTGCGGATACGACCCTGCTTTTGTTTAGGTACGGGCATAGTGACCTTCCTTATGAACTATCCAGTGTGGCGATTACGCGCAAGTAGCGATACTACCACAGTTTTACTCATCAAGCTTGAGATTCTTCAATGCTGCAAATGGATTTTCCGTGGCAGCGGCCCATTCTGCCTCTGCCTGGGCGGCGCAATCGCATTGCTCGACGTTGAGATTGCAACCGCATGTGGGGCACAGACCACGGCAATCGGGCTTGCAGAGCACCACAAACGGCGTGTCCATAACGACCGCGTCATTGATGGGCTCACCCAGATCGACGATACGGTCCTCACCCAGGAGCTCGTAGCCGTCCTCGTAGGCCTCGGGATCCTCGGGCTCATCAAAGAGGTAGAACTCCTCAATCTCACCGGCAATATCAAACGAAGCGGGCTCCAGGCAACGGTCGCACTCGCCAGTGGCGTGCGCGCGGACCATACCGGTGAGCAAGACACCGGTACCGGCATTGGTAAAGACAACGTCGTAGTCGATGCCGTCCTGAAGCTGGTACTCCTTCTCGCCCACCGTGTAGGTGGCGACATCGACCTTACCGGTCAGCGGATACGAATCTCCAGGAAACTCGAGCTGCTCGGAAAGATCGACGGTAACGCTCGGGAACTCAGCCATTACCACTGACCATTCTGCTGGGCGGCACCCTCGTTAAGCTGCTGGCGACAACGGGTGACGGTGCCGGTCAGGCTCTTGAGGTTCTCCTCGAGGTGCGTAAAGACCTGCTCGGCGTAATCCTCGGCAGCATAGCGCGTCTCACGCTCATACTGCTGGGCGCGGTCGCGGATATCGTCGGCCTGCTGCTGCGCTAAGCGGACGATCTCCTGCTCACCGGCAATGGTGAGGGCCTGCTGCTGAGCATCGGCGATGATGGAATCGGCCTGAGCGGCGGCGGAAGCCATAAGCTCCTCGCGCTCCTTGAGGATACGGCGGGACTTCTGCCATTCCTCGGGATAGCTCATGCGAATCTCGTCGAGGATGTTAAAGAAGACGTCGGCGTCGATAACCTTCATCTGGGCGTTCTTGCCGAACGGCGTCTTAGCCTCTTCGATGAGCCCCTCGAGCTCGTCGACAAGACTCACGATCCTGTCGCCAGGAAAATTCTCGCCCGGCATCCGGTCTCCTTTCATAGGTAACATATCATCGTGTTAGTTTACCACATGCCACCAGGCATTAAAAAACGTCACGAAAAGCGATGTTTGAGCGCCTTGACCACATTGGACGGAACAAAATTAGAGACGTCGCTACCGAGCGAGGCAATCTGGCGAACCACCGAGCTCGAAATATAGCCGTACTGCGGCGCACTCATGACAAAGATGGACTCCAGCTCGTTATCCAGGCGGTAGTTGAGGTCGGCCTGCTGCAGCTCATACTCAAAGTCGGTCATGGCACGCAGGCCCTTGACCACGGCTCCTGCTCCCTGTTCGCGGGCAAAATCGACCAAGAGGCCGGTGAAGGGCAGCACCTCGACGCCGTCAATATCACCGAGCGCCTCACGGGCCAGCGCCACGCGCTCGTCGAGCCTAAACGTGGTGCCGACGCCGTTTTTGCCCTGCGACTCGGCAACGGCCACGATCACGCTGGGAAAAATGCGGCGGGCGCGACGAATGACGTCGATATGGCCAAACGTGATGGGATCGAAGGTGCCCGGGACGATTACGCGGTTAATGGTGTCACTCATGGGCATCCTCCGTGGGTGCGTCGCTATCGTTGCCATCATCCTCGCCGTTGCCAACCCAACGAAGCAGGTCGACCGAGGTTATGCCATAGCGCTTCTCCCGCATGGTCTCAAAGCCGGCCGGGTGAGCGCCCGTATCGGCCGCGGCGTGCTCAAAGAGCGCGTAGGCACCCTGCGCCAGCAAGCCTTGCTGAGCTAGGTTCTGTAGCAGCTCCTCGACCGGCTCAGCACCAAAAGCATAGGGCGGGTCGAGCAGAACCAGGTCAAAGGGACCGCCCGGCACGCGGCCGCGCGAAGCGCTTGCCAGCACGTCGCCCGTCACCACGCGCCAGCGTGCACGGTCGCGGCAGAGCGACTCGATATTCTTGGTAATCAGACGAGCAGCGTTGCGATCGATCTCGAACGTGGTGAGCGAGCGGGCACCACGCGAGAGCATCTCGATGCCCAAGGCGCCGGAGCCGCCAAAGGCATCCAGCACGCGGACCTCGTCCAGATCGAAGTCGAATGCCGACATGACCATAGATGCGCACGCCTCGCGCACGCGATCGGTCGTGGGGCGGGTGACATCGCGACCACGGGGCTCCTCGATCTTACGACCGCGCCATTCGCCGCCGATGATTCTCATCCTCCGCTGACCTCCTTAAAGATGTGTCGATACCGCATGGCGACCGCATCGCGCAGAGGACGCGTCGCCACGGAGTCAAGGTTGCAAGCATACCGCAAGAGCTCGACCGCGTCCAAATGGGCCCATTCGATCAATTCCTCGTCGGCATCGAGGTCAACAAAGCGCAAGGTCACGCCGCCATGCTGGCGGTAACCCAGGATTTCACCCTCGTGGCGCAGACGCAGGTCCATCTGGGCGAGCGTAAAGCCGTCCGAGGTCTTTTCGAGCGACTGGAGACGGTCTTGTGCCGCCGATGCGCCGCCGTTGCCCTTGGAGTGCGTCATAACCAGGCAGGTGCCCGACACGCTGCCGCGGCCCACGCGGCCGCGCAGCTGGTGCAAGGCAGCCAAACCAAAGCGCTCGCCATTCTCGATAACCATGACGGTGGCATTGGGCACGTCGACGCCCACCTCGACCACCGTAGTCGAGACGAGCACGTCAATCTCGCCACGCTTGAAGGCATCGATGACCCGATCCTTCTCCCCCGCCGGCATGCGGCCGTGAAGGCGCTCGATAGTGAGACCCGGCAGCGCCAGACGCAGGCGATCGAGCTCGGTCGCCGTATCGTGCAGCGGCACGGGGACCGTCACGCGGCCCTCGTCGTCGCGGGCGATACCGGGCACGTCCTCCAGCTCATCGGCCGAGTCACTCGGCTCCACGAGCGGGCAAATCACGTAGGCCTGCTGCCCCTTCTCGTGAGCCTCGCGAATGGCGCCATAGGCGAGGTCTCGACTCGACTCGGTGAGCACGCGTGTCGTCACGCCAGCGCCAGGGACTGGCCGATGGCGGATGATACTCGTGTCCAGATCGCCGTAGACCGAAAGCGCCAGCGTACGCGGGATGGGCGTTGCCGTCATAACGAGCAGATCGGCACCGGGGCCCTTCGCGCGTAGTGCGTTGCGTTGGCCTACGCCAAAGCGGTGCTGTTCGTCGATGACAACAAGCGACAAGTGCTTAAAGTTCACGTCTTCGGAAAGAACAGCATGGGTGCCAAAGAGGACATCGAGCTCGCCGGACTGCAGCTGCTCATGGATCCGCTCGCGCTCGGCCGCCGGAGTGGCACCCGTCAGAAGCGCCCAGGACATGCCGGTCTGCGAGAGCAGAGGGCCGGTCTTATCGGCATATTGGCGCGCCAGCACGCCCGTGGGCGCCATAACGCAGGCCTGCGTGCCGCTATCGGCAGCCACAGCCAGCGCGCAGGCGGCAACGGCGGTCTTACCGGTACCGACATCGCCCAGCAGCAGACGGTTCATCACGCGCCCGCCATCGCACATATCGTGCAGGATATCTTGGAACGCGGCCTCCTGCTCGTCGCTCAGCGAAAACGGCAGGGCTTGCTTGAGCACGGCCAGGTGCTCGCCCGCGGTGTGGGCATAGGGCACCACATCGACCAGGCCGCCGTCGTTGCGCAGGCGCAGCGCTAGCTGCAGGTAGAGGCACTCCTCGTAGGCAAGCCGTGCGCGCGCGATATCGCGCTCGGCCATACTCGATGGAAAATGGATTGAGCGCAGCGCGCGGGCATTGCTCATCAGGCGACGCTTAACGCGCAGCGGTGCCGGAATGGGATCAAAGGGATTGCCGACGACCTCGAGCGCGCCGCTTACGATGCGGCGCATCCACGCCTGGCTCACGCCATCACTCACGTAATGGACCGGCAGGATAGTGCCCGCGGCACGCCCTTCCTCGAGCTTTTCAAAGTGCGGCGAGGCCATCTGCTTAAAACCGTAGGCAAACTCGACCTTGCCCATCACGGCCAGGCGGTCGCCCTGCTTAAGCTGCTGGGCAATCCAGGGCTGGCGGAAAAAGGCGACCTGCAGCACACCCGTCTCATCCACCAGCGAGACCTCGGTCACCTGCATACGCGGGCGGGGCTGTTTTTGGACGATACGATCGACCGTGGCAACAATCGTGCACACGGTACCGATGGGCGCCATCTCGATAGACCAAGAACGGGTAAAGTCGAGGTATCGATGAGGGATATGGAGAAGGAGGTCCCCCACCGTCCGAATTCCCAGACGGCGAAGGGCCTCCTCACGTTTACCCGAAACATATTTGAGTCGCGCGATATCCTCGTCGAGCGCATTGCTCTGGGCAAAGCGCTCCGAGACGCGCGGCACGGAGCACAGCTCGGACATGGGCAGTTGCCTACTCGATCGAGAAGATCACGGGATAGAGCGGCTGCTCGCCACGATGGGCGTCAATCTCCAGATCGGGCTGAGCCTCCTCGATGGCGTCGACGATCTCCTGGAAGGCCTCATCGGACAGCTCCTCGCCGGCCAGAATCGTCAGCGCGTCACCCTCTTCTTCCTCCTGCATGCGGTTGATGCAGTCGAGCGTGACCTGCTTCACGTCGGAGCCGACCACGTCGATGGAGCCGGCAATGATACCCATGACGTCACCGGAGTGAATAGGCGAGCCGTCGGAGGCGCTGGAATCGCGCACGGCACGGGTGACCTCGCCATCGCGGACCTCGCTGATGGCGTCGACCATAGCGGCGACGGCATCCTCGAGCTCGGAATCGGGCAGGACCGCAAACAGCGCGGAGAAGGCCTGCGGAACGGTCTTGGTGGGAACGACGGCGACCTTCTTGTCGGTGCAGGCAGAAGCTGCGGCCTCGGCAGCCATGCGGATGTTACCGTTATTGGGCAGGATGATGACTGAGGTCGCGTTGACCTGGTCCACCGCGCCCAGCAGGTCGGCGGTCGAGGGGTTCATGGTCTGGCCACCGGAGACGACCACGTCGACGCCAAGGGACTTGAGGATGTCGGCCTCGCCGGAACCGGCGGCAACGGCGACAAAGCCCAGCGCCTTGGCGGGCTCGGCGGCCTTTTCCTGATCCTCGTGGATCTTGGCGGTACGGTCGTGGGCCTCCATCTCCATGTTGTGGATAAAGACCTCATAGATCTGACCGAGCTGCAGCATGTGCTCGAGCACCAGGTTGGGGGTGTTGGAGTGCACATGGATCTTGTAGTCGGGATAGGCGCCCACGAGCAGCTCACAGTCGCCCATGGAGCCTAGGAACTTAAGGCACTCGTCCTCGTCAAACGGGGCGTCGGCCTTAAAGAGGAACTCGTTGCAGTAGCGGAACTCCGAGCCCTCCCAGTCGTCGTTAGCCTCGATCTCAACGCGACCAAGGGCCGCATCGCGGGCAGAGCCAGCGGAATCAAACGTGGCGGAGAAATCCTCGACAACGGTGCTGCGGCCAAGCGCGGCGGCAACAAAGTTCTCCAGGAAGATGGCAAAGCCAAAGGCGCCGGAGTCGACCACGCCGTTCTCCTTCAGAACGGGCAGCAGGTCGGGCGTGCGAGCAACGGACTGGTACGCCTCGACGACGATAGCATCGAGCGCATCCTCGGCCGAGAACTTCTTCTTCTCGCACTCATCGGCCTTGGTCGAGACATCGCGCAGGACCGTGAGGATCGTGCCCTCGATGGGCTTGCGGACAGCCTGGAAGGCAACCTTGACGGCGCGACGGAAGGCGAAGGCAATGTTGGCGGACGTAATAGGCTCGTCGGCAGAGACAAGACCCTCGGCCACGCCGCGAAGAATCTGCGAGGTAATAACGCCGGAGTTACCGCGAGCGCCCATGAGAGAGCCGTGGGTGATGGCACCGGCGATGGCCTCCATATCGGCATCGGCGGGAAGGGCAGAGAGCTCCTTGGTCACCGAGGCGAGCGTGAGCGACATGTTGGTGCCGGTATCGCCATCGGGTACGGGGAAGACGTTGAGCTTGTTGATCTCCTCGGCCTTGTCGGAAACGGCAGCCGCAGCGATCGGAAAACAGGTGCGAATGGTCTTTGCAATCATGGGTATTTGAATCTCCGTTTTCGGATGCTAGTTCAGACGGCTCTTGAGCGCGTCGATATGGATGCCGATCTTAAGGCTGGCGGGATCGATCTGGGCGATCTCCTGCAGGGTGAAGGCAACGGAGCTCGAAAGATTGTGGCAGACGGACTTCATGTTGACGCCGTTCTCGAGCACGACGTGAAGATCGACCGTAAGGCCGTTCTCGTCGGCGGAGACAAGCACGCCCTTGCGGAGGCGCTGACCGGCAAGCAGGCGCACGCTCTCGGCGCCTTGGAGCTGCTCAGCCATACCGACGACGCCATAGCACGTCATCGCGGCATAACCGGCAATATCGGCAATAACGTCGTTCGAGACGCTCAGGCTGCCGTTAATGGTCTCAGACACAAGAATCTCCTTATCTGGTGCTCGCGGCACCATGTCGTGGGAGCAATCATTGCAATATTCTACAACGACCGCGCCATGTTGAGGTGGTGGGTCGCGGGATTACATCCTCGACACGAAATGTTGATATGGCAACGTTCGAGTCAAGTGGTCGCGGCATGAAAAAACCCGCCGCATTGCGACGGGTTTTACAACCTGGCTCCCCGGGTAGGACTCGAACCTACAACAGCGCGGTTAACAGCCGCGTGCTCTACCATTGAGCTACCGAGGAATTTAAAGCCCAACAGAAAGGGCTGGAAAATTCTGGCTCCCCGGGTAGGACTCGAACCTACAACAGCGCGGTTAACAGCCGCGTGCTCTACCATTGAGCTACCGAGGAAT
>NZ_JBDMGT010000008.1:0-13151 GCF_039752775.1 Collinsella aerofaciens | reverse complement strand
CTGGCTCCCCGGGTAGGACTCGAACCTACAACAGCGCGGTTAACAGCCGCGTGCTCTACCATTGAGCTACCGAGGAATAGGTGCGTGCTCTCAAGCAACGAAGTTTATTATACGGACGAATCAGCTTAGGGCAAGAACTTTTTTAAGAAATTTTCCGACCTAGTCATTGGGGACGACCCAGTCATTGGGGACGTTCTTAAACGACTAGTCATTCAAGAACGTCCCCAACGACTACATGAAAGCGCCCTCAAGCGGATGTGCTTGAGGGCGCTTCTTGCTTGACTAGCTCTCGATGTAATCCTTCAGCTTGCTGCTGCGGCTCGGGTGGCGGAGCTTCGCCAGGGTCTTGGACTCGATCTGGCGGATGCGCTCGCGCGTGACGCCAAACTCGCGGCCGACTTCCTCGAGCGTACGGGGATGTCCGTCGACAAGGCCAAAGCGCAGCTCGATAACCTTGCGCTCACGATCGGCAAGCGAATCGAGCACCTGGGTGAGCTGCTCCTGCAGCATGGAGAAGCTGGCGGCATCGGGCGGAACGATGGCCTGGGAGTCCTCGATAAAGTCGCCCAGTTGGGAATCCTCTTCCTCGCCGATGGGGGTCTCGAGCGACACGGGCTCCTGCGAGATCTTCTGGATCTCGCGGACGCGGTCGGCACTCATGTCCATCTCGGCACCGATCTCCTCGGGGGTCGGGTCGCGACCCAGGTCCTGGAGAAGCTGACGCTGCACGCGGACGAGCTTGTTGATGGTCTCGACCATGTGCACGGGAATACGGATGGTACGGGCCTGGTCGGCGATAGCGCGCGTGATGGCCTGACGGATCCACCACGTGGCGTACGTGGAGAACTTAAAGCCCTTCTGGTAGTCGAACTTCTCGACGGCGCGGATCAGACCGAGGTTGCCCTCCTGAATCAGGTCCAGGAACAGCATGCCGCGGCCGACATAGCGCTTGGCGATGGAGACGACCAGACGCAGGTTTGCGCTGATGAGCGCCTGCTTGGCTTCGAGGCCCACGTTCTCAATGCGCGTAAGACGACGCATCTCGGCACGCGTGAGTTCGAGCTCACCAGCATCGGCAGCCTCGAGCTTCTCGGTGGCATCGAGACCGGCCTCGATCTTCATGGCCAGATCGACCTCTTCGGAGGCGGTCAGCAGGTCGACCTTGCCGATCTCCTTGAGGTACATACGGACCGGGTCGCCGGTCAGCATCACCGTGGAGGCATCGATGCCGCGCACGCGCGAACGCGAACGGGACGTGCGCACGGTGCGCTTCTTCTTGCTCTTGGAAGAACCCATCTCGGCGTCGGCCTGGCGGGCCATCTTGAGCTCGTGATCGTCGAGCGAGCCGGAATCGTGCTCGTCGTCGTCATCGAAATCGTCGGTATCGGTATCGTTATCGTCATCGTCGACGTCCATGGGGGCGTCGTCGTTACCGCTCGCGGAGATAATCTGGATGCCGCTGTTGCGCAGCGCGGAATACACCGCGGTGAGCTGCTCGTCAGAAACATCGATATCCTTCAGGGCGACCTGAATCTCGTCCTCGGTTACCGAAGTCCTGTTTGAGCCGTTGCCCATGAGCTTTGCAACGTAGGATTCCAGCCCAGTACCCGTGCTCTCAGTCTTTTTTGGCACAGATTCTCCCTTCATAGTCCACAGGACTCAATACTTTAGCACACACATTGACGTCTATACCCAAAAAGAAGACTGGATATAGGCGAGAATACGCTGGTTGACCACAACATCTAGGCTTGTTCGGTGCCCGCGGCCTCCAGGCCGATCAAACGGAACGGGTCCGCCACGCCGCCGATCGACTTTTGCAGTTCGCGTTGACGTTGCGAATCCTGCGCGGCCTGCACGGTCAGCGCGCGACGGGCCTCATCATCGAGTGAACGGTCCTGGCGCAGCTTGGCCTGTGCGGCACGCATGCGACGCTTGATGGTGTAGAGCTCAAGCGTATCAAGCATAAACACGATGTTCGTCTCGGTGGGGTGTTTGCTCGTCGCGGAGATGCGCCCGGCACTCACAAGCGTTGCCGCATCGGGACACACTGAGCGCGCCGCATCCATGCAGGCTGCAGGATCGGTTCCCGGCGGCGTTGCCAGAACGGCCCATGCAATGGACTCGTGACGCGGGTCAACCCACTCGATGGAGCAGATGCGGTCGGCATACGTGCGGAACAGGTCGGGGTAGCTCGTGAGCATCGTCAACAGCTCGCGCTCCCCTGCCAAGGACTTGCGCTCTAGATCGGTAAGAACCATCGGCGCCGCCGCAGCCGGTGCGCCCGAACCGTCAGCCACAGGCACAGCGCCCATACCATCAGGCACATCGATCGGCGGCAGGTCGTCGACGACCTCCACGGGCGCGGCGCCGTAGGCATCGAGCGGGACGTAGTCGTACGGCTCTTCTTCGACCGGTGCGGACACCGGCGGCGTCGCGCCCGATGCCCAAGCACCGCGACCGGCATCGCGAGAACCCGACGCCCGACCGCCCGCGCTACCGGACCGCTCAGTCTGTGCCCGCTGGCGCTCATAGTTCTGCTCACGACGTCGTTCCGCATCCTCGCGCTTGGCGACATCGCGAAACACACGACCCGAGCTCGCGCGCACCGTCTCCAGATCCAAACCCAGCAGATCGGCAATCTGGATAAAGTACGTGTCGATCATATAGCTATCGCGCAGCGGATAGATAAGCGTCAGCGCATCTTCCAGCGCCTTAGCGCGACCGCCCGGCGTGGTGATGTCACTCGACTCCTGCAGCGAACGGTAGACAAAGTCCATAAGCGGCTCGGCAGCGTCGATGCGCGTCTGCAGTGCCTCGCCACCATGTGCGGTGATGAACTCCATGGGGTCGTTGCCGTCGGGGAGCACCACGCAGCGCAGGTCCATGGAATCCTGCTCGATAAACTGAATCGCGCGACGGGCGGCCTTCTGGCCCGCTGCATCGCCGTCGAACATATACACGATGCGCTTGGCAAAGCGAGTGAGCGTCTTGACGTGATGCTCCGTGAGGGCGGTGCCCAGCGTGGCGACAACGTTTTTAATCCCCGCCTCCCAGCAGGCGATGCAATCGGTATAGCCCTCTACCACGATGGCGGTATCCTGCGCGACGATAAACTCCTTGGCCCAATTAAAGCCGTAGAGGTTTCGCTTTTTATGAAACACGCTCGTCTCGGCGGTGTTGAGATACTTAGGCTGGCCGTCGCCCATAATGCGACCGCCAAAGGCAATGTTGTGACCCTGCTCGTCAAAGATGGGGAACATCACGCGGTCGTAAAAGCGGTCGGCAAGCTGCCCGCGCCCGCGACTCACGGCAACGTTGGCGTCGATCATCTCCTGCGGGGTAAAACCCGCCTGGGACAGGTGCGACACCAGCGCGTTACGGCCCGGTGCAAAGCCCAGGCAGTAGCGGCGGCAGACGTCGCCGCCCATGCCGCGGCTGGCAAAGTACTCGCGCGGACGGCCGTCCTTACCGCGCATGAGCATGGTGTGGTAGAACTGGGCGGTCTCGGCGCACAGATCGTAGATGCGGGCACGCTTGGTGCCGCGCTCGCGGCGATCTCCGGTGTCATGCAGCTCAATACCCGCGCGATCGGCCAAGTAACGGATTGACTCGGGAAAGCTCAGGTTCTCGCGCTTCATGATATACGTGAAGACGTCGCCGCCCTCGCCGCAACCAAAGCAATGCCACACCTGCGTGGCGGGGATAATGTGGAAGGACGGCGTCTTCTCGCCATGGAAGGGGCAGCATCCCCAAAACTCATGGCCGCGGGGCTTGAGCTCGACCGTTTCCTGCACGATAGCAACCAGGTCGGACGCAGCGCGTACCTGATCTTTTTCCTCATCGCTAATCACGAATGCTCACCCCCTGCTCACCCAAGTTGTGACGAATGTCCTCGATATTACCCTCGACGGTCGCAATCAACTCATCCAGCGAATCGAACACGCGCGAGGGACGCAGCCAGCGCGTAAACGCCAGCGAAACAGAAGCGCCGTACAGGTCTCCCGTATATCCAATTAAGTTAGCCTCGAGATGCGCAGATGCCGCATCGTCGGCATACGTTGGCGGCAGGCCGACGTTCACGGCAGCGGGCCACGCGGTGTCATCGACCAGCACCAGACCCTCATACACGCCATCGGCTGGCACCTGAATACCGTCGGGAACCTGCAGGTTTGCCGTGGGAAAGCCCATGCCAGAGCCCTCGTGACGGCCGCGAACAACACCGCCACGCACCATATACGGACGGCCGAGTAACTCAGCAGCAAGCTCCACATGGCCCTGTCCCAGCTCATGACGAATGCGGGTGGCGCAAATGGCCTCACCGCCCTCGCAAAGCAAGTCGTGACCATACACGCCAACGCCGTGCTCGGCACCCCAGGCGCGCATCTCGTCAACACCAGATGCACCGCCACGGCCCAGCCTAAAGTCGCTGCCAACGCGAATCGAGCGAATGTCGACCAGACGCGACACCAAGGAGAGAAAATCAACATGGTCAAGCGCCGCAACCTCAGGCGTAAAGGGAACGGCCACCACCGCATCGACCCCGGTTTGAGCCAGGGCATGCAGACGGTCGGCCGTCGTCATCAATTTTTGAGCGGGCGAAGGGCTCACCACGACGTCCGGGTCGGGATCGAAGGTAACCACGACCGCCTTACAGCCATGGGCACGGGCATCACGGACAAGCGCTTTAATGAGTTCCTGGTGTCCACGGTGAACTCCGTCGAACACGCCAATGGCGATCGATGCGGCACCCAAGCGCTCGCACTCATCAAACGTATCGGCAGTAACGATGCGAGCCTCGTCCGACTCGCCGGCGAAAAAGATACGCGCGAGCTCGCGAGCGGAAAACATCATCGAACACCGCCGATGGCCTGCGGAAACACGTGCTCCATGACAAAGCGGCCACTCTCAATGCGGGCGAGCGCCTTGAGTCCCCCATCGAGCACCAGCGCAAACGGCGCCTTCGAGGAATCGAAATCGGCAAGCGCACGCTCAACGGGAATGCGTCGGCCGCAGAGCAGGTCGTCGGCAAGATTGCCCGGCAAGTCAACACGCGTGGCGCCCAGGGCCGCAATGGGATCCAGGGCAAAGCCAGCGGCGGACTCGGGAGAAAGCTCCTCGACCGCATGACAGGCGCCAATGGAAACGACACCGGAGGCCGTGCGGCGCAGCGCGGAAATGTGCGCGGCGCTCTCGCAGGCGCGGCCCAGGTCGCGAGCGAGCGCACGAATGTAGGTGCCCTTGCTCACCGAGAACGCCACGGTCCACGCACACGTATCACCCTCGCCGCCCACGGCGATCAGGTCGGCGGCATAAACCTCGACGGGGCGCGGAGGTAGGTCCACCGCATTGCCCTCGCGAGCAGACTTGTAGGCGCGAACGCCATTGACCGAGATAGCCGAAAACGCCGGCGGCACCTGCATCTGCGGACCCAGCATGGCGGCCAAGTGCTCACGGGCATAGGCAGGATCGCGGAGCTCGTTGGCAACAGCCACTGTGCGGACCGCCTCGCCCTCCGCATCATCGGTATTGGTCTCGGCACCAAACGAAATGTCGGCGACATAGCTTTTGGTATCGAGGGTTAGCATACCCAGCAGACGGGTGGCCTGACCCACGCCCACAACCATGACACCCGATGCCATGGGGTCGAGCGTACCGGCATGGCCGACGCGCCGCTCATGGAGGGCGCGTCGGCATTGCGAGACCACGTCATGGGACGTGCAGCCCACCGGCTTATCGACGGCGAGTAGCATATTCAATTGAGAAGGCGTTCGACGAGCCATGTACCATCCAATTAGTTAGAGCTCGACGGTCACCGAAGCGGGATCCTCCCCCACCAGCTCGGCCAGCATGGGAAGTGCCACGGCGAGCGTCTCGCGAATCGTTCCGTTGTTGGAGAAACCGGCGGCAGCATGATGCCCGCCACCGCCAAAGTTGGCAGCAATCTCGGACACATCGAGGTCGCCCTTGGAGCGCAGGTTGCCACGCACCTTGGTATCGCCCTCAATGCCCTTTAAGAACATGCAAACCTCGACGCCCATCACCGAACGCACCACATCGACCAGGCCGTCGCACTCGTCCGAGGTGACACCGCAGGCCTCAAGGTCGCTCTGGTAGGCATAGCTATACGCCACGCGCCCATGCGCGACCGTCTTAATGCGACCCATGACAATGGACTTGAGGTGCAAAAACTCAACGCGCATGCTCTGATAGACCTCGAGCGCAACGCGCGCCGGATCGGCACCGTGCGCCACCAGGCGCGAGGCCGCATGGAACGCGGCGGCATCGGCGTTTTGGTACTGAAAACGGCCGGTATCGGTCACCAAGCCGCACAGCAAGCAGGTCGCGACGCCATCACGTGCGACAATGCCGCAATTGTCCAAGAAACGGTCGATGATCATGGCGCAGGCCGCGGCATCGACGCGCCTCAGACTGAGCTCGGCAAACTCCTCGCGCGCCGGATGATGATCGAAGCACACCACATGCTTGGAGCGACGAAGCACCTCGGCAGAATTATTGAGGCGCTCGACGACCGGTACGTCCACCGAGATGAACAGGTCAGGATTGCCGGCGTACGCAGATGCCGGCACCAGGCGATCGGAGCCTTCCATAAAGCGGTAGATACGCGGAACCGGGTCATCGTCTGCCAGCAGCAGCGCAATGTCCTTGTTGGGGAAAAACTTCATGAGCGAAAGGCCCAGACCCAATACGGAGCCCAAGGCGTCGCCATCGGGAGAAGTATGTCCCGAAATCGCAATGGAGGACGCACCCTCGATGAGCTCGAGGATGCGTCGCTGAATATCTGCAGACTCGCACGAGGCGAGGTCGGCGGAATTAGTCATCTAAAGCTGCCTCCTGGGCGGCATCCGCTATCGGATAGCCGTCCTCGTCCTTTTCGATCGCAAGCGTGGCGGGAACGTTTTCCAGCGCACGCGTGATGCGCTCGGCCTCATCGGTCGAGCGATCGATGCGAAAATCGAGCTCGGGCGTAACACGCCAATCGAGCGAGCGAGCCAACAGGCTGCGAATACGGCCCTTAGCGCTAGCGAGCGCCTCCATGACCTCGTCGTAGCGGCTCGCATCGCACGACACGTACACGCGCGCGAACGAACGGTCCACCGCGACTTCGACCGCGGTCAAAGTAACCAGGTCGAGACGCGGATCGGAAACCTCAAAGAGCAGGATATAACCGAGCTTCTCGCGAAGCTGCTCGCCCAGTCGGCGGGTTGCCTGCGTTTGCTTCATAGCGCTACCCCCTACTCGGTACGGGCAACCTGGTCGATACGGTAACCCTCGATCTGGTCACCGGGCTTGATGTCCTGGAAGTTCTCCAGGCCAATACCGCCCTCGGAACCGCTCTTGAGGCTCTTGGCCTCGTCCTTGTAGTGGCGCATCGAGGCGATCTTGCCGTTGAAGACCACGATGCCGTCGCGCACCAGACGCACGGAATCGGTCGCGGCGATCTCGCCCTCCTCGACGCGGACACCGGCGGCGATACCGACTTTGGGCACCTTGAAGGTGTCCAGGACGGTCGCGGTACCCGTGGCGACCTCGACCTCGGTGGGCTTGAGCATGCCGATACGGGCGGCGTCGAGCTCCTCGAGGCACTTGTAGATGACGTCGTAGCAACGGATCTCGACGCCCTCGCGCTCGGCGGCGGAGCGAGCCTTACCGTCGGGACGGACGCCAAAGCCGATGATGATGGCGTTGGAGGCGTCGGCCAGGACGACGTCGGTCTCGTTGATGGCGCCAACGGCGGAGTGGATCGTGTTGATACGAACCTCGGACTGATCCATCTTGTCGAGCGAGTCCTGAAGAGCTTCGATGGAACCCTGGACGTCGGCCTTGATGATCAGGTTGAGCTCCTTGACCTCGGCGTCGGCGATGGTCTCGAAGAGGTTCTCGAGCGTGACGTGCTTGACGCGGCTCTGCTCCTCGATACGGGCCTTCAGCGAACGCTCGTCGGCCAGGGCGCGTGCCTCGCGCTCGTCCTCGAACACGCGGAACTCGTCGCCGGCGTTGGGCACGGACTGCAGGCCCAAAATCTCGACAGCGTCGGAGGGACCGGCCTCGGTGACGGCGCGGCCCTTGGGGTCGAGCATGGCACGGACGCGGCCATAGGTAAGGCCGGCGACCAGCGTATCGCCCACGTGCAAGGTACCGCGGGTCACGAGCACGGTAGCGACCGAGCCACGGCCCTTGTCGAGCTTGGCCTCGAGGACGTTGCCGGAGGCAAAGGTGTCCGGGTTGGCCTTGAGCTCGAGCACGTCGGCCTGGAGCAGCACGGTCTCCAGAAGTTCGTCGATACCGATCTTCTGCTTGGCCGAGATGTTGACGAACATGTTCTGTCCGCCCCACTCCTCGGGGATGACTCCGTACTCGGTGAGCTCCTGACGCACACGGTCGGGGTTGGCGCCCGGCTTATCAATCTTGTTGACGGCAACGACGATGGGTACGCCGGCGGCCTTGGCGTGGTTGATCGACTCGACCGTCTGGGGCATGACGCCGTCGTCAGCGGCGACGATCAGGATGACGATGTCGGTCACCTTGGCGCCACGGGCACGCATAGCCGTAAAGGTGGCGTGACCCGGGGTATCGATAAAGGTGATCTTGCGGTCGTTGATCATGACCTGCGAAGCGCCGATGGCCTGCGTAATGCCGCCCGCCTCGCCGGCAGCAACGCCGGTGTGACGGATGGCGTCAAGCAGCGACGTCTTGCCGTGGTCGACGTGGCCCATGACGGTGACGACCGGGGCACGCGGCTTAAGGTCGGCGGGATCGTCGTAGAACGAGAAGGTGTTCTCCTCCTCGGGGGTGATAATCTTGATCTGACGGCCCAGGTCGTCGGCAACGAGCTCAACGAGGTCGTCGGACATGGACTGCGTCATGGTGAGCGGCGTACCCAGCAGGAACAGGCGCTTGATGATGTCGTTGGCCGGAACGTCGAGCGCCTCGGCAAGCTCCTGGACGGTAACGCCCTGGGAGACCTTGATGGCGTCGAGGTCCTCGGGGTTCACGCCCTGGGCCAGCGCCTCCTCTATCTTGCGCTCCTCCTGAGCCTTGGCAGCCTCGCGCTCGCGCTTCTCCTTGCGCTTCTTGCGGCGACCGGTGGACTCGCGAGAGGCCTCCTCGACGGCAGCACGAGCCTCCTCGAGCACCTTCTCGCGGCTGTACTCCTCGGCCTCGCGAGCCATGCGGCTGTAGTGGTCCTCTTCGTTGTTGTGACCGCCCTTGCGCTTCTTGCCCTTGCCCTGCTTATCGGGGTTGGGGAAGTCCATGCCGGCAGCGACGTTGTTGCTGGCGTTGGTGCGATGACTGTGCGGACGGCTCTCGGAGGCGTTGCGCTCGGAGTTGTTGTCGGAGGCGTTGCGATCGTTACGACGGCCACCGCGGCGGTCGTTGTTGCCGCCACGACGGTTACCGCGCTCGGCGGCGCGCTCGGCCTTGGCCTTGTCCTCGGCGTCCTTCTTCTCCTTGAGCACGGTCTCCTGTGCGGCGATCTGGTCGAGCAGCGAACGGAAACGCGAACCGGAGTCGGAAGCGGGAACGGCGCGGCGCTGGGCCTCGCGGGCAGCCTCCTCCTTCTCGCGGGCAAGGCGCTCCTGCTCGGCCTTCTTCTTGGCCTCGGCCTCGGCGCGGGCGGCCTCCTCGGCAGCCTGGGCCGCGGCGAACTGGCGGCGCTCCTCCTCGCGTGCCTTCTCGGCAGCGATGCGCTCGCGCTCGGCCTCGGCGGCACGCGCGGCCTCCTCGGCGGCAGCGGCCTGCTCCTCGGCCTGCTTGGCGGCCTCGACTTCCTGGGCGCGGGCCTCGATCACCGGGGCGAGCTGCTTGCGGACCATGGCGACGTAAGCGTCCTCCAGGGCGGAGGAAGCGGACTTAGCGGGAATCTTCATATCGGCGAGATGACCCATCAGTTCCTTGGAGGTCATGCCGAACTCTTTGGCCAGGGTGGACACACGGACTTTTGCCATATGACTTCACCTACCCTTTCTGGCACCTTGGTGCCTAGAGACTGAACGAGCGTGGGAGATGCGCCGGAACCCGTCCGGCGCGACCGCGCGCTAGATCAGGTCCTCCGCATCATCGAAGGCGTCGGTGTCGTGGACACCGCAGAAACGGGAGCCGGGACGGGCCTGGTTGCGGCACTGAATGCCGTCCTCGGACACGTACTCGCAGCGACGGACGTCGTCGTCCTCCTCGTCACCGATCAGGTCGGCGGCGGGCTCCTCGTGAACGGGGACGTTCTTGAGGATGTCGGCGGCAAGGGTCTCGGACTTAATGTCGATGTGCCAACCAGTCAGGCGAGCGGCGAGGCGGGCGTTCTGGCCCTCCTTGCCAATGGCGAGGGACAGCTGGTCGTCCGGCACGATGACGCCGGCGTAGGCCTTCTCCTCGTCGATGAGGACGCGGGTGACTTTGGCGGGCGACAGGGCGTTGGCAACGTAGACGGCCGGATCGGCATCCCACAGGATGACGTCGACACGCTCACCACGGAGCTCACCAACGACGGCGCGGACACGGCTGCCCTTGGGGCCGACGCAGGCGCCCACGGGATCCAGACGATCGTCGAGCGAATGGACGGCGACCTTGGAGCGCTGGCCCGGCTCGCGAGCGATCGACTTGATCTGGACGGTGCCCTCATAGATCTCGGGCACCTCCTGCTCAAACAGACGACGCATGAGCTCGGGGTGGGTACGGGAGATGACAATCGGCGGACGGCTGTGCTCGCCACGAACCGGCTGCAGGTTGGAGTTGGGGTCGCGAACGTCGATGATCACGGCCTTGATGTGCTGGTTGTGCAGGTAGCGCTCGCCCATCGGACGCTCGTTGCGCTCGTTCTCGTAACGGCGCTGGTCGAAGTGCGGAAGCTCGGCCTCGACGCCCTCGCGGATCTTGACGATTGTGAAGTCGGGCGTGGACTGCAGCACGGTACCGCTGATGAGGTCACCGATGCGGCCGGAGAACTCCTCGTAAATCTGCTCGCGGGCGGAGTTGCGCACGATGGCGTTGATCTCGGCCTTGGCGTGCTGGGCAGCGATGCGGCTCGTGTTCTTGGGAGTGACGTCGATCTCCTCGAACTCGGTGAAGTTGCCCTCCTCGTCCATAGAATCGTCGATCGGCTCCAGGCGGTAGACGTAGATCTTGCCGGTGGTGCGGTCGATGGTCACCTTGGCGCCCCACTCAAGATGCAGGATCTCGGCATAGCTCTTGGCAAGCGACTGCTCCAGGCGGTCGATCAGGTAGAGCTGGTCGATGTGCTTCTCCTGGCAAAGCTCCATCAGGGCGGACATCATGTCGGATGCTGCCATCTTACTTTCCTTCCTTCGCGGGCTTGAAGTCGTAGGTGGGCTTCAACTTGCACTTTTTAACATCAGAGAAATCGAGGGTGACGGACTCGCCGTCCTCGAGCTCGAGGGTCACGTCGGTCTCGGTCGCAGCGGCAATCTTGCCGGTGAACTTGCGACAGCCCTCGGTGGCGGTGGAGGTGAGCTCGCAGTCCTCGCCCACAAAGCGGGCAAAGTCGCGCGGGCGGCGCAACGGGCGCGCCATGCCCGGGCTCGACACCTCAAGCGTGTAGCTCGAAGAAATGGGATCGAGCTCCTCGATCACGTCGCCGACCCACTTGGTGTTGGCCGTGACGTCGTTGAGCGACAGGCTCTGACCCTCGGCACCCTCGATACGCACACGCACGCAGGGGGCCTTGGTGGCACCCACGAGCTCGACGTCGACGATGTCGACATCGTGCTGGGGAGCGACGGCCTCGAGCGCGTCGATGATCGCCTGCTCGGTCTTGGTCTTGACCATTGCGGCACCTCCATCCATACAAAAAAGAAGCGGGGCCGAAACCCCACTTCTTTCAATTACAACTTCATTTGCAAGCAAACTATACCAATAGCTGCGGAAACGTGCAAGCACAGTACGAATCTGCAGGTCAGCGTGTGCACAGCTTCTCCATAAGAATAGGACAATTGGTCGAGGAACCCCATGCGGCGCACCCTCAACAGCCCCAAAACGGGCCATGCGTCCCATTCCACAGGCCCGTTCGGACCCCAAGGGCATTCCTCCCCGAGCCCCTATCGATCAGACTTACGCTAGGGGACATTCTGCAACAAGCCAGCCAGCAAGTCGCGCAACGACGAACCTTTCCAAATCCTCTACGGCAAGGAGGCACCCATGAAACGCCTAGGCACCCTCTGCATGACTGCGCTCGCCATCGCAACGTGCTCGTTGGCCCTCTTGGGCTGCGGCAACGCGAGTGGCAAAACCGACACATGCGAACCGAACCCTGGCAGCACAAAAGCCATCGAAAAAACGACGCCATCGGAGAGCTTCGACAAAATAGACGAGGACATCGTCGATCCCCAGGGCCTGAGTCCCGATTCCCAAGAACAGCTCCCCATCGACCTTGAGGCAGACGAGAACGTCCATGTTACCTGCGTGGGCAAGGACACGGATGGCTACGGCGACGCCGCGCTCGTCTTTACGGTGACCAACAACACCGGTGTCGACATGATGTTTGGCGATGTGGACTCCTATGCCTACGTCAACGGCGTGGTCCGCGACGTACGCATGCGCCAACCGGTCGCCGCTGGAGAGGAAACGCGCGCCATGCTCACCTTTGTGGGCACCTTCGACGACCCGGACTTTGATGTGAACAACGACCTCAACGACATCTACCTCAAAATTTGGATGTTCGAAGAGGCAACGGGCAACGTTTACTTTAGGGACCTGGTACACATCCCATAGAAGACGGTGCGACGCAATGACTAAGCAGGGCATACAACACAAAACGAGGGACGACCCAACCGGATCGCCCCTCGTCTTTTATGCGTCAGTTAAGCACGCAATGCTTACTTGACCACCAGGTTGACCAGCTTACCGGGCACGCAGATGGCCTTGACGACCGTCTTGCCCTCGAGCCACTTGGCGACGGCGGCCTCGGCGGCAGCCTGCATATCCTCATTAGAGGCATCGCGGGCAACGTCGACGCGGCCGCGGACCTTGCCGAGCACCTGGACCACGATCTGCACCGTGTCCTCAACGGACTCGGCCAGATCGAACTCGGGCCAGGCGGCGGTATAGGCGTTGCCCTCGCAGCCGAGCGCCTCGTGCCACAGCTCGTCGGCCCAGAACGGGCAGATGGGGGCAAGGAC
>NZ_JBDMGT010000007.1:0-77629 GCF_039752775.1 Collinsella aerofaciens | reverse complement strand
CTGCGACGCGGAAATCGCGCGCTGTTGACGCGCCCCCGCAGTGCCCGCTTCCCCCAAGGACAATTATCAGTGCAGGTCACAGACTTGTGCTCTGTTGGTGTGGTCGGGGATTCGGTAAAAGTCTACTCACTTAGTTTTGCGTGATGAATATTGTCCGCAACGAGACCCCAGCCGGGGTGATTCCATCGCAAATTCCGGTGACCGGGCAGCTAATTAGGCGCCGTATGGGTTGCGGTCGCGTTCTATGCGTTGGCGGATGTGGGCGTACTCGATAATCAGTAGCACCAGGAGTAGGGCCATGATGGCTAGGTAGCTCACCACAGCGCCCATCAGACCCAGCAGCTTAATCAAGATCACCGGCAGCACCACGCTTACGGCGAAGCAGATCAGGTAGATCTTGGTGACGTCTCCAGCGTGGCGTAGCACCGTGATGATGGCGTAGATAAAGTCGATGGCCGCGGTGACGCCGCCGGCGACGACCATCAGCAACGCCAGCGTACGGTAGCGCTCAAAGCTGAGGCCGTACATAAAGCTCATGAGGGGAATACCGGGACCTGCCATAAATGCGGCGCACACGCCGGTGATGGCCACGATCAGCGCCATAACGGCAACAATAATCAGGTCAAAGCGACGACGCTTGCGAGGATTAGCCCAAATGCTCGACAAGCGCAGGAGCTGCGGTTTGTAGACAAATCCGACGCTCAACAAAATAGCCTGCGCCGGAAAGAACAGGGCATTAAAGTACAGCTGATATTTGTATGCCAGCGTGCCTTCCATCACAAACTTGGGCATGCTCTCAATAAGGTTGAACAGGAACAGTGCACCAAAGAGCGGGGCGCACTGGACAAACAGGTGGCCGACCTCGCGCAGGCTCACGCGGCGCGATTTTTCGGTCTCGAGCAGGGCAAGCGGCGCGGTGACCAGCACGAGCGAGGCGATCGCGGCGATGCCCATGGCCATGGCCGCGATGGGCATGCTGCGCGTGAGGAACAGCGCCGCGCTAAAGACCGCGATGACGCCGACGGAGCGTAGCGTTTGGCTCATGCCGGCCAGGTAGAGCTTGTCGGCCTGCTGCAGGCGGCCTTCGTACACGTCGGCGACGCCGTCGATCACCTTGTAGAGGTAGACGCCCAGGCCGATCGTCGCCATCTGCGCGTCATAGCCGCGGGCGCTGCTGTACATGAGGCCGCAGCCTAGGGCGAGCGCTCCACAAAGCCAGCGGTTGAGCTGGTAGGAGGCAAAGGACGTCTTTTCGTCGATGTCTGAGACCTGGAAATTGCGCACGCCGTAGTTGCATGCGATCATGATGAGCGTGCCGGTGACGAAGGCGATGGAGAACTTACCGGCTTCCTCGGCGCCCACAAGCTGCGTGGACACAATGGTGAGCAGGGGAAACGCGAAGCCCCACACGGCGGTGCCCAGGGTATTCCAGAGATAGTCGCGACGGGTGGCGTGTTCCTCGTATTCGGCTTCCTGCGTGGAGAAGCCGCCGCCGTAGACAACGCCGAGCAGGCGGTTCCACCAGGCGTTGACCATGCGGTGGATGGGGTCGGGCTCGCGATCGCGTTCGCGCCGGCGACGGCGCGTGGCCTGGCTGCTGTTGGGGCCGCCGGCGTTGCGCTGGCTCAGCTCTTGGATGCGCGCGAGCTCTTCGGCCGTGTGGGAGGCGGGGAACAGGCCGTTCTCGATGCGTCCGCCCTGGGCCCTTGCGGTGCCGCTGCCCGCTACGGCGGGGTCGGCGACGCCATTGCGGCGGGCGATGGCGCGGCGAATGCTATCGAGGGGCGTGATGCTCAAAGCGGAGTCCTTTCTTTTGCTGCGCTTTAGTATAGACGCGACGGTGCTCGCTCGTGTTTTTGAACAGGTTGTTCGATAATTTCGGCGGCGCCATTCGGTAGTCGGCACTTAGGGACGTTCCTTATGTGCCGGCACTTTGGGAACGTCCCTAAGTGCCGGCATCCGGGGACATTCCTTGAATGTTGCCTGTTCAAGAGTGTCCCCAATGACTAGGCGTTTAAAAACGTCCCCAATGACTAGGCCGCTTGCCTGCGATTTTTGACCGTTGGGCGGGCTTGCCACCCTTGCCGCAAAAACGTTTTTGCATATCGGGTACAACGTGCTTTACGTGAGTAAAGTGCGCGCCGCGTCCATGTGTCGCGTTTTTAAAGGAGGCCCCATGCCTGGTGTTACCCCTGCAGAAGTTTTGTCCAACTTTGGTATTACGCTGGTCGAAGATCCCGCCGAGAATCAACCCCGTCTGCTGGTCGATCTACCCGCCGCGGAGCTCGTCGAGCACGCTATCCGCCGCGAAGAAGGCCGCATGGCATCCAACGGCGCGCTGGTGATTGAGACGGGGGAGCGCACCGGCCGTTCACCCAACGATCGCTTTATCGTTGACACCCCCGATGTTCACGACAAGATTGCCTGGGGCGCGGTCAACTGCCCGCTGTCCGTCGAGAGCTATGAGGCCATCAAGGCCGGCATCGTCGACTATCTCAACGAGCGCGACGTGTTCGTCACCCGCGGCATGGCAGGCGCCGACCGCAACCACACACGTCGACTGCTCGTTGCCTGCGAGCGTGCCAGCCAGGCACTCTTTATCAAGCAGATGCTCGCCCGACCGCTTGCCCGCGAAATCGCGCGCACCGGCGAGCCCGACTTCTGCGTGCTCGCAGCGCCCGGTTACCAGTGCGACCCCGCCATCAAGGGCCTCAACTCCAGCGCTGCGGTGGTCATCAACTTCCAGGAACGCGTGATTCTGGTCGCCGGCACCGGCTACTCCGGCGAGATTAAAAAGTCGATCTTCAGCGTCATGAATTACCTGCTGCCCGTCGAGGACGACGTGCTACCCATGCACTGCTCGGCCAGCATGGATCCCGTCACGCACGAGACCGCCGTGTTCTTTGGCCTTTCGGGCACGGGCAAGACCACGCTTTCGGCCAACCCCACGCGGCTGCTGATCGGCGACGACGAGCACGGTTGGTCCGACATGGGCATCTTCAACATCGAAGGTGGCTGCTACGCCAAATGCGAGGGCCTGGACGCGTTCCACGAGCCCGAGATCTTCAACGCTGTCCGCTTTGGCGCGATCTGCGAAAACGTGGTGCTCGACGAGAACCGCAAGCCCAACTACGACGACATCTCGATCACGCACAACACGCGCGTGGCATACCCTGTGGAGCACATTCCCAACGCGTGGACCAAGGGCATGGGCACCACTCCAAGCGTCGTGCTCTTCCTGACCTGCGATGCCTTTGGCGTGCTGCCGCCCATCTCGCGCCTGACGGCCGACGCCGCCATGTATCACTTTGTGACGGGCTTTACGGCCAAGATCCCCGGCACCGAGGTCGGCGTCACCGAGCCCACGCCCACGTTCTCTTCGCTGTTTGGCGAGCCGTTTATGCCGCTCGACCCCATGGTCTATGCCAAGATGCTCGGTGAGCGCATCGCCGACGGCCGCACGCGTGTGTACCTGGTCAACACCGGCTGGATCGGCGGCGGCTACGGCGTGGGTCATCGCATCGAGCTTGCCTACACGCGCGCCCTGGTGGCCCGCGCCCTCGACGGTACCATCGAGGACAGCGAGTTCGTGCACGACGACATCTTTAACGTCGACATTCCCACCACGTGCCACGGCGTACCCGACGGCATCCTGGTGCCGCGCCAGTATTGGCAGAGCACCGCTCGCTACGACGAGGCCGCGCACAACTTGGCCGTGATGTTCGAGGAGAACTTCGAGAAGAAGTACTCGCACCTGCCCGAGTCCGTCAAAGCCGCCGGCCCGCACGCCCAGGTGTCCGCCGAGGCCCGTCATCACGGCCGCGGCCTGCTGGGACTCCGCCACTAGCTTCGCCGTGAGTCCATATCCACCACAAAGGGGACAGGCACCTTTGTGGTGGTTTTGCTCGTGTGGATGACCCGGGTTACAATACGCCTGACATATCGTTCCCTTCTCCGGATGGGGACAGCGCAAGCGTTCTTGTGACGGCACCGTAGGACTTTGAAGGTGGCCGTTGTAAGGGCGCTTTTTGTTTAGGCGCCCTCACTCGGGCGCGCACAATGAAGGGAGAGCGTATGAAGAGCTTTATTGCCGAGGATTCATTCTGGGAGCTGTTTCCGCAGGCAGCGGTCGGTGTTGTGGTCGTGGAGGGCATGAAGCCCACGGCTCAGATTCCTCAAGAGGACGTGGATGCGATTGCGGCGTTGCTCGACCGCGCCAATATCGATGCGGAGCGTCATCTGACCAGCGACACTATCAGCGAGAACGCACCGGTCAGGGCATGGCGCGAGGCCTATCGTCTGTTCAAGACCAAGAAAGGCGCGCGCTGCTCGATCGAGAACTTGCTCAAACGCGTGCTCAAAGGCAAGCCGGTGGGCCACATTACGCCCGCGGTGGATATTTACAACACGGTGTCGCTGACCTACGCGCTGCCCGTGGGAGGCGAGGATCTGCATGCGATCGAGGGGGACCTTCGCCTGAAGGTGACCGACGGTGGCGATGCGTTCTTGCCGCTTGGCGAGGAGACGGACGATCCGACGCTGCCCGGCGAGCTCGCCTACATCGATGATGCGGGCGCTGTGTGCCGCTGCTGGAACTGGCGCGACGGCGTTCGCACGGCGCTGTCCGATGATTCGGCCGATGCGTTCCTAGCGATTGAGTGCGTGGAGCCCGAGCGGATGGGGGATTGCCAGGCTGCGATCGATCGCTTAGCCGAGCTGCTTGAGCGCTATCTGGGAGCGACGGTTGTCATTAAGACGCTTGTGACCCGCGACAATCCTTGCGTGGAGCTGTAGCGGCGCCTAGAACCTATTGATGCCCCAAACCACCACAAAGGTGCCTGTCCCCTTTGTGGTGGTTTTTATGTTGATGGGTTAACAAATGGGGTATTTGGGTACGGGTGTCGCCTTATGCGACTAAGATGTTTACCCGTTAGCATTATGCAAGCGAAAGGCGGTCGTCTCCCATGCAGCAGAGCGACGAGACACGTTTCGAGGACTTTGTCGGACTGATCAGCGGTCTCTACAAGGAGATCCAGCGCATTAAGACGTCTGAGGGCGCAAGGCTGGGCCTCAAGGGCTCCGACGTTATGTGCCTGTACTATCTTGAGCGCAGCAAGGACGGCCTGACTGGTGCCGACCTGGCTCGCATGGCAGGCGTGACCCGCGCCGCCGTCTCGCGTACGCTCGCGCATCTGGAGGAGGGCGGCTACGTCGAAGTCGATGATTCGGGCGATGCCGCCGTTAAGTATCGTGCTCCGGTTCGCCTGACCGCTCTGGGCGGCGAGAGCATGAGCGAGGCGGACCGCATCATTCGCGAGGTGCTCGATACCACCGGTAAGGCTATGGGTGTGGAGCAGCGCGAGCAGATGTATGCATCGCTGCGTACGATTCTCGACACCCTGCGCGAGATCTAAGGCCGCCAAGGCATTTGCTTCCCATTAACAACTGCATAGTCCCGTTTGAGCGCGTATACCGTGCCGGGGCATTGCTGTCAAAATTCCCCGCGCGAGCTCCGCGCAAGAAAGGATTTGTTATGTCCATTCGTATTATTACCGATTCCGCAAGCGATATGTCGCCGGCGGAGCACCCCGCTCTGCGTGTTTTGCCGCTGTCCGTCACCTTTGGCACCGATGTGTATATGGATGGCGTCGACATCGATCATCAGCGCTTTTACGAGATGCTCGTGGAGCGCGATGAGCTGCCCAAGACCGGCCAGGTCAACCCGTACGCGTTTTCGCAGGCGATTGCCGAGGCACGTGAGGCCGGCGACGAGGCAGTGATTATTACCGTGGGCGCCAAGCTTTCGGGCACCAATCAGAGTGCCCGTACCGCACTTGCCGAGGCGCCGGGCGGCGACGTGTTCGTGGTGGACAGCAATAACGTCACCCTGGGCGAGCGTGTCCTGGTCGAGTATGCGTTGCGCTTGGTGGACGAGGGCCGTAGTGCGGCCCAGATCGCGGCGGCCGTCGAGGCAGTCCGTGACCGCGTGGTGGTTATCGGTCTGCTTGAGACGCTGGAGTACTTGGTGCGCGGCGGTCGCCTGTCTGCTGCGGCCGGCGCTGTGGGCACGTTGCTCAACGTAAAGCCCGTTGTGGCCGCCGAGGACGGCCTGATCGTGCAGCTGGGCAAGGCGCGCGGTTCCAAGAACGGTCGTAACCTGCTCAACCAGAAGGTAGAAAAGGCGGGCGGCGTCGACTTTTCCATGCCGCTGGCGCTGGGCTATACAGGCCTTTCGGACGCCGTGCTCAAGAAATATATCGAGGACAGCGCGGCACTGTGGGCCGGTCACACCGAGGGCGAGCTGTCCATCCACACCATTGGCGCCACCATCGGCACCCACGTGGGCCCCGGCGCCGTAGCCGTAGCCTTCTTCCGCCCCGCCAACTAGCTTTCCGGTCAAAACCACCACAAAGGGGACAGGCACCTTTGTGGTGGTTTATGCTTTTCCGGGTGGAAGGGAGCGAGCAATGGCGTCTGAGGGCTTTTTTGAACGGGTGTACGAGGTGGTCGAGCAGATCCCCGAGGGGATGGTCGCCACGTATGGCCAGGTGGCGCTGCTTGCCGGTCGTCCACGAAGTGCGCGGTACGTGGGGTATGCCCTGCATAGTAATCCGCGCCCCGGCGAGATTCCCTGTCACCGCGTGGTGTTTGCCGACGGGCACATATGCGAGGGCTTCGCTTTTGGCGGTCCCGATGCTCAACGTGAGCTTTTGCTAGGGGAAGGTGTGGCGTTTAAGGACGACATGCACGTCGACTTGGCCGCCTGTCGCTGGCCTGCCGGGCTCTAGCGGTTCTTCCGTGGCGAAAACCACCACAAAGGCGCCTGTCCCCTTTGTGGTGGTTTTACACTGTAGGTTTACCAGAGCTAACTTATGGAGAAGGTGTGGCGGCGTACTTTGCCGTCAGAAAGTAAACCACGGTGAACTATATTGGTTTCAGCAAGGGAGCAGGCAATAGGCGATGAAAAGCCTGCCCTGTTGAGTTTGATTCGCATCCCTCCCCTCTGTGCGATTCAACGGTGTACTTCGGGAACAGGCCCGCTGGCAGCTAACTGCCGGCGGGCCTGTTCCCGTTTGTCGAGGGGGTGCGATGGACGGAGCCGAAGCGGTCCGGCTCCAAAAAAGGCGGACGCCGCAGCGCCCGCCCTAAAGCAATCGAAAGCTCAAGCCAGTAGATCGGTCTAGTACACCATGCCCATGGCGTCCTGAACCTCTGCCAGGGTCTGATCGGCGATCTCGTTGGCGCGACGGTTGCCCTCGTGCAGGACGTCCTTCACATAGTCCAGATCGTTCTCGTAGCGCTGGCGACGCTCGCGGATCGGTGCGAAGTACTCGTTGACGGCCTCGGTCACGTACTTCTTGAGCTGGCCGGAGCCGCCCATGCCGATCTCCTCGGCAATCTCGACCTCGGAGCGACCGGTGCAGATGGCGGCCGTCGAAAGCAAACCGGACACGCCGGGGCGGTTCTCGGGATCGAACGTGATCATGCGCTCGGAGTCGGTCTGGCTCTTTTTGATGCGCTTGGCCGTTTCCTCGGCGGTCATCGAGATGTTGATGGCGTTGCCGTAGCTCTTGCTCATCTTGCGGCCGTCCAGGCCGGGCAGCAGCGGGGTCTCGGACAGCAGCGCGTCGACCTCGGGGAACACCTTGCCGTAGCGGTTGTTAAAGCGGCGGGCGATGGTGCGGGTGAGCTCGATGTGCGGCAGCTGGTCACGACCGACGGGCACCACGTTGCCCTTGCAGAACAGGATGTCGCAGGCCTGGTGCACCGGGTAGGTGAGCAGAAGGCCGGTAAGCTCATGGCCCGAGGCCTCCATCTCGGCCTTGACGGTGGGGTTGCGCGCCAGCTCGGCCTCGGACACCAGCGACAGGAACGGCAGCATGAGCTGGTTGGCGGCGGGCACGGCGGAGTGCGCGTAGATCATGGTCTTGTCGGGATCGATACCGCAGGCAAGGTAGTCCATGACCATGTTGTACACGTTGTCCTGGATGTGCTCGGTCGTGTCGCGGTCAGTGATGACCTGGTAGTCGGCGATGAGCACGTTGGTCTTGGCGCCCATGTTCTGCAGCTCAACACGGCCCTTGAGGGTGCCGAAGTAGTGGCCCAGGTGCAGACGGCCGGTGGGGCGGTCGCCGGTGAGCATGGTGAACTTCTCGGGCGTCTTGGTCAGGCCCTCGCGAATGGCGTTGCTCTTTTGCAGCGCGACTTCGTAGCTGTTCTCGTTTGGCATGATTGCTCCTAACGTATGTTCATGGGTCAAGATGATAACGCGTTTATTGGAGGGGTGGTGCGTAAGTAGGCGAGGGGCGGGAGAGGGACGCGCGTGGTGCGGCATGTGCGATGGGTGCGGCGCGGCCGTGCTTGGCTAACGGTGCCTTGGCACATCCTCGGCAGCTTGCCCTAGAGCTTGTGGTGGCGCTCTTCTTTGCGCTCCTCGGCTGCCTGCTCCTCCTGCTTAAAGGCGGGGTCGTCGGGGGTGACCAGTTCGTCCTCGTGCGTGCGCTTGTTGTAATGGTGGCGCAGCACGGGTTCAAACAGGTGCAGGTGCTTGGCAAAGGCCGCCGAGCCAATGGCAAGCACGGTAAAGATGAGCACGCGCATGGGCACCTCGACCTGATTGATGGCGGCGGCGCCGGCCGAAAGCATAATGCACCAGGCATAGATGAGCAGCACAGCCTGTTTTTGGTTGTAGCCTTCTTGGATCAGGCGGTGGTGGATGTGGCCCTTGTCGGCCTGCCCGATGCTAATGTGGGCGCGCTTGCGGCGCACGATGGCGCTAAACGTGTCGATGATGGGCACGCCGGCAACGATGAGCGGGATGATAAGCGAGGTGAGTGCGGCGGTGCGGCTCACGTTGAGCAGCGAGATGGAGCCCAGCGCAAAGCCCAGCAGCAGCGACCCCGAGTCGCCCAAGAAGATGCTTGCGGGGTTGAAGTTGTAGTGCAAAAAGGCCAGACAGGCGCCAAAGAGCGCAATGGAGAGCGCGGCGGCGTCGATGCGGCCCGAGAGAACAGCCATCGAGAACATGGTGAACGATGCGATGCCGCAGATGCCCGTGGCCAAGCCGTCGAGGCCGTCGATGAGGTTAATGATGTTGGTGAATGCCACCAGATAGATCACGGTAATGGGGTAGGCGAGCCATCCGAGCATGATCTCGCCGGGAGCAAACGGGTTGACGATGACGCCGATCCGCAGGCCGCCCATGCAGGCGATAAGCGCGGCGAGGACCTGTCCGGCCAGTTTTTGCTTGGGCGTGAGCTGGAAGACGTCGTCGATAGCGCCGGTCGCAAAGATAACGGTAAAAGAAAGCGCAAGTATGGGGTAGCTGATGTGAAGACGGGGGTGGGGCACCAAAACGGGCGGCCAACCCAGGTACCAGGTGCCTAGGATTTGCACAGTGCAGGCGACGACCAGGCCCAAAAACACCGCCGTTCCGCCCAAACGCGGGATGGGCTTGGTGTTGATGCGGCGCTTAGAAGGATAGTCGACGGCGTCGAGCTTGATTGCCAGGCGCTTGACCAGGGGTACCGTGAGGAAGGTCGTGATAAAGGCCGCCGCTGCCACGCATAGGTACGGTATGTAGCTCGGGGATGAAGCCATGAATCTAAAAACCGCCAAGCGTCGAAGGAAAAGGTCAGAAGAACGCCATGCGCAAAGGGCATAGCCGAACCATGATACTCGACCAAGGGGGGTGCATGGAATTGCACGCAGCGATAATCACGCGCTTACCAGATATTGGGATGTTGTCGATGGCTTGTCGGGATGCCGGCGTGGATCCATATGGACTGTAATGGCAATTTTCGGCAAAAGAAAACCACCCCCCACGTTACGAAAATGAACCCACCTAAAACAGGTGGGTGCCCTCATCGACTGTTCCAGCGTCCTTAACAACGAAGGATACCTGTACTAGGTACGACTGTGTGGGCTCCCTAAATAAACGCGACGGTTCACCCAGTTGCTCCGCGGGGGGCGGAATACCTACATCATAAAGCGGCACTTTATCGATTCCAGTCTTGACATTACAAAAATCGTGTCGGACGATTACGGCGCCTTAGGGACGGAGCCGTCTACCCGGTCTGGCCCTTTACGTTTGAGCTGCTGAATCGTTGTTTTGGAGCATGTTTTTATGCCGACGTCGTTGACCGAACTTTTTTCGCCCGCCTGCCATTTGTGTCCGCGCCGTTGCGGTGCGGCGCGCGATGAGGGCGCGCACGGCGTCTGCGGTGCTAACGACACGCTCAGGGTGGCCCGCGCCGCGCTTCATATGTGGGAGGAGCCGCCTATCTCGGGCGAGGCCGGTTCGGGCACGATCTTCTTTAGCGGTTGCTCGCTTAAATGTATCTACTGCCAGAACCACGAGATCTCGACCGGCAATTTTGGCCTTGAGATTTCGTCTGAGCGCCTGGTCGAGATTATGCTGGAACTGCAGGACCAGGGTGCCAACAACATCAATTTGGTGACGGCGACGCACTATGCGCATCTGTTGCCTGCCGCGATTGCCGCGGCACGGATGCGCGGGCTGGTCATCCCGATCGTCTACAACACGAGTGGTTACGAGCGTGCGAGTGCCGTGGCGGCGCTGGGCGACCTGGTCGATGTGTGGCTCACCGACTTTAAATATGCCGATGCCGGGCTTGCGCAGTCGCTCTCTCATATAAAGGAGTACCCACGTGTGGCCGTGTCAGGCCTGGCTCAGATGGCGCGCGAGATCGAGCGCCGCGGGGGAGAGCTGGTGGATGAGGGCGGGCTCATGAAGCGCGGCATGATTGTGCGCCATCTGGTACTGCCGGGACATGCAGACGATTCGTGTCGCGTGCTGGACCTGGTGTGGCAGACGGTGGGCGACGTGCCGATCTCGGTCATGAACCAATACACGCCCAATGCCCTCATGCGCGAGCAGGGTGGCGATCTGGCGCGCGCCGTGACGCGCGAGGAGTACGAGCGGGTGCTCGACCATGCCGACGACCTGGGTTTTACGACGATGTTCTGGCAAGAGGGCGGCGCGGTAGACGAGAGCTTCACCCCGGCCTTCGACACCACCGGTGTTCTTACCAGCGCAAAGTAGTGCGTTCGTCGATGATTTTTCTGGGACGGGGATAAAAAATCATCGAGAGGATCGCCTGTTCGAAAAGTTGCCAAAATAGCCGCGCCCCAAAAAGACTGGTTATTGGGCGTTGACAGTTGGCGAGCCGTAGGTAAAATATCGACTTGTCCTGGGGACGTAGCTCAGTTGGGAGAGCGCTGCCGTCGCATGGCAGAGGCCGAGGGTTCGACTCCCTTCGTCTCCACCCTTGGATTTGATAAGCCGCTGACATTGTGTCGGCGGCTTTTTTTAAAAGAAAGGGCTATACCATGGCCGAGCTTGAGTCCCAACCATTGTCCGACGAGGAGCGCGCCGAGTTGGAAGAGCTCCGCGCTGAGAAGGCCCGCCGCGAGGCTCGGGAAGAGGCCCGTCGCGAGCGTGAGGAGCTGGCTGCCCTGCGCGCCGAGCGTGCGAAGGCCGAGGAGGTCGCCTCGAACGCCGCATCCGAGCGCAAGCCCGCACCCGCACCCAAGCCCGCTGCTGCGAAGCCTGTACCCGCCGCGCCCAAACCTCAGCCTAAAAAGGCCGCTCGTCCCAAGTCCGTCGAGCCCAAGCCGAGCCGTGACGAGATGACCTTTGCCCAGCGCATGGTTACCTCCAAGGAACCTACGGGCGAGAACGAGATCCCTGGCATGGCGCCGGCTCAAAAAATCATCATTGTCCTTGCCCTCATCGCGTTTGTCATCTTTATGGGCTACACGATCCTGACCAGCATGGGCCTGCTCTAACCTATTTGCATCGGGCGTTATGTCCGCATCCTCTGCTCTCGTCTAACCCTCAAATTCTGTACCACACATCCGAAAGGTCGCCCCATGGCTTTGACCGACATCTCGCATCCCACCGACATTGCAATGCTCACCGATCTGTACGAGCTCACTATGGCCCAGGGCCTGTGGGAGAGCGGCAAGGCCAATGAGCAGGGTTGTTTTACCGCGTTTTACCGCGACCATCCCTTTGGCAGCGCCTATGCCGTCATGTGCGGCACCGCCGAGCTGCCCGAGCTGGTCGAGAACCTGCGCTTTACGCCCGAGGATATCGACTACCTCGCATCGCTTGAGGCCCCGGCCGGCGGCGCGATGTTTAAGTCCGCATTCCTCGACTATCTGCGCGATTTTCGTGCGCATGTAAACATCGACGCCGTGCCCGAGGGCGAGCTCGTCTTTCCGCGCGAGCCCATGGTGCGCGTCACCGGCCCCGCGCTGGAGTGCCAGCTGCTCGAGACGGCGCTGCTCAACATCGTCGGGTTCCAGACGCTTGTCGCCACCAAGACGGCGCGCGTGGTGCTCGCCGCTGACGGTCGCCCCGTGGCGGAGTTTGGCCTGCGCCGTGCCCAGGGCCCCGATGGCGGCCTAGCTGTTGCGCGCGCGAGCTACGTTGCCGGCTGCTCCTCTACGTCCAATGTGCTCGCCGGCCGCCGCTACGGTATTCCCGTCTTTGGCACGCATGCGCACAGCTGGGTGATGAGCTTCGATTCCGAGCTCGAGGCCTTCCGCGCCTTTGCCAAGTCGAGCCCCAAGAACTGCACGCTGCTCATCGACACCTATGACGTGCGCGAGGGCTGCGAGCATGCCATTACGGTTGCCAAGGAGATGGAGGCGGTGGGCGAGCGCCTGTCGGCTATTCGCATCGACTCCGGCGACCTTGCCAAGCTCTCCAAGTATGTTCGCGGCCGTTTTGATGCCGAGGGCCTGCCCTATGTGGGTATCTCGGTGTCCAACGACCTGGACGAGTACACGATTCAGTCGCTGCTCGACCAGGGCGCGCCCATCGATAGCTTTGGCGTGGGTACCAAGCTCGCGACCTGCTACGACCAGCCGGCGCTGGGCGGCGTGTACAAGCTTTCCGCCCGCCGTGCGAGCGAGGCCGACCCGTGGACGCCGGTGGTCAAGCTCTCCGAGCAGCCCTATAAGCGCACGATCCCGGGCGTACAGCGCGTGCGCCGTTATTACGACGGCTTTGGCGGCCCGGTCTGCGACATGATCTACGACGAGGACCATCTGGCGGGGGAGGGCGCCGCGCGCGGCAATACCCTCGTGGCCGTGAATGATGCCGCCCTGGTGACCGACGTGTCCGAACTTGAGTATCGTGAGCTGTTGGTGCCGATCGTGCGCGACGGCAGTGCGGTGGCTCCGCGTGAGAGCATCCAGGACGCGCGCGAGCGCTGTGTTTGGGCGCTCGATCATCTGGATGCGGCTTTCAAGCGCTTCCTGTATCCGCAGACCTACGTGGTGGGTATGGAACAGGGCCTGGCCCAGGTGCGCGACGAGCTCGTGCGCAAGAATATGGCCGCGGCCTCGGCTTTCCCCTGGGCAAAATGATTCCTTGGGCGGTAGGGGCGAGTCACGCTCCCTTGGCCGCCAGCTCGGCCGTTCGCTGAACAGTTGATTGGTTTGACGTATGACGACTTCTTATAAAACGATGGTGGTAAAGATCGGTTCGTCCACGGTGGTGGGCGCCGATGGCAAGGTCAACCGCGCCTTTATCGGCGGACTTGCCGATCAAGCCGCAGCGCTGCGCAAGCTCGGCTGGCGTCTGGTCGTGGTGAGCTCGGGCGCTATTGCCTGTGGCTATCCCGTGTTGGGCTTCGACCGCAAGCCGGTCGGCGACCTTCCGAGCCTGCAGGCCTGCGCCTCGGCTGGTCAGTGCATCATCTCGTCGGCCTACGACGAGGAGTTCCATGCGCGCGACCTGCTCACCTCGCTCGTGCTGCTCACGCGTCACGACACGGCGCGTCGCACGTCCTACCTGCACGCGCGCGACGCCCTGCTGCGTCTGGTGGAGCTGGGCGTGGTGCCGGTCGTCAACGAGAACGACACCGTTACCGTCGACGAGATCAAGTTTGGCGACAACGACACACTGGCGGCGCTCGTGAGCTGCCTGGTATCTGCCGATCTGTGCGTGACGCTCTCGGACATCGATGGTCTCTATACTGCCAATCCGCATGAGGACCCCACGGCCGAGTTTGTTCCTGTCGTGCATAAGATCGATGCCAAGATTATTGCCTCGGCGGGCGATTCTTCCACATCGGTGGGCACGGGCGGCATGATTACCAAGATCCGCGCGAGTCGCATCCTGATGACGGCGGGCATTCAGAGCGTGATTTGCTCGGGCGAGGAGCCCGATGCGCTCGTGCGCCTCGCCCGCGGCGAGAGCGTGGGCACGCTGTTCGATCCGCCGGCGGAGCGTCTGGACATCGCGCCCCGCAAGCTGTGGATCGCGCTGGGCGACAAGGCACATGGGTCGGTGACGGTTGATGATGGTGCTGCGAAGGCGCTGGTTAGCCGTGGCTCTTCCTTGCTTGCGGTGGGTATTCGCGAGGTCGATGGCCAGTTTGCCGAGGGCGATGTGCTCGATGTGTGCGATCCGAGCGGTATGGTCGTCGCCCGCGGTATCGCCGAGGCCGATTCGGACGTGCTGGAACTTGCTGCCGGTCGCCGCCAGGACCAGATCGCCAGCAACCGCCTGCTCGCTAACCTGGCCGAGAAGCCGGCGATACACAGGGATAATTTAATCGTCTTCGCATAACCAATTGACGCTGCAAACGCCCCTAAGCGGCAATCTGACGTTCAATCGTCGGGCATGACCAAAAGGTCAATGCCCTCCTCTTTCACGTCACCTTGCTCGCTTAGGGGCGTTTTCGCTTTCCGTTCTCTACCTGCGGCATTGTCGTTGCCGGCACTTGTTCGGCACTTGGGGACGTTCCTTTTGTGCCGGCAGGTGGGGACACTCCTTTGCTAGAAGATCTGGCGCAGGTCTCCTCGGTTGAGGGCTTCGTTGAAGAGGTGCTTGAACACCACGCTGCCGTGCAGGCCATCGTGCTCGAACTCGTTAGTCACCCAGGCATGCGAGTTGCCCACGCGGCTGAGCGTATCGAGCTGCAAGCCCGAATCGACGTACATGTCGTCGAAATACACCGCGGCCTGGAGCGGCACCTCGTTGCACGCCAGTCGCTGCGGGTCGTAGATCTTGTCCCAGCTGGTGTCTTCCATCAGCAGGTCCATGGCGGGTTTGAAGGGCTTGAGCTCGGGCATCTGCTCGAACATCCACGGGAACATTGCCTCGCCGGTAAACATGAGCGGGCGCGCGAGGGTGTCGAACTCGGCGCGGTGTGCCTTCTCTTCGGCCGCGGCCCAACCAATGGGCATAGTGTCGCCGTCGGCGTAGATGAACTCCTGCAGTGTCCAGTACAGCGGGTTTGTACGCGTGTTGGTGCGCTCGAAGGCGCGCATCAAAAAGCTGTCAGATACCGAGGCGCCGCAGGCCAGCGTGCCGTCGCCGTCGGCAAAAGCGTGATCGACAATCCAATGCATGCGCTCAAAGCTCGGCTTCATACCAAAGTCGCTGCCCATGAGCTGTAGGCGCTCGACCGTCATCGGTGAGCCGTCGGGCAGCACGGGCTTCTGGGCCTCGAGCGCATCGGCCAGTGCCGCCACGCGCTCGACGTCGGCGGGGTAGCGGTCGTAATACTGCTGAGTCTTGGCCGCCATGCGCGGGAAGGTGTGCGCGTAGACCTCGCTTGCGCTCGCTGGCACATGTGGAATGCCGCCGCAGGTAAAGCTCGCCGCCACGCCTTCGGGGAAGAGCGACAGATAGCTCAACGTCAAAAAGCCGCCGTAGCTCTGCCCGAGTGTGACCCAGGGCTTGCCGCCAAAGCCCACCAGGCGCAGGTACTCAAAATCGCGCACGATGGAGCTGGCGAGGTGGCGCTTGAGGAAGTCAGCCTGCGAGCGTGCGGCATCGGAGCCGGCCGCCGTCGCGCGCTCGCCCAGTGCGGCAATCGTGCGCCCGTCCACGCAGCAACTGCGTCCGGTGCCGCGCTGGTCGGGAAGGACCACGCGGAAGTGCTTGACGGCCTCCTCGATCCAGCCGTCGCTTGTGGGCGACAGCGGACGCGGGCTCTCGCCGCCGGGGCCGCCCTGCAAAAACAGGAGCAGCGGCAGATCGTCGTTGATGCGGTCGGGCGCGCAAACCACGCGGTAGAAGAGCTTGATGCTCTCGGGCGCGCCGGCGATTGGTGCCGGCATGGCGCCGCGGCGCATGGTGCTGCCGACGGCCAGGAGCATCGGCTCCAGGCCGCGCCAGTCAAGGGGGACGTCGATGCTGTGGTCCTCGACGTAAAGGCCGGGGGCGTGGTACGAAGTGATGAGGGCCATGTGAGTCTTCCGTTCGTTGCGGTGTTTCGGGTTGACCAATTCTACCGCCGCGGGCGAGGCCATGCGCAAATCGGCTACCATGGTTGCAAACTTCTAGGAGAAAGGGCCGCCCATGTCGGTCGATATAGCCACGTATGTCCACGATCTTGCCGTTGCCGCCAAGGCAGCGTCGGCCTCGCTTGCCACGGCGAGCGATGAGCAGCGTCAGGAGGCCGTGCGCGCCATGGCCGCAGCACTGCGCAACGGTGTCGACTCCATCGTTGCCGCTAACGAGCTCGATATGTCCGCCGCGCGCGATGCGGGTACCTCGGCGGGGCTCCTCGATCGCCTGCTGCTGACGCCTGAGCGCGTCGAGGGCATGGCCGCCGGTTTGGAGAAGCTCGCCGAGCTGCCCGATCCCGTCGGCCGCGTGCTCGACCACCGCGTGCTTGCGAGCGGTGTGGACCTGACCCGCGTGAGCGTGCCGTTGGGTCTGGTTGCCATGGTCTACGAGGCGCGCCCCAATGTGACGGCCGACGCCGCGGGCATCTGCATCCGCACCGGCAACGCCTGCATTCTGCGCGGCGGCTCGCTGGCCTATCACTCGTGTGCCATGATCGCCGAGCTGCTGGCCGATGCGCTCGAGGCCAAGGGCTTCCCGCGCGAGGCCGTCTCGATGATCGAGTCCACCGACCGCGAGGCCACCGGCGAGCTCATGAAGCTCCGCGGTATTGTCGACGTACTCATTCCGCGCGGAGGTGCAGGCCTGATCCAGCGCTGCGTGCGCGAGTCGCTTGTGCCGGTGATCGAGACGGGCACGGGCAACTGCCACATCTACGTGCATGAATCCGCCGACTTTGATAAGGCGCTCAACATTATCGTTAATGCCAAGACCCAGCGCGTAGGCGTGTGCAATGCCGCCGAGTCGCTGCTGGTCGACCGTGCTGTGGCCGATGCGTTTTTGCCCGCGGTCGTGACCGTGCTGCATGACCACGGCGTGCTCATTCACGGCGACGAGGCAACCTGCGCCGCATGCGCCGATGCCGGGCTTGCCGAGGGTGATGACTACGTTGCCGCGACTGAGGAGGACTGGGGTCGCGAGTATCTGGCGCTCGAGATGAGCGTGAAGGTCGTGGCGAGCGAGGACGAGGCCATCGCACACATCAACCGCTACGGCACGATGCACTCCGAGGCCATCGTTGCCGAGGACACGGATGCTTGCGAGCGCTTCCTGGATGCGGTCGATGCCTCGGCCGTGTACGCCAACGCCAGCACGCGCTTCACAGACGGCGGCGAGTTTGGCCTGGGCGCCGAGATCGGCATCTCGACCCAAAAGCTCCACGCCCGTGGCCCCTTTGCCGCCGAGGCCCTCACCACCTACAAATACAAGCTCCGCGGCACCGGCCAGGTCCGCCCCTAAACCCCTCGTAAACGAAAACCGCCACAAAGGTGCCTGTCCCCTTTGTGGCGGTTTTAGGTGGCGTGGGCGGTTAGGCCTGGAAGGTATCGCGGTCGGGGGCGAAGGACTGCATGGCCGCGATGGTGCGGTCAAAGAGCTCGGGGAGCTCCCAGCCCAACATCTCGGCGCCCTGCGAAATCACGTCGCGCGAGCAGCCGGCGGCAAAGCGCTTGTCCTTGAACTTCTTCTTGAGCGACTTGGTCGTAAAGTCCATAACGCTCTTGCTCGGGCGCATGATGACTGCAGCGCCGATCAGGCCGGTGAGCTCATCGCAGGCAAACAGGATCTTTTCCATCTGCAGCTCGGGTTTGGGCAGCGAGGTGTTGAAGTCCGACGTGTGCGTCTGGATGGCGTGAATGAGCTCGGGAGACGCACCTTCGCCCTCAAGAATCTCTGCAGCATAGATGGTGTGGTTCACGGGATCGTCCTCATGCTCCTCCCAATCCAGGTCGTGCAGCAGACCGACGATGCCCCAAAACTCCTCGTTCTCGGGGTCGAACTCGCGCGCAAAGTAGCGCATAGTTCCCTCGACTGTCTCGCCATGGGTGATATGGAACGGGTCCTTGTTGTGCTCGTTGAGCAGTTCGAACGCGCGGTCGCGGGTGATTCCGGCGGTAAGCGGCTCTGCCATAAGAGACTCCTTGTGCTCGTGGGTATCGATAAGAATGAATACTACTAGAACAAGAAAACCACCACAAAGGTGCCTGTCCCCTTTGTGGTGGTTTTGGCGTGGGCAGGTTAGTTGAGGGCGGCTTGGGCTAGACGGGCTTCGGCGGCCTCTTCGGTGACGCCCAGGGCCACGGCGAACTCCTCGATGGAGCGGCGCTTGGCTTCCTTGAGTACGCGCATGTAATAAGAGCTGGGCTTTTTATCTGCTTCCTCGGCCTGGCGAATACGGTGCATCATGGTTTTTGCCACGCGAACCGTCTCGGGCGCGCCCAGCTTGAGCTGCTGCTTAAAGTGCGTCTCCTCGAGCGAGCTATTGCGCTCGGTAAAGGTGTCGCACTCCAGCTCGTCGTAGTGGCTCAGCAGGTGCTCGGCATCTTGCTGGGAGATAGCGGCATGCAGACGGTCGGCCTGCGCCACGGGGTACATGAGAATCGTCTGCGCATGTCCCTGCTTGGTCTCGAGCAGCAACATGGGCTGAGGTGTGTCGTCCCTAAAACCGACGACGGTGCAGACTCCCTGACCCGGATGAATGACGTGTTGACCGATTGAGAACATGCTACCTCCAACTTATACGAATTTACGTATGTTAAGAATACCACTCTGACGTGCGCAAACCATCACTTTATGCAGGAAAAGCACACAACTCCGATAGGTAAGAGTATTCGATAAATAGAACGGCTTATTCATACGTTTATGCATTTCTGGAACGTGTATAAACAGCAGGCAAACCGCCAACTTTGTACCGCCGCGCAAGAGCGGTAGTCATTTTTGTGCATATGCAATATCTATTAGCTTTACCCTGCGACAGTAGTTACTGCTTGTGATAGAGTGCTACAAACTCTGGCTTTTGCCCTACGAGTGACCAAGAGCTCGGGGGCTTTAACACAAGGAGGATCTATGCCCGAGAAGATTGAAGAGCTGGTACGCGCTGCGCTTGCTGCGGCCCAGGAGGCCGGCGACCTTTCCGCATTTGAACTTGACGATTGCGCTATCGAGCGACCGGCTGACACTTCTCATGGCGAGTGGACCTCCACCATGGCCCTGAAGTCCGCCAAGCTGGCTCACTGCGCCCCGCGCAAGATCGCCGAGGCCGTCGTTGCCCATATGCCCGAGGACCCCGCAATCGAGAAGGTCGAGATCGCAGGCCCCGGCTTCATCAACTTCTACCTCTCCGTTGCCGTCAAGAACGCCATCTTTGGCGAGGCCCGCGAGAAGGGCATGGACTTCGCTAAGTCCAACGTCGGTGGCGGCCTGAAGACCCAGGTCGAGTTCGTCTCCGCCAACCCCGTCGGCCCCATGCACATCGGCCATGGCCGCTGGGCCGCTCTGGGCGACTCCCTTTGCCGTGTTATGGATCACGCCGGTTACGACATTCAGCGCGAGTTCTACATCAACGACCACGGCTCTCAGATGAACACCTTCGGCAACTCCATCAGCACGCGCTATATGCAGCTTGCCGACATCATCGCCAAGCAGGGCGTGGATATCGACGAGGCTCACAAGCTGCTGATCGCCGACCGCGACGCCTTTGTTGCCGACGAGAACGATGAGCACCCCGAGACCCATCCGTATCAGGACAACTTTGCCGAGACTCTGGGCAAGGACTCCTACGGCGGCGACTACATCATCGACGAGGCCGCCGAGTTCTGGCGCACCGACGGCGATAAGTGGGTCAACGCCGATCCGCAGGAGCGCATGGAGAGCTTCCGCGAGCGCGGCTATGTAAAGATGGTCGACAACATGCGCGACCTTTGCCATGCCGTTAACTGCGACTTCGATCGTTGGTTCTCCGAGCGCTCGCTGTATGTGAAGGACACCGAGGGCGAGACCGCCGGCACCTCCGCCGTCGACCGCGCTTTTGAGAAGCTCGACAAGATGGGCTATCTCTACACCAAGGACGGCGCCCTGTGGTTCCGCTCCACCGACCTGGGCGATGACAAGGACCGCGTTCTGATCAAGTCCGACGGCGAGTACACCTACTTCGCCTCCGACGTCGCCTATCACTGGGATAAGTTCCAGCGCGTCGACCACGTCATCGACATCTGGGGCGCCGACCACCACGGCTACATCGAGCGCGTCCGCTGCGTCTGCGACGCTCTTGGCTATCCCGGCAAGTTTGAGGTTCTGCTGGGCCAGCTCGTCAACCTGCTGCGTAACGGCAAGCCCGTCCGTATGTCCAAGCGCAAGGGCACCATGGTGACCCTGCAGGAGCTTGTCGACGAGGTCGGCTCCGATGCCGCTCGCTACACGCTCATCTCCAAGAGCTCCAACCAGATGGTCGACTTCGATATTGAGGCCGTTAAGAAGCGCGATAACTCCAACCCGGTCTATTACGTGCAGTATGCTCACGCCCGCGTGTGCTCCATCCTGCGCCGTGCCGCCGACGTTACGCCCGAGCAGGCTGACGAGATGGGCATGAAGGCCGTCGCCGCCAAGGCCATCGGTGAGAACGTCGATTACTCGCTGCTGACCGACCCGACCGAGCTCGCCCTTTCGCGTAAGCTCAACGAGCTCACCGACCTCATCGCCAGCTGCGCTCGCGACCGCGCCCCGTTCCGTCTGACGCACTTTGCTGAGGAACTCGCCGGCGACTTCCACAGCTTCTACGCTGCCTGCCAGGTTCTGCCGAGCGAGGGCCGTCCCGTCGACCCCGAGCTTTCGCGCGCCCGTCTGGCCGCTTGCGACGCCGTTCGCGTGACGCTCGCCCTGGTGCTCACCCTCGTTGGCGTTTCCGCGCCCGAGCAGATGTAAGCTACGGATCATTTGACCGTGTAGGTTCGGCTTTGCTGAGCCCTATAAGCCCGATCTCCATGCGGAGGTCGGGTTTTTTGCGTTTGGTGAGACTATTTGGTTTGCTGGGAAATGCTATCAAATTGCAACTATACCGGTTTACGGGGCTGAATCGCCAACTGGCGACCATGGTGCCAATAGTGAAATTAAACCCGCAGGTAGATGGCTTATTGTTTCTTGATAATGCAGGGTATGGTTGGCTTGCAGCATCCTGGCCCCGTAATCCGGCGTAGTTTTGAAAATTGTCCCTTGGGGACGGAGGAAAACGGATCATTTTTGTCTCGAAGAGGGGTGGCGGGATACCGTCCGTCACGAATTGGGCTCATCTCCTACGTTTGGACGCATATCCCGAACCATGCCGAAAAGTACGATATTAAAACCGCAGGTAGCAGACTCGTTTTTTTGAAAAAACAAGGGTATGGTCAGGGGCTCGGGGCAAACGTAGCAGATGGGCGCGATTCGTGGCGCGGCTATTCCAGGTGCCACGGCTTCACTCCTCTGGCGCGACATTTCAAGGCGCTTTTGAGGAGGAGTGTCCCTGATGACTGGGCGTTTAAGAACGTCCAATGACTAAGTTGCAGGTGGCGGCGGTTGTGTTACACTAAAGCTGCGTATATGACGCAAATATCTCGATACAGATCAATGATGTCCGTCGGTATTTGACGGAGCTAGACTGTTTAGCCGCCCTGAAGGTTTATGCAGGGAGCATGTGATCACAGGGCTTGAAAAGAAAGTTGAGCAAACACTGTGTCTGATCAACAGCAAGAAAACGAAATAACGACGACGCAAGCCGCTCCCGCTGCACCGGTTGCGTCGGACCAGGTCGCGGCGCCCGCGCAAGCCTCGGCTCCTGAGACGCCTAAGGCTGCTTCGACGCCTACGCCTGTAGCGGCTGAGAAGGCCGTGTCTGCAACTGGTGAGGAGGCTGCTCCGGCAAAGCCCAAGCGTACGCGCCGCGCGGCCAAGCCTGCCGATGACGGCGAGGAGGTCACCAAGCCCAAGCGCCGTACCACGCGCACGACGCGCGCCAAGCGTACCGCTGCAGCTGACTCCTCGGCGCCGATTTCCGATGAGGTCGCGCAGGCACGTGCGTTGGCGCAGATTAGCGAGGCTCAGGTGGTGCGCGCCCGCCGTCGTGCTGCCGAGCGTGAGGCCGCGGCTCTGACCGAGCTTGCAGCTCCGTTTGTGCCCGAGACGCCTGCCGCCACCGAGACCCCTGTCGCCGACCAGCCAACCGAGAAGCCGGTACCGCGCACACGCCGTCGCACGGCTGCTAAGGCCGAGCAGGTTGCCGATCAGGTAACCCCCGAGCTCGCTGAGGCTTCGGTCCGTTCCGCGGCAGGGGAGGGCACATCGCCTGTTGAGCCCGCTGCGCCTGTCGAGGCCAGCGAAGTTCCCGTTGTCGATCCGGCTTTGCGCCCGCACCGTCGCGGTCGCAAGCCCAAGGCTTTCGTCGAGGCCGAGAAGGCCGCAGCCGCAGCCGCCGCCGCTCGGGATGCTGCGGCGACCGCCGAGCCTGCAACCGCTGCCGACGCGCCCGTCCAGGATGCTACGACTTCCGAGGCCGTTTCTGCCGATGTCGAGCCCGCCGACGTCCGTCCTGGTCGCAGCCATCGTACTGCTGCTAAGCGCACGTCCAAGGCCAAGGCTGCCAAGAAGGGTGCGTCCGAGGTTTCCGCCGAGACGACCGCCGATGCATCGACTGATGCCGCCGAGCCCCAAGACGTCGAACAGTCTGCGTCCGAGAAGCCCAAGCGCGGTCGCAAGAAGTCCGCTAAGGCCAAGGCCGTCGAGCAGCATGCCGAGGCCGAGCCGCAGGGCGATTCCAATGCCGAGGCCAGCGATGATGCTTCGGCTAACGAAGACGCCTCCGCAACCGATGGCACCGCCCCCGTCGAGACCGAAGAGAGCGCTCGCCCCAACCGCCGTCAGCACAAGCGCAACGACGAGCGTAATGACCGCAACGAGCGCAAGGACGACCGCAACAACGACCGTCGCAACCGCCAGCGCGATCGCAAGCAGCGCAACAAGGAGCGTAATGCCGCCCCCACCGAACCCACGCTTTCGCGCGAGGAACTCGCTGCCATGAAGGTCGCCGAGCTGCGCGAGAAGGCCAAGGAGTTCGAGATCGAGACGACCGGCAAGAAGAAAGCCGAGCTTGTCGAGGAGATCTACACCACTGCCGCAAAGGCCGAGGGCTTCCGTGATATCAAGGGTATCCTGCAGATTCGCCCGGACAGTTCCGGCATCATCCACGCCCACGGTTACATGAAGTCCAACGACGACGCCTTCGTCCCTGCCTACCTCATTCGCTCCGCGCGCCTGCGCACGGGCGACGTCATCGAGGGCTCGCTGCGTCCTTCGCGCGGCGGCGACAAGCGCGCCGGCCTCGCCAAAATCACGACCGTCAACGGTCTGGACCCCGAGCAGATTCGCAACCGCCCCAAGTTCGGCGACCTCACCCCGGTCTATCCCAACGAGCCGCTGCGCATGGAGCACGGCAAGGACTCCATTACCGGTCGCGCCATCGACATCGTGTCGCCGATCGGCAAGGGTCAGCGTGGCCTGATCGTGTCCCCGCCCAAGGCCGGCAAGACCACGATCCTCAAGAAGATCTGCCAGTCTATCTCGATTAACAACCCCGAGGTGCACCTCATCTGCCTGCTCGTCGACGAGCGCCCCGAAGAGGTCACCGATATGCAGCGTTCCATCAAGGGCGAGGTTGTGGCGTCGACCTTCGATATGCCCGCCGACAACCACACTCGCGTGGCAGAGCTCGTTATCGAGCGCGCCAAGCGCATCGTGGAGCTGGGTGGCGATGTCGTGGTGGTGCTCGACTCCATCACGCGTCTTGCCCGCGCCTACAACTTGGCGGCGCCCGCCTCAGGCCGCATCCTTTCGGGCGGCGTCGATTCGGCGGCCCTGTATCCGCCCAAGCGCTTCCTGGGCGCAGCCCGTAATATCGAGAACGGTGGTTCGCTTACCATCCTGGCCTCTGCCCTCATCGACACTGGTTCCAAGATGGACGAGGTCATCTTTGAGGAGTTCAAGGGCACCGGCAACATGGAGCTTAAGCTCGACCGCGAACTGGCCGACCGCCGCATCTTCCCGGCTATCGACCCCGTTGCCTCCGGTACGCGTAACGAGGACCTGTTGGTCGACGAGCAGATGCGTCCGTTTGTCTTTGGTCTGCGTCGCATTCTTGCCGGCATGAACAACACCGAGCGCGCAGCCGCATCGTTTATCAAGGGTCTTAAGGGCACCAACACCAACCAGGAGTTCCTGGTGTGTTCGGCCAAAAAGCACAGCGACTACGAGCAGACGTTCTAGGTTGTCATCCACACGCAGCGATAGCCATCAATGCGATAAAGGGTCGGGGCTTTGAGCCTCGGCCCTTTTCCATATCGCCGCTCCGCGCTTATTTTTAACCATAAGACCGACGAGCAGCAGGTTTCCCGTTTCAATCCGACATCGTCGCTTGCAATCGACGGGGCGGTTTCGCATAATAGCTTTTAAGCTTCGCGACGGAAAACGCAGATGAAACGAACCATATACCGTTGCTTTGGGGCATAGCCCCGCTTCATCTTCTCTCGCGCAGCCAACTGAATGATGCGATTTGGGTGCTGGAAGATGGGGAGAGCTCATGGCTTCTTCTGATGCAACACAACGAGCAGTCCTTGCCGGACTTTCGTGCGGGATCGGCCTTGCCGCTCCCGTGGTTATGTATGCCGCGACGCTGCCGTTTTCGTCTGTGAACGAGACGGTCGTGGCGGGTGCGGTTCCCTTCGCCGTGGGCGCGGTGGCGGGCGTGGGTATCTATGCCGCCTCGCTGGGTATCTCCGAGTATCGTGCGCAACGTGAAGAGCGTCTGTTCCAGCCCGATGCCATGGGCGGTGCCGCCAATCTCAATCAGCATCAAAGCGAGTTCAAGACCGCCTCGATTCCAGCTCAGCAGCAGGATGCGACTCCTTACGCTGCGGCTTCTGCTTCTCAGGCTCAGGCGGAGCAGTCTACCTCGGCATTCCTTTCCGGCCTGACTGGTGCGTTCCAGCGCCGTCATGCCGATGATGGTGTCCCTACCATCGCTCGAGCCGCAGATGCTATGGACGAAGACGAGGCTTGGTCTATGATCGACAGCATGCTCGACGACGATTCGCCGGTGAGCTGCGACCCTGCACACTCGCGCGACGTCTATCAAGTCGCCATCGACGAGCTCACCAACGGCGGGCAGACCGGCTCCTTCAATCGCGACGACATCGCCGCCGCGGCACGCGCCGTGTCTGGTTCCCAGGCCGCCCCTGCGGGCAGCACGGCGGCTTTCGTGGCACTCGTTGCCAACGCGGCAGCCAATAACGCCTACAACGCTACCTCGGCGGACGCGAACGCTTCTGCCGACAATTCGTACGTTGATGAAGCCATGACTGCGGACGAGGAGGCCGTTGCCGCCCGCCGTGCCGCCGAAAGCTCATTGTGGGGCGCTCCTGCCCAGCAGCAGGCGGCTGAGGCTGTGCCGTACAATGCAAACCTCGCCAGCATGCCTATCATCTCCGGTGCCGCGGACATCGATCTCGATGACCTCGATGAGCCTGCAGCCATCACCGCATCGATTGATGCCCAAGATCGCATCGACACCGGCGACCTTCCGGACGCCTCGCTCGAGGTTGATGTTCCCATGGCCGATTACTCGGGCCACGAGGACATGTGGGCCGCCGCCACCGCGATTCTGGATGAGATTGACGAGCCCGCTCCTGTTGCAGCGCCCGCTCCCGTCGCTGCCCCTCAGCCTGCTGCCCCCGCCTATGTCGGCCGTCACAGCGCTGTGTTCCCCGAGGATACCGCCCGTATCTCGCGCGAGAGCATCGAGCGGGCCGAGGCTATTGCCGCCGGCATTATGGAAAACCGTCGTCACGAGCGCGTCAATCAGATCCTCGAGGAAGAGATCGAGCGCCTGCAGTCCTCTACCGCCAAGCGTACGGGCCGTGCCTATCTGAGCGTTATCGAGGGCGGTACCGCCAGCTTCGCGCCGCTCCGCGCGGAGGCATAACTTCTGCATGGTTAAGATCAATCGAAAATGGGCGGTTGTTACCTGCCTGATGGCGCTCTTGATCTGGGGCAATTCGCTGGTTCCCGGCTCGGGGTCGGGCTCGCTGAGCCTAACGGTCATGGAAGCTATCCGCGGTTTCCTGCACGGCGTGGGACTTCCATATGAATGGGTGACCAACTTTGTTGTTCGCAAGTGCGCGCATTTTACCGAGTATATGGTGCTCGGCATCCTGGCAACGCACGCCTTTGATTTTGAGGGCCGGCGCACCTTTGACGTGCTGCTGCCCACGGCGGTGTTCCTGCTGCTGATTCCCTCGATCGACGAGACGATTCAGCTCTTTGTGCCGGGACGCGCCGGCATGATCACCGATGTGATGATCGACTGCTGTGGAGCGGCAACGGGCGTTGTGCTTCGATATCTCTTACGGTGGCTGATGTGCGCCAAAAAAGCCGCCTAGGACGTATTGTTTGGTCCTAGGCGGCCTTTTTTATTTGAGGGGTTATATGAGGCGTGGTGGCGTCGTTCCGTAGGTTGGATTTGCCGAGCGCGCCACGCCCTGTGGGTGCGTCTGCTACTGAAGCGCCTGTGCGCCCAGGGCCAGGCAGCCCATGATGCCCTGCTTGCCCTCGAGGCTGTTGTTGACAATATAGGAATCGATGTCGTTGACCTCGGGCGTGACGATATAGCCGTTGAGCATCTCGGCGCACTTTTTGCGTGCGAGCGGCACGATGGGGGTGTGGTCGGCCACGCCGCCGCCGATGATGATCTTTTGCGGTGCGTAGCACAGCGTGTAGGTCATGAGCGCCTGTGCCAGATAGCCTGCGAGCAGGTCCATGGCCTCCGGGTCATCGGCCATGTCTCCGGCGCTCTTGCCATCCCAGCGCTTTTTAACGCCAGGGCCGGCGATGAGGCCCTCGAGGCAGTTGTCATGGAAGGGGCAGGCGCTATGCTCGCCGATGGTGTCGCGCGGGTCGCGCGTGACCAGGATGTGGCCGGCCTCGGGATGCATCATGCCGTGCACGAGCTGGCCGCCCGAGAGCACGCCGGCGCCCACGCCGGTGCCGATGGTCAGATACACAACGTCAGTGAGGCCCTTGGCGCAACCAAAGGTGACCTCGCCCAAGCAGGCAACGTTGACGTCGGTGTCGTAGCCACAGGGAATATTGAGCTCGTTTTGGATGGTGCCCAGCAGATCAAAGTAGCGCCATGCCGTTTTGGGCGTCTCCAGGATCTTGCCGTATTGGGGCGACGCGGGGTTGACTGCGGTGGGGCCAAAGGCGCCGATGCCCAGCGCGGTGATGCCCTTGTCGGCAAACCATGCATTGACGGCCTCAACGGTCTCCTGCGGGGTCGTGGTCGCGATCTGCTCACGCTCCAGGACCGTACCGTCTGCATAGCCCGTGGCGCAGACCATCTTGGTGCCGCCGGCCTCGAGCGCTCCGATAAGCTGCTGATCTGCCATAGTATTCCTCTCTCTGGGACGAGTTGCTCCGTGACTAGAGTATAGGGCTCTAAACTATTTAAGAAAGCGTTATAAAAAGAAGCCTCGCAACGCGGCGGGCGGTGCGAGGCTTCTTTGGCTACTTTAGCTGCCGGGCCGTCCTTACCCGCGCGGCTTGATTTTATCACGTAGAGACTTGAGGTTCTCCAGTGCCGCGTTAAGCGTCTCGTCTCGCTTGGCAAAGTGGAAACGAATCAGATGGTTGACGGGCTCGCGGAAGAAGCTCGAGCCGGGCACTGCGCCCACGCCCACCTTTGAGGCCAGGTCCTCGCAGAACTCGAGGTCGCTGTCATAGCCAAACTCAGAGATGTCCATCATGACGTAGTAGGCGCCCTGCGGTACGTTGTGCTTAAGTCCGATACTATCGAGCCCTTGGCAGAACAGGTCGCGTTTGGCGGTATAGAGGTCGAGGACCTCATCGTAATAGCTGTCGTCGAAATTGAGGGCGGTGACGACGGCTTCCTGCAGGGGAGCGGCGGCGCCCACGGTGAGGAAGTCGTGGACCTTTTTGATGCGCTCGGTGATTTCGGCAGGGGCGATAGTGTAGCCCAGACGCCAGCCGGTGATGGAGTAGGTCTTGGACAGCGAGCTGCAGCTGATAGTGCGCTCAAACATGCCGGGCAGCGTGGCCATATAGACGTGCTCGTGGGGTGCGTAGACGATGTGCTCGTATACCTCGTCGGTGATGCAGTAGGCGTCGTACTTTTTGCAGAGGTCGGCGATAAAAGTGAGCTCCTCGCGCGTAAAGACCTTGCCGCAGGGGTTGGATGGGTTGCACAGGACGATGGCCTTGGGGTCGTTGTCGCGGAAGGCCGCCTCGAGGACCTCGCGATCAAAGTCGAATGTGGGCGGGTTGAGCGGCACGTAGATGGGCTCGGCCCCCGAGAGAATGGTGTCAGCGCCGTAGTTCTCGTAGAACGGCGAGAAAATGACGACCTTGTCGCCAGGGTTCGTGACCGTCATCATGGCGGCCATCATGGCCTCGGTGGAGCCGCAGGTGACTACGATATTCTCGTTGGGGTTCACCGGCATGCCCATAAAATGCTCCTGCTTGGCGGCAAGCGCCTCACGCATGGCCTGGGAGCCCCAGGTGATGGAGTACTGGTGGTAAAGCGGCTTGGGGTCGGTGGCGATGGTGCTCAGGCTATCGAGCAGCTGCGCCGGAGGATCGAAGTCGGGGAAGCCCTGCGAGAGATTGACGGCATCGTACTTATTGGAGATGCGTGTCATGCGGCGGATGACCGAATCGGTAAACGTTGCCGTGCGGTTGGAGAGTTCTTTCATGCCGGTCCTTTCGAGCATTTGCAGTGGGGCAAGTTTACTCCTATGAAACCGGTGGGATTTGCTCGAAATGGTCTCGAAAAACTCTTTTCAAAATTCTTGAAAATTGGGGCTTGCATCGCGTGGCGTTCCTTGCAATAATAGTCGAGTGCGAAGCGCACAGGACACGGTGGGTGTAGCTCAGTTGGCTAGAGCGACGGGTTGTGGTCCCGTAGGTCGAGGGTTCGAGTCCCTTTACCCACCCCAGTTCTTGCTTCGTGTTGATATCGGGTCGTTAGCTCAGTTGGTAGAGCAGGGGACTCTTAATCCCAAGGTCCAGGGTTCGACCCCCTGACGGCCCACCACACGATATCTCCTCTAAAGTCCGCCACAACGGACTTTAGCTTTGGGTCGTTAGCTCAGTTGGTAGAGCAGGGGACTCTTAATCCCAAGGTCCAGGGTTCGACCCCCTGACGGCCCACCAAAGCAAGTTAAGACGGTCAACGAAAGTTGGCCGTCTTTTTTTGTTGACCTTTCATGGGGTCGAACCCGAAAGGGCGCGGAGCTGAGGAAATGCGTAAGCATTTACCAGCGCAGCGCGCAAGGCGCCTTGGCGCCGCAGCGGCCGCCTGCGCAGCAGGCTGACCCCCTGACGGCCCACCCAAAGATCGTTAAAGCGACTGGCTTAGGCTGGTCGTTTTTTTGTTAACCTCGCATGGGGTCGAACCCGAAAGGGCGCGGCCGCTTTCACAGATTGAGTCTACCCTGGGGATCGGTGAAACCGTCAGTACCCTCCTTGAGTTTCTTCTCGTCTGCCTTCACGCGACGCTCGAGCTTTTTTGTATCCTCGGCAGGCGGTAGGTTCTCGGGAACAATTCCGCGGTCGATGAGGCTGCCACGCACGCTCGTGTTGTTCTCGACGTGTTCTTGTTTGATCTGGTCCAGACCGTACAAGTCGTGTTCCTCGGCGTTGAAGGCCGTCATCGAGTTCGTGAGGTCCTTTGCTTTGATGAGAACATCGGCTAGCTTGTCCGCCAATGCAGCACTCTTGGACACACCAAGCTGCCGCTTCATGTCCGCCGTGCTTCTGCCGCCGAATAACGCCTCATCGCCCTTCGACTTGATGATCGCGAATCCTTTGGAGTCCACGCCTCGTTTGAACGCAATGCCCGAGAGCTGTTTCTCTGAATCGGATAGCGAGTGGCACGCCTGCAAGCGCTGAATCTCTGCGAAGCGCTGCTCTATGAGCTCCTGACGGCGTGTCTGCACGGCGAAGTACGCCTGTGCGAGTGCGATTTCGGGCTTGTTTGGGTCTCCGTTTTGGGCGATTAAATAGCATGCGTAGCGCGTCAGCTTGTAGTCTTTTACGGCTCGTTTGGCGATGCCGGCATCTACCATTTTGCTGGCCTCAGCAAAATGGGCGGCAACAGGCATTTTATTGGTGTCACACGATGCCATGGATCTCTTAACTGCAGTCTCAAAATTACGCCATTGGGTGTATCCGAGGGGTTCCATTAAATCGCGTGCGAGCCAATACTCAACGCCGTCTTCTACATGGGCGTAGCTGTCAAGTTCGACACGCCATTTCTCGATATCCCTGCTGTCCATATCTCTTCCTTTCTGTTCGTTTGTCTACGTGGACTATGTCGACTCCGTATTCAGAATGAGTATATTTGCCCGCGCGGACACGAATGGGCCCTGTGTCGCTTTGAGTTCACGGGACCCATTAATATCGAGAAGTTGTGTTCTGCTCTGGAGGGGTGCTCGGCTTAGTCCGCTCGATAGTGCGAACCCAGGCTTTCGGTCCGCTTGCGCATGGCTTTGACCATTTCCTGTGCTAGTTGAATCTGCGATTGCAGGCGGGCGAGGGCAGCGATTTCGCTGTCGTTGGCATGTGGCTTATTTAGAGCCGTGGCTTCGTCTTGCAGGCTTTCAAGCTGTTGCAGGGCCTCGGATAGGCCTGTTTCGGTCCTGTTGATCATGCAAAAGGTGCTCATCGTGTGCCTAAGGCTGTGTGTCAGGCGTTCGGCATCTGTTGCGGCAATGCCGTACTGGGGGAGGGTGATATCCGCCTTCAGGGCCGCCTCAGGCTCTTTCTGCGCTGCAAGGGCTGCCGATGCGCCCGCGATACGTCCGAATACGATGCCGTTGGCGCTTGACAAGCCACCAATGCGGTCGGCGCCGTGCATGCCGCCTGTCGCCTCGCCGCAAGCGTAGAGGCCCTCAACGCCCGTGTGCGCGGTCTTATCGATCTTGATGCCGCCGTTAGCGGCGTGGGCATACATCGCAACGCGCATCTCGTCGGTCGGCGCGATGCCGTGCTCGTCTTGCAGCCAGGTGGCAAAGGTCTGCACAAACTCTGGGACATCCTCGCGGGGGAAGTCGTAGTGGAGTGCCAGGCCTTCGACACCTGCCTGATCGATGACGAGATCGATAGCGCGGGAGGCCAAGCGTGACGTGAAGGGACCATATCCAGAGCGCTGCTCGAGCAGGTCGTCCAGCTTGTCGTCGGCAATATCTACCGGCTGGTCTACGTGCACGTAGCGCCAGGTTTTCTCATTGAAGACCAAGTTACGCCTGGGCTCGATGAAGCCGGGCATCATCTGCATGAACTCTATATTAGTAAGTGTTGCGCCGTGCGCCAGCGCGATGGCCTGCGAGGAACTGAGCACATCAGCCGACGTAAGGCTGCGCTCGAACAGGCCGCCTGTGCCACCGGCTGCGATGACCGTGGCCTCGGCAGCAAAGGGCACGATTCGATTTTCGGTAAGGTCGTAGAGTACGGTTCCGGTTATTCTGCCGTTCGTGTCCTCAACAAGGTCGATAAGCTCATGGCGGGGGAGCAGGCGAATGCCGAGCGACTCGATCCAGGTCGTCAGAGCGTCCTCAAGGGGCTTGCGGGTGAGGCCGCGCCACATGCGCGTCTTGTGGTCAAAGCAGGGGATAAATTGCTTTTGTTGAGCACTCTTGGCGCTTTGCGGACGCTGGAGCTCAACGCCCAGGTCTTGCTCGAGCCAGTCAATCGCTTGGGGAATGCCGTGGACGAACGCTTGGACGAGTTCGGGGTCGGCAACGCCGCCGCCGACGGCCAGGATGGTGTCGATGAGGTCCTGCTCGTCGTCTTCGTTAACGGGTCCGATAAGCCCTAGGCCCCAGGTTCCGGGGAAGAAGCTCGATCCACTCATAGTCTTGCCGGCGCTTGCCACAGTGACGGTTGCACCCGTGCGTGCCGCTTCGATGGCGGCGCAAAGGCCCGCAATGCCAGATCCAATTACCAGTACATCAGTCGATTCCATCGGATTCCTTTCTCGTCCGGCGCATTGTCGCACGGGTGATCGGCAATGGGGCCGCAAAGACTCGGCAAATCGGTAAAGGGCAAATATGGCAGGTGGGCGTCATGGACGCTCTGACGCTCCATCTCATCACATCTTGTATTTCGCCCCAACTGATATATCGGCATTAGCTACCCTGCGACAGCGCAAACAAAAAGAGCCGCTACCTGGGTGGGTAGCGGCTCCAAAGCTCAACTATATGAGCATCGCGCGGGCGCGATTAGGCCTTGAGGGCCTCCTCGACGGCGACAGCGCAGGCGACGGTGGCACCGACCATGGGGTTGTTGCCCATGCCGATGAGACCCATCATGTCAACGTGCGCAGGCACGGAGGAAGAACCGGCGAACTGGGCGTCGGAGTGCATACGGCCCATGGTGTCGGTCATGCCGTAAGAGGCAGGGCCGGCGCCCATGTTGTCCGGGTGCAGGGTACGACCAGTGCCGCCACCAGAAGCGACGGAGAAGTACTTCTTGCCAGCCTCGAGGCGCTCCTTCTTGTAGGTGCCAGCGACGGGGTGCTGGAAGCGCGTGGGGTTGGTGGAGTTACCGGTGATCGAGATGTCGACGTTCTCGTGCCACATGATGGCAACGCCCTCGCGGACGTCGTCGGCGCCGTAGCAGTTGACGGCGGCGCGGGGACCATCGGAGTAGGGGATGGTCTCGACGACCTTGAGCTCGCCCGTGAAGTAGTCGAACTGGGTCTTCACGTAGGTGAAGCCGTTGATGCGGGCGATGATCTGAGCAGCGTCCTTGCCCAGACCGTTGAGGATGACGCGCAGCGGCTTCTTGCGAGCCTTGTTGGCGTTTAGAGCCAGGCCGATAGCACCCTCAGCGGCAGCGAAGGACTCGTGACCGGCCAGGAAGGCGAAGCACTCGGTGTCGTCGGAGAGCAGCATAGCGCCCAGGTTGCCGTGGCCCAGACCGACCTTGCGGTCCTCGGCGACGGAGCCGGGAACGGTGAAGGCCTGGATGCCCTCGCCGATGATGGCGGCAGCCTCAGAAGCGGACTTGGCGCCACGCTTGACAGCGAGAGCGCAACCGAGGGTGTAGGCCCACTCGGCGTTCTGGAAGGCGATGGACTGGGTGTTGTTGACGATCTCACGCGGGTTGAAGCCCTTGTCGGTGCAGATCTGCAGAGCTTCCTCGAGGGAGGCGATGCCGTTGTCGGCGAGGCACTTGTTGATCTTGTCAGCGCGGCGCTCGTAACCTTCGAACGTAACAGTCATAGTTATTTCCCTCCCTTTCTACTCGTGAACCGGGAACACGCTGGCGACGGAGTGAGTCTCCTCGTCGGTGCGCGGGTCGATGTACTTGGCAGCGTTCTCCCACTGACCATAGTGGCCCATAGCGCCAGCGATGGCCTCCTCGGGGGTCTTGCCGGCCTTGACGGCGTCGGTGAACTTGCCGAGGTTCAGGAACTCGAATGCGATGATCTCGTTCTTGTCGTTGAGAGCCATGCGGGTGACGTAGCCCTGAGCGAGCTCGAGGTAACGAGCGCCCTTGGCCTTGGTGCCGAACATGGTGCCGACCTGAGAGCGAAGGCCCTTGCCGAGGTCGTCGAGGGAGGCGCCCACGGGCAGGCCGCCCTCGGAGAACGCGGTCTGGCTGCGGCCGTAAACGATCTGCAGGAAGATCTCGCGCATAGCAACGTTGATGGCGTCGCAGACGAGGTCGGTGTTGAGGGCCTCGAGGATGGTCTTACCGGGAAGGATCTCGGAAGCCATGGCGGCAGAGTGGGTCATACCCGAGCAGCCGATGGTCTCAACGAGGGCCTCCTCGATGATGCCGTCCTTGACGTTCAGCGTGAGCTTGCAGGCGCCCTGCTGAGGTGCGCACCAACCCACACCGTGCGTAAGACCGGAGATGTCGGAAATCTCCTTAGCCTGGACCCACTTGCCCTCCTCGGGGATGGGTGCGGGGCCGTGGTATGCACCCTTGGCAACGGGGCACATGTTCTCCACTTCCTGTGAGTACTGCATGCCTCTCCTCTCTATCGTGTTGGCGTCCCGTCTGGGGGCCGTGGCTGGCGATTGCCGGGCGACCCTTCGAAAGGGACATGACATGCAGCCCCTATAATACCGCGAAATGCACGGAATATTCGGCGAACGGCTCAGTTTTCGTAGCGAGATGCGCGGAACTTTCAATTGAAACGGTTTAACTCTATATTCTGTGGTCGTGCACTTCCGTAGAGGGGGTCCGTCTTGGGCAAGCTTTTGGTCAGCTTTTGTAAGCGTTGCAGGGGTTGACCTGTTGCAACGGTGCCGTTCGCCGCCTGTTTACTGCCTTTGGCCGCGCGAGCGAATTGTTTTGCGTGAATGTTTTGATGGCACGCTTCAATCGTGCTGTATTGGATGGCAAGCAGATCCCGGCGAAGGGAGCGCCATGCAGCGCGTTTGGAGAACGGTTACCGGCTTTTACCATGTCTGTGCCCGCGGTACGGGCAAGCAGCTCATCTTTGAGGGCGATGAAGACCGGTGGGAGTTCTTGGAGCTGATGCGTGAGTGCTGCCGCAAGGCGGGCGTGACGGTTATCGCCTGGTGCCTTATGGGCAATCACGTGCGTCTGGTGCTTGCAGATTACGAGGACGCGATGAGCGCGGCGATGCACCGGCTGCTTTTGGCGTACGCGCGGCGGTTCAATAAACGCACGGGGCGCACAGGGCATCTGTTCCAGAACCGTTTTGACCGGCGCTCGCTCGATACCGACTGGCAAGTGATGGAGGCTATTCGCTCCGTTCACGCCGATCCGCAGGAGGCGGGCATCAGTCTCATTGAGCGTTATCCCTGGAGCAGCTTTCCGGAGCATTTGTGCGCTTACGACGGTGACGCGGCCGATGTCGCGAGGGGATTTTCTGATCCTTCTTGCGTGCTTGAGCTTTTTGGTTCTGCCGAGGGCTTTATTGCCTATTCGCTTTCGACGCCCGACGGCGGCGAACCGGCGCTGCGCGATATGAAAGAGACAGAGTGGGAACGCCACGCCTTTGCCGACAAGTTGGCGAAGAGCCTCGGGGCTCCGCTCCATGGGGTTAAAGACGCACCGCCTGCGCAGCGCGATACCGTTATTTTTGGATTGCACGATGCCGGTTTTACGGTGCGCCAGATTGAGCGGTATACCGGGATTGGCAAAAGTACCGTCTCTCGTATCGTGCGCGCTTATGCGCGGGTGAAGGCACAGACTGAGCTCTCGGAATAGAAAATGGCCGAACCACTCTTGTCAAGCGATTCGGCCAACAAAAATCTTAAGATTTGGGACAAGTACTACTGATTATTTCGCCCCTCGAGCATGCCGTCGAGGGTGCGCCAGGCGAGCTCGGCGCATTTGACGCGGGCGGGCATGTGCGAGATGTCCTGGAGCTGGGCGGCTTCGTCCAGGTCTTCCAGGTCCTCCTCGGAGAGCTTCTCGCCGCGGATCATGGCGAGGAAGAGCTCTGCCAGGCGGCGAGCTTCCTCGACGGTCTCGCCGGTGATGAGATCGGCCATGATGTCGGCACTGGCCTGGCTGATGGCGCAGCCGTGGCCGGTAAAGGAGGCCTCCTCGATCACGTTGTTCTCGACACGCAGCTGCAGAGTGAGCTCGTCTCCGCAGCTGGGGTTGATGCCGTCGTGCTCGTGCGTGGGAGCATCCATCTCGTACTTGTAGTCGGGGTGCGAGTTGTGCTCCATAAATGTGGTGGAGGTGTACAGATTACCCATTGAACGTGCTCCAAACGTGATGCAGGCCGGCGATGAACTTGTCAATGTCGGCCTTGTCGTTGTAGAAGGCCACGCTGGCGCGGCAGCAGGCAAGGTTCTCGACGCCCAGCCAGGTGAGCAGCGGCTGTGCACAGTGGTGACCGGCGCGGATGCAGACGCCGTCCATGTCCATGATGCTCGCGACGTCGTGCGGGTGGATGCCGCGGACGTTAAAGCTCACAACGCCGTGGTGGTTGTCCCAATAGATGGAGCCGATGATCTGGACAAAGTCGAGCTGCATGAGCTCGCCCATCAGGTAGTGGACGAGTGCCTGCTCGCGTGCCTGGATGTTCTCGTAACCCACCGTGTTGACCAGGTAGTCGAGTGCCGCACCCGTGGCGAAGATGCCGGCGGCGTCCTGTGTGCCGGCCTCGAATTTCTCGGGAACGGGCGCCCAGACGGCGTCCTGCTCGGTAACAGAGTCGATCATCTCGCCGCCGGTGAGCATGGGCGGCATGGCGTTGAGCAGGTCCATCTTGCCCCACAGCACGCCGATGCCCATGGGGCCCATAGCCTTGTGTGCGCTAAAGGCAAAGAAGTCGGCGCCCAGGTCGGCCACATCGACCGGCATGTGCGGCAGCGACTGCGCACCGTCGACGACCAGGTAGCCGCCATACTTGTGCACGAGCTTGCCGAGGTTCTTGACTGGGTTCTCGACTCCCAACACGTTGGAGACCTGACCCACGGCCAGAATCTTGGTCTTGGGACCAACCTTGGCAAGAACCTCCTCGGTGGTGAGCTGACCGGTCTTGGTGGGGTAGAGGTAGACGAGCTTGGCGCCGGTCTCGCGGCAGACCTGCTGCCACGGAATCAGGTTGGAGTGGTGCTCCATGATGGTGATGACGACCTCGTCGCCCGGCTCGAGGACTGTGGGTGCAAAGCTCTTGGCGACCAGGTTGAGCGACTCGCTCGTGTTGCGGGTGAAGACGACCTCGTTGGCCTGGGCAGCGCCGATGAGGTCGGCGATCTGCTGGCGCACCTTCGCGATAGCCTCAGTGGCCTCGACGGACAGCGAGTACAGGCCGCGCAGAGGGTTGGCGTTCATGCGCTGGTAGAAGTCGCGCTCGGCGTCGAGCACACAGGCAGGACGCTGCGCGGTAGCGGCACTATCGAGGAAGGCGATCTCGGGGTGCTGCTGGAACAGCGGGAACTGCGCCTTGTAGGGATTAGTCTCGATGTCGACGGTAGGCCAGCCGCGCGAGGCCTCGTCGCTGGCGTCGAGCTCCATAGGCTCCGGTGCGGTACAGGTGTCGCATTTAACGTGCTCGGTGTCGATCATGCGAGCTCCTCTTCAAAGTTGTCGATCAGGTTGTTGCCCAGGCGGACGACGGCGGCGCGGGTGCGCTCGTCGGTGGCGGATAGTGCGGCGTCCTCCAGCTTGGCGCGGACGAACAGGTCCTCGGCGGCGTTTTGGTCAAGGCCGCGGCAGGCGAGGTAGAACAGTTGCTCGTCGCGGACGTGGCCGATGGTGGCTCCGTGGTTGCCGGCGACGTCGTCCTCGTCGCAGAGAATGACGGGAACGGTCTTGTTGTCGACGCCCTTGTTGGCCAAAAGCACCGTCTCGCGCTCGGTGCCGGTTGCACCCTTGCAACCGTGCACGAGGTCGATGGTGCCGCGGTAGACCTTCTTGGACGTGCCGGTCAGCACGCCGTTGGCGTCGATCTCGCACTCGGTCTTGCGACCGCGGTGGCGCAGCTCGTAGTTAAAGTCGCGCACCTGCTCTCGGGCGCCCAGGTAGTCAGTATCGATGGTGACCTTGGCGGTATCGCCCAGCAGGTCGCCGGCAAGGCCGGTGGCGCTGGCGCCGGCACCCAGGACGGTGTGCTGCACGTTGACGCGCGCGCCCTCGTCCAGGAACAGGCCGGTGTCGTCGAGCGCGATCCAGCTATCGTCGAGCGTCTGCGTGCAGGTCACGTTGACGGTGGCGTACTCGTGGGCGCACACGCGCAGCACGGATCCCACGACGCCCTCGCCGGCAACGGGGGAGTCCAGGGCGATCTGCAGGTCGAGCGTCGACTGGGGACGGACGACGACGTCGATGGCGGCGATGGCCGCGGCGGCATCGACACCGCTCACACGCACGGTAACCGTGGCGTGCTTGTATGCGGGCACATCGATGACGACGCGCTTGGTGGCGTGGTCGGCCAGGTAGGTGTAGGCAGCCTCGCCCATGCCAGTCTCGAAGGCCTCAGCGGGGGAGAGCTCCTCCTCCAGCTTAATGGCACCGGCCTGGTAGACGGAGGTGGCGGGCACGTCGAGCTCGGTCTCGGGCGTGATGCGGGCGCGGTCGGCGGCATCGCCGGGCGCGGAGGCGCGGCGCTCGGGGAAGCGCTCGGCCATGGCGTCCATGGCGGCGTCGAACGCGTCTGCCACGCCAGCAAATTGCTCGTCCAAGCCCTCAACCTTAACGGTCTCGGCGGGAGCGGCGGCAAGCTCGTCAGAGAGCTCGAGCTTGGTCTGGTTCATCTTCAGCCAGCCCCATGTGGCAGCCGGCATCGCATTGACCTGCTCAAGGGTGGTAGCAGCGGTGTTCGTGGTCTGTTTCATTATCCGATCGCTCCTTCCATCTCGAGCTTGATCAGGTTGTTCATCTCGACGGCGTACTCCAGCGGTAGCTCCTTGGAGACCGGGTTGGCAAAGCCGTTGACGATCATGGTACGGGCTTCTTCCTCCGAGATACCGCGGCTCATCAGGTAGAACACCTTATCGTCGCCGATACGGCCGATGGTGGCCTCGTGGCCGATGTCGACATTCTTGGCGCGGATGTCCATGGCGGGGATGGTGTCGGAGCGGCTCTGGTCGTCGAGCATGAGCGACTGGCAGCTCACGGTTGCCTTGGAACCCTCGGCCTTGGGCGTGGCCACGATGGAGCTGCGGAAGGTCTGGATGCCGCCGCTCTTGGAGATGCCCTTGGTCTCGACGGTTGCCGAAGTATCGGGCGCGTTGAGCACGACCTTGCAGCCGGTATCCAGGTTCTGGCCGGCGCCGGCAAAGGTAATGCCGGTAAAGCTCGAGCGGGCGCGGCGTCCGCTGAGCACGCTCATGGGGTAGAGGTAGCCCACGTGGCTACCGAAGGAGCCGCTGATCCACTCGATGTCGCCGTCCTCGTCCACGCGCGCACGCTTGGTGTTGAGGTTGTACATGTTCTTGGACCAATTCTCGATGGTAGAGTAGCGCAGGTGCGCACGCTTGCCCACAAAGAGCTCGACGGCGCCGGCGTGGAGGTTGGCCACGTTGTACTTGGGCGCGGAGCAACCCTCAATGAAGTGCAGGTCGGCATCGTCCTCGACGATGATGAGCGTGTGCTCAAACTGGCCGGCGCCCTTGGCGTTAAGACGGAAGTAACTCTGCAGCGGGAAGTCGAGCTTGGTGCCCTTGGGCACGTAGACAAACGAGCCGCCCGACCATACGGCGCCGTGCAGGGCCGCAAACTTGTGGTCGGTGGGCGGGATGAGCGTCATAAACTTCTCGTGGATGAGCGGTTCCCACTGCGGGTCGTGCAGGGCCTCCTCGATGCCGGAGTAGACGATGCCCATCTTAGACGCCGTGTCCTGCATGTTGTGGTAGACGAGCTCGGAGTCGTACTGCGCGCCGACGCCTGCCAGATAGCTGCGCTCGGCCTCGGGGATGCCCAGGCGCTCAAAGGTGCTCTTGATGTCGTCGGGCACCGACTCCCAGTCGTGCTTTTGGTCGGTGTTGGGCTTGACATAGGTGACGATGTTATCCATGTCCAGGCCCTCGATGGAGGGGCCCCACGTCGGGTCGGGAAAACGATTAAAGATCTCGAGGGACTTTAAGCGCAGGTCGAGCATCCACTGCGGCTCGTCCTTCTTGGCGCTGATCTCGCGCACGATGTCGGGCGTGATGCCGGCGTCGAGGCGCTCAAATCCCTCCTCGCCATAGGTGAAGTCGTAGAGGCTGCGGTCGATGTCCGCGACCTCGGTGCGGTTCTTGGTCATTGCGTCGCCCCTTTACGCCTGCTGCTCGGCAGCGGCGGCCTCGGCCTGGGCGCGCTGCTCGGCGGCCTCGCGCTCGAAGGTCTCAAAGCCGTTCTTGTCGATCCAGGGGATCAGCGAGGCGTCGTCCTCGCGCACGATGTGGCCCTTGACCATAACGTGGACGCGGTCGACATCCAGGTGCTCCAGGATGCGCGTGTTGTGCGTGATGATGAGCATGGAGCCGTCGCAGCTCTTGCGGTAGGCGTCCATGCCATGACTGACGGTGGAAAGGGCGTCGACGTCCAGGCCGGAGTCAGTCTCGTCCAGGATGGCGAGCTTGGGCTGCAGCAGCAGAAGCTGGAGCATTTCGACCTTCTTTTTCTCGCCGCCCGAGAAGCCCACGCCCAGCTCGCGGTTGAGGTAGGCGGTATCCATGTTGAGCTCGGCCGCGAGCTCCTTGACGCGACGGCGGAACTCCTTGCCCTTCATCTCCAGGCCGGGGCGGCCGGCGATGCTGGCGCGCAAAAAGCTCGACAGTGGCACGCCCGGAATCTCGACCGGGGCCTGGAAGCTCAGGAACAGGCCGGCGCGCGAACGCTTGTCGGTGGTGAGCTCGGTGATGTCCTGGCCGTCAAAGACGATGCGGCCGTCGTTGACCGTGTAGACGGGGTCGCCCATGACCAGGTGGCCGAGGGTGGACTTGCCGGCGCCGTTGGGTCCCATCAGCACGTGGGTCTCGCCGGCGGCGACGTTGAGGTTGACGTTGTGGAGGATGGTCTTCTCGTCCACGGAGGCGGTCAGACCTTCGATGGAAAGCAGCGGATTTGCGCTCATGCTGTCCCTCTCTGTATATGGTGTACTCATAGGTGTACTAAACCCTAGGAATCTTCTCGGAATAAAGTTACTATGGGTTCGGCGTTAGTCAAGGGAAAACCCGACTAATCCACTCGACTTTTTAGATGTGGGACATAATAATCAGGTTTGTTTGCCCCGCGTGCATAAGATTTGGGACAAACAAGCCTGGTATTTTGTCCCGGTTACGACGAGAGGGTAGGTATGCTCATTTCTTCTAAGGGCCGCTATGCCCTCCGTCTGATGATCTATATCGCAGCGCTTGGTGACGTCGAGGGCAAAATCGCCCTGCGCGAGGTCGCCGACCGCGAGCATATCTCGCAAAAGTATTTGGAGCAGCTGGTCCGTCCGCTCATGAAGGCGGGCCTGCTTAAGAGCGTGCGCGGCAAGGGCGGCGGCTACATGATGGCCAAGGACCCCGCTGAGGTGCGTGCCGGCGACATCCTGCGTGCCGTTGAAGGCAGCACGGCTCCGGTGGCGTGCGATGGCATCGACAACAGCTGCACTCGCAGCGATCTTTGCTCGACCGTCAAGTTCTGGCGTGGTCTGGACGACGTGATCGAAAAGTACGTCGACGGTGTGACGTTGGCCGACCTAGCCGCCGTCCCCGAGATCAACTTTGACATTAAGCTGTAGGTTGAGCGCAATTCCTTAAGATTTCGCGGAGGGTTGTTGCCGTTTACCGAGTGGTTGTTGTGCAACAACGGGCGAGCTGCAATACTTAATTCTATCTTTGCAAACTGCACTTTAACTACACCAATGCAGGGAGGATCTTATGCAGCCCAAGCATTCTGCTATTGTCGCGGGCCTGACGCTGGCGCTTTCGTTTGGCGCCGTTTCCGCGCCGGCACCCGCCGCTGCCGAGGAGCCCACGCCGGGCGTTGCCTCGGATGCCACCGATATCGATAAGGGTCTCTACACCCAGCAGTCCTTCTCGGGCGTGCTGAGGTCGGTCCAGGGTGTCTCGTTTGTCAACGTGACTCCCGAGATGAAGTACTTTACCAAGTACGAGAGCCATGGCAACTACAACCAGGGCTTTTCGTACGGTGACGGCTATAACGCGCTGGGTTATTACCAGTTCGACCGTCGTTGGTCGTTCATTCCGTTTATGAAGCAGGCCTACAACTACAACCCCGAAAAATACAGCATGCTCAAGGATGCGATTGATCGCGGCAGCGAGATTTCCAACGCGAACAATCCCATGTCCGAGAACGGTCAGCTCACCGAGCTGGGCCGTATCGCGCAGGAGGCTTTCCAGGTTGCTTACAACACCGATCCTGTTGAGTTCTCTGCACTTCAAGATGCCTATGCGTACAACTCGTACTATGCAGTGACCGAGGCGTGGCTCAAGAGCGGCCTGGGCATTGATATCTCCGGCCGCGCCGACTGTGTTAAGGGCATGGTGTGGAGCATCACCAACATGTGCGGCACCGGTGGCTGCAGGGACTTTTTCCGCTGGGCGAATCTTTCCAACGATATGTCCGACCGCGAGTTTGTGACGGCGCTTTCCAATAGCGTGGTCAACAATGTCGCCACCAAGTATTCGAGCCAGCCCCAGTATCATGAGGGCTGGAAGAATCGTTATAAGAATGAGCTGAAGGACTGCTTGGTTTATATCGCCGAGGACGAGGCGGCCGCTGCGACGCCCGTGCAGCCCGAGCCTGCGCCGGCGCCCTCGCCGACACCTGATTCGAATGACGACTCGAGTGACGATGCCAACGATGACAGGATGGATGCGCCCTCGACCGATGCTGACGGTAATGGCTCTGCTGGTGGCACTACCAACGACGGCTCTACCTCGAACGGCTCCGATTCGAACGGCTCTGCTGCGGGCGATTCGTCTTCAAGCTCTGCCGGCAATACGGACAGCGCCGCCTCTGGTTCGACCGACGCAGGTTCCTCTGACTCTTCCACCGGCTCGAGCGATTCGTCCGTTGACACCGGCTCTAACAACGGCTCCGGCTCTGACGCAACCCCTGATTCCGATGCTTCCAAGGACGACTCGAATAAGGCGCCGGACGCCCCCGTTGCTTCGCCGGACAAGAAGCCTTCTTTCTCCGTGCAGCTTGGTTCTACGTTGGGCTCTTCGCTGATGGCTGGCGTCAATAACGGCTCGGCCCAGAACAAGGACAACTCTGATCAGGTTTCCACGGAAAAGACCGAGGCCGCAAAGGGCGACTCTAAGGACAAGGCTTCCGAGAAGACCGAATCCGATAAGGGTTCTAGCTCTGAGGAGAAGGACGACAAGTCCGCTCAGAAGAAGGACGATGGTAAGAAGTCTGAATCTGAGGATAAGGACGAGAATACGGGCAAGACCGAGGACGGAAAGCAGCAGGGCGAGGACGGCGGCAAGGGCAACACCGACAACCAGAACCAGGAGCAAAATGACTCCAAAACGGTGACCACCACGACGACTACAACGACCAAGTCCTCGGGCGGCAACATGCCCAAGACGGGCGATCTGATTGTGATGGCGAGCCTTGCCAGCGCGAGCTTGGCCACACTGGGCGCTACGTCTATCGTAAGTGGTAAGCATAAGCTCGATCAGCAGAAGAAAGCTTCTGGGGAGGACGGCTCGGAGGAGTAGCCTCTCGGTTACTAGATAACTAAAGAGTTAGGACGGGGTCCGGTGCGAATGCATCGGGCCCCATTTTGTTGCACAACGATTTGTTATGCCCCCTCAAGGCCTTTGTTCCTACCGTTGCCCGATATGATCGCGCGGCGACATCGGTACGCGCGAGGCGGTCATTACAATTGGCATCGTGTTGCGATTTAGGGGGAACGTTTTGGTGTCTGAACAGGTAAATAATGGTTGTGCTGCCGACTTTGGCGTGCGTTTGATCGGCTGTGCCGACGATGCGGCTTTACCCATTGGCATGCATGACTATGCGGAGGCTCTTGGTTGCTGCACGCTGGTCGACAAGACCATGTTTATTGCAGATGTGTTGGACTGCGACGCGTCCGTTGTGGTGTGCTGTCGACCCGAGGGTTTTGGCAAGAGCATGAACTTGTCGATGCTCAGGGCTTTTCTGGAGCGTCCAGCGGTCGGTCGCGCTGGTCAGCGTTTGTTTGCCGATGCTCAGATTTGGGATGCAGACGGCGGGCGCTATCGGGATGAGTACGCTTGCTATCCGGTGATATCGCTGGACTTTTCTGGCGCTGCGAGGCGTGGCCCCGCTGTTGCCGGCGTCGTGCGCGATGCCCTTTCGGGCGAGTGCGCTCGCTTGTTGGCGCTCTTGGAGGCTCCGGATTTAGCTCGAGATAAGGTGCGTCACATCGAACGCGTCGCGCGTAACGTGGCGAGCGCGGACGAGGTTGACTCGGTGCTCGGTGTGCTCATAGAGCTGCTGGAGATTGCCTGTGATGAGCAGGTTGTATTGCTCGTTGATGGGTACGATGCGGCGTGGTCTCGCCGTGCGAGCGCGAGGGACGCTTCTGACGCCGATCCGGCAGAACTACTTGACCGTGTGCTGTTTGACGCCATTGCTGCCGCGGGTCATTCGCTACGCTTTGCTTGTCTGATGGGGGAGCGTCCCAGTCCTGCCGAAGCGGCGCTTTCTTCGCGCAGTTGCTCGTATTGTCTGTCGACGCCGCTTTCGACGTGGTGTGACCGTTGGTTCGGCTTTTCGGATGCCGAGGTCCAGGCTCTGTTGAATCATGCTGGGCGTGAGGAATATCTTGATGATGCGCGTGAATGGCTCGAGGGATATCGGTTTGGTAGGGCCTATTGCTCGAGTCCAGCGCGTGTGATCGGTTTTCTGGATCGAGGCTGCACGGCGCCTGTGCGCGCCGATCTGTATGGGTATGCGGATTGCCTGAGTAGGGTAGTTGCCGGGTGGAATCTCGACCGCCTTTCGGTCTTGTTTGATTTGCTCGAGGCCCATAGGTGTGCTGAGGTCCCGCTTTGTTTGGGCGCTGCAGAGCCAGATGTCTCGCCTGACGATGGCATGTGGACAGCGCTGTATCTGTCCGGTTTTCTCACGACGGATATGACTGAGGAGCCAGAGCATGGCGATCGGCTCCGTGCTTTGCGATTGCCCAATAAAGAGCTTCGCCAAGCCTTGCGTCTAGTGATTGTTGAGTGGTTTGAGTGCGCTGCCGAAGACATTCGAGACGTCGATGCGTTTCGCGACGGGCTGTGCCGTGGGAACGAGGATACCGTGAGGCGGGCGCTAAGCCGCATCCTGGGGGATGCGGGAATCGGTGAGACCGACCCAGATAAGCCGCTGCCATATCATCTGTTCTTGCAGGGGCTCTGCTTTGGCTTGCCGGGCTATGCCAATCCTGCTTCGAGGCGAAAGTGTGGCGCGGGTCGCTGGGACATCCAGGTTTTTCCTACGGGCGCTGTGTTCGACGTAGCTGACACGATCGGCATGCTGGACGAGCGCCCGCTTATAACGATCAATATGATGTATGACCCCGATGTGGATGCGCTGGGGTTGGAATTGCTGGCCGTGCAGTCGCTACTCGACATAGAGCGCGATGGCATCGACGAAATTCGTGTGCCGCGCCCCGGCGTGGGTCGCATGCGCTGGGGGTTCGGTTTTGATGGGCAGCATGTGGCTACGGTGTGCCAGCGGCTTTAAGCGCCGAGGTGTTTCCGGCTTCCGTTACTCGGTGTCCTTCATGGGCGGCATGGGCTTCCAGTCGGGGTCCTTGATGATCTTGCGGGCGTCCTTCATGCCGCGGCGCAGCGCCGGAATGCCGGTCTTAAAGCACTTATCGACCGCAGCCAGGCGAATGAATTCCTTGCAGAAGGTCGCGGCATTGCCCAGGCGGAACAGCATGGGGTGGTAGTCACCGTAGATCTGCATATAGCGAGCGAGGAAGCCTCGGTTGCGCATGATGTAGTAGCGGTTGGTGTCGCTCGTAGAGTTGAGCTGGCGTTTGCCGGCGATATCCCAGTTAGAGACGGCGCGGGCGCGCTTGAGAACCACGTCGGCAACAACGACGGCGGGGAAGTGTTGGCTGGCTACGTAGCCGTAGCAGGCATCGTCGCCGTAGATAAAGAATCGCGCATCGGGCAGGCCGATCTTATCGACCACGCGGCGCGAGAACATGCCGCCCTCAAAGCATAGCTGGTTCATGGCGCGGTAGCCCTCGGGTCCCAGGTCCCACTTGGCGACAGGGTTGGGAATGCCGAGTGAAAGGATGAGTTGGTATTGCCAAAAGAAGGCGCCGCCGTCAAAGTCCAGGCGCGAACCCTGGATGACATCGTAGCGATCGGTCCACTTGGCAAGACGCTCGATGCCTTCGGGGATGACGAGCACGTCGTCGTCCATCACCCAGAACCACTGAGCGCCCAGGTCGTAGGCGCACTTGGTGCCGGCGGAGAAGCCACCTGCGCCGCCGCCGTTTTTGAGCTGCGGCGCGTAGATAACGCGGTTGGTGCCACCCTTTGCATCGGGCTGGTTGGTGTCGATGCCCCACAGGGTGGCGAGGCGCTCGTTGAATGCGGCGCACATGGCCTTGGTCTCGCGCGAATTCTCGTTATCGACAATCACGATGCGCCAGGGCGCGGCAGTGAGCTTGGTCATAGAGTCGAACAAGTTGGCCAGGAGTTCCTGGCGCTTATAGGTGACGACAACGATGGCGAGTTTGTCGATGGGAGCGGGGAGGGTTGAAGGCATGGGGCAATATATCCTTTCACGCGCGGCGGGCGAGTGCTGCGCGGAAGCTATCGAATACGTCCTTGGGACTGTCCTATTGTAAAGGCTCGGCGCACCTTGGCGGCAAGCTTTGAATAAAACGCAGGAACCTGCCACGGCTGTAGCGGCTTTAGCGTCTGACGGCAGCGTCTCTATTGCCGCTTGGGCTTGCGAGCGATAAGGCTTCTAGCTGCGTCGATGATGAGGAGCGCTAAGGCAAAGACGATGCTAATGACGGTACCCGTGACGATACATATAGCTGCCGGGCTGTTTTGGCTGACCAGTATGTTTGCGAGCAACGTATTGAAGACGGGACGCCACAGGCTACTGGTGAGCGACTGCGTCACATAGAAACCGAGCGTGGCGGTCGATAAGGTGACGATGACACCTGCAGTCCGCGGATTGCCTGAGGCACTGCGTCGGGTTGCCGCAAAGAGCAAGGAGGCGGCAGCGAGGGCAAACGAGATCAGCGAGGTTGATTTGTAGGAGAGGACTGCCATCGCCGTGAGGTTGTCGGTGAAGGAGAGTGCTCCTTCCAGGATGATGGTGAGTACCAAAACCGTTACGAGCGAGCGCATGCCCAAGGCGCCCGCCCTGTTCGAATCCATGACATCGGTAACGTCGCGGAGCAGCCCACCGATCAAAAACGCGATAACGTACGTGACGGCGCTCATGAGCTTTTGGAGCCAAGAAAACTCACCGCCGTTTGTCGCGCTCATGGCGGCTAAATACCCGTTAACAACAAATGCGAGGATGCCAACGGCGATGACCGTCGTCGTGTAGCTCTTCTGGGAGAGTCGGATCTTGGCCAGTCCAAACCATGGCGCCATGAAGACCGTGGCGGCATAGACCCAGATAAACTCAAGGCCTAGTGTGTACCAGTAGTGCGTATTGAGGGTAACATCGGGAATGGGGGAGACGACCGTGGACCACGTCAGCGCCACGAGGCAATAAAACGCGGTGGGCATAACAACCTTGCCCAGACGCTGCGCCATCCGCTGCATTTGTGACTTCCACGCTGCTCCACCGTCCCAAGCACGCGCGGCCGAAGCGATGAGAAAATAGCCCGAGGTCATAAAGAAGACCTCGTTGGCCCAGCGGCCCAGCAAGTTGATAAAGCCGAGTGCGCCGGAGTAGGGGAAGGCGGCGAGCGGCGTGTATTCCTGCAAGCCGACGCAGGTCCCCTGGAAGGTCCACTGAAACGTGTGGAATACCGCGATGCCGGCGACCGCGATCAAGCGCAAGGCTTCGATGGGTATGTTGCGTGCGGCTTTGGGCTGCATGACGTCCTTTCTTATCGGTTTGCCTCTGCGAGCTCCATAGATTATATAAACGCCCGCTGGCGCGCTGACCCTTTGATACCATGAAACGACAGGTATTTCCTAAGGAGCACATTTGTCTACTAACGCCTCTGGCAGCCCTGTTCTGTCGCTGCTTATTCCCATTTACAATGTTCAGCGCTACCTGCGCGAGTGCCTCGATTCCGCCCTGGCGCAGACGCTCAAGGACATCGAGATCATCTGCATTAACGACGGGTCGACCGACAACTCGCCCGCGATTATCCGCGAGTATATGGATCGCGATGGGCGCGTCAAGATGATCGACAAGGCCAACAGCGGCTACGGCGACTCGATGAACCATGGCCTGGAGATGGCGCGTGGCAAGTACGTCGGCATCTTAGAGTCCGATGACTTTATAGCGCCCGACGCACTCGAAAATCTTGTCTCGGCCGCCGATAGCAATAATGCCGACTTTGCGAAGGCGAACTTTGATTTCTACTGGTCTAAGCCCGAGGAGCGCCGTTCGCTGCACGAGATGTTTAGACCTCGGGATTGCGGTAAGCCGGTGCACCCGAGCGATACGACGCAGTTCTTTAAGCAAAAGCCGTCGATTTGGTCGGCCGTGTACCGTCGCGATTTTCTTGAGCGCAACGGCATTAAGTTCCTGCCGACTCCGGGGGCATCCTTTCAGGACACGTCATTTGCCTTTAAGGTGATCGCGTGCGCCGATAAGGCTGTTTACCTGCATGATGCCGTGTTGTCGTATCGCCAGGACAACGAGAATTCCTCGGTCAATTCTTCGGCTAAGGTGTTTTGCGTCAATACCGAGTATGCCGAGATTGAGCGTTGGATTCGAGAGGATTATGCCCGCGACCACGCAAGCGTCGATGTCGCGCGCATGCTCAAGTTCAATCAGCTCATTAAGTACGATTCGTACATGTGGAACTACGTGCGCCTGGCGCCTAAGTTCTATAAGGAGTTCCTGGTGCAGATGGCCAAGGAATTTCAGGCGGCCTTGGACGCCGGGGACTTTTCGCTTGACGACCTCAAGCCGTGGAAGCGCGCAAATCTCGCTGCCATCCTCAAAGATCCTGAGGGCTGGGTTGACGAGCACCCGAGTTTTGCGACGGATGGTGCCTTGGGGCGTGCTAAGTATTACGCCTCGGTTGGAGGCCCAGGCGTGGTTGCTGCCTTCCTCATCGAATCGCTGAGGGGGTAGGTCGGCATGGGAGAGGCCTCGTGTCCTAAAGCTACCATTGTCGTCCCCGTTTACAACTCTGCGCGCTCCATTCAGCGATGTCTCGATTCGCTGTTGGCCCAGTCCGAGCGCTCGATTCAGGTTGTCTGCGTCAACGACGGTTCGACTGATGATTCGTTGAACGTGTTGCGCCAGATCGCGCAGGCCGACGATCACGTACTGGTGATTGACCAGGAAAACGCGGGCGTCTCGTTCGCCCGAAATGCCGGAATCGATGCCGCCAAGGGCGAGGTGGTTTTCTTTGTAGACGCCGACGATTACATCGACGCCCAGACGGTCGAGCGCGTGCTGCATGCCATGGAGTCTTCAGATGCCGAGGTCGCCGTTTTTGGCGGCGTCTGTGAACCTGCCGATGCTGCCCCCAAACGCGTCCAGCAACTCATGAGCCCCAAAGCTGGTACCTTCGGCGCCCGTGATCCCCAACTACTGTTCCATTCGAATGCGCAGCCCTATGCCTGCCGTGCGGCTTTTTCGCGCGAGCTGCTCAATCGCGAAGGCATTCGCTTCGCCCCCGGTTTGGCTTTGGGCGAGGACGTCGTCTTCCAATTTGCGGCTTATGCGCTTGCCCGCAAGACCGTCGTCATGCCGGACAAGTTCTACCACTACGTGATGGAGAGTGAATCGGCGACGCACGAGTTCAACAGTGCCGAGGCTCGCGCCAAAAAGCTTGACGCCCACATGAGGATGCTCGAGGAGGTCTTGGAGGACTGGGCGGCCTACGGTCTTTTAGACCTGTGCCCCGGCGAGCTGATAACTTGGTTTTTGGACCTAACTGTGTTCGACCTGGCGCGCTTGGATGCCGATGACTTCCATCGCGTGGCGGCTCGCGTCAACATGGACCTCGCGACGTTTTTGGGAACGGACTGGGCAGATATGCCTGCTAAGGGCGCCGTTCGCCGTGTTGCCCACAAGCTCGTTGCGGCGACCTCGGGCGTTTCGATGGCAGACGCCACGCTGTTCTATCTTTCGACTCGCGGTCTCAAAGCCTGCCTGGAGCGCTTTATCTAATTCCAAGCGCTGCCGCTCGCCGCAACTCGGCTGTTAAAATAACCCTGTTACACGCTACTCAACAGGAGGTTCTCTTGCAGAACTCTGATACCCCTAAAGTTTCGCTGCTTGTCCCCATTTGCAATGTCGAACGCTACCTGTGCGAGTGCCTCGATTCCGCCGTGGCGCAGACGCTTAAGGACATCGAGATCATCTGTATCAATGACGGTTCCACCGATAGCTCGCCGGATATCATCCGCGAGTACATGGAGCGCGACCCCCGTGTGAAGATGATCGACAAGGCCAACAGCGGCTACGGTGACTCGATGAACCGCGGCCTGGAGATGGCGCGCGGCGAGTACGTGGGCATCCTTGAGTCCGACGACTTTATGTTTGAGGATTCGCTCCAAAAGCTGGTTGCCAAGGCCGATGCTGAGCATGCCGATGTGGTAAAGGGCGACTTTTACCTGTATTGGTCCGCGCCCAGTGAGCGCCGTGAGCTGTTTGGGATTATCGATGAGCATATGACGGGCGCCGCGTATCGCCCCGTCGATCGCCCTGGCATCTTCTACCGCAAACCTTCCATTTGGTCTGCCATCTATCGGCGCGAGTTCCTCAACGACAATCAGATTCGGTTCCTTCCCACGCCGGGCGCCTCGTATCAGGACGCAGGCTTTAACTTTAAGGTCTGGGCGTGCGCCGAGCGTGCCGCGTTTATTGCGGACCCCATCCTGTGCTATCGCCAGGACAATGAGAAGAGCTCTGTTAATTCGCCCAACAAGGTGTTTTGCGTGTGCGACGAATATGCCGAGATGCAACGTTTTTTGGATGAACGTCCCGAGCTCAAGGTTCAGCTCCAGGGCATTTTAATGCGCATGAAGGTCGATACGTATCGCTGGAATGACGAGCGTCTGGTCGATGAGTTGCGCGAGCAGTTTTGGGAGAAGGCCTCTCCCGAGCTCAAGTCCGATTGGGATGCCGGTCGCTTTGATCTGTCGCTGTTCGATCCGCGCGGCGAGACCGACTTGCGCCTGATGGTCAAGTCGCCCCGTGCTTATATCGATTCGCGCTTTGACTTTAAGAAGCCCGGCAAGCTCAATACGTTTAAGCACTACTTTAAGATTGGCGGCCTGCCGCTGGTCTGGCGCGTGCTGACGTATCAGCGCACCTACGGCGATAATCCGCATCCCGATGACGTGCCGGCCGCACAGTAGGAGCACTTGGCTATGACTACCCCCAAGATTTCCGTTGTCGTTCCCATCTATAAGGTGGAGGAGTGCCTGGCCTGGTGCCTGGACTCCCTGCTTGCGCAGGACATGCCCGATTGGGAAGGCGTGCTGGTCAACGATGGCTCGCCGGACGGTTCGCGCGATATTGCGGCTGCCTATTGCGAAAAGGACGCGCGCTTTACGTTGGTCGATAAAGAGAACGGGGGCCTGTCGAGCGCGCGCAATGCAGGCATCGCCGCGTCCACGGCGCCTATTGTCGCGTTCTTGGATTCCGACGACCGCTTTACGCCCGATGCATGCCGCGTGATCGTCGATGCCTTTGAGCGCGAGGACTGCGACGTGTTGACCTTTGGCGCGAACCCGTATCCGCTGGAGGCGGGGTATCCGTGGCTTAACTATGTGCTTAGCCCGCGCGATGTGTCGTTTGAGGGCTATAGCTCCGACCTGCTGTTTAAGGAAGCGTCTCGTCCCTTTGCATGGCGCACCGCCTGCAAGCGCGACTTCTTGCTGGGCAACGGGATCGTGTTCGACGAAACCGTTAAGTATGGCGAGGACCAGGTCTTCGACTTTGCCGTGTACGGTCGTTCGCACAAGACCGCGCTTATCTCGAACAAGTTGTACGACTATCGCGTGGCTCGCAAGGGTTCGCTCATGGACACCATGCGCTACGACGACGAGACACGTCTGCTGGAGCACGTGAAGATTTACTCCGCTATGCTGGCTGACTGGCAGCGCGACGGTCTCGACGCACAGCATGCTGATGACCTGGCGTACTTCCTGTGTGATCTGGTGCTGTACGATGCGCTGAGGTTGCTGGGTTCGGACTGCGGCAAAGTGTTTGCTGCCGTTGCCGCGGCGCTTAACGGTTCTGCCGTGGACAACGATGCTGCGCTCGCACAATGTGCTCCTTCGGTTGCCGCCATGGTGCGCGCGGCACTTATCGGTAAGGCCCCTGCTGCTCGTTTGTGCAAAAAGCTCATGTTCGATTACGACGTCTTGAGGTTTGGGCGCCTGGGTGCCTGCAAACGCATGGCAGCGAACGCCCTGGGAAAGCGAGAAGTGTAGATGAGTATCAAACGTTTGGCACTTTGCCGCAGCCAGGGCCGTCTGTTTGTGCTGCTTCGTTTTGCCGGTCAGGATGTCGCCGCGCTTATTGAGCGGGAGGGTTCTCAAGCGTTTGTCCATGCGACGACGAGCGGTTCTCGTGTGCCGTCGCTGGTGCTCCCGGTCGATCATGGCCGTGTGCTGGCGCTTTGCCCTTCCGTTTCCGGTTACGAGCGCGAGCTCGCCGTCATGGTACTTCCGTTTTTGGATGGCTCGTCGATGGATGTCGTTTTTGCATCCGGTGGTCAAAGGTTGGGCTCTATTCGCCTCGATAGCCGCGTGGCCAAGCTGGAATCCAAGATTAACTACAAAGCAAAGCCTGCGCTGTGCGCGCTTATCCGCGATGCGCAGCGTGGCGAATGCTGCGGTCGCTACGAGATCGATGCCATTCGCTATTTGCCGGCAGACTCCGGCGCGGTGTGGCGCTATGAGGTTACCTGGGCGGGAGACCCCCAGTGCGCACCCGAGTTCCAGATCTCCGATACGCATATGAATGCCATCGATGTCACCGTGCATGTGTTTGAGTCGCAGGTCGATGTGCCGCAGCAGGACGGATGCCGCGTCAATAAAACGTTTCTGAGCGTTGAGATGCCTCAGGATATACGAGATTTTGTCGCGATCGTGAGCGATCCCACAGAGCGGATCCAAAGCGGGTTTTGCGCCATGGATGGTCGCCTGTACAACGGCATGGTCGACGACAGCTGGAACCGTATGAAGGACGCGCGTGCAGACGACGCAGCTTATCGACGTTGGCTTGAGCAGCATCGCGCAAAGCCGGGCGATTTGGCGTGCCAGCGTGTCGCTTCGGCGGCCTTTGCCTATAGACCGCTCGTGAGCATTGTGGTGCCGTGCTACAAGACTGATCGGGTCTACCTGCGCGAGCTGCTGGAATCGGTGCAAGCCCAGAGCTATGACAACTGGGAATTGCTGCTTATGGACGCCTCGCCCGAATGGGACGCGGTGGCCACCCTTGCGGCAGGTGCCAACGACGAGCGCATCCGTCGCATCGAGCTTCCCGGCAACGGCGGCATTGTGGTCAACACCAACGCAGGTATCGAGCAAGCGACAGGCGACTACATCGCTTTCTTGGACCACGATGACATTCTGGAACCGGACGCGTTATTCCAGTATGTTTCCGCGCTGAACAAGGCGGCCGAGGGCGAGCGTCCCCAGGTCCTGTTCTGTGATGAGGACATGTTCCAGAAAACGGGGGAGTGGGGCCAGCCGGTCTTTAAGACCGTACTCAACGTCGACCTGCTCTATAGCCATAACTGCGTGACGCATTTCCTGATGGTGGAGAAGGCGCTCATCGATCACATTGGTATGTCCCCAGAAGACGTTGCGGGCGCCCAGGACTACGACTTGACGCTTCGCTGCCTTGCAGCCGGCGCGCGCTTTGAGCACGTTGCGCATGTGCTGTATCACTGGCGCGTGCATCCGGGATCGACCGCCGATGGCTCTGCCGATAGCAAGCCGTATGCCATTGAAGCGGGTCGTCTTGCGCTGCAGCGCCACTTTAACGCGCTGGGCGTTCACGGAACGGTCGAGGAGACCGAGACGCCGTTTGTCTACCGCATGCGCCATGCGCTGCCGGAGCCTGCGCCGCTGGTGAGCATTGTGATCCCCACCAAGGATCACATTGAGACGCTCGATGCCTGTGTGATGTCGATCGCCCAGAAGGCCACGTATACCAATTACGAGATCGTCTTGGTGGAGAACAACAGTGAAGCCCCGGAGACGTTTGCGTATTACGAAACCCTGCCAGAGCGCGTGGCTGCAGCATCCGAAGGCAAGGGCATCGCGCGCGTTGTGTACTGGCCGGGCGAGTTCAATTACTCTCAGATCATCAATTTTGGTGTGAAGCACGCCAAGGGTGACTACCTGCTGCTGCTGAACAACGATACCGAGGTCATAAGCCCGGACTTTATCGAAGAGATGATGGGCTATCTGCAGCGTCCCGATGCGGGCGTGGTGGGCGCCAAACTCTACTTTGCCGATCATCTGGTGCAGCATGCCGGCATTTTGATTGGCGTGCGTGGCGCACTTGCCCATGCCAACCAGGACTTCTCGGCAAAGCGCGAGGGCTATCTTGCCCGTGCCGTGCGCCCGGGCAACTTTAGCGCCGTGACGGGTGCCTGCCAGATGGTGCGACGCGACGTATTTGAGCGCGTCGGCGGCTACAACGAGGAATTCGCCGTCGGTTTTAACGACGCAGACTTTTGCCTGCGCGTGTGGGAGGCGGGTTACCGCACCATCTTTACGCCCTATGCCGAGCTGTACCACTACGAGTTCACCTCGCGCGGCAGGGAAGAGGCCAACGAGGAAAAGCTGCGCCGCTGGAAGCGTGAGCAGGCGCTGTTCATGCAGCACTGGCCTGAGTTCTTCCTCGATGGCGACCCGTGGCTCGGACCAAACCTATCCTCCGACAGTGAGTACTTCTCGTTTTAGTGCGAAGTAATGCCAAGGTCCGGCAAAGTATCCTCCAGAGCTGCAAGAGCGGTGGGGTTCAGGTACTCCTCGTTCAAGCAGCTCTTGTCATATCGAAAACGTGTGTCTCGTGAGCATTCGATGAGTTCTGCAGTAAAGAACTTCTCCCAGCTAAAGAACTTTGAGCTTTCGATATGTTCAGCGGGGTTAAGCAGCATGTCCTTAATGTGTTTGCTGTTGAATAATCCCGACTTCAACACGAGCCATTCAAACGATTCCGGTAGGAATAGCTTGATGTTCTTTCGGCGCAATAGAGCAGCTGCTTCCGCAATTTCTGGTCCAAAGGCGGCACCGTCGGCAATCACGAGGATGTCGTTTTCCGGTGCGTCCATAATGCAGTTGCAAATATTTGATTTGCCTCCCGCGCTGATGCATTTAATGCTGCTCTTTTTGCATAGCAAACTGAAGAATTCGTAGCCCGAATTTGTGTCCTCGACAATGACAAGCTCGGGCCTCTCGCCTCTAAAATCAGTATCACCGTAAATACGATATGTAGAGGTGTAGACACGAGAGTAAACGGGATACTTCGTTGTGGTTCGGTTGGTGTTCTTAAGACCGTAGATTTCATCAACGCTATAGGGCAGTTGGCGCAGTGACTCTCTGGCGACAATTACGTAGTAGTTTGAGCTACGCTTTGCTTCATGGGCAAATTCTCTTGATCGAACAAAAGTATTGCCCTCATCAATAAAAACAATACTGCTGGAAATCTCTTGGAGATCTCTACGCCAATATTTTCCAGATATTGTTTTACAGGGCACTTTGCAACTTACTGTTACGCCGCTTTGTGCCCCAAGCTCTTCGTGAGCTGCCACCATATCAAGCAGAGTTGTCTTGCCTGTAGCACTGTTACCTTGGATGATGGTCAGATTTCTATTGATGGTCAGTTTAAACTGAACCCGGTTATTTTGAATAATTACCTTGTATGATCCGCGCATCAGGAGTTCTCCCTTAGGCATTTTCCAGCTATGGGGACAAGGTCAAACATTGTGTGGACTATATCGCCCGTATTTGCAATGGTTACCGTGAATTTGCCGTTTCCAAAATCCATTATGTGGTAGAGATTGATTGTTAGATCCTTTTGCGCGGCGATCCTCAGAATCCAGTAGGCGCAATTATCACCGCAATTTGAGGCGTTATATATATTCTGCGGCATAAAGTACATAAGCAGTAGCGTTTTGGTGCCGCTGGATAGTTTCTCGGGAGGAATGATGCCTAGAATCTTGGTATCGATTGCATTGGGGCCTACCACGGTGCCTTTGTCGATGGATTTTATGACCCTTTGGGCAAAGGAGTCTTGAAACCACTGGGGCGAATATACGTTATCGAAGTAAACGGACGTGTTGTAGATAACGTTTTCCATATCACCATAGTGAATTGTTAGCACGTCAGCTCCTTCGGCTTGCTGATTTGGCATCTAGTGAGATTGATTATATCGCAGCACATGAGGCGGGCGTTATCGGCCCGCGGTAGATGTGATTGATGACCAAGGTTTGTATTTTGTTGCTTTATTATTCAGTTCACTCGTTTAATCAGTTCGCTCATGCGCTAAGTTTGCCTTAGAAGCTATTTAGCGTAACGGTTGAGGTGTGGCGACTCATATTTAAATTGCAGTCACAAAGACACCTTTTATCGATTTCCCGTTGAAATACTGAATTGATAGTTTAAAAATAACTTAAGAGAGCCTTAAATCTCGGAAAAAGGATGTCGTATGAAAAACCTTCGAGAAAGATGGCACGGACTAACAGTGCTGGGAGTTGTTGCATTTGCTGCTGCCTGCATGACGGTTGCCCCGGCGCCCTCATTTGCTGATATTGCTGGCGGTGGCGGAGGCGGTGGACCGATTACGGAATGGTGTTCCGACGGTCGTCCGAAGACTGGACTCGTTCGGTGCGAGGACGGCAACCTTCGCTATTTCGATCCCGAAACTGGCGCCATGGTCACGAACCAGTGGCATAACGAATACGAAGCTGTCTGGTACTATTTTGGCGCTGACGGGACCGCGGTGTCGGGCTGGCAGTCTATCGGTGGGGACAAGTATTACTTCTATCCCGAAAACCATGATATGGCATACGGCCGAGTTCAGATTGACGGCAAGAACTACTTCCTGAACACCCCTGGTGCCAACGCCGATGGCCGCATGCAGCATAGTGGCTGGTTCTACGACTCCATCTACGGAAAGTGGTCCTATGCGACCTCCGACGGTGAGCTATTGACCGGTTGGCATAATCTCGGCGGGGCTTGGTACTATTTCAACGAATCTGGGGTCATGCTGACTGGCTGGATCAACGATTCGGGTACCTGGTACTACACTAATGCCTCCGGTGCGATGGTCACTGGCTGGCTCAACATCGGCGGTACGTGGTTCTACCTCGACGGCTCGGGCGCCATGGTCGCTAACAGCTGGCGCAGCCTCGGCGGCTCCTGGTACTGGTTCGGCGACTCCGGTGCAATGGCCACTGGCTGGTTCTTGGCAGGCGGCTCTTGGTACTATGCGAGCGGTTCGGGCGCCATGGCAACCGGCTGGCTCAGCAATGGCGGCACGTGGTATTGGCTCGGAGGTTCGGGCGCTATGGCCTCTAACTCTTGGGCTAACGTTGGTGGAGTTTGGTACTGGTTCGACGATTCCGGCGCGATGGCCACCGGCTGGCGTCAGGTCGGCGGCGCCTGGTACTACTTTAGCGGTTCCGGCGCTATGGCTCACGACGCCTGGGTCGGCGACTACTACCTCCAGTCTTCCGGTGCCATGGCTACGAATGCCTGGGTTGGCTCCTACTATGTCGGCGAGGACGGCAAGTGGATTCCGGGCTACGGTTTAGTTTGGTATAAGAACGGTAGCGATGTTTACCATACGCATAAGTGCCGTACCGTTGGTAAGGACGCAAAGGGCTATTCGCAGATCTCTATTCAGGAGGCCCAGAGGCGTGGCGCTTCACGAGAGTGCAAAAACTGCCAGCAAATTGGCTAGCACATTACTGAGCTAGTTTTGATTGAGGCCCCGTTGCCCTGAAGCGACGGGGCCGCTGCGTGATTGGATACCGTGCTGTTATGAAGAAATGGTCATTCGGAGTGCTGGCTTTTTCGGGCCTCATTTCTTTTGGGCTCCTTTTGGGTTCGCCCTCGATGTTATACGCCCTTGATTCGAATAACACTGACGAAGGTCCCGCATCTAACGTTGCTATTGCTTCTGTCGAGTCAGGCGTTGATGCTCAGCGCGAATCGACCTTCGCTGTCGAGCAGAACTCTCAGGTGGATAATGAGACCCCTTCCGAGGTTTCGAATCAAATTATTTGGCATCAGGGGTGGATATCACCCGAAGAAGGGGCTGGTTTTTGGCGTTGGGGCTTGTCCGACGGAACAATCGCTGTTTCTTCTTGGAGACATATAGACGGTAGCTGGTACTGGTTCGACGACGAAGGTCGAATGGCTCAGGATGGGTTGGTTCAAGTCGGGGGTGCGACGTATGCCTTCTCCTCTTCGGGCGCAATGCGTGTCGGCTGGTACCTAGATTCTACGGGCTCCACTTCTGCTTGGCGTTATTTCTCCGGTTCTGGCGCCATGGTAAAAGGCTGGCTTTCAGACGGCAGCAACTGGTATTGGCTGGATGATGAGGGCAAGATGGTCCACGATGCGATGCTGCAGATTGGGGGAGCCACGTATGGATTCTCTTCTTCTGGTGCAATGCTTATCGGATGGCATCTTGATGCTTCTGTCTGGCATTATTTTTCCGGCTCTGGCGCTCTGGTAAAGGGCTGGCTCTCGGATGGGGGTCGTTGGTACTGGCTTGATCCTGCAGACGGTTCTATGGCCACCGGGCTGAATGAATGCAATGGCACCTCTTATATCTTTAACAGTTCAGGGGCCATGCTATCCTCCCAGTGGGCACTTATTGACAACAACTGGTATTACGCTGACTCCAACGGCTTACTGCATGGAGGTTGGTTACTTCTAGGGAATTCTTGGTATTACCTGGATCCAGGAAGCCATATTATGCTCACGGGCTTTGTGCAAGTGGGCTCGTCCACCTATTTCCTTACGAGCTCAGGTGCCATGGCAACAGGCTGGGCACTTGCTGATGGTACTTGGTATTACGCCGCATCAAACGGAGCTATTCAACGAGGGCGATGGATAAAGTCCGGAAGCGCCTGGTATTACCTTGATGATGTATCCGGCGCAATGCGTACTGGTGAATTTGCGGTAGGAAGCAAGCGCTATTTTTCTTATGATTCCGGTGCAATGGCATCTTCGTGCTGGATCAACTTGAACGATGGTATGGTATGGGCGAATTCGTCTGGAGCACTGAGCGAGCCGTTGCCTACTTCATCTGATGGATCTCCTGTAGTCGCTGATCGTACTGACTCGTCTTCATTGCCAGGTGTGATTCATATTGGAGATGCGGTTTTCTATGCGGATGCGAATGGTGTCGTTAACGTGGCGTCTGGTTGGATTATGTCGAAAGACGCTTCTGACGAAAGTGGCAATACTTGGTACTACGCATCTTCCAATGGTGTCCTTAAGTCTGGTTGGCAATATGTCAACGGTGCGTGGTATTGGATGGACCCTTCCACATTCAAGATGAAAACTGGATGGCTTAATGACGGCGGTACGTGGTACTGGCTCCAGCCTTCGGGTGCCATGTTTGCTAACGGGTGGCTGAAAATCGATGGCGTTGACTATTACTTCAATGCAAGTGGTGCATGGTTGAATACGTCTGGTTCTGTTTTGGGGGTCAATAGGTCCAGCTTGGTCAATTGGCTTATGAGCCACGAAAACGACGGCTATTACCGTGGAACACGCTACGACACGCATCTCAGCCAGGAAACGTGCATGTACCCAAAGGGTGATCCGCGTTGGGACGGTTATACGGGCATGAATTGTGGTGGATTTGTATCGCATGCATATATGAAGGCGGGCGGGAATTTAGCTCCCATTGCCGCCGAGCAGAGCCATTCCCCTTGGAGTGGAGGTCCCGGAAGGGGCGGCTGCGTAAACGCTTATCGTTGGTACGGCTACGCTATCGATACGTGTGCGAACGTGACTTATTTCAACTCTATTGATGAGTTGTTACGTAGTGGTTTGGCTCGTAAGGGGGACATTGTGTTCTTCAATCCTTACAACCCATATGCGGACGATAGCCACATTGGCTTTTTCTGGGGCAATTCGCCGAGCGAAAATTTGTTCTGGCATAGTGATGGTTATGGAAATCGCATCTCCGGTTTGACCGCTTTGGGCCCATCGAAAGTAATACTGATTCGTTAGAATTCCGAGTTGTAGGGGACTCTCTGGGCCCCCTACCTTTTTGACATCTGGTTTGAAAGTTTATTTGAAGTCGGTATTCTTGGGGGCAAGAGGAGGGGGCAATGAGCCTGCGGGTTCAACCCTGCCGGTAAGTTCTTCTTTTCTTTGCAGCATTGCGCCCAACTATTTATTGTCCTAGATGGCATCTTGTCCTGTTAGATGTTCGGGAATCTTTCATAGCTATGCTGTAAGCTAGACGCAATCAAGAGCGAATGACGAGGTTTACATGAACAAACATCTTAAGTTGTTTTCGGCATTGTTGGTGCTGATGCTCTTTGCGCCCGTTTCTATGTTTGTATGCCCTGCGGATGCAGAGGCTGCTCAGACTCTGGTTGAGAATTCTTGGCGTTATGAGGGTGGACAATTAGTTTCAGATGATGCTTCTTCCGAAGAAGACGGAATAGCTTTATTGTCTATGGACGCTCTTCCCGATGGGGTTACAGCTCAGGGCATTGACGTCAGCGAGCACCAAGGGCGTATTGATTGGGACGCAGTTAAAGCTTCTGGCATCGATTTCGCTATTCTGCGCGTTGGGTTTGGCGCTCCGTCTTTCGGCGGTCGAGTTGACTATCAATTTAATCGAAATATTTCTGAGTGCGAGCGACTCGGAATTCCCTACGGCGTCTATATCTATTCATATGCTTTTGATAATCAACAGGCAGCCGATGAGGCATCAATGGTGATCAATTGCCTTTCTGGACATAATCCAAGATTGCCGGTGTATTACGATCTTGAGGATAACTCGATAATTGCAAATGGACGTCAAACCGGAATTGCATCGAGGGCGCAGGTTTTTTGTAATAGGATTTCTGCCGCAGGATATGAGCCTGGTATTTATGCAAATTTAAATTGGTTTAACAACATTTTGACTGACTCTGTATTTAAGAGTAGCTCTTGGGATCATTGGATTGCTCAATATAACTCGCAATGTGACTATACCGGCAATTACAGTTTTTGGCAGTATAAGAGCAACGGAAAAGTCCCTGGAATCAACGGCAACGTTGATATGAACTACGCGTATGTTGATGTCTCCCTTTATCATTGGCAACTAATTGACAGCACCTGGTATTATGCAGCCTCCAACGGCAAGGCGTATGCCGGATGGTTGTTTCAGAGTGGCGCGTGGTACTGGCTCGAGCCCGACGCGGGCGGTGCCATGGCAACCGGCCTTCACGAGTGCAACGGCTCCCTGTACTGGTTTAATTCGTCCGGCGCCATGGCGACCGGGTGGGTCCTCGACGGCGGGACCTGGTACTACGCGACTGGCTCCGGCGCGCTGGCGCGCGGCCCCGTATCCGTCGGCGGCGTGCCCTACTGCTTCGACGCCCGGACGGGGGCCATGCTGACGGGCTACCAGACGGACGCGCAGGGCGTCCGCCGCTACTTCGGCAGCTGCGGCCCCCTTAACGGCTGGGGCTTCGTCGACGGCTCCTGGTACTGGTTCGCTGACGGTATCGCCTCGATCGGCTGGCTTTACACCGGCGGCTCCTGGTACTGGCTCGACCCCGACGCGGGCGGCGCCATGGTGACGGGCCTTCACGCATGCAACGGCTCCGCATACTGGTTCAACTCCTCCGGCGCCATGGCGACCGGGTGGGTCCTCGACGGCGGGACCTGGTACTACGCGACTGGCTCCGGTGCCCTCGCCTCCGGCTGGCTCAACCTAAACGGTACGTGGTACTGGCTCGATCCCTCGACGCACGTCATGGCCACCGGGCTCCATGGGTGCAACGGCTCCATGTACTGGTTCAACGGCTCCGGCTCGATGGCGACCGGATGGGTCCTCGACGGCGGAACCTGGTACTACGCGACGGGCTCCGGCGCGCTGGCCTCCGGCTGGGCATATGTCGGCGGCGCCTGGTACTGGCTCGATCCCTCGACGCACGCTATGGTTACTGGTGTTCAGCAGATCGACGGGGCACAATACTCTTTTGCTAGTAATGGTGCTTGGCTCGGCTAGCAACTCTTCTTTAATTGCTTTTTTCTAATTACATATTGCTCTTAGCTATCCATTTGTAGACTATGTTTATGTAAAAATTGGTTACTACTGGGGGCTGACATGGCAAGGAAAAAGCGAATAACATTAATCCTAATCATTCTTTCAACTCTACTGCTCGCTGGGCCCGGTGTGGTTGATATCGCGAACGCAGAATCCATAAGCTCCTCCATCCCTACTGATTTTGAGCAGCAATCCGTCTCCTCGACTCTTAATTCTTCCGATTCAATCAATGATGGGTCTGCTCAAGAATCCGTTAAATGGAATCAGGGTTGGAATTCGTTTGACGGTAACTGGTTCTATGTGGATTCAGTTAATCCGGTCTCGCTGCATTCTGGCTGGCTCTATACCAATGGGGCCTGGTACTGGCTCGACCCCTCGACGCATGCCATGGCCATCGGGCTCCATGAGTGCAATGGCTCCGCGTACTGGTTTGACGCCTCCGGCGCGATGGCGACCGGGTGGGTGCTCGACGGCGGCACCTGGTACTACGCGACGGGCTCCGGCGCCCTCGCCTCCGGCTGGCTCAACCTAAACGGTACGTGGTACTGGCTTGACCCCTCGACGCACGCCATGGCTACCGGCTTTCACGAGTGCAACGGCTCACTGTACTGGTTTAATGCGTCCGGCGCGATGGCTACCGGATGGCTCCTCGACGGCGGTACCTGGTACTACGCGACGGGATCCGGCGCGCTGGCGCGCGGCCCCGTATCCGTCGGCGGCGTGCCCTACTGCTTCGACGCCCGGACGGGGGCCATGCTGACGGGCTACCAGACGGACGCGCAGGGCGTCCGCCGCTACTTCGGCAGCTGCGGCCCCCTTAACGGATGGGGCCTCGTCGACGGCTCCTGGTACTGGTTTGCGAACGGCATCGCCTCGACCGGCTGGCTTTACACCGGCGGTTCCTGGTACTGGCTCGACCCCGACGCGGGCGGCGCCATGGTGACGGGCCTTCACGCGTGCAACGACTCAGCGTACTGGTTCAGCGCCTCCGGCGCGATGGCGACCGGATGGGTGCTCGACGGCGGGACCTGGTACTACGCGACGGGCTCCGGTGCCCTCGCCTCCGGATGGCTCAGCCTAAGCGGTGCATGGTACTGGCTCGACCCCTCGACGCATGCCATGACCACGGGCGTTCAAACTATCGGATCATGTGAATACATATTTAATAGTACCGGCAAGATGATGGCTAATTGCTGGTCAAACGGTGATGGGTCTTGGATGTATCATTCGTCATCCAGCGGCGCAATTGACCTTAAAGGCATAATGACCGATTCGGGAATCCAGCTGATTGACGATGACGGTAATGCCAGAACGGGCTGGATTGAGAGTCAGGGTTCTCGATATTATTGTTCTGCTAATGGGGTAATTCTGACTGGATGGCAGCAAATTGCTGGGTCTTGGTATTACTTTAACTCGGATGGTCGAATGGCGACCGGCTGGCTTAACGATGGCGGTAACTGGTACTGGCTAGATTCCGCTTCTGGCACAATGAAAACGGGATGGCTTTCCCTTGGGGGCACATGGTATTACCTTGATGCCGCACGTGGGGGAGTAATGCTGAGCAACGGTTGGTATTGGATCGGCTCTACTGACTACAAGTTCAGCTCATCCGGCGCAATGGTTGGCGCTTGGGTCGATGTCCCTTGCTGTTCGCAGTACCCGGAACTTCCTACTGGCTGTGAGTCGGTTGCCCTTACAAACTTGCTTAACTACTATGGTTTCGGTTTAGGTAAGACGATTATTGCGGATTATTACTTGCCCAAGGGAAGCAACGGCAACTTTGTTACCGCTTTTGATGGCAACCCAAGGCGTAGCAGCGGGGGTCTCATGGGATGCGTCGCCCCTGCGATTACTATTGCTGGAAATAACTTTCTGCGTGCTGCTGGAAGTGGCAAGCAGGCAAAAGACGTTTCTTTCTCGTCAATTTCTTCCATTAAGAACAAGCTGACCTGTGGTCAACCTGTTGAGATGTGGAATACCGAGTGGGGAAGTTGGCCAGGAGGCCGTTATGCTGCTCGTTGGTATAACGGGCATTCCTATGGTCTGTGGGGCGGTAATCATGCCGTAGTCCTTAAAGGCTATGATGACGAGCGGGGAATTGTCTATCTTTCGGATTCGATTAACGGCAATGTTACGCGAAATGCCCAGGTCTTCTTCGGCACGTGGCAACAGATGGATAGCCAGGCCGTGGTAATTGAATAGACATAATGCTAAAAAAGGGAGAGCTCGACGAGCTCTCCCTTTTTACCGCATTGTTAATCAAGCTACACTGTCTTATTTCGTCCAAATAGTTCGTCCCAGTTACTGGCTGCCAAAACTGTTCCGCATACAATTACAACGCAGCAGATTACGGATGCCATGTCGGGAATTGTTCCAAGCAAGATCAGGCCAAAGACCACTGACCATGCCGAATAGGAGATATTCAGAGCCATCGCACGCGCTGCTCCGATTGCCGCAATGCCCTTGTAATAGAACAGATAGGATGCAGTTCCTGCGAGTCCGGCGAGTGCAATAATCAATGTGGGCATGCTTGGGATAGCGCCCAACGTGAAATGCCATGCTCCGAAGAGGGGGAGTACGAGCGCTCCATAAACAAGCGCACTTGTAGTTTCGCGGATTTGCAAAGCTGTTTCGTCATCAACGGCATCATCTTTCATTCCCCATGCGCACAGCACCGCTTCGGATCCCCATCCAATAACGGCAAGCACTGCGCCGAGTAAGCCGAGGGGGGCATTTGCAATCTCGCTCGATCCGGCCGATAGATAGCCCATCGTCATTACACCGCAAAGAGCAACGAGAAGGGAAAGAATCTGGCCTTTGCCCATTTTCTCCTTCAGCAGTACGAAGGAAAGGAATGCTCCGACTGCGGGATAGAAGGCGGAGATGATTGCCGTGTAGGCAGCTCCGATGTTATTAATTGCCAATACGTAGCCGGTCATTCCGATAGGTCCACCGAGTAGGGCGCCGGCGATGACGACCTTGCCCGAACGAGTTTTAAGTGCAGCGAGCGTGTCTTTTAGTCTGCCTCGGACTCCCATGTAGCCAAAGAGCCAAATTGCACAGAAGGCATCATGGAGAAAGGATCCCGCAATGGAGGCGCATGCAAGCGCTTCCGCCGATCCAATATAGGGCGCAAGCGCCAAGCCGATTCCAAGAATTACTGTATCAAGGCCCCAAAGAAGACCGCTAAAAAAGCCGAATTGCATCGTTACTCACCTTTCCGATAGATCTCCAGTGCCTTTTTGAGGTATTTGGCACCGTAATTGAAGTAGATATAGAGCCATTCGCCCACGAAGTCGCCTTCGGCTTCTTTCAGAAGAGACCAGAGGTACCAGCACCATCCTGCAAGGGCAATGTGCGCATAGTTATGCGCAATTTCGTTGTTTGTTGCCTTGCGCCCAATATATGCATCAAGCGCGCGGTCGACTTCATCTTCGGAAAGCTCGCAGCAGACACTGCATGTTCCAAAATCGTTTGCGTAATCGCTCATGCCAGCATATTCCCAGTCAATGAGATAGTACTTGTCGTTCTCATCGATAAGGAAATTGAGGTAAAAGAAGTCATTGTGGCAAAGGCATTTTGGTGCATTATCGGCCTGTACAAAGTGCTCCAATTCATCGATTTCGGCGGACATTTCCCTGTAGCCTGGAATGTCGATGGGACCTTTTTCCAGAAGAAGTGATTCGTAGCGCTTCGCTTCGAGGTAGAAGTCAAATTCGGTTTCGACATTTGCACCACTCTCGTGAAGCGAACGACACATCTGCATCATTCGATTCATTTGGGCAGGATCATGCGGATCAGGCTGCTTTGCGTTGGGTACAAACTTCGAAATTTTCCAACCACGCTTTGGGTCCTCATGAATGAACGTGTCGTCAAGGCCGAGTTCCTTGGCCTTTTTAAGTGCGGCTACTTCTCCATTTCTGTTAATAAGCAGTTCGGTCCCGACTCCCGGATGGCGGTAAACGTACTCTCCGTCATTGGTTCTAAAGTGGCACGATAGATTCGTAAGACCTTGTTTAAGGGGATAAACGTCGTGAATCTCTGATTTGGAGCAGCCGAGCACTTGCTCGATGTTATCGAAAATATCGGAGTCAACGTTTTCGATAAAATGCGGATCAAAGGCACGCAGCTCATCAAGAGAATCGAATTCGTTGATCTCGCCCTCAGGATACTTCTTGATAACCATATCGAGCTCCTTGATGTGCTCGATATATAGATCTTCCCAAAGCTTGTCCGTTGTTTCGGGCTTGTTATATTCCGTTTCGAGAATCTGCTTAAATGCAAGCGAGAAGGCTTTATCAAAGTAGACATGTCCGAGCATATACCAAGCATCGGAACCGCCAATCGTAACATTGGTAATTCTGTCCATTGCTCCGGTTTGAATGCACCATTCTTTGGTGGCGCCTTCAGCATATTGAGCAGAATAAAACGCTTTCCAAACGTATGCTTCGAACGGATTGTTTAGAAGGTAATCATCGCTTGAGCAAATATAGGTGTTGCCAAGCCGCTCTTTTACGCACATAAGCGATGCGTGGTTATTTTTGGATGCATATTCGTTGTTGACGACAATCGAGACGCCGAACTTGCTTTCGAGATAGAAGAAATATTCTTTTTTATAGCCGACAACGACGGTGATATTGCTGATACCTGCGTCTTGCAGCTGCCTAATCTGTCGCTCAATGAGGATCTCACCACGTACTTTTAAAAGGCCTTTGGGCTTTTCATACGAAATGGGAGCAAAGCGGCTCGAAAGCCCCGCAGCCAATATCACTGCGTTTTCAACCTTATAGGGATGAAGCGCTTCGTAACCGCCGTCGGTTAGGCTGTCCGATTCGAGAAGCCCCTCATTCGTGAGCTCTTTATTCGCTGCGTTTACTGATCCAAGTGAAAGGCCGGTGCGCTCGGCAACTTCTCGCTGGCTGGCATATGGGTTCTTTAGGTATTCGTACAGAACTGTAAAGTTACGCTTGGTCAGTTCCACTGCAGGCCTCCAATTAAGATGTTCATTGCTTAGGAAAAGAATAGAATGATTGAACGATATGTTCAATCAATTGTATTTAGCTACATAGACTGAACAGAAAGTAGCGAAAATCAATCTCGAAAGGTGGATTAAAATAACTAAATAGGATATCTGGGAGGGTCGCTTATGTATCGATTCGAAAAGAAGGCCACGCTTGTTTGTGCTGCTGCGTCATTAATCACTGCTTGCTGCTTGCCCCTGAGTGCGAATGTCGCGTTTGCACAGGATTCCGTTGAGGCTCAGAGTATTGAGTCAAAAGCGGATTTTTCTTCTGTGGTTTCCGATGATTTGCAACCTGATAATTCTTCCGTCATAAAAGATGGCTGGCAACGAGACGAGTCGTCTGGAGTTTGGTATTACGGAAAAAACGGTAAACACCAAACTGGCTGGCTGCAAAGCGGGGGCTATTGGTATTGGCTTGATCCGGCCAATGATGGTGCAATGCAGACAGGTTATTTCAATGTGACCGATGCTGGCGGATCGACTGCTTCGTTTTATGCGAATGACGGCAATGCCGCAACGCCTTTTGGCGCGCTATATCAGAACTGCTGGCTACGTAACTCAGATGGAAATTGGTTTTATGCCAATGCTGGAGGCGATTTAGCTGCTGATTGGTTTTATCAAGACGGCACATGGTATTACCTGGATCCTGCCACCCATATAATGCAGGTTGGTTTTGTCGACCTCGGGAGCGGGAAATACTATTTAGATGCCACTGGTGCTATGAAAACCGGCTGGATTCTCGTTGACGGGAATTGGTACTGGGCTTATTCATCGGGTGCCCTTGCTTCGTCATGGCAAACGATAGGTGGGGCTCGCTATTATTTTGACCCACAGACGGTGCTTTGATAATCTTTAAGCAATGAATTTGGGAGGATTTTTGGAAATAGAAATGGGAAATGATATTGGCGTATGCGTACTTCTCTCAGCTTATAAACCCGATCTTAAGTTTTTCGCGGAACAACTTGATTCGATAGATAAACAAACTTTTCCGCTTACGCTTCTAGTTAGAAATGACTGCCCTGAATCGGATTCATTAGAGCGGTTTATCCAAGCGCATATAACGAAAAACGCCTATCGGTATTATCACGGTGATAATAATCTCGGTTATGTCAAATCGTTCGAGGCGCTGCTCTCCTTGGCGGAAGGGGATTACGTAGTACTTTGCGATCAGGATGATATTTGGGAGCCTAATAGAGTTGAAGTTTCGCTCAACCATATGCTAGAAGAAGGCTCAATTCTAGATGTTTGTGATAGATCGGTAATTGACGAAAACGGAAATATTCTGGTAAAGAGTTATAGGAAAGCTCATCCTAATTCGCCGGAAGTAAATTGGTGCTCTGGAGAGGATATTACTGTACAGGCCGCAAGCGTATGTTACGGCATTGGTATGGCTCTCATGTTAGATGCGAGTGCGGCGAAGTCGATGATTCCCTTTCCGGAATCGACTGCACATGACTTGTGGTTGACATTGGGTTGCAGTGAACTGGGGAAGTGCAGCTTTACTATGACTCCTTTGGTTAAGTATCGTCGACATGGTGGTAACGAAACTGGATTCCTTGCAGGTGTTTCTTCAAAAGATGATTGGTATTCGACAAGAGTTAAAAACAGGGTTGATACTGCTAGGCGATTTGCCGATAGATTTCCCGATTCACCGCATCTAAAGGAAATATTGGGGTTCGCTGAAGCAAGGGAGCGGCGCTCCATAATTGGTTTACTTAAATACCGACGAGCTTGCCCGTCTATCGCTAAAGCAGATATCATTATACGTCTTATGCCGAATTGGCTGTTTATTTTGATTTTAAAAGAACTTAAAGCTGCGAGATAGCTCCGTATCCTCATTTCGACAGGTTTAGAAGGGCGCTTATATTTGTGAAGGCCACAGAGAAGACTCTTTCGATTAAACATAATATGTTCTGGAATACCGTCGGTTCGTTGACTAATTTAGGCTGTCAGTGGCTTATCACCATTTTGGTCGTTCGGCTGTCTGATGGATATAGTGCTGCAGGCATTTATTCGCTGGCTATGTCTATTTTCAACATGTTTTCTCAATTAGCCCAATACAGGATGTACACGGTGCAAATTGCAGATGTTGAAAGGAAAAACTTTGCTGGTGAATACCTGACTTTTCGTTTCTTTACTACTTTTATAGCGTTTGCAATGTTAGCCGTCTATTCCATTGCAACGTGTCGTATTGGTACGGTGCCCGCTATTCTTCTGTATGCTCTCTATAAAACCGCTGGCTTAGTCATTGATGTCATGCATGCTAATGATCAGGTTGGTCATAGGATGGACTATATTGGGAAATCCCTCATAATGCAGGGCATCGGCTCTCTCCTTTCATTCATTCTTGTCTTTGGATTTTTTAATAGCCTCGAAGGTGCACTGTTGCTTATGACGGTAGTGACAATAGGCATCGGAGTTATTTACGATTATCCAAGATCAAATCGGATTTCTGCAATCAAGCTTGGAATTAGCCGAGCGAAGGTCAGAGCCTTCCTATGTAGCTGTTTGCCCATCGTTCTGGGCGGCATTGCTGCTTCTGCGGCGCCGAATATTCCCAGGCAGTATTTATCTTATTCATTCGGAGATTCTGCTCTGGGTATTTATGCATCAGTTGCTGCACCTGTGGCAATTATCCAAATGGGTGCGACCTATATTTATAATCCTTTATTAGGTTATCTAGTAGAGCGTTACCATTCTAGAGAAAAGTCCTTTTTTTCGCTCATAGGTAAAATACTTGCTGGCATCTTTTTTGTCGGTGTCATATCTTCAGTTGCCCTTTTCTTTTTCGGTAAATTATTGCTGTCACTGTTTTATGGCGCTGGAATAGCTAAACATACCGATCTCCTTCAGCCTATGTTGGCTTGTGCCTTTTTGACTGGCATCGCTTGGTTTGTCAACGATTTGTTGGTTTCTCTTGATAATTACCGAGGGGTATTTGTTGGCAGCATGCTGTCCTTAATTAGTGCTGTCGCTGTTATGGCTCCTGCGCAAATGCTGTTTGGCTTAAATGGCCCTACTGTATCGGCGCTTATATCCAATGCCATTTGCCTTATTTATCAGTCTTCTGTTTTGGGGAAACAGACGCAACAATGGTTCGGGGAAAAGAGATAGGCCGATGATGTCTAAAGCTCACGCGCTATTAAAGCTTCAAAACACTGAATTGGATATCCTTCAGGTTGTCGCCGCATTCTGCTCTAAGCGCGGCATCAGGTGGTGGCTTGACGGTGGAACATGTTTAGGAGCAATGCGTCATAGGGGGTTTATCCCTTGGGATGATGATATAGATATCGGAATGATGCGTTCAGATTATGACCGCTTTTGCTCTTTAGCCGAGGGTGGGTTACCGGAAGGATATTCGCTCCATACATCGCGGAATACTACTGGCTATGCTGCGATGTTTGCTAAGGTGTATCGCGATGGAACTCGCTTCGAGAATCAAGAGGCTCGAGAGGCTTCCAGTTCGATGGGCATTTTTGTCGACATCTTTCCATATGACCAGCTCTATACAGATAAACGCCTTCGTGCAAAGCAAGTCCGAACTGCATCAATTGCGCAGAAAAGAGCCTATTTATATCATTCTTCTTCCATTGTTGTCCCTCATAAAGGGTTCCTTGGTCAACTCGAGCAAATTGGTTGTTCTGCTATGCACGTGGTGGAACAACTGGTTTCTCGAGGCGCATGCTCTTACCAGGATTTGTTCGATTCCTGTATTGCCGACTCAAATACGGGTGAGGTCTCTGATTACTGTCTGACGTTAAGCTGGCCGAATATGGCGCCAGTGCCTATTTCAGAGATTTTCCCTCTGAGCAGTGCGGTTTTCGAAGGCAGTGAATTCCCTGTTCCTCGTATGACGGATAAATATCTTACAACGATGTATGGCGATTGGAAAAAAATACCGTCACCGGATAATCGACATACCCATCTTCCGCTCTTGCTCGACTTTGGAGATGGGGAAGTCTGGACGGCACAGAATTAAGGATATGACATCTATATCAGATGAGGTTATGTGATGAGCTCCTCTATTTGTATTTTCACTCACCATTATCACCCGCAACTTAGTGGAATTGGTAATTTTGTCGATGGTCTCGCTCACGCCTTGACTGCACGCGGCGATAGGGTGGTTATCGTTACTAATGATTCGATGCGCGTGGGAGTCGGTCATTCAGTCGAAAACGGCCTGGAGGTAATTCGTCTTCCTTGCATTCCGTTACTTGATGGAAGACTTCCTCTTCCCAAAAAAACCAGTGATTATTACCGACTCCTGCAAACCCTTGATGATTATGAGTGGAATGGTGTTCTGATAAACACGAGACTTTTCCCTCTCTCGCTCGAAGGGCTGAAGTTTGCTGCGGATCATAGTGCTAAGGCTGTTGTTCTCGACCACGGCTCAGCGTATCTCTCTTTCAATCAGCTATTTCTTGATTATTTTGTTCGCCGATATGAAGATTGGATTACTGATCGCGTAAAGTCGTTTGAACCTGATTTCTATGGGATTTCTTCTAAAAGTGTTGAATGGCTTCAGCACTTTAATATCACTGCAAAAGGCGTAATTTCAAACTCAATCAATGCCTCATTCTATAGGAGTATTTCTTCGGGGAGAGATTTCCGATCTGAATTAGGTATCCCTCAGTCATCTTTGGTTGTAGCTTTTGTCGGGCGGCTTATTCCTGAAAAGGGAATATATTCAATTATTGAGGCGGCTCGCACAAAAGATATTACCAAGCGTGATATTTGTTTTGTTCTTGCAGGGGATGGTCCGCTGGCTAATGAGGTCAAGGAAGCTTGTTCGTCTAACTTGTTTTGGCTTGGGAGATGTAACACAGAGGATATTTCCTCCTTACTTCAGCAAGCAGATGTGCTTTGTCTTCCAACTCGTTCCGAAGGCTTTTCAACGGTACTTCTTGAAGCTTCAGCCTGCGGAACGCCTGCAGTGGTAACAGACGTGGGCGGGGCACGCGAGCTTATCTTAGATGATAGCTTCGGCACAATAATTCGGTCCATGGCATCTGATGAGGTGGTTTCGGCATTATGCAGGCTTTTTGATGATCGAAAGCTGCTTTCTCTTCAGTCTCGAAACTCTAGGGCGCTTGTTGAAAATCGATATAACTGGGATGCCACTGCTATGGATGTCGAGAAGGCGTTTTGTATTTGCTAAGTGATACTTGGCTGGCTTTTGCTTAGCTTTTGAGTGAAGTTGGATTTGAGATACGAATTTGTTATTGTCGACTTACCCTATTCGATTTTGTCTTTAGTTGGAGATGCACGTTTTGAATAATCCTGCAATTAAGAAAAGCGAGTACGCGCTTGCCATCTTTTGGCTGGGACTTCTTTTATTAGCTGTTGCGACATCATTGCACTATAAGAATTTAAATCTATTCATTCTTGAACTCTTTTGCGATGTCGTTGCTGTTGCGTGCTTATATTTGCAACCGAAATCACAGTCGGGTGGTGACGCTATTCGTCAGATAACCGTCCTCGTCGCGTCCAGCATTCTCAGCAGCTTTCTGCTAGTTTTAATCATATTGACTGGTGCGAAGACGTTTGGCCCCTTCGATCTTGACGCATGGAATATCGCAAGTCTTGTTATATGCTTTCATTTAGTTTTAGCGTTTCAAGGCATTGAGCTTTGCTATGGCCTGGTGAAGAGCTTTGTAGCCTCGGTTAAGAAAACTGATACTAAGAAGTGTTTCTTTTTTTTGACGGTTTCTGTTGGCTTTGCTGTTTTAATCGCTTTTATTGGCATTCCGCTCGATAAGTCAAAGACGGTGTTGTTCGCGTCTGCTTTGCCCATTACTGTTTTGATCGGGTTGATTGCTATTAATGGGGGCACTTCTTATCTGAAGCCCGAACTGTTCGCTTTCGCATGCATTGTCTCGGTCGGTCTATCCGTAATTATTTGCTTCCCCGTTACAAATTTTCTGACATGGGATGATGAGGTCCACTATGGAAATGCAAATAGTGTTTCCTACCTCACAAATGCTGAAATAACAAATTCTGACCGAATGATAGTCGAACAGTTTTATAGGGGGGACGGCTTTAGTTTGGATGCATCTTTGGGTAAGTACCCAATAGATGAAACAAGAGAGTTTAACCGTGGCTCTGTTGAGCAATTAGTCAGAGAGGCCGATAAAAATAATATAGCTGAAGGTATCGAACGTGTTAATTGTTTTGATAGTGTGGCTCTTTCTAAAATTGCCTATATTCCTTCATCTATCGGCCTTTGTTTGGGTCGCTTGCTTCATCTCCCATTTTCTATCAAATTTGCATTGGGAAAATTATTTAATTTACTTGCGTATGCAGTTATCTGCGGAATCGCAATTCGTATAGCCCCTTGCAGAAAATGTCTTTTCACTTGTATTGCGTTGTTCCCGTCTGCCGTGTTAATGGCAGCCAGTTACTCGTATGATCCCTGTGTGATATCGTTCAGTTTGCTAGGAACAGCTCTTTTGTTGAAGATGCTTGTTTCTGAAGAGGATATTTCTGCAAAAACATTCTTCGGATTTCTATTATCTTTTGCAATCGGATTTGCAGCTAAAGCGATTTATTTTCCCTTATTCGGACTTGCGCTTTTAATTCCTGCAGATAAATATACTTCGAGCAAGCAAAGACGTATCTTGATTGGAGCTGCACTATTCGTTTGCGCCATAATGATTTTATCTTTCTTGACGCCATATTTCTCTTCTGTCGTAAATAACATTTCTGATGCACGTGGTGGCTCCGAAGTCTCTACGGCTGGTCAAACGACGGGAGTGCTTGCAAATCCAGTTGGAACTATAGTTGTAATCTCGAATTTCGTTTTTGGATCGATGCTGACCCCGGCGTTTCTCAATTCAATATCAACGAATATGGCTTATCTTGGGGACGTGTCCAATCTGTTCCCATGGCTTTCATATCTTCCCATCGTGTTGTTTGAGGCTATATGCATTATTGATAATGAAAAAGTTACTAAATTTAAGTTTAGCCGTTTCGGGATTGTTTGGACTCTATTCCTGGTTCTTGCTACTTGCTATTTAGTTGCTTTGGCTCTATACATCGCCTTTACAGGAGTTGGAAGCCAGACAGTTGCGGGTGTTCAGGCGCGATACCTCATACCTTTGTTAATACCTTTCGCCTGTCTTTTGCTCAGGTTTCCTATTTACTGCGACGAGGAAGAGAAGACTAAATGTACAGCCTTTATGCTCGGGATTCCATTTGGGCTGCTGTATTTTGTGTTTTTCGAGCTTTTGTATATCCGATTTTTCTAAACTAGCGCTATAAGTCATGGCTATAGTAAGAGGGGATAATAGTTGGATTAGATTGGTTCGAATGGGACGGCGTTGAGGACTCAGGACATGCGTTCCGCATTTGAGACAGAGGTGCACGGGGCCCTTACCCTGCTATGATGGGTGGGGACTCCGTGTGGGCCCCAGTTAAGCAAGCTAAATATCTAAGCTTGAGATGTAACTTCGCGATGGCTAGTCAGGATACTGTAAACTTAAGTTTGAGTTAAACTGTGCGTTGGGCTGTAAGAGTCGCAATTTCTTCAAGCGTCGCTAAGAGCCAACTTTTTTGGAATGGATGAATCTCGATTGTCTCTTGCTGCAACAACATGTTCAAAAGGATATCCGCGTGTTCTCGTAATAATCCCTGCCTATAACGAACAGGAGTGCATTCTCGATACCGTTGCGTCTATAAAAGCTGCGGGATATGACTATGTTGTAATCAACGACGGGTCACAAGATGGAACGCTTGAGCTTTGTCGAGAGCATGGTGTCAACATATTGGACCTGCCACAGAACCTTGGTATCGGTGGAGCGGTCCAAGCGGGCCATAAGTATGCTCAGAGATTTGGCTATGATATTGACATTCAGGTTGACGGCGATGGCCAGCATGATCCTTCTTATGTTCCTGAGCTTGTAAAGCTGATTGAGGGTGGGGCGAGCCTGGCGATAGGCTCTCGATTTCTGGTTGAGACTGATGGTTTTCAGTCAACTTTTATGCGTCGCGTTGGAATCAGGTGGCTTTCATTTTTGCTCGAGCTGCTTACGGGTAAGGTGGTCACCGATCCCACTTCTGGTTTTAGGGCATGCAATAAAGATGCTATCGACCTGTTCTGCAAGAGTTATCCTGATGACTACCCGGAGCCAGAGTCGATTGCTTTGGCTATGAAGCTTGGTCTTCCCGTTATGGAGGCGCCTGTAAAGATGAATGAACGCCAAGGCGGACGTTCGTCCATCGGGGGCTTCTCTTCCGTCTACTACATGATCAAGGTCACGTTAGCCATTGTTCTTGTGTGCTGGGTTCATAGGGGAGATAAATAATGAATCTAATTTTGAGGATTGGTGCGGCCCTCTTTTTCGGCGGCTTTCTCGTCTATGTTTTGCGGCTCGTGTCCAACGGAAAGATGCTTCTTAAGTACTCTCTGTTGTGGATTTTGATGTGTATGGCGGCCTTGATTTGTGATATATGTCCTCAAATTATTTATAGTTGTTCAACAGCTATTGGGTTTGTCAACCCAGCCAATTTCCTTTTTTTGGGTGCAATCGTGCTGTTGCTTGCAATCTCTCTGTCTCTTAGCGTTGCCGTGAGTCGTCATGTTTTGGCGATTAAAAACCTTACTCATAGGATTGCCCTACTCGAAAAGGAACTTGAGAAATGGTCTAATCATGAATGAGCTCAATACGATGGTTTGATTCAGTTCCTTCGGCTATTCCTCATTAAGTCTCCCAGGGTGGTTGTCAATCTAGCGCCGGAGCCCAGGGACCGTTATGCTCGAGTGGTCCCGGTGGTGGGGGCTCGCTCTTGAGTCAAAAGTCCTTTCATTATCGAACTGCCTGAGCAATATTCTTTCCGAAGCATAATTTGACTGGGGTGTTTCGCTGTAAATCGTCATCTGGATGGACAGCGGTGACGAGGTCCTTGGTCCGATTGTTAAATCGTCTCAGCCGTTATAATTCACCACTACTGTACGCCAATTGGCTTGTATCGATGCATAGAGTCAACTTAAGCCAGCCGGAGAACTCCATGGCAAAAGAACGTAATTCCATTGTCGAGCTTTTTTGGTTAATCTCAATGTGGTGTGTATTTGCGCATCATTTTGTAATACATAATGCAGATGATATATCGGTTTTTGCTAGTCCTTTAACCCGTTTAATTTTTAAGTGTTAGCGCCGGAATAATTTAGCCAAATATAGTCGGCCGAGATTGACCAATCCCGGCCGACCCATTTTAGCCAACACGCCCGCATCTATGACTTTCCTATCGCATTCCTACATCCCCTCGGGCTGGACCCCCCTCACCTTCACCGCCTGGGGGACGGCCTCCACCGAGTAGGTGTCAAGCTCCCTGCCGCGGTAGCTCGGGCCCCGCATCACGAACACCGACGCCTTGTCGAACAGCCTGCCGAGGGCGCAGAGGAGCGTGTCGTCGCCCGTGAAGAACTCATCCCACCCGCTCGGGGCGATGTTGCTCGTGAGGACCATCGCGTTCGGCCCCTCCTTCTCGTAGCGCCTGTCGACGACATCGAAGAACAGGTCGGTGCACGGCCTGTCGTAGACGCATCTCCCCACCTCGTCAACGATGAGGCACGACGGCTTGACGAGCGAGGAGACGACCCGCGAGGTGTTTCCCCGCTGGACGGCCTTCTGGAACCTGTCCCTGAGCTCGGTCGCCTTTATGTAGTAGGTCTTGAGCCCCCGCATGCAGCACTCGCGCCCGTAGGCCTGCGCGAGGTGCGTCTTCCCTATGCCGCCGGGCCCGACGAAGGCGACGTTGCGGTGCGCGTAGAGGTCGGCCAGCGACGGGAGCTTGCCCAGCGCGGCCGCGTCCCGGCCCTGGATCCTGGAGAAGTCGAAGCCCTCGAAGGTCTTGGGCTCGCGCCTGGGCAGCCTGCTCAGCCTCAGCAGCGTCTCGATGGAGGCGAGCCTCCTCTTCTCCGCAAGGTAGGAGAAGGTGGCTGCCACGGCGGCCATCTCCCCGTCGCCGAGGTCGAGGTCCGAGGCGAGGGTCGCGAGCTCCTCCGCCCCGACGGCGATCCCGAGCCTCGACGCGGCGTCGCTCGCGAGCTCGTAGGGGCTCGCCCCCGCGCCCGCCATCATTCGGCCCTCCCGAAGTCGAACCTCTCGAAACCGGGTTTCGTCCTGGGCGGGGCGATTTGCTCGACCACGGTCCCCACCGGCTGGGTCGGCAGCTCCTCGGGCTGCGCCGGCGATGTCTCCCACTGCCCCTCGCACCAGCTGTCGGCGCCGGTGCCGACGGCGTGGGCGACGAGCTCGCGGGAGAGGTCGTCGCTGTATATGTGCACCACGCGCCCCTCCCGGCTCACCCTGCACTCGCGGCGGACGTACCAGTAGGGCACGCCGTAGCGGTGCCCCTCGAAGCTCACGAAGCCGTCGAAGGAGATCTTCCGGCGCGGGCACAGGTACCGCTCGACCTCGGCCGTGACCTCGAGCGGCCTGGTGTTCGCCGAGCACGCCGCCTCGTGCTCGCGCATCGGGACGCATGCCGCCGCGCGCCGCCAGCGGCCTCCCTGCTCGGCGCACCAGAGG
>NZ_JBDMGT010000006.1:0-81719 GCF_039752775.1 Collinsella aerofaciens | reverse complement strand
AAGGCCTGGCGTTAGCATGTCGCGATTCAATCTCGAAAACAGCATTGCCCAGTTGACAAAACTATAGGAACACCCCCCGTCCAAAAAAGACTAGTTATTGAAGCGGGATTGGCGGCCGAAGGAAAGGGCGGTGTCGCCGAATTTGTCTCGGACGGCGTCGATGGCGACGGAGAGGTCGCGGCGGTCGCTGGATTGGGCTCCGCGGTCATCGATCTCGCAGAACAGGTCAGTCTGGATGCCGCCTTGGTGGTCGAAGTCGCTCATGCCGATGCCCGCTAAGCGAACATGCATGCCATCCTGCCAGATGTTGTCGAGCAGTTCGAGTGCAACCGCCACGAAGATGTTCTCATCGTCGGTCGGATGAGGCAGCCGGCGCTGTGCCGTACGCCCGCTGCCATACGAATACTTAAGCTTGAGCGTTACCGTGGCACCCGTCAGCCCCTGACGGCGCAGGCGGCGTCCCACTGACTCTCCCAACAGCGCAATCGCCGCCTCAATATCCCCACGCTCAGTCAAATCTTTCGCAAAGGTGCGTTCATTGCTGACCGATTTGACCTCGCGCTCTTCATCGAGACTCGTGACTTCGGAGATTTCGAGTCCTTGCGCACGCTGGCGCATGCGTTCGCCGTTGACGCCAAAAATAGAGGCCAAGGTGGATTCCGGTGCACGTGATAGCTCGCCGAGGGTGTAGATGCGCATGCGGCGCAGTCGCTCCTCGGCCGAGCGCCCGATGCCACTCATGGCAGATACCGGCAGCGCGGCCAAAAAGCGCTGCTCGGTTCCGGGGCGCACGATGGTCAGCCCAAACGGCTTATCCCGCTCGCTTGCGATTTTTGCGACCGTCTTGTTGCAGCCCACGCCAATGGAGCAGGTCACTCCCAGCCCTGCCACGCGGTCGCTTATACGCCGCGCAACCAGCAGCGGGTCTTCGGGCGCAAAGCGACCCGGTGTGATATCGATAAAGGCTTCGTCGATGGATACGCGCTCGACGCGCGGGGTCTCGTCGGCGAGAATCGCCATGACCTGCGCGCTCACCTCGCGGTAGCGATCAAAGTGCCCGTGCGTCCAAATGGCTTTCGGGCACAAGCGCCGCGCTTCGGCCGAGGCCATGGCAGAGTGCACGCCAAAGCGACGTGCCTCATACGAACACGTGGACACGACGCCACGCGAATCGGCGTCTCCGCCCACGATGAGCGGCTTGCCGCGCCATTCGGGATGATCGAGCATCTCCACGCTCGCAAAAAACGCATCGAGGTCCATCAGGCCCACCGCCGGACCCGTCCAGGGAGGCGGCGTGACGCCCGTGGCATCCTCATAACCGTATGTATGTTCGCGTCTTTCCATGTCATGAGTATACCGCGCAGCTCATGTGGGGTGCGTGTATGTGCTTGCAAATCCCGAATTCTTGTCTAAGATATGGATTTGCCCTCGACTACACCGAAGAAGTTGGTCTCACGGACTTCACCTGCCCGCGTCGATGGCGTATTATGTTCAACTGTTTGTTTGTAGTTGCAGCCTAAAGCTGCTTGGTTGGAGGAGTTTCCTTTGGCAGTCAAGATTCGCCTTGCTCGTCACGGCGCTAAGAAGCGTCCGTACTACCGTGTCGTCGTCGCCGATTCCCGCGCCCCGCGTGACGGTCGTATCATCGAGGAGGTTGGCCGCTACAACCCGATGACCGCCCCCAAGACCATCAACCTCGACCTCGAGAAGATCGCCGACTGGCAGTCCAAGGGCGCTCAGCTTACCGACGCCGTCGCCGCTCTGGTCAAGGCCGCCAACGAGGGCGAGAAGACCGAGACCGTCGTCAAGAAGTCCAAGAAGCAGCTCGCCAAAGAGGCCGAGGCCGCTAAGGCTGCCGCTGAGGCCGCTGAGGGCGCCGAGGAGTAAATCGTGCCTGAGGTTGACGCTGCACAGCTCGAGGGTGAGGCAATGCTCTCAGATCGCATCGCCGATCTCGTCGAATATCTCGTTGTTCAGATCGTCGACGACCCGGATTCCGTGAGCCTTGAGGTCATCGATGGTGACGACGCCTCTACAATTGAGGTTTCGGTCGCCGAGGATGACGTCGCTAAGGTCATCGGCCGTCGTGGCCGTACCATCAAGGCCATTCGCACGCTCGCCCGTGCACTGGCCGCTCGCCTCGACACTGCTGTCGAGGTAGAGGTTCTGGGCTAGGACCTTGAGGTCCCAGTACAAAAACATCGCCCGTGTGGTCAAGCCGCACGGAAGGAAGGGGGAGGTCCTCGCGCAGCCGCTGCGGGGGCTTCCTTCTGTATTAGAGCCGGGTATGCGCGTCGCCCTGACGCCGCCGGCGCTCAAGCGCGACCGCTTTTGCACGGTCGTGTCCGTCACCGATACGGGCGATGGCGATCTGGTCTCGTTTGAGGGCATTGACGACTTGACGGCCGCCGAGGGTATCACGGGATGCTACGTGCTGGCAAATCGTGACGATTTTGAGCTCGATTCGCTCGACGCTGCCTATACCGACCTGATGGGTCGCGAGGTGGTCGACGAGCGCTTCGGTTCGCTCGGCACGATTGTCGAGATCATGTCGACGCCCGCTAACGATGTTTGGGTTGTCGAGGGTGATCGGTACGGCGAGGTACTGATTCCCGTGATCGAGCAGGTCGTGCTCGATCTTCCCGACACAGGAACAATTTCCGTCCACGCTATGGACGGCCTGATCGATATGGACAATTAGGGAGGACAACATGCTGATCGAGACCCTTTCGGTCTTTCCCGAGATGTTTGAGCCCGTCATGTCCACGTCGATTTTGGGCCGCGCCCGCAAGGCCGGCCTTTTTGATTTTAAGGCGTATAACCTGCGCGACTGGACGCACGACCGCCATCGTACCGTCGATGACGAGCCGTACGGCGGCGGGCAGGGCATGCTCATGAAGGTCGAGCCTATCGCAGAGGCCATCGAGGCCATTAGCGCAGAGGGTCCCAAGCCCACTGTGGTGTTCTTTACCCCCTGTGGCGAGCCTTTTACGCAGCATGTGGCCGAGCGCCTGCTCAAAAGTGAGCGCCTGCTGTTTGTGTGCAGTCGCTACGAGGGCGTCGACGAGCGCGCGTATGCGTATGCCGATGAGCGTCTGTCGATCGGCGACTACGTGCTCACGGGCGGCGAGCTTCCCGCTATGGTCGTTGCCGATGCCGTCGTACGCCTGATTCCCGGCGCCCTTGGTGACGAAATGAGCAACGTCGACGAGTCATTCTCGACCGCCGAGGACGGAGGACTGCTCGAGTACGCGCAGTACACCCGCCCCGCCGAGTTCAACGGCGAGGGCGTGCCGCCGGTGCTTGTGAGCGGCGATCACGCCAAGGTCGATGCCTGGCGTCGCAAGAACGCCATCGAGCGCACCTGCTGCTGGCGTCCCGATCTGATCGAGACAGCGCGGCTCACGCCCGAGGAGCGCGCTTACGCGCAGGAGATTCTTGACGCTTCGTATTCGCAGAGCGAGGAGTGAGTATGGTTCCTACGCAACATTCCGCGTTGAGGGGCGCTTTTGAGTGGATCGCGGTCATCGCGATTGCGCTCGTGGCCACGTTCCTGATCCGTACCTTTGTGGTCGAGCCCTTTGTGGTGCCCACCGGTTCTATGGAGGACACGATCGAGATTGGCGACCAGATCCTGGCGCAAAAGGTGAGCCTCGAGCTCGGTCAGCCTGTCAGCCAAGGCGATATCGTGGTGTTTCACAACCCCGATGGCACCTCCGAGCATGATGTTCTCGTCAAGCGTGTTATTGCCACGGCCGGCCAGACGGTCGACCTGCAGGATGGCAAGGTGGTCGTTGACGGCCAAGCGCTCGACGAGGACTATACGACGGGCATGAGCTGGCCACTTTCGGTCCAAGCGCCCGGTGCTCAGGTAAGCTATCCCTACACCGTTCCCGACGGGTGCGTGTGGGTGATGGGCGACAACCGCGAAAACTCTGCCGACTCACGCTACTTTGGTCCCGTCGATCGCTCTGATTTGATCGCCGTGGCACTCGTGCGCTACTGGCCGCTCAACCGCATCGGCGCTATCGACTAAAAACCGCTATAGTACAGTACCTAACCGTGTAATCGTTTCGACGAGGGGATATTAGAGGCATGAACGCTTCATCGCTTTCCTTCCAAGACATCATCCTGCGCCTCCAGCAGTACTGGGGCGAGCAGGGCTGCGTCATTATGCAGCCCTATGACTCCGAGGTCGGTGCCGGTACCTTCCATACCGCGACCACGCTGCGCTCGCTCGGTCCCGCCGAGTGGCGCACCTGCTATGCGCAGCCTTGCCGCCGTCCCGCCGACGGCCGCTACGGCGAGAACCCCAACCGCATGCAGCACTACTATCAGTTCCAGGTGCTCATCAAGCCCTCTCCGGTCAACGCCCAGGAGCTTTACCTGGGGTCTCTTGCCGCTATCGGTCTGGACCCCAACGACCATGACGTCCGCTTTGTCGAGGACGACTGGGAGAGCCCGACGCTCGGCGCCTGGGGCCTTGGCTGGGAGGTCTGGCTCAACGGCATGGAAGTCACGCAGTTTACGTACTTCCAGCAGGTGGGCGGTATCGAGGTCGACCCCGTTCCTGTCGAGATCACCTATGGCCTGGAACGCATCGCCATGTACGCCCAGGGCGTCAACTCGGTCTACGACCTGGTGTGGAGCTACCTGCCCGACGGCACGCCCATGACCTATGGCGACGTGTTCCTCGAGAACGAGCGCGAGTTCAGTGCCTACAACTTTGAGGTCGCCAACGTCGAGATGATGCGTCAGAAGTTTGACGACTACGAGGCCGAGTGCCATTCCTGTCTAGAGCGCAAGCTGCCGCTGCCGGCATATGACTGCGTCATGAAGTGCAGCCACGCTTTCAACCTGCTCGATGCCCGCGGCGCTCTGTCCGCAGTCGAGCGTGCCAACTACATCCTGCGCGTCCGCGCCGTCGCCAAGGCGTGCTGCGAGGCCTACATGGCCGAGGTCGCCGGAGTCAACGAGAATGCCGACCAGGAAGGCGAGGTGGCGTAAGCCATGGCAGACGCTAAGGATTTCCTGTTTGAGATCGGTACGGAGGAAATGCCCTCTGCACCGCTGAACAATGCCGTCAAGCAGCTTGGCACCATGATCGCCAAGGGTCTCGACGAGGCCGGTCTGGCCCACGGCGAGGTCCGCGTGATCTCGAGCCCGCGCCGCCTGGCTGCACTCGTTGCCGATGTCGCCACCGCGACCGACGAGGTTCACGAGGTCAAGCGTGGCCCCGCGGCCAACATTGCCTTCGACGCTGACGGTAACGCCACCAAGGCCGCCCAGGGCTTCGCCCGCAAGTGCGGTGTGGCTGCCGAGGACCTGGTCCGTCGCGAGGACACTGACGGTCGTGAGTATGTGTTCGCCGAGAAGAATATTCCCTCCGCACCGGCTACGCCGATTCTGACCGCTCTGTGCGAGAAGACCATCGCCGGCCTGCAGTGGCCCAACTACCGCTCCCAGCGCTGGGGTCACGAGCATGCTACCTTTGTTCGTCCGGTCCGTTGGATTTGCTGCCTTCTGGGCGAGGATGTTGTGCCCGTGTCGTTTGCCGACGTGACGAGTGGCAACACCACGCGTGGTCATCGCGTACTTGGCCCCGGTGACCATGTGGTCGCCAGCCCCGCCGTCTACGAGCAAGTGCTCGAGGACGCCGGCGTGCTTTCTGCCGAGCGTCGTCGTGAGGCCATCCTCGCCGGTATCGCCGAGGTCGAGGCTGCCCGTCCCGGCTGCCATGTCGATACGCCCAAGAAGGTCTTCGAGGAGGTCATTAACCTCTGCGAGTGGCCGACGGTGCTCGTCGGTACCTTCGATGAGGAGTTCCTCAAGGTCCCGCACGAGATTATCTGCGAGTCCATGCTCACCAACCAGCGCTACTTCCCGATCTATGACGGCGAGGGCAAGCTCACGCGTGAGTTCGTGGTCGTCTCCAACAGCAAGCCCGAGAACGCCGAGCGCGTGATCGACGGCAACGAGCGCGTTGTGCGTGCCCGTCTGGACGATGCCAAGTTCTTCTACGAGGAGGACCTGAAGATCTCCCTCGACGAGTTCCGCGAGCGTCTGGCCAAGGTTGCCTTCCAGGAGAAGCTCGGTAGCGTGCTCGCCAAGTCCGAGCGCATCGAGCAGCTCGCGCTCGCTATCGCCCGCGAGGCTCATCTGGGCGCCCACCTTGCCGCCGATGCCGCTCGCGCCGCGCACCTGTGCAAGGCCGACCTGGTGTCTAACGCCGTTGTCGAGTTCACGAGCCAGCAGGGCGTGATGGGCGGTTATTACGCGACCGCGATGGGGGAGAACGACGAGGTCGCTCATGCTATCCGCGATCACTATCGTCCCCGCTTTGCCGGTGACGAGCTGCCTGAGGGCACCGCTGGCTGCATCGTGGCTTGCGCCGACAAGCTCGATACCATCGCCGGTATCTTTGCCATCGGCGAGCCCCCGACCGGCTCTTCGGACCCCTACGCGCTGCGTCGTGCCGCTATCGGCATCATCAACATCCTGCGCGACCGCCTGCCGATCGACCCCACGTCGCTCATCGACTTCGCCCTCGAGCTCTACAGTGAGCAGGGCATTGAGTTCGACGCCGCCGAGGTCGCCCAGCAGGTTCGTGACTTCTTCCATGGCCGCCTGGTGAGCATGGCCCGCGACGAAAAGATCCCGGCTGATACCGTTGCCGCCGTCTCCGCGGTGCACATCATCGCCCCGTCCGTCTTCTTCGCCCGCTGCGCCGCCCTCGACGAGGCCCGCAAGAACGATGCCGAGACCTTTGACAACCTGGCTACGGCCTATGCCCGTGCCGCGCACATCTCCAAGCCCGAGCTGGGCGCGGAGTACGACCGCAGCCTGATGGGCGAGGCCGAGCTCGCGCTTGCCGATGCTTCCGAGGCTGCTCAGACTGCTGTCGATGCTGCCCTTGCTGCCGAGGACTACCCGGCCGCATTTGCCGCCCTCGCCGCCCTGCGCGCGCCCATCGACCGTTTCTTCGATGAGGTTATGGTCATGGACAAGGACGAGCAGCTCCGCGATAATCGCCTTAAGCTGCTCAACCGCTTCGAGGCCGTTTTCTCCGGCATCGCCAACATCGGTGAGCTTGCCCGCAAAAAGTAAGCCAGCCTGCGCATAAGCGCAAAAGGAGCTCCGCATGGATTGCCCGGTCACCGCTCGTCCCACCGTTATCGTTATCTCCGACTCGCTCGGTGATACCGCTTGTGAGGTGGTGCTTGCGGCGTCCGGGCAATTTGATGAAGGGGTTTTTCGCGTTTTGCGCCTGCCTAAGGTGACCTCCGTGGAGCAGGTCAAGTCATTTGTGGGGCCGCGCGTCGATGCCGACCATCGCGATATCGCCGTGTTCCACACCATTGTCGACCCGGCCCTTCGTGCTCGTGTGCTCGACTACTTGGGTATGTTGCATATTCGCTCGGTCGACCTGATCGGCCCGACGCTTGCCGTGCTGTCGTCGCTCATCGGTGTGCCGCCCAAGGGCGTTGCGGGCGTGATTCACAGGACCGATGACCGCTATTTCCATCGTATCGAGGCCATGGAGTATTTCGTTGAGCACGATGATGGACGCGGCTGCGACGATCTGTCGGGTGCCGATATCGTGCTGTTGGGCGTATCGCGCACGTCCAAGACGCCGCTGTCGATGTATTTGGCCTATCAAGGTTACAAGGTTGCTAATGTCCCTCTGGCGCACGGCATGGAGCCGCCCAAGTCGATTTACGAGGTTGACCCGATGCGCCTGTTCGGCCTAATTTCGACCGTCGACGTTATTTCTGAGATTCGCGATAGCCGCTTGGGCGATGATTACGCCCGTGCCGTTGCCGGCTCCTATGCCGAGCCCGAGAGTGTGCGCAGCGAGCTCGAGGAAGCCCGTGCCCTCATGAAGCGCCTAGGCTGCTTTGTGGTGCGTACCGATGGCAAGGCGATCGAGGAGAGCGCCTCCGAGATCATTAGCCACTTGGAGGAAATCCAAGAAGCCCGTGCCCGCCGCGCCGCCCGTCGAGCCTAATAGTAGCAGCATTTTGATAAAGCGATTTAGCAAAAATATCGCATCTGACCTGCATTTCTCTTGCAGTGGTATCTTCATAAGGTAACCACCTTTATCTACCGTTTACCGCCAGTTTTAGCACGTTTACCAAACCGCGCATCCTCTGCTTAAGCCCGCTCAAAACCCGCCGTATAGTTCCCTCACGGCCCGCATCTGGCGGGTCGATTCGTTACCACGGTCGTGCGCGTAAGTGCATGGAAGGGGAAGTATCGTGAGCGATTGCAAGAGGGTTTACCGTTTTGGAACCGACGCCCAGGGCACCCGTGTCACTGAGGGCGACAAGTCCATGAACTTCGTGCTTGGCGGCAAGGGCGCAAACCTTGCCGAGATGAGCCGTATCGGCCTGCCGGTTCCCGGTGGCTTTACCATTACCTGCCAGACCTGTGTCGAGTACTCCGGTGCCGGCAACGTGTGGCCCGAGGGCGCACTCGATGAGATCGTTGCTGCCGAGGCAGACCTCGAGGCCCGTTGCGGCAAAAAGCTCGGCGACGCCTCCGATCCGCTGCTCGTGTCGGTTCGCTCGGGCGCTCCGTTCTCCATGCCCGGTATGATGGACACGGTCCTCAACTTGGGTCTCAACGACGACTCCGTTCAGGGTCTCATTGCCCAGACGCAAAACCTGCGTTTTGCCTGGGATAGCTACCGCCGCTTTATCCAGATGTTCTCAAACGTCGTCATGGGTGTCGATGCCGACCTGTTCGAGAACGCCCTGACCCAGGCCCGCCTGGTCGCCGGCGTTCGCGTCGACTCCGAGCTTTCGGCCGAGGACCTGCAGGAACTCGTCGAGACCTTTAAGGGCATCTTCTCCGAGAACGTCGATGCCGCCCTGTATCCCGAGCTCGAGGTCGCTGACGGCAAGCCCATCTTCCCGCACGACCCGGAGCTTCAGCTACGCCTTGCCATCCAGGCCGTCTTTGGCAGCTGGATGAACGAGCGTGCCTGCATCTACCGCAAGCAGCATGGCATTTCCGACGACCTCGGCACCGCCGTCAACGTGCAGGCCATGGCCTTTGGCAACAAGGGCGAGACCTCTGCGACCGGCGTCGCCTTTACGCGCAACCCGGCCGACGGCACCAAGGAGTTCTACGGCGATTTTCTGGTTAACGCCCAGGGCGAGGACGTCGTCGCCGGCATCCGCAACACCGAGCCCATTGCCGACCTCAAGACCACCCCGGGCCTCGAGTCCGCAGGTGAGGAGCTCGAGCGCGTGTTCCTGACGCTCGAGGATCATTATCGCGATATGTGCGATATCGAGTTCACCATCGAGCAGGGCAAGCTCTGGATGCTCCAGACCCGCGTGGGCAAGCGCACCGCCACCGCCGCCCTGCGCATCGCTATCGAAATGGTCGAGGAGGGCCTGATCACCCGCGAGGAGGCCGTGAGCCGCATCGATCCCGCGCAGCTCGACCAACTCCTGCACCCGCAGTTTGACGCCTCCAAGAAGTACGAGGCGCTGGCCAGCGGTCTGAACGCCAGCCCCGGTGCCGCCGTGGGCGAGGTCGTGTTCTCGAGCGATGACGCCGTCGCGCGCGCCAACGAGGGCCACAAGGTCATTCTGGTTCGTTGGGAGACCAACCCCGACGACCTGAAGGGCATGGTCGCCGCCGAGGGCATCCTGACCAGCCACGGTGGCAAGACGAGCCATGCCGCCGTTATCGCCCGCGGCATGGGTACGCCCTGCGTCTGCGGCGTTGAGCGCTTCCATATTGACGCCGCCGAGAAGGTCGTGCGCATCGAGGGCAGCGACCGCGTACTGCACGAGGGCGATGTCATCTCCATCGACGGCACCCAGGGCATCGTCGTCGACGGTCCCGTCGACCTGGCCTCCGCCGAGCTTACCGGCGACCTGGACACCATCCTGTCCTGGGCCGACGAGATTCGCCTGGACGAGACCTGTGGCCATGCCAACCATGTGCGCGTCAACGCCGACAATCCCGAGGATGCCGAGCTCGCCCTCGAGTTTGGCGCCGAGGCTATTGGCCTGTGCCGCACCGAGCACATGTTCCTGGGCGATCGCAAGAACATCATCCAGAGCTTTATCCTGTCTGACGATGAGACCGTGAAGCAGCAGGCCCTGGCCGACCTGCTCAAGGTTCAGACCGAGGACTTCCTGGCGATGTTCAAGACCATGTCCGGTCGCGATGTGGTCGTCCGGCTGCTCGATCCGCCGCTTCATGAGTTCCTGGATGATCCTCGCGAGCTCGAGGTCGCCATCACCAAGAAGGAAGCCGCTGGCGCCAACGAGGAAGAGCTTGCCGCCCTGCGCACCCGTCTGCGTCGTATTGACGGTATGGTCGAGTCCAACCCGATGCTCGGCCTGCGCGGTGTGCGCCTGTCCGTCGTCTTTAGCGATCTGCCGCTCATGCAGGTTCGCGCCGTCGCTACGGCTGCTGCCCGTCTTATCAAGGAAGGCGTCGATCCGCGCCCTGAGATCATGGTTCCGCTCGTTTCCATCACGGCCGAGCATGTCCAGATCCGCGAGGTTATCGAGCGCGTAATCGCCGAGGTTTCCGACGAAGAGGCCGTCGAGCTCAATATTCCCGTGGGCACGATGCTCGAGCTGCCGCGCGCCTGCATGGTCGCTGACGAGATCGCCCATTATGCAGACTTCTTCTGTTTTGGCACTAACGACCTCACCCAGACGACCTTCGGTTTCTCGCGTGACGACGCCGAGGCTAAGTTCATCCCGCTGTACATGCATAAGAAGATCCTGAAGGACAATCCCTTCGAGACCATCGATACCGCGGTGCTCGAGCTGGTGCGCATGGCCGTCGAGAAGGGCCGCGCCACCAACCCCGACATGCACTTTGGCGTGTGCGGCGAGCACGGCGGCGACCCCAAATCCATTAAGGGCCTGTTCAACGTGGCCGACGTGGACTATGTGTCCTGCTCGCCCTACCGCGTGCCCCTCGCACGCCTGGCTGCCGCCCAGGCCAAGCTCGAGGCGAAGCGCTCCGCGTAACGTTTTGGGTTCAGACGCCTAACGTAGCCCCCCTTCATGCCGTCCGTCTCATTCGTGAGGCGGACGGTTATCATGTGCGGGTTTTGTCTTTTTGTCTGCGTAAAAAATTGTTCTTGCAGCAGAAACCCGCGCGTGTATACTCGAATACGTTTGTTCAACTACGTGCCGGCCAAGGTGGTACGGCACCTCTAGAAGAGTAAGGAATTGCACATGGATTACATCCGCGCAATCGAGCGTCAGCAGATCCGCGAGGACATTCCTCAGGTTCGCGTCGCCGACAACGTCAAGGTTCACTACCGCATTAAGGAAGGCGACCGCGAGCGCATCCAGGTCTTCCAGGGCGACGTCATCCGCATGGCCGGCGCCGGTGCCCGCGAGACCTTCACCGTCCGCAAGATGTCCTTCGGTGTCGGTGTTGAGCGTACCTTCCCGCTTCACAGCCCCAAGATCGCCAAGCTCGAGGTCGTTCGTCATGGTCGCGTCCGTCGCGCCAAGCTGTACTACCTCCGCGACAAGGTGGGCAAGGCTGCTCGCATCCCCGAGAAGCGCTAAGAAGATCGCAGCGTCTGTCCACTCGTTTGGACACAAGGGCCACCTTCGGGTGGCCCTTCTTTTTATCTGATTTGCATGCAAGGAGGGCCTGGTATGGCCAATATGACGAGCTCGGTTTCGGCATCGCAGGTTGCCGGAGAGCTAGCGAGCGCAACGTTTGAGGAGATCCCCGCCCTCGTGGAGCATTATCGCGAGGACCCGCGCCAGCAGGTGATCAAGGCTTGTGAACGCGCCCTCAAACGCCATGCTAAGGAACTTGCCGAGCGCGAGCGCGTCAATGACATGTACGAGCTTATGCATGAGCTTGGCGGCGATGGGGTGGTCGTTGGTGTCGACGAGGTGGGCCGCGGCTCGGTAGCGGGTCCCTTAACCGTGTGTGCCGTGTGCCTTCCCATGGAGCCGCGCGTCTGGGGCATCAACGATTCCAAAAAGCTCACGCCGGCGCGCCGCGAGTTGCTCTCAGTGAAGATTGCCGAGGTGGCGACGGCGATCGGTTTTTGCCATATCGCGCCTAAGGATATCGATGAGATGGGCATGGCCCGTGCTATCCGTACCGCCGTTGCGGGCGCCGTGGCCGATACGGGACTTGAACCCGACTGCGTCCTCATGGATGGCAACCCCTTGGGCGCTGTTCCTAACGAGCGCGATGTGGTGAAAGGCGATGCCAAGATCGCCTGCATCGCCGCAGCGTCCATCATGGCCAAGGTCACGCGTGACGAGATGATGGTCGAGTACGACGCCGAGTACCCCGAGTACCATCTGGCCGAGTCGAAGGGCTATGCGAGCCCCGAGCACATCGAGGCCATTCGCAAACATGGACTTTGTCCGCTGCACCGCGTGAGCTTTTGCGGAAACTTTCTGCAGACTGAGCGCCTTTTCTAGGCCAATTGTGGAGACAGGGACCTCTGTGGTTTTATAAACCTGCTGGTAGCGGGCCGTATGCAGCAGCATTGCTGCGTACGGCCCGTTTTTTGTCGGCATTTGGTCAGCTTTTGGTTTGCTTCCGGTACTTACCCGCATGAAAGGTGCCCTCATCATCGGGGCAATGCAGTGTGCGGGAAAGGAGACCCCATGAGTGCCGCAAGCAAAAAGAGCAAGACGCAGCAGCTCAAGGAGCGTTGGGAAAACGGCGAGCTCGACTGTGGGGCGATGACGCCCGAGTTTATCAAGGGACTCAGTCCCCGCGAGCTGGGCATGCTAGGCGAGCTGATCACCATCGACTACTTTAACGAGCGCGGCTACACCTTGCTGGAGCAGGGTTATCGTTGCACCGAGGGCGAGGCCGATCTGGTGCTGCTCGATGAGCTCGACGATGTCGTGGTGATGGCCGAGGTCAAGACCAGACGCGTTGCGCTGGATTGCAACACGCGGGTCTTTCCCGAGGAGGCCGTGGACGCCCAAAAGCAACGCCGCTACCGCCGCATCGCAAGTTGCTATCTCATGGAGCATTATCCGCTCAAGGCGATTCGCTTCGATGCCGTGGGCGTCACCATCCGCGACGGGCATATCGCCGAGATCGAGCACCAGTACAACGCGTTCGATTGGCAGGTTTCGTGATGGCGTTCGAGACGTTTGCCGTTCACGCGGCCTGCATCCGCGGCGTCGAGGCGATTCCCGTCACGGTCGAGGTCTCGCTTGCCGGCGGCGTTCCGGGCATCCAAATGCTCGGCATTCCGAGTATGGAGGTGATGGAGTCGCGCGGTCGTATTCGCTGCGCGATGCACTCCGCCGGGTTCGAGATCCCACGCTCGGGCATTACGGTCAACCTGGCGCCCGGCGATATTCGCAAGACCGGTAGCGGCTTTGATCTGCCTATCGCCATCGCGGTTCTGGCAGCCGATGGTCAGATTCCCCGTGACAACCTCGATCGCTGCCTTATCGCCGGCGAGCTCGGCTTGGACGGTACGGTGCTTCCCGTCAAGGGCGAGGTGGCGTTTCAACTGCTGGCTCGCGACATGGGGCTGTCTTTTATCGCCGGCAGGTCAGACCAGCATGTGCCACTCGCGGGCGTGGATTGCGGCTTTATCGATCATTTGTCTCAGCTTGCTCATGGTATGGGCGATGCCGCGCGGCACTACCTGGATTCTGAAGGGCCTGAGGCGACCTTTGAGCCCGAGCTCGACTATGCCGACGTGCTGGGGCAGGAGGTTGCCAAACGCGGCATGGCGCTTGCGGCGGCAGGAGAACTCGGCTTGCTCATGATTGGGTCCCCGGGATCGGGCAAGACGATGCTCGCACGTCGTATGACCGGCATCCTGCCCGAGCTTTCTGTTGAGGATCAACAGGAGGCGCTGTGCATCCATTCGGTTTTGGGTGAGAACATTGATGGCTTGTTGGCGGGGCACCGGCCCTTCCGCAGTCCCCATCACAGTATTTCGACCGCAGGCCTTATCGGCGGTGGGCGCCCGGTGCACCCGGGTGAGATCAGCCTTGCTCATGGCGGTGTGCTCTTTTTGGACGAGCTTGCCGAGTTTCCCACGGGTGTGCTGCAGACGCTGCGTCAGCCCATCGAACGTGGCTATGTGAGGATCGTACGCGTCGACGGGGCCTTTACCTTCCCGTCGCGCTTTCAACTGCTGGCTGCGAGCAATCCCTGCCCCTGCGGCTTTTTGGGCGATCGCGAGGTGCCGTGTCGCTGCTCGGCGGCGATGGTGGAGCGCTATCGGGCAAAGCTGCGCGGTCCTTTGGCCGACCGTATCGACATGATGATCGATGTGACCCGTCCCGACCCCCAGGTGATTATCGAGGGCGCGGAGGGTATGTCGTCGGCCGAGTTACGTGACTACGTTGTGCGCGGTCGCGCCTTTCGCGCCTGGCGCGAGTCCCGTATGGACGATGCGGATGCCGAGGCCGAGGATGACGAGACACGGTCCATTGACGGCGTCGTTTCGACCTTTGAGCTCGATGATGCGGCGGAGAAGTGTGTGCTCGGTCTGTCCAAACGCACACATCTCACAGGGCGCGGCATCGTGCGCCTGGTTCGCATTGCGCGCACGATCGCAGATGTCGCCGAGAGCGAACAAGTGACGCAGGACCACGTGCTCGAGGCGGCGATGTACCAGGGAAGGAGGGACCAATGATGGCCGAGGGGACCTTCGAGCTGCATCCAGGTGACGCGTTGTATCCCGAGACCGTTTTGGAGCTTTCTGATGTACCTCAGACGCTCTATGTGCGCGGCAACCCCGAGGCGCTTTCGACGCCCGCGCTCTCCATCATCGGTGCGCGAAAGGCCTCGCCGTATGGTCTTGCCGTGGCAGAGCTTGCGGCAAAGGTTGCGGTCGAGGCGGGAGTGACGGTAGTTTCGGGCGGTGCGGTCGGTTGTGACCAGGCCTCGGGTTGGGCTGCGGTCAACGCCGGCGGCAAACACGTTGTGGTGCTGGGGACGGGCGCCGACGTGGTCTACCCGCGTTCGAGCGCGGGGCTGATTACGCGCACGCTTGATACGGGTGGCGCGGTCGTGTCGATCTCTCCGTGGGGCATGGGTCCGCGCAAGTTCGCCTTTCCGCGCCGCAATCGCGTAATCGCGGCCCTGTCGCAAGCCCTCTTTGTATCCGAGGCGGGTATGCCTTCTGGGACGTTTTCTACAGCCGAGGCTGCTATGGATTTGGGGCGCGAACTTCTTGCCGTGCCGGGGTCGATCCTATCGCCCGAGTCGCGTGGCACGAATTACCTCATTGCGAACGGTGCCTGCTGCATTGTCGACGAGGAGTCCATCGAGATGGCAATCTCACGCATCTACGGCACCCTGCGCTACTCGCGCCCCGATGCTCCCGGCATTGCCGACCTGGATCCAACGCAGCAAACTGTGATGCATGCGCTCATTGCCTCTCCGCTCAAGGTCGACGACATCGCGGCGCTCGTCTCGCTCGATGCTGTCGGCGTACTCAAACTCTTGGGTTCGCTTGAGCTCGAGGGCCTTATCGAGCGCATGATGGATGGAAGGTATGCGCCCTCCAAGTTTGCCCTTCACGCCCAGACGCCCTTCGGTCACAATGGAAAACGTGTCAATTAGAAAGGTGTTTGCAGATGCAGTTCGATCAGGTGACGGTTATCGGTGGCGGTCTGGCGGGTTCGGAATGCGCGATTCAGCTGGCAGACCGCGGGTTTGCCGTAAAGCTGTGCGAGATGCGCCCCCAGGTGAGCTCCCCGGCCCATCATACCGATCACCTGGCAGAGCTCGTCTGCTCCAATTCGTTTAAGTCGACCCGTCCGGATTCCGCGGCTGGTTTGCTGAAGGCCGAGCTTGAGCGCATGGGTTCAGTCCTGCTCGATTGCGCCCATCGCGCGGCTGTTCCCGCCGGCGGTGCCCTGGCGGTCGACCGCGTCAAGTTTTCCGAGCTTGTCGAGGCCGAGGTTGCCGCTCGTCCCAATATCGAGGTCGTGCACGGCGAGGTCACGCAGATTCCCGAGGGTCACGTGGTCATTGCCGCGGGCCCGCTGTGTTCACCGGCGCTGAGCGAAGAGGTTATGAAGCTCGTCGGTGGCGATGCCCTGGCATTCTTCGATGCCGCGGCGCCGATCGTCGATGCCTCCACGCTCGATATGGACGTGCTGTTCTCGCAGTCGCGCTACGAGGAGCAGGGGAGCGGCGACTATCTCAACGCTCCGCTCAACAAGGAGGAGTACGAGGCCTTTATCGAGGCGCTTACCACGGCCGACCGCGTGGTGCTCAAAGACTTTGAGGGCGGCGATTTGTTCCAGGCCTGCCAGCCTGCCGAGGAAGTTGCGCGCACCGGCAAGGACGCCATTCGCTTTGGCGCCATGAAGCCCGTCGGCCTCACCGACCCGCGTACCGGACGTCGCCCCTGGGCGGCGATTCAGCTGCGTGCCGAGAACAAGGAGAAGACCGCCTATAACCTGGTGGGCTTCCAGACCAACTTGACCTTTGGCGAGCAGAAGCGCGTCTTCCATATGGTGCCGGGCCTGGAGAACGCTGAGTTCTTCCGCTACGGTGTCATGCACCGCAATACCTTTGTCGACGCCCCGCACGTGCTCGATGGCACCTTTGCCGTGCCCGGTACCGGCGTGCGTCTGGCCGGTCAGATCACCGGTACCGAGGGATACATGGAAGCCGTGGCGACAGGTCTGCTCGCGGCGCTCAACACCTATGCCGAGGCTATCGGTGCCGCGGGCGTCGAGTTGCCGCGTGTGGGTGCCCTGGGTGCGCTCGTGGGCTATGCGACCGATCCTGCCACCGTGGGCTATCAGCCTATGCATGTCAACTTTGGCCTGGTGCCGCCACTCGAGGATGGTAAGCGCCGCAGCAAGCGCGACCGCTACCAGGCCTATGCGGACCGTGCGCTCGAGGCCCTTGATGCCTATCTGGCCACTCGCCCCGATTTGTTTGGAGGCGACCGGTCATAGCCTTTGACCTGTACGACACCGTCGACTCGTTTATCGCCTATATCGCACGTGTCGAGGGACTTTCTCCCAACACGGTGACTGCCTATGGCTCGAGACTGGAGCGCTTTGCTGCCTGGTGCGAGCGCGAGGATATCGATGCTTTCGCTGCCGACGTGCGCACCATTCGTCGCTATCTTGCCGAGCTTTCGCGTGAGCAGGTGGCTCCCCGAACGCTTGCGGCGCATCTGTCTTCCATTCGCTCGCTCTATCGGTGGATGGCTGCCGAGGGGATTGTCGAGGGTGATGCGGTCTCGGCTATCGCATCGCCCAAGCTGCCGCGCGACCTGCCGGGCGTCCTTACGACTCAGCAGGTCGAGGCACTGCTCAAGACGCCTGATACCTCGACGCCCGCGGGACTGCGCGATGCGGCAATGCTCGAGTTGCTCTATGCATCTGGCGCCCGTATCTCTGAGCTCGCAGCACTCAATGTGGAGTCCATCGCTTGGTCCGAACGCACGCTGCGTCTGTGGGGCAAGGGGAGCAAAGAACGTATCGTCCCCCTGTATCGTCGTGCGCTCGAGGTGACTCGTTTCTATATTGAGGAGGGGAGGCCGGTGTTGCTCGCTCAGGCAAAGCGCCGTGACCCCGCTACCGGGCCGCATCCGCTGCTTATATCGGCGCGCGGCAATCGCATGAGTGCCGCCATGCTCAGGCGGCGGTTCCATACGCTGGCGACGCTCGCCGGCATTCCGGCCGACATCGCCCCGCATGCGATGCGCCATACCTTTGCGACCGACTTGCTCGAGGGCGGTGCGGACCTGCGCTCGGTTCAAGAGCTGCTGGGCCATGCGAGCCTGTCCACGACGCAGATTTACACGCATCTCACACCCGATCGGCTCAAACGTGCCGTGGCTCAAGCCCATCCCCGCGGCGAATAGTGGCTGGGACGTCCCGCGCCGCATCGAGGTGTGTGGTTTTGATTGCGGGTTGGCAGGAAGAAGCATTCCTGCTATCATTCATCGGGTTGCTTCACGGCAACATGTTTTTATCACGCACGCGCGGCTACTCCATACCGTGGTGCCCGGGCTTTGGTAGCACATGTCCGGGTTGGTTTTGGAGGATGACCCCGCGCGGAGGCAAACCACAGGAGGTTTAACATGGCTACCAAGATTAATATCCGCACCCTGCTCGAGGCCGGCTGCCACTTCGGTCACCAGACCCGCCGCTGGAACCCCAAGATGAAGCCGTTCATCTTCGGTGAGCGCAACGGCATCTATATCCTTGACCTCAAGCAGACCATCCTCGACGCCGATCAGGCCTACACCTTCGTCAAGAACGTCGCCAAGGGTGGCAACGTGCTGTTCGTCGGCACCAAGAAGCAGGCTCAGGAGGCCGTCAAGAACGCTGCTGAGCGCGCCAACATGCCTTACATCAACCAGCGTTGGCTCGGCGGTATGCTGACCAACTTCGTCACCATCCGCTCCCGCATCAACCGCATGGAGGAGCTCGAGGCCATGGTCGAGGACGGCCGCATGGCTGTTCTGCCCAAGAAGGAGCAGGCTGTGCTCGGCAAGGAGCTCACCAAGCTCCAGACCAACCTCGGTGGCGCCCGCGACATGAAGGGTCTGCCCCAGGCTCTCTTCGTCATCGACACCAAGCGCGAGGAGAACGCCATCAAGGAGGCTCAGCGCCTGAACATCCCCGTCGTCGCTCTGATCGACACCAACTCCGATCCCGACGAGGTCGAGTACGGCATCCCCTGCAACGATGACGCTATCTCCGCTGTCACCCTTATGTGCGAGCTCATGGCTGACGCCTGCCTCGCTGGCTCCGGCAAGGAGCAGGTCTCCGAGGCCGAGATGGCCGCTGAGCCCAAGGCCGAGTAAATCAGTCTTAGTTAATTCTTTTTCATCTCTTTGAAAGGAACCACAATGGCCCAGATTACCGCCGCTATGGTCAAGCAGCTCCGCGAGATGACCGACTCCCCGATGATGGAGTGCAAGAAGGCTCTCGTCGAGGCTGACGGCGACATGGACGCCGCTGTCGACGTTCTGCGTAAGAACGGCCTCGCCAAGGCTGCCAAGAAGGCTGGCCGTGAGACCAACGAGGGCGCTGTCGCCGCGTTCGTCTCCGAGGATGGCAAGACCGGCGCTCTGCTCGAGCTCTCCTGCGAGACCGACTTCGTTGGCTCCAACGCCAAGTTCACCGGCTTTGCTTCCAAGGTCGCTGAGGTTGTCGCTACCACCGAGCCTGCTGACGTCGACGCTCTGCTCGAGAAGCCGATGGGCGAGGAGACCGTTTCCTCCGAGCTCACCGAGATGATTCACATCATGGGCGAGAACATGAAGATCTCCCGCTTCGCTGCTCGCAAGGCTGAGAACGGCGCGCTCGCTTCTTACATCCACATGGGTGGTAAGATCGGCGTCCTCGTCGAGTTCGCCTTCGAGAAGGCCGAGACCGCTCAGGCTGAGTCCTTCAAGACCTTCGCTCACGACGTTGCCCTTCAGGTTGCCGCCGTCGCCCCGATCTGCGCTATCCGCGATCAGGTTCCGGCCGAGACCGTCGAGCACGAGAAGCAGATCTACATGGCTCAGGCTGCCGAGTCCGGCAAGCCCGAGGCCATTCAGGAGAAGATGGCTGTCGGCCGTCTGGAGAAGTTCTACAAGCAGTCCGTGCTCACCGAGCAGGAGTTCATCAAGGACAGCTCCCTCACCATCAAGAAGTACGCTGAGCAGGTCTCCAAGGAGCTCGGCGACACCATTACCGTCGTTGCCTTTGACCGTCTGGTCCGTGGCGAGTAAATAAGCTCTTGTAGCTGGTAATGAGCAGGCTGTGGGTTTTACTCACAGCCTGCTTTTTCATGGCTCTTCTTAGAGCCTTTGATAGAATGTTGAGAGTTCAATCTAAAGGAGGATCGCTTTGTCCGACATCCGATATAAACGCGTGCTTCTTAAGCTTTCCGGCGAAGCGCTGATGGGCGACGGCCAATATGGCATCGACCCCAAGGTTACCGACCATCTTGCTAAGCAGGTCAAGGAGCTGCTCGCCGTTGGCCATGAGGTCGGCGTCGTTGTCGGCGGCGGCAATATTTTCCGCGGCATGGCAGGCGCTGCCGGTGGCATGGAGCGCGCTCAGGCCGACTACATGGGCATGCTGGCAACCGTTATGAACGCGCTCGCCCTGCAGGATGCCTTCGAGCATAACGATGTTCCCTGCCGCGTGATGAGCGCTATCCAGATGAACGAGATCTGCGAGCCCTATATTCGCCGTCGCGCCATCAACCACCTTTCCAAGGGCAACGTCGTTATTTTTGCCGCCGGTTCGGGCAATCCGTACTTTACGACCGACACCGCCGCGGCTCTTCGTGCGTGCGAGATCGGCGCCGAGATTCTGATTAAAGCCACCAAGGTTGACGGCATCTACGATAAGGATCCCGTCAAGTGCGCTGATGCCGTCCGTTTTGACAAGATTACCTATCACGAGGTTCTCGTCCGCGGTCTGCAGGTTATGGATTCCACCGCTACGGCACTGTGCCAGGATAACCGTATGCCGATTTTGGTCCTCAACATCGATGGCGAGGACACCGTCAAGCGCGCGCTTTCGGGTGAGCCCGTCGGCACGCTCGTCTATCAGGAGGATTAAGCATGGCAGAGAACATCACCGCCCATATGGACAAGTCACTCGAGTCCCTCAAGCATAACTTCTCCAAGGTCCGTACCGGCCGCGCCAATGCCAACATTCTGTCCGACATCACCGTCGATTATTACGGTGTTCCCACGCCGGTCACGCAGGTTGCCGCCGTCAAGACCCCCGAGGCCCACATGCTGCTCATCGAGCCGTGGGACAAGGCACTCATCAATGCTATCGTCAAGGCCATCGGCGCTTCCGATCTGGGTATTACCCCCAACTCCGATGGCACCGTCGTTCGTCTTCCGTTCCCGGCTCCCACTGAGGAGCGCCGTCGCGAGCTCGTCAAGGAGTGCCGCGAGTACGCCGAGCAGGCCAAGGTGTCTATCCGTAACATCCGTCGCGACTTCAACAACAAGCTCGAGCGCGATGAGGAGCTCACCGAGGACGATGTCCGTCGCGAGCAGGCCAAGGTCCAGAAGCACACTGATGAGTATGTCGCCAAGGTCGAGGAGCTTCTGAAGGAAAAAGAAGCCGAGGTCATGGAGATCTAAGGTGCAATACGACGAGCATAAACTGGTCGAGTACTTTGCCGACGCCCCTGCGGGCGTCGGTTTTTCCGACCTTGACCTCAATAACATTCCGCACCATATCTCGTGCATCATGGACGGCAACGGTCGTTGGGCCACGTCGCGCGGTCTTGCGCGCACCGAGGGCCACAAGGCGGGTATCGTCTCCCTTCGCGAGATTATTACCGCCTGCGTGCGTCTGGGCGTCGACATGCTTTCGGCCTATGCGTTTTCTACCGAAAACTGGAACCGTCCGCAGCATGAGGTCAACGTCTTGATGCATCTGTTTGCCAAGACGTTCATCGACGAGCTGCCGCTTCTGAAGCGCGAAAATGTGCGCGTTGTCTTTTTGGGTGACATTTCCGCGCTGCCCAAGAAGACCCGCGATGTTTTTGAACGCGGTCTTGCCGAGTGCGCCGATCACACCGGTATGACGCTTGCGCTTGCCGTCAACTACGGCGCGCGTGCCGAGATTACCCGCGCTGTCCGTCAAATTGCACTCGACACTGCCGCCGGTAAGATCGATCCTGCCGCAATTGATGACGACATGGTGGCTTCCCACCTCTATACCGCCGGTCTTCCCGATCCTGAGCTTGTGATTCGCACCTCTGGTGAGCTGCGCCTTTCGAACTATTTGCTGTGGCAGGTGGCTTATTCCGAGTTCTACGTCACCGATACCTATTGGCCTGACTTTGATCGTTGGGGCCTTGTCGACGCCATTTTGGCCTATCAGGGCCGTGACCGTAGGTTTGGTGGACTGAGCAAGACCGAGGAGGCTTAATCGTGTCCGATCGTCCCAAGGCATCTGCTCCCAAGACGCCTTTGCGCAAAGCTGCCACTGCGGGAGCGCCTGCAGCGAAGAGCGGCACCGGTTCGTGGCTGGCGGGCTTTATTACCCGTGCCGCCGCCGGTATCGTCTACGCCGTTGTCTTTATCTTGTGCTTGGTTTTGGGTATTGTGCCCACGGCCATCTTTGTTTCTGTCATGAGCGGTCTGTGCTGCTATGAGTTTTTCCGTATGACGAGGCTCGATGGCAAGATGGCTAACGAGCGCATGGGTATCGCTGCCGCCGTACTCTTTCCGCTGTCGGCGTTGGGCGATTCGATGTTGCTGAATGCCCTGCTTTTTGCCCTGATGCTCGCTGTGGGCATTTGGTATGTCTGGTCGCCGCGTACCCGCATCTCTGATGTGGCCGTGACGCTCATGGGTCCCATCTACACTGGCTTTATGCTGTCGGCTATCGTGCTGCTGCGCGATGCCGTGCCCGGTTTTGCCGGCGCCCTGCTTTCAGTGGGCGTTTGCGCGTCCCTTTGGGTCTCCGATTCGTTTGCCTACATTGTGGGCAGCCGTATCGGCAAGCACAAGATGGTTCCCAAGATCTCTCCCAAAAAGAGCTGGGAGGGGTTTGTCGGCGGCATCCTGGGCTCGGTTTTGATTTGGCTCATTCTGTGGGCGACGCACTTCTACAAGCTCAGCCTGCCCTATGCGCTGCTGTGCGGCGTGGTCGTGTCCATTTTGGGCGTTATCGGCGACCTTATCGAGTCGCGCATCAAGCGTGGCGTGGGCGTCAAGGATTCCGGCAACCTTATCCCGGGCCATGGCGGCATGCTCGACCGTAGCGACTCGCTTATCTTTGGCTGCATTACCGCTCAGCTGCTTTTGATGATCGGAGGCGTGCTGTAATGTCATTCCAGACGACGTATGGCCCCGATGGACGCCTCCGTGTTGCCATCCTGGGTTGTACGGGCTCCATCGGCACCCAGGCACTCGATGTGTGCCGTCAGCATGCCGATCGCCTGCAGGTGACGGCGCTGTCCGTTAACTCCAGTACCTCCGAGCTCGTTGCCGCTGCCCGCGAGTTCTCGGTTCCGGCGGTTGCCGTGGCCGATGTCGCTCATGGCGATGACGCCGTGCTGCAGGAGTTGCCCGAGGGAACGAAGCTCGGCGTTGGCGCGCAGGCGGTTTGCGAGCTCGCGCGTCGCGACGATGTCGACTGCGTGCTCGTTGCTATTGTGGGCGCCGCCGGTCTCGAGGCGAGCCATGCGGCCTTGACCTCAAATAAGCGCCTTGCCCTTGCCAACAAGGAGTCCCTCGTCGTCGGTGGCGACTTGCTTATGCCGTTGGCGCAACCGGGCCAGCTTATTCCAGTCGACTCTGAGCACTCCGCCATCTACCAGTGCTATCTGGGGGAGAACCCACGCGAGGCCCACTGCATTTGGCTCACCTGCTCGGGCGGTCCGTTCTTTGGCCGCACCCGCGACGAGCTCGACCGCGTGACGCGTGCCGATGCCCTCGCACATCCCACGTGGGCCATGGGTGCCAAGATCACCATCGACTCCGCCACCCTCATGAACAAGGGCCTGGAGCGCATTGAGGCCATGCATCTGTTTAACTGCGACCTCGATTTCATTAACGTGGTCGTGCAGCGTCAGTCCAAGATTCACTCTATGGTCGAGTTCGCCGACGGCTCCGTGATGGCGCATCTCGGTGCTTCCGACATGCGTATTCCCATCCAGTTCGCGTTCTCGTATCCCGAGCGTTGGGATACCCCGGCGCCTCGTATCGATTTCCGCGAGCTGGGGCAGCTCACGTTTGATGCTGCCGACATGGATACCTTCCGCTGTCTGGCACTGGCCGAACGTGCCGGCAAGACGGGTGGCACCATGCCGTGCGTGCTCAATGCCGCCAACGAGGTCGCCGTCGATGCCTTCCTGCACGATGGCTGCAGCTTTACCGATATCGATCGCATTGTGGAATCCTGCATGGATTCCCACGATATGCAGGCGGTCGATTCGTTTGAGCAGCTTCACGACATCGATGCATGGGCGCGTGAAAAGGCTGCGCAGGTGCTCGCCGCAACCCGTTCCTAACCCATAAGGATTGCTTTTTCGTTTTATGGATACTGTTCTGAGCGTTCTCTCATCGGTCTTTTGGGGCCTGCTGATGCTTTCCGTCCTCGTGTTTTTGCACGAGGGCGGCCACTTTTTGGCGGCGCGTGCCTGCGGCGTCCGTGTGACCGAGTTCTTTTTGGGCCTGCCTTGCCGCTTTGACATCCATTACACGTCGCGTCGCATTGGAACCAAGTTTGGCGTGACTCCGCTGCTGCTGGGTGGCTACGCTGCCATCTGCGGTATGGATCCGACCGACGTCTCGTGTGCCGATCGCGTGCTCGCGGCTATCTATCGTCATGGTCGCGTGACCGTGGCCGACCTTGCTGTCGAGCTCGAGCTATCCGAGGAGGTTGTGCTCGAGGCATGCGCCTTGCTCTTGGGTTGGGGCTCTATCGCGCCTTGGTATGAGGAAGGGGAGAAGCCCTCGCCGAGCTACTATCCCACCAAGTATCAGACGCTGCCGCGAGACGCGGCGGGTTACACCACCTTTGACGGCCGCCGTTTCGATCGAGAGCATGCGACTACCGAGGGCGATGTGTGGGAGCTGCCGTGCGGCGAAGCCGAGTTCCTTGCGCAAGAGCGTTCGCATACCTATCTGGGCCAGGGTTTTCTCAAGCGCGCCTTTATGCTGCTCGCGGGCATTCTCGTCAATATCCTGACGGGCTTTTTGCTGCTTATGAGCATCTACTCTATTGCGGGTGTCACCGTGCCGATGGATACCAACGTGATCGGTCAGGTTGACGAGGGGTCTATTGCCGCCAAGGCGGGTATCGAGGGCGGCGACGCGATCCTTTCGGTTGACGGAGTATCGTGCTCTACCTGGATGGACGTTTACGATGCCATCGGCAAGGCCGCCGGTAAGGACGATATCGCCATCGAGTATGAGCGCGACGGCAAGCAGCATTCGACCTCGGTTGCGCTCAAAGAGGACGAGCGCCTAGGTGTGTATGCCTCTACGCAGGTGGTCCGTTTAGACCCCATCACGTCGGCTCGCCTTTCGTTCTCCTGTGTCGTGCAGACAGCGGAGGGCGTGATGCGCCTGCTCCAGCCGCAGCATACGATGGAGATTCTCGATCAGTCTTCTTCGATCGTGGGCATTAGCGTTATGTCCTCACAGGCTGCTGCTGCCGGCCCTGCCACGTTCCTTTCGTTTGCCGCCCTCATTTCGTTCTCGCTTGGCTTTATGAACCTGCTGCCCATCCCACCACTCGATGGCGGCAAGCTGGTCATCGAGATCATTCAAAAGATTGCTGGCCGCGAGCTTCCGCTCAAGGTCCAGACGATTGTGAGCTATGTGGGCATCGCGCTCTTTGCGCTGCTGTTTGTCTATATGCTTCGTTCCGACATCCTTCGATTTATTCTGTAGGGGAGTGTTTGGATTGTCTTTATCCCATCCTTTGCCTCGCGAGTTGACGCGCCCCGTGCATGTGGGCGGTGTGCAGATCGGTGGCGGCGCGCCGGTGGTGGTCCAATCCATGACCTGCACCGATACCGCTGATGCCCAGGCAACGCTTGCGCAAGTGTGCGCGTTGGCGCAGGCTGGCTGCGATATCGTGCGTGTGAGCGTGCCCACTGAGGCCGCGCTTGAGGGTTTCCGCACCATCTGTGCCGAGTCTCCGGTGCCAATCGTTGCCGATATCCACTTTAACCACAAGCTGGCCATTGGCGCTGTGGAGGCCGGTGCCGCCAAGCTCCGCATCAATCCCGGTAATATCGGCGATTGGGCCAAGGTCGATGCCGTGATCGATGCCGCGGGCGCCGCTGGGTGCGCGATTCGTATCGGTGTCAATGCCGGTTCGCTCGAACAGGATATCGCCGAGCGCGACGACCTCATGCAGCCCGAAAAGCTCGTGATGTCGAGCGAGCGCTTCGTCAAGCACTTTGAGGACCGCGGTTTTACGAACATTGTGCTTTCGGCCAAGGCCCATAGCGTGCAAACGACGCTTGATACCTATCGAGCCCTGTCGCGTGAGATTCCCCACGTTCCGCTTCACCTGGGCGTGACGGAGGCGGGGACCAAGCTCCAGGGCACCATCAAGAGCTCTGTAGGCTTGGGTATCTTGCTTTCCGAAGGCATTGGCGACACCATGCGTGTGTCGCTCACAGCCGATCCGGTCGAGGAGCCGCCGGTTGCCTGGGGTATTCTGCAGTCGTTGGGCCTGCGTCGCCGTGGCCCCGAGATTGTCTCGTGCCCCACATGCGCCCGCTGCCAGGTTAACCTTATTCCCATTGCCGAGGAGGTTACCGAGCGGCTTAAGAACTACTCCGCGCCGCTTTCGATCGCTGTGATGGGATGTGCCGTTAATGGCCCCGGCGAGGCTTCTGATGCCGATCTGGGCGTTGCTTGCGGACGTGGTCAGGCCTTGCTCTTTTCGCATGGCCAGATCATTGGTAAAGTAGCTGAGGACCAAATTGTCGACGCGCTTATGGCAGAGGTCGACAAGCTTATTGAGGAGAAATAAATGACCCGAGCAATGTATATGTCTAAGCTCTATGCGCCGACGCTTAAAGAGGATCCGGCGGACGCTGAGCTCGCCAGCCACCGCCTGCTGCTCCGTGCCGGCATGATCCGCAAAGAGGCCGCCGGCCTGTATTCCTATCTGCCGCTCGCATGGCGCTCGATCCGCAAGATCGAGAATATCGTGCGCGACGAGATGGACGCTGCCGGTGCCCAGGAGCTTATGATGCCTATCATGGTCGACGCCGAGTTGTGGCGTGAGTCCGGCCGCATCGACGCCTATGGCAAGGAGCTTGTGCGCTTTGACGACCGTCACGGTCGCGAGTTCGTCCTGGGTCCCACCCACGAGGAGACCGTCACGGCCCTGGTGCGCAATGAGCTGCGCTCCTACAAACAGCTGCCCGTCAACCTGTACCACATTCAGGACAAGTTCCGCGACGAGTTCCGACCCCGCTTTGGCCTGATGCGCGGTCGCGAGTTCATCATGAAGGACGCCTACAGCTTCTCCGCCACGCAGGAGAGCCTGCAGGAGGAGTACGACAAGATGAAGCAGGCCTACGCTAACATCTGCGAGCGCTGCTACATCAAGGCTCTGCCCGTTGTCGCCGACTCCGGCGAGATCGGCGGCGACACTTCCGTCGAGTACATGGCTCTTGCCGACGCCGGCGAGGCTTCGCTCGTCTACTGCGACGATTGCGGTTTTGCTGCCGATGACGAGGCTGCAAGCACCAAGGTCGTTGTGACCGAGGGCCCCGGCGATGGCACGCTCACCAAGGTCGAGACTCCGGGTATGGGCACCATCGAGGCCGTTGCCAAGTTCTTCGGCTTCCCCGAGAACGGCACGCGCAAGTCGCTGGCACTCATCGACTCCGAGGGCAAGCCGGTCGTGGCCATTGTCCCGGGCGACCACGAGCTCAATGACTGCAAGGCCGAGCATGTCTTTGGCAAGGGCTACCGCATGATGACCGACGAGGAGCTTCAAGCGAACGGCCTGCACAAGGGCTTTATCGGACCGGTCAACCTGCCCGAGGGCATCCGTCTGGTGTGCGACGAGAGCCTGCGCGATTCCAAGCAGTGGGCCTGCGGTGCCAACGAGGTCGATTATCACTTTACCGGTGCCTGCCCCGAGCGCGACTTTACCGTCGATGAGTGGGCCGATCTGGTCACCGTCGTTGCCGGCGACCCCTGCCCGCACTGCGGCAAGCCGCTCTCCGCTGCCCGCGGCATCGAGGTCTCTCAGGTCTTCCAGCTGGGCACCAAGTATTCCGAGGCCATGGGTGCCACCTTTATGGACGAGGATGGCAAGGAGAAGCCGCTCATCATGGGCTGCTACGGCGTTGGTGTGTCCCGCTCGCTCGCTGCCGTCGTGGAGCAGCACAACGACGAGCACGGTATCGTCTGGCCGGTCTCCGTTGCCCCGTACGAGGTCGCGGTGATTCCGCTCGATCCCAAGAAGGAGGAGTGCGCTACCGTCTGCGAGCAGATCGTTGATGGCCTGTGCGCCGAGGGTATCGAGGTCGTCGTCGATGACCGTGACGAGCGTCCCGGCTTTAAATTTGCCGACAACGACCTTATGGGCTTCCCGTATCAGGTCGTTCTGGGTAAGCGTGGCCTCAAGAACGGCACCGTCGAGCTCAAGGACCGTGCTACGGGTGAGCGCGAGGACGTGGCGATCGACGAGGTCGTCGCCAAGGTCGCCGAGCTTGTGAAGGCGGCACGCCGTTAATCGGCGATTTCGCTTGTAGTTCGATATACGGGACGGCCCCGCATTTCTCCAGATAGGGGAGATGCGGGGCCGTCCTTTTATCTTGTCGGCGTACTCAATCGCTAAAAGGAAACCCCACAGCCCATGCGAGCTGCGGGGTTTCCTTTGTGCCTCCGATGCGAAATAAATCGCTCAGATATTACTGATAATCGACGACGTCGATCCAGTTCTTCAGGAACTCATCGTTCACGTTGCGCTTACGAGCGAGCTCGGAAGCGGCGACGATGCTCGTCCACTGACGCACGACCTGCATGGGCATGTCGGCGCGGTCGCAGTAGAGCTCCAGATAAGCCTCGGCCTGGTCCTTGCTGTTGAGGGCAAAGAGCAGGTAGGTGGTGGCAACGTCGGCAGCAGGGGAGCCCTGGGTAGCGTGTGCCCAGTCGCACACATAGAGCTGGCCGTCGTCGCCGACGATGACGTTGGAGGGGTTGAAGTCGCCGTGGCAGACCTTGAACTCCTTGGTCATGCCGTCCAGACGCTCCTGAAGGTTGTAGCGCGTGGTGGCATTGAGCTGATCAAGGCTGTCGATCATGCGGGCGAACTTGTCGCGCTGACGGTTGAGCAGCGGGGAGGTGTAGCCGTGGATCTCGATCTGGAGGTCGACGAACATCTCGAGGTACTCACCAAAGCGCTGGGGCTCGGCAGTCATCTTCTCGGCAAGGGTGGTGCCCGGAACCTTCTCGGTCACGAGCGCCCAGCCGTTGGCGTTCTCGAGCTGGGAAACCTCGAGAGCCTTGGGGCTGCGGATGCCGCACTCATTGATGCGGGCAAGATTCAAAGCCTCGTTGAACACGTCGGAGACAGGCTTGGTCTCGTTAAAGACCTTGACGATCTTGTCGCCCAGGTCGTAAACGACCTTGTTGCCACGGCGGACGAGCTCGGTCTTGGAATCGGGTAGCAGCATGGTTGCATCCTTTCAACGATGCGATAGAAGCGACGGCGGGGATGTGTGAAACACCCGTGCACCCCCGCCGCAAAAAACCGTGCTAAAAACTAGCAGACGGCGTAGTCCTGGGGCTCGCGGCCGTAGTAGGCGTCCAGGTAGAGCTCCTTGATCTCGCTCATGAGCGGGTAGCGCGGGTTAGCGCCGGTGCACTGGTCGTTGAATGCCTGCTCGGTCATCTCGTCGAGGGTGTCGAGGAAGTACTGCTCGTCAACACCGTAGTCGGCGATGGTCTTCTTGACACCGATGAAGTCCTTGAGCTCCTCGAGCTTCGTGATGAAGTTCTCGAAGACCTCCTTGTCGTCCTTGCCCTCGATGCCGCAGTACTTGGCCATCTCGGCGTAGTTGTGCAGCGCGTTGGGGTAAGGATACTGGGAGAAGGTACCCATCTTGACGGGAGCCTCGGCGGCGTTGTAGCGCATGACGCGGGTCAGGATGACGGCGTTAGCGATGCCGTGGGGCAGGTGATGGAAAGCGCCGAGCTTGTGAGCCATGGAGTGGTTGAGGCCCAGGAAAGCGTTGGCGAAGGCCATACCGGCCATGCAGGAGGCGTTGTGCATCTCCTCGCGGGCGTGCGGGTCCTTGGCGCCGTTCGTGAAGCTGGAGGGCAGGTTCTCAAAGACGAGCTTGGCAGCGCGCTCGGAGAGGCCCTTGGTGTAGTCGGAAGCCATGATGGAGACGTAGGACTCGATGGCGTGGGTCATGACGTCGATGCCGGAGGCAGCGGTCAGGCCGCGCGGGGCGGTCATGCAGTTGTCGGCGTCGACGATAGCCATGTTGGGGAGCAGCGCGTAGTCGGCGAGCGGCCACTTGATGCCGGTCTCCTTGTCGGTGATGATGGCGAACGGCGTGCACTCGGAGCCGGTACCCGAGGAGGTCGGGACGGCGACGAAGTAGGCCTTCTTGCCCATCTTGGGGAAGGTGAAGATACGCTTGCGGATGTCCATGAAGTCCATGGCCATGTCCTCGAACTTGCACTCGGGGTGCTCGTACATCATCCACATAATCTTGCCGGCGTCCATAGCGGAGCCACCGCCGACGGCGATGATGACGTCCGGCTCAAAGAGAGCCATCTGCTTGGCGCCGCGACGTGCGCACTGCAGCGACGGATCAGGCTCAACGTCGTAGAAGCAGTCGTGGGCGATGCCCATCTCGTCGAGCTTGGCCTCGATGGCGCGGGTGTTGCCATTCTTGAAGAGGAACTGGTCGGTGACGATGAAGGCGCGCTTCTTGCCCATGACGGTGCCGAGCTCGTCGAGAGCGACGGGCGTGGAACCCTTCTTGAAGTAGACCTTCTCGGGAGCGCGGAACCACAGCATGTTCTCACGGCGCTCGGCCACAGTCTTAACGTTGATCAAGTGCTTCACCCCAACGTTCTCGGAGACGGAGTTGCCGCCCCAGGAGCCGCAGCCCAGGGTCAGAGACGGCTTCATGCCAAAGTTGTACAGGTCACCGATGCCGCCGTGCGAAGACGGGGTGTTGATGACGATACGGCAGGCCTTCATGACGTGCTCGAACAGGCTGATCTTCTCGGCCTGGGCGGGGTGCACGTACAGAGAGGCGGTGTGGCCCGGGCCACCGGCGAGCACCAGGTGCTCGGCCTTGTCGACGGCCTCCTGGAAGTCCTTGGCGTGATACATGGCCAGGACCGGGGAGAGCTTCTCGTGGGAGAACTCCTCCTTGGCGGGGTCGGTGGAAGTGACCTCGGCGATCAGGATCTTGGTCTTGGCGGGAACCTCGATGCCGGCGAGCTCGGCGATCTTGGCGGCAGCCATGCCGGGGATGCGGTGATCGAGGGCGCCGTTCTTGAACATGGCGGCACGCAGGGCCTCCATCTCGGCACCCTGCTTGACGAAGTAGCAGCCGCGCTTCTGGAACTCGGCCTTGACCTGGTCATAGATGGTGTCGATGACGGTCACGGACTGCTCGGAAGCGCAGATCATGCCGTTGTCGAAGGTCTTGGAGTGGATGATGGAGTTGACGGCGAGCAGCACGTCGGCGGTGTCGTCGATGACGACCGGGGTGTTACCGGCGCCAACGCCCAGGGCGGGCTTGCCCGAGGAGTAGGCGGCCTTGACCATGCCCGGGCCACCGGTGGCGAGGATGATGTCGACGTCGCGCATGACCATGTTGGTCAGCTCGATGGAGGGGACATCGACCCAGCCGATGATGCCCTCGGGGGCACCAGCCTTGACGGCGGCGTCAAGCACGAGCTTGGCGGCGGCGATGGTGCACTTGGCGGCAGCCGGGTGCGGGGAGATGATGATGGCGTTGCGGGTCTTCAGGCTGATCAGCGTCTTGAAGATTGCGGTGGAGGTGGGGTTGGTCGTCGGGATGACGGCGCCCACGATGCCGATGGGCTCGGCGATCTTGGTGATGCCGTAAGCCTCGTCGCGCTCCAGGACACCACAGGTCTTGGTGTTCTTGTAAGCGTTGTAGATGTACTCTGCGGCGTAGTGGTTCTTGATGACCTTGTCCTCAAGAACGCCGCGGCCGGTCTCCTCGATGGCCATTTTCGCCAACGGGATACGAGCCTTGTTGGCGGCCATGGCGGCCTCATAGAAGATCTTGTCGACCTGCTCCTGCGTGTACGTAGCAAAAAGCGCCTGGGCCTCTCGCATCTGAGCGAGCTTAGCCTCAAGCGCCTCTACGTTGTCCACAATTGCGGGAGTAGTGTTTTCCGGTGACTTTTTCACCATTTGTGTCTCCTTGCGATCGGAGATTTACCCTACGTCTTGCATGATAGCAAGAAATTATTCGGCGAACGGTCAGATTCCTCTAAAAGGCACACTAAAACGCTTCAATAAACTGAAACGTTTTAACTAGAACTATCTGCCCGCTGCATCGCCCCGCTCATTGGGGACAGACTCTCATGAGTATTTCAATGGGAAAACGGGACATCTGTTTGATAATCGCTATTCGCGGGTCGCGGTTGAGTCGGACACACAGGCGGTGCAGCTACTCGATTACATCCATTTCAATCCCGTGTAAGGTGCGTCCGACTCGCTCGAGGCGTACCGTTAGTTACAAGGCATACCAGCTGCGCTATGATCCCTTTGACATCTGCAAACCCTCATATAAGTCTGTCCCCAATGAGTGCAAAAAGGCGCCCTCCGTAGGGGAGGGCGCCTTTGGTAAGTTCTATATGAACGCGAGGTCTTTGACCCGGAGAGTCCGAGGTACTTGTTGGTAAGACCTTATTTACGAGCGCGCAACCTTGCCGGACTTGAGGCAGGTGGAGCAAACGTTCATCTTGCGACGGTGACCATCGACGACGACGTAAACGCGCTGGATGTTGGGGCGGAACTTACGGTTGGTGACGCGGTGAGAGTGGCTGATGGAGCGACCGGCAACGGGGTGCTTACCGCAAACTTCGCAAACTTTGGACATAACTGACCCTCCTTGGGCGACAAACGAACATGTCGCGTTAACAAACAAGCCTGAACTATAGCACAGAAGTCGCTCCCTGTGCGCAATCTACACAGAGATATTCCTCTTTTGGCGATAGTGCTCACGCCACGGCCCTGGACGTAGATCCGATTTGCGTGCAGCAGAGGGGATTATGCCAGCTCGTGCGTGCGTTTTCAAGCTCGTCCCACAAATATATAGGTTTATTGAGCTTTGGGCTCCGTTTACGGATTGCTCTGTATTTATGCTCGCAATTAAGCTCGAGGTTGGCTACACTATCCCATGACCATTAAAGGGGTACGAGATACCCACATGGAATTACATAGCTGCCCAAAGAGCAGCCCTTCCTGTGGGTGTCTGGTCCGCTTTAAGCGGTCGGGCATCTATTTTTTTGACTGTGTCAGCAGTCAAGACATGTGAGGAAGGAGATCGATGGGCACGACTTCCCCCAAGGCGGTCATCATGGACGAGACCGCCGTCAATCGAGCGATGACCCGCATCGCGCACGAGATTCTCGAGCGCAACGAGGGCTGTGAAGACCTCGCTCTGGTCGGCATCGTCACGCGCGGCGACCTTCTGGCAAAGAAGCTCGCCGAGGAGATCAAGGAGATCGAGGGCGTCGACGTTCCGCTCGGCAGCCTCGACATCAGCTTCTACCGCGATGACTATGCGACCAATTTCGCTCCCGCGATCCACGCCACCAACATTCCCTTCAGCGTCGACGGCAAGCGCGTCGTGCTGGTGGACGACATCCTGTATACGGGCCGTACCATTCGCGCCGCTCTCGACGCCGTCATGGACCTGGGCCGTCCGAACCGCATTGAGCTGGCTGTCCTCGTTGACCGCGGCCACCGCGAGCTCCCCATCTCGCCGGACTTTGTCGGCAAGAACGTTCCCTCGTCGCATGAGGAGAACGTGCACCTATATATGAAGGAAGTCGACGGCCACACCGCCGTCGAGATTAACGACGTCGCGCCGGGTTCCCACGTGGGCTCCGCGCCGCTGGGAGGTGAGTAGTACCGTGGCGTTCAACCATAAGCACCTGATCGACATTACCGAGTACTCCGAAGAGGACATCAAGCTCATCCTCGAGACCGCCAAGGCGTTCTCCGAGGTTAACGAGCGTGCGATCAAGAAGGTCCCCACGCTCAAGGGCAAGACCATCGTCAACATGTTCAACGAGCCCTCGACGCGCACCCGTAGCTCCTTCGAGCTCGCCGAGAAGCGTCTTTCGGCCGACAGCCTCAACTTTGGCGGCTCCTCGACCTCCACGGTCAAGGGCGAGAGCCTTGTCGACACCGTCGAGACCCTCAACGCCTATAAGATCGACTGTATCGTCGTGCGTGATAAGCACGCCGGCGCTCCCTACATCGTCACGCAGAACTCGCCCGCGAGCGTCATCTGCGCCGGTGACGGCAAGCACAACCATCCCACGCAGGCCCTGCTCGACCTGTACACCATCTGGGAGCACAAGGGTGACTTCCACGGTCTGAAGGTCGCTGTCGTCGGCGATATCGCGCACTCCCGCGTCTGCGGCTCGCTGATCCCCGCCCTTAAGATCATGGGCTGCGAGACCTACGCCGTCGCCCCCGGCACGCTGCTGCCGCCGGCGCCCGAGGTTCTGGGCTGCGACCACGTGACGAGCGACCTCGATTCCGTCCTGCCCGAGCTGGACGTCGTCTACATGCTGCGCGTGCAGCAGGAGCGCCTCGAGGGTGCCCCGTTCCCGACCATTCGTGAGTACCACAGGCTCTTCGGCCTGACCAAGGACCGCGAGAAGCTCATGAAGCCCGATGCGATCATCTGCCACCCGGGTCCCATCAACCGCGGCGTCGAGTTCGACTCCTATATGGCCGACCACCCGCAACGCTCCGTCATCCTGGAGCAGGTCTACGCCGGTATCTGCGTGCGTATGGCTATCCTGTATCTGCTGCTTGGAGGTGCCGATAATGGCCTTGCTTCTTAAGAATGCCCACGTCGTCGACCCGTCCGTCGAGCTTGACGGTGTCGTTGACGTCCTGATTGACGGCGACAAGATCGCCGAGGTCGGCGAGAATCTCGCCGTCGAGGGAGCCGAGGTCCGCGACCTTTCCGGCAAGTACCTCGTCCCCGGCCTGGTGGATATGCACGTTCACCTTCGCGAGCCCGGCTACGAGGTCAAAGAGGACATCGAGAGCGGTACCCGCGCGGCTGCCAAGGGCGGCTTTACCGGCGTGTGCTCCATGCCCAACACCGATCCCGTCACCGATAACGGCACCGTCGTGGAGTTCGTCAAGTCCCGTGCTGCCGAGGTCGGTCACTGCCGCGTCTATCCTTCGGGCGCCATGACCCGCGGTCTTAAGGGCGAGGCCATGTCCGAGATGGGCGATATGGTCGCCCACGGCGCCGTCGCCTTCACCGACGATGGTCGCGGCGTGCAGGGCGCGGGCATGCTCCGTCGCTGCATGGACTACGGCAAGATGTTCGGCAAGGTCTTTATGAGCCACTGCCAGGACGAGGATCTGGTCGGCCACGGCCAGATCAACGAGGGCAAGGTTTCGACCCGTCTGGCTCTCGAGGGCTGGCCGGCTGCCGGCGAGGAGCTCCAGATCGCCCGCGACATCGAGATCGCCAAGCTGACCGGTGCCAAGCTGCACATCCAGCACATCTCCACCGCCCATGGCCTGGAGCTCGTGCGTGCCGGCAAGGCCGCGGGCGTTCAGGTTACCTGCGAGGCCACCCCGCACCACATGTTCCTGACCGAGAACGACCTGGACGAGACCTACAACACCTCGCTCAAGGTCAATCCGCCGTTGCGTACCGAGGAGGATGCCGAGGCCATCCGTCAGGGCGTCATCGACGGCACCGTCGACGCTATCGTCACCGATCACGCTCCCCACACCCCGTGGGAGAAGGCCCGCGAGTTCGAGCTTGCGCCCTTTGGCATGATCGGCCTCGAGACCTCGCTGTCGCTCGTACTCACCGAGCTGGTCAACACGGGCAAGATGAGCATGGGCCGTATGGTCGAGCTCATGGCCATCAAGCCGCGTGAGATCCTGGGCCTCGACCAGGTTCAGGTCAAGGCGGGCTCCGTTGCCGACCTGACCGTGTTCGACCCCTCTGCCACCTGGACGGTCGGCGAGGACGGTTACGAGTCGCGCGCCGAGAACTCCGGTTTTGCCGGCCGCACGCTTACCGGTCGTGCCACCGATGTGTTTGTCGGCGGTAAGCAGACGCTCGCCGACGGCTGCATCTGCTAGCATAGCCTTATCGCTTTTGTGCGCGGTGCCCTTGCGGTGCCGCGCTTTCTGTTCGTTTTGACCATGCAACCGCATGGGGGATTGGAGCGTCTATGCCCACACCTTCCACTGCACGCATGCACGACTTCGAGGTCGTCTCGAACCAGGAGATCGCCGATGGCATCTTCTCGCTCGTCATCTCGGCCCCCAAGCTTGCAAGTGCGCTCAAGCCCGGCCAGTTTGTGAACATTGCCGTGCCCGGCGATGCGTCCTCGCTGCTTCGCGTGCCCTTGAGCTTCTATCGCGCTGACGCCGAGGCCGGTACCGTCGAGCTGTGGTACGCCGTCGTGGGTGACGACACCCGTCGTCTGTCGCAGATGGGTCCCGGCTCCAAGTCCAACCTGTTGGGCCCTGGCGGCCGCGGCTGGCTTGTTCCCGAGGGCACCAGGAAGGCGCTGCTCGTCGCCGGTGGCATCGGCGTTCCGCCTGTGCTGTGTCTTGCCGGTATGCTTGCCGAGCAGGGCGTGGATGTTGACGTGTGCCTGGGCTTTGGCACCGCTTCCAAGGCCGTGGGTGTCGATGAGTTCCGCGCGCTGGGCGCCACGGTTAACGTGTGCACCGACGATGGCACGCTGGGCACGCACGGTTTTTGCACCGACCCGGCAGCCGAGCTGCTCGGCGAGGGCGGCTACGACTACGTCGCCAGCTGCGGCCCCGCTGTCATGATGAAGAAAGTCGCCGCCGCTGCCGCCGAGGCCGGTGCGTACTGCGAGGTGTCGCTTGAGCGCATGATGAGCTGTGGCTTTGGCGCCTGCAACACCTGCAATGTCGAGACGGTCGACGGTATGAAGGGTGCTTGCATGTGCGGCCCCGTGTTCGATGCTTCCAAGGTGGTGGTCTTCTAGTGGGTACCGTGAACATGGCCGTCGATTTCGGCGGCGTCAAGATGCAGAACCCCATCAACACCGCAGCCGGTACTTTTGGTTACGGTTGGCAGTTCCAGAACTTCTTTGATGTTTCCCAGCTGGGCGCCATCACCACCAAGGGTTGCGCTGCCGAGCCCTGGCCCGGCAACCCCGCGCCCCGCATGGCCGAGATCCCCGGCGGTATGATCAACTCCGTGGGCCTTCAGAACCCCGGCGTGGCCGCCTTTGCTCGCGAGTCCGGTCCGTGGCTCGAACAGCTGTCCAAGGACGGCTGCCAGGTCATCTGTCAGGTTGCCGGCCACTCCGTTGACGAGTTTGTCCGCGCGCTCGAGATGTATGTCGAGCTGTGCCCCTGGGCTGCCGGCTACGAGATCAACGTGAGCTGCCCTAATATCGCCGCCGGCGGTGCCGCCATGGGCTCTACGCCCGAGGGCGCCTCATCCGTTATGGCTGCCTGCCGCAAGGTGACCGATAAGCCGCTGTTCGTGAAGATGGCGCCGGTCAACGTCGCCGAGATTGCCAAGGCCCTCGAGGCTGCCGGCGCCGACGGCCTTTCGGTCATCAACTCCATTCAGGGCATGGCCATCGACGTCCATACCCGCAAGTCCCGCGTGGCCAAGCCCAAGGGCGGCCTTTCGGGCCCGCTGTGCCACCACATCGCCGTGCGCATGGTCTGGGAGGTTGCCCGGGCCGTCGATATCCCCATCAACGGCGTCGGCGGTGTCATGACCGGCGAGGATGCGGCCGAGTTTATCCTGGCCGGCGCCACCTGCGTGTCGGTCGGCATGGCCAACTTCGTCGATCCGTGCGCTTCGCTCAAGATCGCGCACGAGCTCGAGGCCTGGGCTGAGTCCCAAGGCGTGAAGGACATCAACGAACTGGTAGGTGCTTTCGAATGCTAGAGACCGATGCCCGCGACCGCGTAATCGTCGCTCTCGACTGCGACCGCGAGCGTGCGCTCGAGCTCGCCCACGAGCTTTCGGGCCATGCCGCCTGGCTTAAAGTTGGTATGACGCTCTATTACGCTGAGGGCCCCGAGATCGTCAAGACCTTTAAGGACCTGGGCTTTAAGGTTTTCCTTGACCTTAAGTTCCATGACATTCCGCATCAGGTTCGCGGTGCCGCCCGCTCGGCCTCGCTTGCCGGTGCCGACCTGCTCTCGGTTCACGGCTTGGGTTCGGGCGCCATGCTCGCTGCCTGCCGCGAGGGTGCCGAGGAAGCACGCGAGGACCGCGCCAAGCTCGTCGCCATCACCGTGCTCACGAGCATGAATCAGGATGCCTTGAGCGAGATTGGCGTCGAGTCGCCGGTGGCCGAGGAGGCCGCCCGCCTGGCAAAGCTCGCTCAGGCCAGTGGCATCGATGGCATCGTGTGCTCGCCGATGGAGGCTCACGACATGCGTGAGCTGCTGGGTCCTGATGCCCTGATCGTGACTCCGGGTGTGCGTCCGGTGGGCGCCGCCTTAGGCGACCAGTCCCGCGTGGCGACGCCTTCCCAGGCTATCGAGCGCGGCGCAAGCCACATTGTGGTGGGCCGTCCCATCACCGGCGCCGACGATCCGGTTGCCGCCTTTGACGCCATCGTCGCCGAGCTGGTCGAAAACGTCGCGTAAAAGATTCCCCTAAGTCACCACTTTTGGGTCTCATTAGCACAAAATAGCCCCTGTGCCTGCGTAAACTTTCCCATCCTTTGTGTGGAATCGCAGGTCAGGGGCTTAACTTTGGGCGCAGTATATTGCACTTTTTGCGGGTATCGTCTAACCTATGGAGCCGCGATTGGGCATTTTGCACGTTCTACGTGCTAAAATGCCAATTATTGAATCAGATATAACCCAACTATTTGGAGGTACGAATGGCACTCCCTCAGCTTACCGATGAGCAGCGCAAGCAGGCTCTTGAGAAGGCTGCTGCCGCACGTCACGCCCGCGCTGAGCTTCGCGAGCAGATCAAGAAGGGCGAGAAGTCCCTTGAGTCCGTGCTCAACTCCGATGACCCCATCGCTTCCCGCATGAAGGTTTCCACCCTCATCGAGTCTCTCCCTGGTTATGGCAAGGCCAAGGCCGCCAAGATCATGGAGGAGCTCGGTATCTCCGCTACCCGTCGCGTCCAGGGCCTCGGCGTCCGTCAGCGCGAGCAGCTCCTCGAGCAGCTGACCAAATAAGTGAGCGCTCAGGATTCCAAGCTCTTTGTGATTTCTGGACCGTCAGGCGCAGGGAAGGGTACGCTCGTCACTCGTGTGCGCGAGCGCCGCTCGAACCTGGGCCTGACGGTTTCGGCTACCACGCGAGCACCACGCAAAGGTGAGGTCGACGGCGTCAACTACTTTTTTCTGACGCGCGAGGAGTTCGACCGCCGCGTGGCAAACGGTGAGTTTGTTGAGTGGGCCGAGGTCCACGGTAACTGCTACGGCACGTTGGTGAGCGAGGTCACATCCAAGCTCGCCTCTGGCGCATCTCTGATTTTGGAGATCGATGTCCAGGGCGCCCTGCAGGTGAAGGAGCGTTTCCCCGAGGCCGTGCTGATCTTTATCAAGCCGCCTTCGCTTGAGGTGCTCCGCGAGCGTCTAGTCGGTCGCGGTACCGAGACGCCCGAGACGATTGAGCTGCGTATGGCAAACGCCGCCGATGAGCTTGCCCTTGCCGACCGCTACGACGACGTCGTGGTTAATGACGATCTCGACCGCGCGACCGATGAGCTCGTTCGCGTTCTCGATATGCATGAAAGGATCTGAGGTCCGTGTCCGTTGTAAAGCCTTGCATTGACGATCTTCTGGAGAAGACCGATCACAACCGCTTCCTGCTCGCTTCGCTTGCCTCCAAGCGCGCCTGCGATATCAATAGCATGCTGCGTGGCCAGCACAACCGCGTGCTTGCCGTCCAGGATGTCGATGACATCACCATCGGGCTTTCCGGTGCCGACACCATCTCGATGGCTATGGACGAGATTGTCGACGGCGACATCTCTTACGACGAGGCCCGTTACGAGAAGGCGCTCGGCCACAAGGTTGCTGAAGCCTAAATGGCGGCTCGCGTCTGCCTGGTCCACTATCACGAGGTTGGACTGAAGGGTAAGAACCGCGCACATTTTGAGCATATCCTCATGGATAACATCAAGGCGGCCTTGGCCGCCTTTTCCGTGAATGCCGTGTCTCGAATTTCCGGTTATATCCTCGTGACCTTTAACGAGCATCAGGCCGACGAGGCGGCGCGTGTCATTCGCACCGTTCCCGGCGTTGCTCGTGTGTCTTTGGCGTATCACACCAATCGCGACCCTCAGGAGTACTGTGCCGCCGCCGTGAAGGCGCTGCGCGAGTTTGGTTCCTTCGATTCGTTTAAGGTGCACGCCAAGCGCTCCAATACCGATTATGAGCTCACCTCGATTGACATCAATCGTCAGGTGGGCGAGGTGCTGTGCGAGGCCTTCCCCGATAAAAAGGTTCAAATGCACGACCCCGATGCGATGGTGCACGTACTGGTGGTCCAGGGTAGCGTTTATGTGTACGCGCGCTCCGAGCGCGGCGTGGGCGGTCTGCCGGTGGGTTCTGCCGGCAAGGTCGTGACGCTGCTGTCGTCGGGTATTGATTCTCCGGTGGCAACCTGGATGCTCGCGCGTCGCGGCGCGGTGTGCGTGCCGGTACATTTCTCAGGTCGTCCGCAGACGCCCGACACGAGCGAGTATTTGGTGCAGGACATCATCCGTGCGCTTGAGCCGGGTGTCCAGATCGGCCGCCTGTACGTGGTGCCGTTTGGCGACTGCCAGCGTGAGATTTCGGTCACCTGTCCCAGCAACCTGCGCGTGATCATGTATCGCCGCATTATGTATTCGGTTGCCGAGCGCATTGCACACATCGAGGGCGCCAAGGCCATCGTGACGGGCGAATCGCTTGGACAGGTTGCCTCCCAAACGCTTGAGAATATCATGGCCGTTAACGAGGCCGTGAAGATTCCCGTGTTCCGTCCTCTCATCGGTTCGGACAAGCAGGAGATCATCGCGCGCGCCGAGGAGATTGGTACGTTCGATATCTCGACTGAGGCCGCTCCCGACTGCTGCACGCTGTTTATGCCGCGTCGTCCCGAGACGCACGCTAAACTCGATGCCGTGCATGAGGCCTGGGAGTTGTTCGATCACGAGGAGATGATCGAGCGCCTACTCAAGCAGACTGAGTACATCGACTTCGAAAGCAACACGTATAAGGCCCCCAAGACCTTAAAACGCAAACATTCGGAGCTTGCTCCGCGTGAGATTTACCAAGATCACGAGTAAATTTGTGCATAGACCGACGATGCGCCTGCATCGTCGGTCTTTTGCTATCTGGGCTTTTTGCGGCTAAGTGTTCATTTGCTGACGTGTGCCTGAATAAATGGACAGATTTGTGCAAGGTTTTGGTCGGTATTTGGTTTGACCGCTAAAACCGGTTTTGGAGCGTGGCTGTTGCAGGGCTTTTTTCCTGACACGATGGTGTTGGGAGGTTTTGCTATGGCGCAGCGCGAACAACACGAACGGGTCAAACGGATGGACCGCTTGGCGGACAAGCTGCTCGGTCACAAGGCAGTGGTGATGGCGATACTGGTCGTCATTGCGATGGCGAGCGGCTTGGCGATGGCGAACCTTGGCGGCGGTACTGGCGGCGTGTCGTTTGAGCGCACTGATGGTTCGGGCTCGTTAGTGGAGCCGGGATCCGGCGATGCCTCGAGCGGAAAGACATCCGAAGGCTCTTCGTCTAAGGCGTCTGCCGCGGCAGAGGTTTATGTCGATGTTGATGGTGCCGTTGTGTCGCCCGGTGTATATCGCGTCAAGGACGGCGCGCGGGTGGCTCAGGCGATAGATGCCGCCGGCGGGCTGGCGCCCGAGGCAGACGTTACGGGGCTCAATCGGGCATCCAAGGTCGTCGATGGGCAGAAGATTCACGTTCCAACGGTGGGGGAGCAGCAGGCGTCCATTGCGGAAGCCGGTGTTGATGGTGGGGCTTCCGCATCATTGGGCGTGAGTGGCGCAACGGGCCTAGTCAACATCAATACGGCAAGCGCGGCAGAGCTGCAGACGCTCTCGGGCATCGGTCCCTCCATGGCACAGTCGATTATCGATGAGCGTACAAAGAACGGTGCTTTTGCCTCGGTTGACGATCTGATGCGTGTGTCGGGAATCGGCGAGAAGAAGCTTGCCAAAATCAAAGATTGCATCTGCGTATGAGTGCGACCGAGCGCGAACATGTGATGCCTCCGCGGCCCCTGATGCCGTGGACGATGGCCCTGTGTGCCGGCATGTGTATGAGCTGCGCCTTGGTGCTCAACGTGGCCGCTGATGCGCTGCTGAGGGAGCAGGCGCCGGCGGTCGGGCTGCTATGGGCCATTCCCGTTGCGGCGGCGGTATTCGTTGTGCTGGCTCAATCTTGTGCGCGGCTTGCCCCTTGGAAGCGGTGGCTGTATGCCGCGTCCGTCGGTCTCGTGGCGGGAGCGGTCGTCTCGGCGTGGTGGGCTGCGGGCGCGCTCAACGCCTCGAAGGCGCTCGACGGTCGAGCGGCAAGCAGCCTCGAGTTTGTCGTGCAGGGTGATCCATCCATAAACGACGACGTGTATTCCTATACCTGCGAGGTACGCGCGGACGGTAAGAACTTGGCAACGGTTCGCCTATCGTGCGACCGCGAGCTCAAGGTCGGGGCGCACGTGCGTGTTATCGGTCGCGTTTCACGTTTTGAGAACGATGCGTATGGACGATTGCGCGTGCTCCGAGGCGAGGTGCGCAAGGTTCAAGCCGTTCGGATTGTGTCGGTCGATGAGGGCTCTCCGGGGCCGCTGCTTCGGCTGCGAAATTGGCTGCTTGCGTTCATCGCGCCTGCGACCGACCCGGCACGTGCGCTCATAGCCGGTGTCGTCTGTGGTCGTTCGGCCGAGCTGCGCGCCCAGCCGGCGGGCGACTGGTTTTCGGTGACGGGAACGGCGCATCTTATCGCCGTCTCGGGCAGCCATCTGGCTATCGTGGGGTTTGTGATCGAGGGCGTATTGCAAAAGACTCGGTGCTCACGTGGTTTTCAGCGGGTGATATTGGCGATAACGCTTGTGGGCTACGCTGCCTTTACGGGCGCGTCTCCCTCGGCCGTGCGCGCGTGCTGCATGGTGTTCGCGACGCTTGTCGTAAACGGAGCGGGGCGTCGTCGGCACGGCGCATCGGCACTCTTCGTAACCATGTCCATCTTTGTGCTACTGAGGCCGACGGTGCTGTTCGAGATGGGCTTTCAGCTTTCATGTGCCAGCGTCTTTGCCATCCTGTGCTTTTGCCCGTATGCTACCTACGCTTTGGGTGAGCTGAGCGTGCCGTCGGGCATTGCCAGCATGCTCTCCGTCACACTGTGCTCGCAGTTGGCGACGCTCCCCATCACCATTCCTGCCTTTGGTACGTTCTCGCTCATTGCTCCGTTGGCAAATGCGGTCATCGGTCCGGTGGTGAGCGTACTGCTTGCTGTGTCGATCGTGCTGGTTCCCTTTTCGCTCGTGGCGCCGTCGCGGACTTGGGCGCTCGTTGTGCCCATGATTGCCGCCCGTTGCGCGCTGTTCTTCGAGCGGCTGTTTGCCGCCGTGCCGGGTGCATCCGTGAGCGTGCCGCCCGATAGCATGTGGATTTACCTAGTGCCGTGTTTGCTGGCGGTTCTGCTTGTCCGGTGGCCGCGTCCCCGTGCACGTCCTATGGCGGTGGGGCTTGCATGCCTGGTGCTCTTGGCTGCGATTCCGTACGTCTACTGGGATCGATTCGCTCCGCCTTCGGTGACGGTGCTCGATGTGGGCCAGGCCGATGCGATTCTTATCCGCCAGGGCGGCGCAGTAGCACTCGTCGACTGCGGGCTCGACGAGCGCGTGGTGGCGGCGTTGGTCCGCAATAACGTGCACCATATCGATGCCGTCTTTGTGACGCATTGGGATGAGGACCACTGGGGTGGTCTGCCTGCCGTGCTCGAACAGTTTTCGGTCGGAACGATTGCCGTGGCGGCTGATGCGCTGGAGGATGCTCCTGCCGAGGTGTTGAACCGACCTGGCGTGGAGTATCGGCAGGTGCGCCGTGGGGATACAGTCGACATCGGCTCATTTTGCGCCCGCGTGATGTGGCCATTCGAGTCCGTGGATGGCGAGGGAAATGAGGACTCGCTTGTCCTGCTGCTCTCTTATATTCAGGAAGGCAAGGGCCTGCGTATGCTCCTCACCGGCGATGCCGAGCTCGACCAAGAACGGGAATTCGTGCAGGAGGTGGGGGATATCGATGTCCTTAAACTTGGGCATCACGGCTCTAAGGTTTCAGTCGATGGTGAGTTGCTGGACGTCCTGAAGCCCGAGCTTTCCCTCGCGAGCGCGGGCGAGGGGAATCGATACGGCCATCCGTCCGACGCCTGCATCGATGCCGTTAAGGAAGCGGGCGGCGTGTTCGCGTGCACTATCGAACACGGCGACATTACCGTCACGCCGACTGCGAATGGCTTTGCGATGCGATGCCAGCGACCGTGACGACGTCGTTGGCGTGTGGTGGGCCCCTGGGCTAGAATGGCACGGAGCGAATACGAAGGCCTGCGGGAGGGGAGCGCAATGTCCGAAACCGGTCTGCTGCCGGCATATCTGATTGTCGGTACCGACGGAGTCAAGCGCGATCACGCCGTCTCGCGTATGAAAGCGCGTCTGGAAAAGTCGGGTATGGTCGAGTTCAACCTCGACGAGCGCGACATGACCAAGGACCCCGATATCGAGTCGATTATCGGATCGCTTAACACCTTTCCGATGGGCAGCGAGTTTCGCCTGGTAATCCTTGATGGCTGCTCAAAGCTCGCCAAGGCGGTCTCGGAGCCGCTCGTCGAGTATCTGGCGAGTCCCAGCCCCACAACGGTTTGCCTCATAATCGCCGATTCGCTTGCCAAGAACACGCGCCTGTACAAGGCAATCGCCAAGATTGACAAGAAGGCCGTGATCGATTGCTCCGGCACCAAGCGCTGGGAGCTTCCGCGCCGCGTGCAGCAGATGGCGACGCAGCATGGCAAGTCGATCTCGACGGCGGCCGCCGAGGAACTTGTCTCGCGTTCGGGTGAAAACACTCGCATGCTCGATAACGACTTGGCTAAGCTTGCCCAAATGGTTGAGGCGCCTCAGATTGAGCTTGCCGATGTGGAACGCTGGATCGTGCGCACGGCCGAAGTCCAGCCCTGGGACTTTCTCAATGCGGTCTCGGCACGTGACATGCGCCGCTCACTCGAGCTTTTCAATCTACTGCCCTCCAAGAGCTACGTGTGGACCTACACATTGCTGTGCGGCCGCATTCGCGAGCTTATCGTTGCCAAGGCGCTCGATGCGCGCGGACAGGGTCGTGAGCTGGCCGCAACGCTCAAGCTCCAGTCCTGGCAGGTCAAGAATCACCTGACCTGGGCACGTCGCTTTTCGATGGCAGAGCTCGTCGCAGCGCTCGAGGGTGCGGTCGATGTGGAGCTCGCGCTCAAGGGTTCGGCCGATTCTCGGACCGCGCTTTTGCTCTGGATTACGAACATCTTGAGAAAATCGTGATGATACCTGCCTATTTGACAAATTCGTTCTATCCCTTTGAGGGGGAGCGTGCTATAATAAGCGCTTGCATGACCTCACCGTGTCTCAGAGGTGTCATACATTTTTTGCAAGGAACTCGAAAGGAACTCCAGAAGTGGCAAACATCAAGTCTCAGAAGAAGCGTATCCGCACCAATGAGGCAGCTCGCATGCGTAACAAGGCTGTCAAGTCCGAGCTCAAGACGCTGACCAAGCACGTCCAGTCCGCCGTCGCCGAGGGCGACGCCGAGAAGGCCCAGGCTGCACTCAAGACCGTCACCAAGCGTCTCGACATGGCTGCCGCCAAGCATGTTATCCACAAGAACCAGGCTTCCAACCGCAAGTCCGGTCTTGCCAAGCTCGTGAACAGCATCAACGCCTAAGTTGTAAATTTCACATCACACAGATTACGCGCATAAATGGAGCCTGTTTTATGGAACAGGCTCCATTTTTTGTATCGCTCGGGTAAGATAGTCCGCATGAATACTTCAATTGACATTTCCCACATCCGCAACTTCTCGATTGTTGCGCACATCGACCATGGCAAGTCCACGATCAGTGACCGCATTCTCGAGCTCACCCATACCGTTGACGAGCGCGATATGGAGTCGCAGCTGCTCGACACTATGGATATCGAGCGCGAGCGCGGCATCACGATCAAGTCCAATGCCGTTCGCGTGTCCTATGACGCCGACGATGGCGAGACGTATCAGTTCAATCTGATCGATACGCCGGGCCACGTGGACTTTACCTACGAGGTCTCGCGCTCGCTGGCAGCCTGTGAGGGCGCGGTGCTCGTTGTCGACGCCACGCAGGGCGTCGAGGCGCAGACCGTCTCCAACGCGACGCTCGCCATGAACGCCAATCTGGACATTGTGCCGGCCATCAACAAGATTGACCTGCCCTCGGCCCATCCCGATGAGGTTAAGACCGAGATCGAGGATGACCTGGCGATTCCTGCCGATGATGCCGTGTGTGTCTCGGGCAAGACCGGCGAGGGCATCCACGATCTGCTAGAGTCCATTGTCTTTTTGATCTCTCCGCCCAAGGGCGATGCGAACGCGCCGCTCAAGGCACTCATTCTGGATTCGTACTTCGACGAGTATCGTGGCGTCGTCGCCACGGTGCGCATCTTTGACGGCTCCATCAAAAAGGGTGATACCCTGCGCATGATGCAGGCAAAGGGCGACTTTTTGGTCGATGGCGTGGGCGTCAAGCGTCCCGCCGAGACCCCGGTCGACGCGCTCACGGTCGGCGAGGTCGGATACGTGGTCACGGGCCTGAAGGACCCCGAGGCCGTTCGCGTGGGCGATACCCTCACGTGGGCGTCGAATCCCTGCCCCGAGCCGCTTCCCGGCTACCGCGAGGCCAAGCCCATGGTCTATACGGGCCTGTTCCCGATCGATAACAAGGACTACGAGAACCTGCGTGACGCGCTCGATAAGCTGCACGTCAACGACCCGTCGTTGGTGTGGGAGCCCGAGACCTCGGTGGCGCTCGGCTTTGGCTTCCGCGTGGGCTTCTTAGGCCTGCTGCATATGGAAGTCGTCAAGGAGCGCCTGGAGCGCGAGTTCAACCTTGACCTCATTGCCACGAGCCCTTCGGTGGACTATCACGTCTATAAAACCGACGGCGAGATGATTGATGTTCGCAGCCCGCAGGATCTGCCCGAGGCTACGCGCATCGAGCGCATCGAGGAGCCCTACCTCAAGGCCAAGATTATCTGCCCGCCCGAGTATACGGGCGCCGTCATGCAGCTCGCTATCGAGCACCGCGGCATTACGACCGACATGATCCATCTCACGAGCAAATCGGTCGAGATGCGCTTTGATATGCCGCTTGCCGAGCTCATCCTGGACTTCTTTGACCAGCTCAAGAGCCGTACCAAGGGCTATGCCTCGCTCGACTACGAGTTCAACGAGTACCGTCCCTCCGAGCTCGTTAAGCTCGATATTTTGCTTTCGGGCGACGAGGTGGACGCGCTTTCGTTTATCGTCCACAAGGACAAGGCCTATGGCCTGGCCCGCGGCCTGTGTGACAAGCTCAAGGAAATCATTCCGCGTCAGCTGTTCGAGGTGCCTATTCAGGGCGCCATCGGCAACAAGATCATTGCCCGCTCCACCGTCAAGGCGCGCCGCAAGGACGTGCTTGCCAAGTGCTACGGCGGCGATATCTCGCGTAAGCGCAAACTGCTCGAGAAGCAGAAAGAGGGCAAGAAGCGCATGAAGGCCATCGGTTCGGTCGAGGTCCCGCAGGAGGCCTTTATGGCGATCCTCAAGGTGGACGAGTAGGTCCATGGCGCTTTCTGAATACAGTACGCGGCTGCTGGGTGCTTATGCCGAGCAGCCGTTCCTTATGGCTCCCATGGCGGGCGTGACCGATCCCGCCTACCGCATCATGTGCCGCCGCCGCGGTGCCCATCTTGCCTATAGCGAGATGGTGAGCGTGGCGGGTCTTGCCTATGCCAGCAATAAGACTTGGCGTCTGGTGCTGCCGGCCGACGAGGAGCAGCAGATCTGCGTGCAGCTCTTTGGCTCCAAGCCCGATCAGTTTGCGAGTGCCGTCGCTGCCGTCGAGGAACGCGTGGGCGATCGCCTGTCATTGATTGATATCAACATGGCCTGCCCGGCTCGCAAGGTCGTCACCAAGGGCGAGGGCTCGGCGCTTATGCGCACTCCCGATCTGGCCGAGCAGATCGTCGAGGCGGCGGTGGGCGCGGCGCATGTGCCCGTGACCGTAAAGATTCGCAAAGGCTTTTACGCCGAGGACCGCAATGCCGCGACGTTTGCCCAGATGCTCGAGGGGGCAGGGGCCGCTGCGGTGGCGGTACATGGTCGCTGTGCCACGCAGCTCTATACGGGCCAGGCCGATTGGTCGGTCGTCGATGAGGTGGCCGACGCCGTCGAGATTCCCGTGATCGGTTCGGGCGACGTTTTCTCGGCCGAGGATGCGGCGGAGCGTCTGCGCAGCTCCGGCGCCAGCGCCGTGTTCATCGCGCGCGGTATCTATGGCAACCCCTGGGTGTTCGGCGATGCTCGCGCCCTTGCGCTCGATGGCACGCCGGTGCCGGTGCGTAGCTCGGTCGAGCGACTGGGCGCTCTGCGCGAGCACCTGACGCTCACGCACGAGCTGTTGCCGCTCATGTCGCGTGCCCGTACGTACGCGAGTTGGTATTTAAAGGGCATGCCCCATGCTGCGGCCTGGCGCGCCCAGGTGGTGCGCTGCTCCACGTACGAGGAGTTCATGGCAGTGGTCGATGATATCGAGCGCGATGTGGTGGCCTGCGAGGCCGCACTTGCCGCCGGCGAGTCGGTGCCCCCTCATCCGCTGGAGGCCTAAGGGTGGCCGTTACCGCGCTGTACGTGCACGTGCCGTTTTGCGCCCAAAAGTGCCGGTACTGCGACTTTGACTCGCGCAGTTTTGCTCCGTGCGACCTGAGCGCTGCGCTCGATGCCTATTTTGAGCAGTTGTATGCGCGCCTTGATGCCTTTGGAGACGTCGGGGCGCTTGCGCAGATCCGTACCGTCTATGTTGGCGGCGGCACGCCGTCGCTGGCGGGGGAGCGTCTGGTAGAACTCGCCCGGCGTATCTCTGCGTGGTGCAAGCCCGTTGAGTTTACCTGCGAAGCCAATCCTGAGTCGCTGACCGCCGAGCTTACCGCTGCGCTTGCCAAGGTTGGTGTCACACGCGTCTCTCTGGGCGTGCAAACGCTCGATAACGCCGAACTTACCGCCATCGGTCGCATTCACGATGCCGATCGGGCGCTCGCTGCCATCACGACGGTTAAGGACGCTGGGCTCGATGTGTCCTGCGACCTCATGTGTGGCCTTCCCGGGCAGACCGCCGTAAGCTGGCAGCGCACGCTCGATGGCTTGTTGGCGGCGGCGCCGCATCACGTATCGGTGTACCCGCTCACGCTTGAGGAGGGCACGCCGCTCTACCGCATGGCGTGTCGCGACGAGTCGCTCGAGCCCGACGAGGATTTTCAGGCTGCATGCATGGATGCGGCGCGCGAGCGCCTGGGTGCGGCCGGCTATCACCCGTATGAGGTGGCAAGCTACGCGCTCGACGGCCATGAGTGTGCCCACAACATTGCCTATTGGACCGGACAGGGCTATCTGGGCTTGGGTCGCTCTGCCGCCGGTATGCTCGACGCCGAGGATTTCGATCGCCTGGCCGGGCTGTTTCCCGACGTGCCCGCTCGCGGCGATGCATATCGCGTGCGCTTGGTGCAACGCGACGATGCCGCGACGACGTTTGATGCCGAGTATCTGTCGCAGCGCGAGGCTGCGGCCGAGGATTTGATGCTCGCCTGCCGCATGACGCGTGGCATTGGGCCCGACCTGTTGGTTCGCTCGGCAAACGTGATCGCTGCAGATGAGTTGGCGGCGACCTGTGACCGTGCGCTCGAGTTGGGCCTTGCCACTTGGGTGCCCGATGGCGTTGAGGGGCTTGCGGAGCGCGTCGCCTCGAAAGACGTTATCGCAGGTCGCGTCCGTGCTCGTTTGGCGCCCAGCCACTTGGGCTGGCTCGATGGAAATGTGCTGTTCGAGCTGTTTTGGGGTCTAGCCTAGGCCGCTCGGGTAGAATTACCGCAATATATACGCTGCTGTGAGCAGGAGGTTGCCGCGCATGGCGACGATGAACGAAAAAGATTACTACGAGATTTTGGGTGTCTCCAAGGACGCCACCTCGCGTGATATACAGAAGGCCTTCCAGCAAAAGGCCCGCAAGCTCCATCCGGACGTCAACAAAGAACCGGATGCCGAGGAAAAGTTCAAAGAGGTTTCCGAGGCCTATGCCGTGCTTTCGGACGAGCAGAAGCGTGCGCGCTACGACGCCATGCGCTCGGGCAATCCCTTCGCCGGCGCTCCTACGGCTTCTCCCTATGGCGGCGGCTACGCCGGTAGCGCGGGCTATGGCAATCCCTTTGAGGGCGGCTTTCCCTTTGGTGGCGCCTGGGGCCAGCCGCGTCGCGGGCAGGCTGCCTACAATCCCGAGAACGGCGCCAACGTGGTCGTCGATATCAAGCTCGACGCCAAGGAGGCCAAGGGCGGTGCCCGCAAGACCGTCCGCTATACGCGCTTCGATACCTGTGGTCACTGCGGAGGTTCGGGTTCTGTTTCGTCCGAGCATGCACATACTTGTCCGAGCTGCGGTGGTCGCGGCCACATCGACGTCGACCTGTCTTTCCTGTTTGGCGCCGGCACGTTTCAGTCGGTCTGCCCCGAGTGCGGCGGTTCCGGTAAGGTCGTCGCCGATCCCTGCCCCGATTGCGGCGGCAGCGGCCGTGTCCGTGTGACCTCCGAGCAGACGATTGAGTTTCCTGCCGGTACGCACGATGGCGATGATGTCCGTATTGGTGGCATGGGTCACGCCGGCACCAACGGTGCCTCGGGCGGCGATCTGGTCGGCCGCGCCCATGTCGAGGCCGAGCGTCTGGAAGGCAAGGCCCGTGCCGGTTTTTACCTGATGGGCATCGTGGCGCCGTTTTTGGTGCTATCGGCCATCTCGGGCGTGTTCTCGGCCTTTGCCGTGATGTGCTTTATTCCGTTTGCCATGGGCCTGTTTATGGTGCTCTCGGATGGCGTGCTGCATCGCAGCCTGCTGTGGTGGAAGCGCGGCGCGATGCAGTTTGTCAACGGTTTTGCCAACGGATTTATGTTTGCGCTCGTGTCGGTTTGGTTTGCGAGCTGCTCGCAGCGTGCCATGCTTTCGCCTTACGGAATGCAATAACATCAAACCCTCTGTTTGCGGCCGGCCCAGCTTGGGTATAGGACGCACTGTGACAATAATGAAAGTCGGAAGGATTCGGTCGTGTCGGAAAATAGGGATTACTACGAGGTGCTTGGCGTCGACAAGGATGCCGACGCGCGGACGATTAAGCGCGCGTTTCTAAAGAAGGCCCGTACCGTACACCCGGACGTTTCGGACGACCCCGAGGCCGAGGCCAAGTTCAAAGAGCTCAACGAGGCCTATTCCGTTCTTTCCGACGAGCAGAAGCGTGCTAACTACGACCGTTACGGCACCGCGGACGGCCCCGGTGGCTCTGGCTATGTCGACATCAACGATATCTTTGGCGGCATGGGCATGGACGACCTGTTCTCGTCGTTCTTTGGCGGCGGTGCCGGCGGTGGCGCCCGAAATCGCCGTGAGCGTCGTCGCGGCCGCGATATGGCCATCTCCCTTTCGGTGACCCTTGAGGAGGCGGCACTCGGTTGCAAAAAGACGATCAGCTATGACCGCCTTGCCCCCTGCGAGGATTGCAACGGCACTGGTAGGGCCGAGGGCGCACAGGAAAAGCAGTGCAGCCGCTGCCACGGCACGGGCTATGTCACGACGGTCCAGCGTTCGTTCCTAGGCCAGGTCCAGTCTTCTTCGCCCTGTCCCGACTGCCACGGCGAGGGCACGGTCATCGATCATCCCTGCGAGACCTGCGACGGTCAGGGTCGTACGCCTTCGCACGAAAAGATCGACATCGATATTCCCGCCGGTGTTTCGACCGGTCGCCAGCTGCGCGTGAGTGGCTTTGGCGAGGCCGGCCTTCGCGGTGAGCCCTCGGGCGACCTGATCGTCAACGTGCGTGTCGCCGACCACGAGCGTTTTAAGCGTAATGGCGATGACCTGTACTTGGTGAGCGATATCTCGATTGCGCAGGCCGCGCTCGGTTGCGAGATCGAGGTCGAGGGCATTATGCCTGACGAGGTCGTCAAGGTGACGGTTCCCGCCGGCACACAGTACGGTGACACCGTGAGCGTCAACAATTACGGCATGCCGCGTATCGGCGGTGGCGGTTCGCGCGGTCGTCTGATCGTGCAGATGCGCGTGGTCGTCCCCACGAACCTTTCCAACAAGCAGCGCGAGCTGCTTCGCGCCTTTGCCGACGAGATGGGCGATGACGTCGCATCCGGTAAGAAATCCGTGACCGATCGCATCAAGAGCGCTCTCGACGACATCCTCGATTAAGGAGCCCGCGTGCTCGCACCTCATATCTCTGTCGTCAACCTCGGCTGCCGCGTCAACCGGGTTGAGTCCGACCGTATCACTGCCGATCTCATGCGCCTGGGCTTTGCGATGGTGGAGCCTCAGGATGCTGAGCTGATCGTCATTAACACCTGTGCCGTTACGGGCGAGGCCGAGGCCAAGACCCGTAAGGCCGTTCGCCATGCGCTGGCTTATCCAAACGAACCCTATGTGATCGTGACCGGATGCGTTGTCAATTTGCATCCCGAGGAGCTGCTGGAGCTTTCGGACCGCGTGATTGCCGAGCCGTCCAAGATCGATGTTGCCGACCGCGTTTGCGAAGTGCTAGGCGTTGAATCCGACAGCGTCGCCGCTTGCAGCGATAGCGATGTGGTCGATGCGCTTGGGCGCTCCCGCTTGGGCGTAAAGATCCAAGACGGCTGCAATCACCGCTGCACCTACTGCATCGTGTGGAAGGCGCGCGGCCCCGAGCGCTCCGTGCCTGTCGAGTCTGTGCTCGAGCAGGTGCTCGAGGCCCAGGAGGCCGGCGTGCCCGAGGTCGTGCTGACGGGCGTGAACCTCGGTGCCTACGACGGCAAGAGCGCGACCGACGAACACGTGGAGATCGACGAGCTGCTCGAGACCATCATGGAGCGCACCTCGATTCCCCATGTGCGCATTTCTTCGGTGGAACCCATGGATATCTCCGAGCGCCTGCTGAAGGTCATGGCTCGCTATCCGCAGCGTATCGCCCCGTTTTTGCACCTGCCCGTGCAGTCCGGTTGCACGGCGACCCTGCATCGTATGGGCCGTCCCTATAGCGCTGAGTCCTTCGAGGGCACGGTGCGTATGATTCGCGAGATTTTGCCGCAGGCTTCGCTTTCGTGCGATGTCATCGTCGGTTTTCCCGGCGAGACGGACGAGGAGTTTGAGGAGTCGCTGGCGCTCTGCCGTCGCGTGGGCTTCTCGCGTATGCACGTGTTCCGCTACAGCAAGCGCCCCGGCACCTTGGCGGCCGATATGCCCGACCAGGTGGCGCCCGAGGTCATGGCTGAGCGCAGCCGTCGCATGCGCGCGGCGGCCCAGGAGCTCGCCGTTGCCGACGCCCGTCGCCGCGTGGGCTCCGTCGAGCGTGCCGTGCTCGAGTATGGCGACAACCTGACGCTCGGCTCCTTCCATCATGCCCGCCTTGACGATACCCGTGGACTCACGGCCCCGTGCCTGCTCGATGTTGCTATCATCGGAGTCGATGATTCCGGCTTGGTCCATGCACGCAGGGAGGTTCATGGAAGCCTCGAAGATTAGACTTACCGTTCCCGAGGGAATTGACCCCTCTCGTGTGCTGGGCGCTGGTGACGGCGTTCTGCGCACGCTCGAGGGCCTGGTTCGCGCCCACGTGGTTGCCCGTGGTGACAGCATCGCCGTGGGCGGTGACCCGGATGAGGTTGAGCTCGTGGCGCGCTTTTTCGAGCATGCTTTTCGCGAGGCGGCCGCCGGGCGCACACTGTCTGCCGACGATGTCTCTCGCTGCCTGGCCGTCTTGCGCGACGGTGAGCACGAGGCTACGTCGCTTCGCGATGACGTGCTGCTTTCGTATCGCGGCCGTGCCATTCGCCCCAAGACGCTGGGCCAAAAGCGCTATGTGGATGCCATCCGCACGCATACCATCACGTTTGGCCTGGGTCCTGCCGGCACCGGTAAGACCTATCTGGCCATGGCGCTCGCCGTTGCCGCGCTCAAGCGCCACGAGGTGGGCCGGCTGATCTTGACGCGTCCGGTTGTCGAGGCGGGGGAGAACTTGGGCTTTTTGCCCGGCACCCTCGAGGAAAAGATCGATCCCTACATGCGTCCGCTCTACGACGCCCTTTTTGACATGATGGATCGCGAGCGCACCGATGAGCTTATGGAGCGTGGCGTGATCGAGATCGCCCCGCTTGCCTACATGCGCGGCCGCACGCTGAGCGATGCCTTCGTGGTGCTCGACGAGGCGCAAAATACCACGCCTGAGCAGATGAAGATGTTCCTGACGCGCTTGGGCTTTAACTCCAAGTTTGTGATTACCGGCGACCTGAGCCAGCGCGACCTGGTGGGTCGTCGTGGCGGTCTTGCCGACGTTGAGCAGATTTTGGGCCGTGTCGACGATGTCGCATTTTCGCACCTCGAGCGCGCCGACGTGGTGCGCCATGCCTTGGTGGGACGTATCGTCGAGGCATACGACACTTATGATGACGTGCGCGAGCAGCGCCCGCGCGACCGAAAGGAGTCCCGTTGAGTGTATTGATCAGCAACGATGCCGAGCTCGATACGCTGCTCGATGCGCAGGAGGTGGAGCACATCTGCGAGGTCGTGCTTGCCGCCGAGGGCGTTGAGCGTGAAGTCGAGATTTCCCTTTCGTATGTCGACGAGGACGAGATGCACGAGCTCAACCACGAGTGGCGCGGTATCGATCGCACCACCGATGTACTCTCGTTTGAGTGCGATTCGGCCTTTGACGATGACATTCCCGCCGATGAGACGCTCGAGCTCGGCGATATTATCTTGGCCCCGCAGGTTATTGCCCGTCAGGCCCCCGGTTTTGGCAATAGCCCCGCTGACGAGTGCCGTCTGATGCTCGTTCACGGCATGCTGCACCTGCTGGGCTATGACCACATCGAGGACGACGAGGCCGAGGTCATGGAGGCCCGCGAGGACGCCATCCTGCGCGATTTGGCGCTCGAGCGCGGCGAGGACCCCAAGCTAGTCCACGTCGGCCCCATCACCAACCACGCCCACGACTAGGAGCCGTCTATGATTCCCGGATCGAACAAGGACCATCCGTCCTTCTTAAAGTCGTTTTCTTACGCTATGGAGGGCTTCGTCACCGCCGTCAAGACCGAGCGCAACATTAAGGTCATGCTCGTGGCGGGCGTGTGCACCGTCATTGCAGGCTGCATCGTGGGGCTCGACATTGCCGAGTGGGCCACGATTATCATCTGTTGCGGCCTGGTGATCCACGGCGAGCTTTGCAATACCGCCATGGAGGCCATCGTCGACCTGGCGACCCAGGAGCTCCATCCGCTGGCCAAGCGTGCGAAGGACATCGCCGCCGCCTCCGTATACGTTCTTTCCATCACCGCCGCGATTGTGGGCTTGCTGGTATTTGCCCACGCGCTCGGCTTTATTTAGAAAGGGATTCCCATGTCCGACAATATGCAGCCTACCGATGAGATTTTGGACGACGAGTCCCTGGACGCGGTGGATACCGAGGAGCTCGAGGATGTCGAGGAGTTCGACCCGTTTGAGGGTATGAGCGACGAGGAACTCGACGCCCTGTGCGACGAGGACGACAACCTCGCGGGCTTTGGCGACGTGGAGCCCGGTTTCCGCAGCGGCTTTGTGGCCCTGGTCGGTCGTCCCAACGCTGGCAAGTCCACGCTGCTTAATGCCTGCTATGGCAAAAAGGTCGCCATCACCTCGCCGGTGGCCCAGACGACCCGCCGCCGCATGCGCGCCGTCGTTAGCCGTCCCGGCTACCAGCTGGTCTTTGTCGATACCCCGGGTATCCACAAGCCCAAGGACGGTCTGGGTTCCGAGCTCAACAAGAGTGCGTTGTTCGAGCTGAACGATGTTGACGTCGTCGCGTTTTTGATTGATGCCACCAAACCTATCGGCAGGGGAGACGCTTGGGTTGCCGAGCGCGTCAGATGCGCCCGTTCCAAGAAGGTTCTGGTGCTCACTAAGGCCGATGAGGCCGACCCCGCACAGGTCATGGAGCAGCTTAAGGCTGCCCACGAGCTCATGGAATATGACGATGAGATCGTGACGTCGTCGGTCAAGAACTTCAACGTCGATGCCTTTATCGAGACCGTTGCGCACTTTTTGCCCGAGGGTCCGCGTTGGTTCCCCGAGGACATGGGTACCGACGCTTCCGATGAGACGCTCGTTGCCGAGTTTGTGCGCGAGAAGGTCTTGCGCCGCACCCGTGATGAGATTCCGCACTCCGTTGGCGTGATCTGCGATGCGCTTGAGCAGACCAAGAAGGTGCTGCGCGTGCACGCCACCATTTACGTCGAGCGCGAGGGCCAAAAGGGCATCATCATCGGCAAGGGCGGCGAGATGATCAAGCATATCGGTATCGACGCCCGTCGCGATCTTGAGCGCATCTTTGGCACGCAGGTCTTTTTGGAGCTGGACGTGAAGGTCAAGGCCGGCTGGCGTGACGACGAGGCCCAGATTCGCCGCTTTGGCTATAACGCCGAGGACTAAGGACGCGCGGCGCGCATGGCAGGCTCCCGGACATATCGCACGAAAGTGGTCGTGCTCGATAAGACTAAGCTCAAAGAGACCGACCTGATCTTGACGATGCTTGACGAGCGGGGGCGGCAGGTTCGTGCCGTGGCAAAGGGCGCCCGCAAACCCGGCGGACGCCTGGCTGCGCGCTGCGAGCTGTTCTGTACGGTCGATATGCTGCTCGCACATGGACGGTCACTCGACGTGGTTTCCCAGGCCGAGCTTATGGAGGCGCCGCTCGGCGCTGCGCCCGATTACGAGACGACCTGCGCCGCAAGCGCGATCGCCGAGGTTGCGCGCGTGTGCTCGTTCGAGGACGCCGAGGACCCGTTTACCTTTGCCATCACGCAGCGAGCGCTTGCCCTGGTGGGCAGCGGGCTTGACACGGCGCATATGGACCTACTTGTGGCGGCATATGTCTTTAAGCTGCTGTCGCACGTTGGCTATCGACCCGATTTTTCGGCCTGTGTGCTGTGCGGAGACCCCATGCTGTCGTATTTTTCAGCCCAGGCGGGCGGTCTCATGTGCGGGTCGTGCGCGTCGAGCGTTCCAGGTGCCGAACTGGTGTCGACCGGTGAGACCGCATGGCTGCGCGCCCTCATGTCCATGACCTTCGATGCGCTCATGGCCGAGCGAATCGACCCGCATACGGCGGCATTCCTGCTCGGGCTTTCGCATGTTTGGGCTGCGACGCACACCGATCAGCGCCTCCGCGCGATGGAATTCATGTTGGGTCGGTGATGATGCGCAGGCGCGGGCTGCTTGTGGTAACATACCGACCTGTTGGTACCTCGACCTTGGTTGTTCGCTCCACCGGCGGCTTCCCAGTCCGAGGCGAATCGAGTCGCCCGTGGGCGACGCAAAACGAAAGGTGAAACAATGACTGTTTCCAAAGAGCGCAAGGCGGAGCTGACTGCCCAGTTCGGTAACACCCCGGTCGACACCGGCAACCCCAAGGTTCAGGTCGCCATCCTGTCCGAGCGCATCAAGGAGCTGACCGAGCACATGAAGTCCCACCAGAAGGACTTCCACACCCGTCGTGGCCTGCTCATGCTCGTCGGTCGTCGTCGTCGTCTTCTTTCCTACATCAAGAAGAACGACATCGTCGAGTACCGTGAGCTCATCAAGGCTCTGGGCATCCGCGACAACATCCAGTAGGATTTGTACATGCTAAGAGCGTCCTGCGCAGCGGGGCGCTCTTTTTGTGTAAGGGCGCGAACAATCACGCTCTGAAGCGTGGCGGGGGCAGGGGGCCCGCGTCACATGAGAAGCCCGCAGGCAAGGGGCCTGTGGGGTAAAGGAGAACAATGACACTCGTATCCAAGACCTTTGAGCTGTACGGCAAGACCTACACCTTCGAGTCGGGCGAGCTTGCCAAGCAGGCCACCGGCGCCTGCCTGGTCAAGCAGGGCGACACCACGATGCTCGACACCGTGGTCGTCTCCAAGGAGCGCAAGAACTACGACTTCTTCCCGCTGACCGTCGACTTCAACGAGAAGATGTACGCCGCAGGGCGCATCCCGGGTGGCTACCTCAAGCGTGAGGGCCGTCCCAGCGAGAAGGCCACGCTCACCGCGCGCATGATCGACCGTCCGATTCGCCCGAGCTTCCCGGACGGTTTCCGCAACGAGGTGCACATCGTCGCCACCTCGCTTGTCGCCGACCAAGTCAACCCCTTTGACGTCATCAACGTCATGGGTGCTTCCCTGGCCATGACGCTCGGCGGCGTGCCCTTCGAGGGCCCGCTTGCCTGCGTGCGCATCGGCCGCAACGTGGAGACCGGCGAGTTTATCGTCAACCCCACCTACGAGGAGCGCGAGAACTCCGATCTGGACCTGGAGCTGGGCGGATCCGCCGACTTCATCTCGATGGTCGAGGCCGGCGCCGAGGAGATCTCCGAGGACGACATGCTCGCCGCCATGAAGTTTGGCCAGGAGGCCCTTGCCGCTTTCTGCCAGGCTCAGGACGAGTTCGTCGCCGAGTGGGAGCAGGTCAACGGCCCCATCGTCAAGAAGGAGTACCCGCTCGACCAGCCCGTCGAGGAGGTCCAGGAGCGCATCTTCGCCCACTACGACGAGATGGCAGCCGCCCTTCGTGACGCCGACAAGCTCTCCCGTATCGGCAAGGTTGAGGCTCTGAAGGAGTCCATCCGTGCCGAGTTCACCGAGGAGGAGCAGGCCGCTTGGGAGCGCGAGATCCCCGTGGCGCTCAAGAAGCTCGAGAAGAAGGCCATGCGCACCATGGTCGTCGAGACCGGTGAGCGCGTCGACGGTCGTGCCGCCGACGAGATCCGTCCCATCATGGTGAAGGACAACTACCTGCCGCTCGTTCACGGCTCCGGTTTGTTCCAGCGTGGCCAGACCCAGGTGCTCTCGGTTCTTTCGCTCGGCATGCTCAACGAGGGCCAGCGTCTGGATACCATCGAGCCCACCGAGGGCAAGCGCTACATGCACCACTACAACTTCCCGCCTTTCTGCACCGGCGAGACCGGCCGCATGGGCAGCCCCAAGCGCCGCGAGATCGGCCATGGCAATCTGGCCGAGCGCGCTCTGCTTCCGGTGCTTCCCGACGAGAACGAGTTCCCCTACGCCATCCGCGTCGTCTCCGAGGTCATGGAGTCCAACGGCTCCTCTTCGATGGCTTCGACCTGCGGCTCCACGCTCGCCCTTATGGACGGCGGCGTGCCCATTAAGCGCCCGGTCTCCGGTATCGCCATGGGCCTGATCCAGGAGGAGGGCAAGACCGTGGTGCTGTCCGACATCCAGGGTCTCGAGGACTTCCTGGGCGACATGGACTTTAAGGTCACCGGCACCACCGAGGGCATCACCGCCCTGCAGATGGACAACAAGGCCACCGGCCTCACCTTCGACATCCTGGCCCGCGCTCTGCAGCAGGCCAAGGAGGGTCGCGCCTTCATCCTGCAGAAGATGCTCGATGTGATCCCCGAGCCGCGCCACACCACGCGCAGCACCGCTCCGCGCATCGTTTCCATCCAGGTTCCGACCGACAAGATCCGCGACGTCATCGGTTCCGGCGGTAAGGTCATCCGCGGTATCCAGGACGAGACCGGCGCCTCGGTCGACATCCAGGAGGACGGCACCGTCTTTGTCGGCGGCACCGGCGAGTCCGTCGACCAGGCCGTCGAGCGTATCAAGCTCATCATCAAGGTTCCCGAGCCGGGCGAGGAGTACACCGGTCGCGTGGTCTCCATCCAGCCCTTCGGCGCCTTCGTCAACCTGCTGCCCGGTAAGGACGGCCTGCTGCACATCTCCCGCGTCGCCAAGGGCCGCGTGGAGAAGGTCGAGGACGTCCTCAATGTGGGCGACGAGGTCAAGGTCGTCGTCATCGAAGTCGATGACCGCGGCAAGATTTCGCTCGATCGTCTGGATAAGCCCGAGGCCCCGGCTCGCGCCGAGGGTGCCTCAGAGGGCGACGGCGAGCACTTCCAGCGCCGTGAGCGTCCGCGTCGCGAGCGCTCCGAGCGCAGCGACCGTCCGCGCCGTCCCGGCGACAACGGAGGCCGCAAGCCCCGCCGTCACCACGACGCCGAGTAACAGCTACACATAAGCAGTTCAACAAGGGCGACTCCGCAATGGGGTCGCCCTTTTGCTTGCGCCCGGGAGGGCCGCATATGAAGTTTCCTGCTCTACAGTCCTGCGCAAGACGGAAAGCACATTAAGTGCTTTCCTTTGCGTGCGGAACTCGCGATAAACTTCATATGCGGCCCTCCCGGGCGCAAGCAAAAGGGCTGGTTAGTGCCGCTCGCTATTGAGTTAGACAGTCTATTCAGTAGTCAGATTTCGGATCTGTAGATAGACACAGCAGTATTTCCCCTGATAAAACCTACCAAAATAAACCTATCTCATATTGGCAGGTCAGGGCTCAGCGGCCCCGGCACGGGCTAAGTTTATCGCGAGTTCCGCACGAACAGGAGGCCACTTAATGTGGCCTCCGTCGTGAGCAGGACTGTAGAGCAGGAAACTTAGCCCGTGCCGGGGCCGCTGAGCCCTGACCGGCGGGATACACAGGTTCAGATGGGGCTTTGATGCATGGGTGGTCTGTGCTCGTGCAAATGGGTATCATGTTTTGGTTATTGCATCGACTCTGTGATGCATGTTTGTACGTTCCCGGCGGTCGGTTTGCCAGAAGCGCCCCGCCGGTTGTTCCAGACCCGTTTCGAAGAAAGGAAACCACACTAACCTATGGCAGCTAAAAAATCATCTCCCTTGAAGATCATTCCGCTCGGCGGCCTTGACGGCATCGGCAAGAACATGACGGTCTTCGAGTGCGGCGACGACATGGTGCTCGTCGACGCTGGCCTCATGTTCCCCGACGACTCCCAGCCCGGTATCGACCTGGTGCTTCCTGACTACACCTACGTTCTTGAAAACGAGGAGAAGCTCCGCGGTATCGTCGTCACCCACGGCCACGAGGACCACACCGGTTCGCTTCCGTACCTGCTGCAGGACCTCAACAATAAGGTGCCCATCTTTTCGAGCAAGCTGACGCTTGGCTTTATCGAGGGCAAGCTTTCTGAGTTCCGCATCCGCGCACCCAAGTTCCGCGAGGTCAAGGGCGGCAGCCATGTCAACCTCGGCGGCATCTCGCTCGACTTCTTCTCGATGACGCACTCCATTCCCGGCGCTCTGGGCGTGTTCATCCGCACCAACCAGGGTACCGTTATGCACACCGGCGACTTTAAGCTCGACCAGACGCCCATCGACGGCGTCACGCCCGACTATGCCGCTATCAGCCGCTTTGCCAAGCAGGGTATCGACCTGCTGCTTTCCGACTCCACCAACGCCACGGTTCCCGGCTTTACCAAGTCCGAGGCCGAGGTTGGTCCCAACCTGCTGCACGCCATCAAGAACGCGCCGGGTCGCGTGTTCGTTGCGTCGTTCTCGAGCCACATCCATCGTTTGCAGCAGATCTGCGATGCCGCCCGCAAGTGCGGCCGTAAGGTCGTTGTGACCGGTCGCTCCATGCTCACTAACACCCGCGTGGCGCGCGAGCTTGGCTACCTCAACATCGACGACGCCGATATCATCGATGCCTTTGACATTGATAACCTGCCTGACGACAAGATTGTTGTCATGTGCACCGGTTCGCAGGGCGAGCCGCTGTCGGCCCTGTCCCGCATGGCCAATGGCGAGCACAAGACGCTCTCCATCCACGAGGGCGATACCGTTATCCTCTCGGCAACTCCTGTTCCCGGCAATGAGAAAGCCGTCCAGCAGGTCGTCAACAGCCTGGCCAAGCTCGGCTGCGACGTGTGGGATAAGAACCGCGCCCTCGTTCACGTTTCCGGTCACGGTAGCCAGGAGGAGCTCAAGCTCCTGATGGCCATGGCCAAGCCCACGTACTTTATGCCGGTTCACGGTGAAGCCGTGCATCTGCGCGCCCATGCCCAGCTGGCCCGCAAGATGGGTCTCAAGGACGATCATATCTTTATCCTCGACAACGGCGACACGCTCGAGATGCGCGGCGGTATCGTTAAGCGCGGTACGCCCGTCGAGTCCGGCGTCGTTTACGTCGACGGCCTGCGCATCGGCGATACCGACCCCATCGTCCTGCGTGATCGTCAGAAGCTCGCCAACGACGGTATGGTTACCGCTGTTGCCATCGTCTCGCTCAAGCACAAGAAGATCGAGGCCATCGAGTTCTCGGGCCGCGGCGTCTCGTTTGCCATCGACGACCAGTTCTCCGAGGATGCCTCCGCGTCCATTATGAAGACGATCGAGAAGGGCAAGTTCAGCTTTACGAGCAGCGGTTCCGATGCCATTCGCAAGGCCGTGCGCGATTCGCTCTCTAACTTTATCTGGAGCCGTACTCGCACCCGTCCGATGATCATCCCGGTCGTCATGGAGGTTTAGTTTGGCGCGCGGATCTGCACAAAACGCCAAAGGCAATAAGGCCAATAACCAACCGGCATCTGCTAAGGGTGCCGGTTCCCATCTGCGTGCCAATAAGGGCCACGAGTCCGAGTTCGATGATTTCGAGCCCTTGGTCGAGCCCTCGGCCAACCGCGATATCGCCGGCGTGGTCATTGCCGTTTTGGCGATTGCGTCCTTTATTGCCGTGATTTCGCCGGCGACTGCGCCCGTTACGGCTGCGGTTGCCGGTTTCTACCACTTGGGCTTTGGTCTGGGCGCCTACGTGCTGCCGATCGTCATTTTGCTGTTTGCCGCCACGCTCTTTTTAGGCGAGGACTCGCCGCTCAACGTGCGCTCGGTCGCGGGCGGAGCCGTGGTCTTTATCACCGTTGTCTCCATTCTTTCGCTGATGGTGCCGGGTACGAGCGACTCGTGTGACCTTATGTTCACGCCGCAAAATCTGTCCGCCTCGGGTGGCTACATCGGTGCGTTTATTGCGAGTGCGCTGCAGAATGCCCTGGGTAAGCCTATCGCGATGGTGGTCCTGTTGGGTCTGGCCGTCGTTGGTTTTGTCATCATCGGCTTTTCGGTGGGTGGCGTGCTGCGCTCTGCTCGCGACCGCGCGGCCGATTTTGCCGAGCGCCGTCGTGCCGATGTTAACGCGAGCCCGTGGGGTGACGACGAAGCCCTGTCGGTGCCCGGCGTTGCCCGTCCGCACCTGAGCATTCTTCGTCAAAAGGGCTCCGATGCTGCCGTGACCACGGTCATGGGCAACGATGTGGACCCGGTTTTGGACGATGACGACGAGGACGAGGATCCGTTTGTCGACGTATCCGATGCCGTGGAGGCCGAGCGCGCTAAGACGACGCTGCTGCCGCGCCGTCATGTCAAGAAGGGCAAGGCCACGCCCAAGTTGAATACAAGCGAGCCCGACCCGTCTTGGTCCGATAGCGAGATTGAGCTTACCGAGGGCGATGACGAGGACGACGAGGCTCCGATTGAGACCGCAAAGACAACTTTGCTGCCGCGTCGCCATGCTAAGCGCGAACAGGTAACCGGCCAGCTTTCGATGGAAGACGACCCCGATAAGATCGACGAGTCCGAGCCGCCGTTTGCCGTGAGTCCTGTCTCGGCAACACCTCAGATTCCCGACTTCTTGAAGCATCCCAAGGTTGCCGATACGGCTGTCGCGGGCGCTGCCGAGGCGCCTACTCCTAGCGATGGGGGAGCGGACGGCGGCGCCGCAGATAACGAGGGCGAAGAAGAGGACGGCCTCAAGCTTCCGCCGCTCGAGATCCTGCACGCCAACCCGCAGTCGGCGTCCGCCGCGTCTTCGGACAAGGAGCTGGAGCAGACTGCCGAGTCGCTTCAGTCCACGTTGCTTGAGTTTGGCCGCAGTGCCCGCGTGGTCGGCTGGATCGCCGGCCCCACGGTGACGACCTTTAAGCTGCAACCTGGCGAGGGCGAGCGCGTGAGCAAGATCTCGAGCCTCGAGGACGATATCGCGCTTTCGCTCGCTGCCCAGTCGGTGCGTATCTTTGCCCCGATCCCCGGCACCTCGCTCGTGGGCATCGAGATCCCCAATCGCAAGCGCCAGAACGTCAACCTGGGCGACGTGCTGCCCTATGTGAAGGGCGGTCCGCTCGAGCTCGCAATCGGGCGCGATGCCGAGGGCACGCCGGTCGTCGCCGACCTTGCCAAGATGCCCCACCTGCTGATCGCCGGTACCACTGGTTCCGGTAAGTCGGTGATGATCAACTCCATCATCACGACCCTGCTCATGCGCGCGCTTCCCGAGGACGTTCGCTTGATCATGGTCGACCCCAAGCGCGTCGAGCTTGCGGGCTATAACGGCCTGCCGCATCTTTATGTACCGGTCGTTACCGAACCCAAGCAGGCCGCGAGCGCTCTGCAATGGGCCGTGTCCGAGATGGAGCGTCGCCTGAAGGTCTTCGAGCGCCTTAACGTGCGTAAGATCTCGACCTACAACGAAAAGCAGGCCGCCGGCGAGTTTGAGCATTACGACAACCCGCCGCAAAAGATGCCCTACCTGGTCATCATTATTGACGAGCTCTCGGACCTGATGATGGTTGCCGGCAAGGACGTCGAGGCGTCGATTGTGCGTATCGCCCAGCTGGGCCGTGCCGCCGGTATTCATCTTATCGTGGCCACGCAGCGCCCCAGCTCCAACGTGGTGACGGGCCTTATCAAGGCCAACATCACCAACCGCATCGCCTTTAACGTCGCCACGGGTATCGACTCGCGCGTCATCATCGACCAGATGGGTGCCGAAAAGCTTACCGGTTTGGGCGACATGCTGTTCTCCAAGGTCGACTGGGGCAAGCCTCGCCGTATTCAGGGATGCTTTGTTTCGGATGATGAGATCAACGAGATTGTCGAGTTCGTCAAGTCGCAGAGCGAGCCCGACTACCACGAGGAGATTCTGTCTGCCGTGGCGCCCGCTTCCATGTCCATGGCGGGTGGCGGCGGTATTGTCCGCACCGGAGTAGCCGAGCCGCAAGACGATGATCCGCTCATTTGGGAAGCCGCCCATATTGTGGTGGAATCGCAGCTTGGCTCCACATCTGGCCTGCAACGTCGTCTGAAGGTTGGCTATGCGCGTGCCGGGCGTATTATGGACATGCTGGAAGAAAAGGGTGTCGTCGGCCCGCCCGACGGTTCCAAGCCGCGCGAGGTCCTGTTGGACGAGGAGGGGCTTGCCGCGCTGGAATCTGTCGACGCCGAGATGGCACGTGAAGATCGTGAGTTTGGAGGATTCTGATGGCTGCACGCTTTGGTGACATGCTGCTCGAGCAGCGTCGCCGAATGGGCCTTTCCATTCAGCAGGTCGCCAACACCATCAAAATCAGGCCGCAGATCATCGAGTTTTTCGAGACCGGTAACTTTGCCTCGATGCCGCCGCGCGGCTATGCGCAGGGCATGATTTCGAGCTATGCTCGCTTTTTGGGCCTCAATCCGCGCGAGGTCGTCAATGCCTACTTTGACGACCTGATGGCATACGAACGCGAGACGTCGCAGCAGGGCGGTCGTTTTCAGGACGCCGCCGGCTACGTCAATTCGCGTTCCTCGGTCGATAACGGGCGCTTCCTGATGGTTCAGGGCGGTCGTTCGACCCGCTATGGACAGCGTCCTCAGCAGGCCGGTTATATTACCGAGACGGGTTCGGGCGAGGAGATTCGCTCACAGCGTGACCGGTTCCGCAGTACGCCGATGCCCGAGGACCGTGCACTTCCCGCTGCCCGCGGCGTGGCGCGTGACCCTCGTGCCGGCTACGGCGACGGCGGCTATTCCGATCGCGGTTACCGTGGTGCCTCTATGGGACGCTCTCGCGGTGGCTATGCGGATGCCGATACCACGCAGGTGACGCCGCGTCTTCGCTCTCAATCACAGCCGTATGGCCAGCGCTCTTCGGCTTCGCGTTCGGGCCAGCGTGGCTATCAAGGCCGCGGTGAGCTTGCGCCCCGCTCGGGTCAGCGCAGCCTTCAGGGCCAGGGCGGCTATCGCGGCCGTTCCGATAGCAATCGTGGTCGTATGCCTCAGGGAGGCGGCCGCAGCAGTTCCGGTCGTGGACGTGGCGGATCCCGTACTCCTCAAAACAACGGGCTCGATCCGCGTATCGTCTACGCCGGCATCGGTGCCGTGGCGCTGCTGCTGATCGTGCTCATCGTGGTGCTTCTGCGCGGCTGCGCATCTTCGGCGCCCGAGAACACGCCCGAGACGCCCACTGCTACCAAGACGACGACCAAGAAGTCTTCTAAGAAGTCCGAAACGGTCGACGAGGACGAAGACGCCGATGAGGCGACGGATGCGTCGACTGATTCGGACGCTACCAAGACGACGGCCAAGAAGGAAGAGAATGAGGTCACGAAGGTCAAGGTCTCCGTTGCCAAGGGAAAGACCGCGTGGATTGAGGTCAAGGTCGACGGCAAGTCGGTCTATGGCGCCCAGGCGACTGGCCCCTTTGAGCAGGAGTACACGCCCGAGTCCTCGATCGAGATCACCACATCCAAGCCTTCCGATGTCACCGTTACCAAGAACGGTGAAAAGGTCCGTTACGATACCAAGACCTCGGGCGTGGCACGTGTGACAATCACCGTTCCCAAGAAGGAGACGACTGATTCCGAGAATGGTGAAAGTTCTGATGGTACCGACACCACCGATGGTACCGATACCACCGACGGTACCGATGCCCAGTCCACGGATGGCGCCGATACCGCAACTGACGGTCAGACACCCACCGATTCTACCGACAATTCGTACGATAGCTACTAGGCCGCTCGTACGCGAAAGGAAACATCATGGCTAAAGATTCCAGCTTCGACGTCGTGTCCGAGGTCAACATGCAAGAGGTCGATAACGCCTTTCAGCAGACCACGCGCGAGATTTCCCAGCGCTATGACCTTAAGGATTCCGGCGCCACGATCGAGCTTTCGAAGGGCGACAAGCTCTTTACGATCAACGCCCCGGCCGACTTTGTCTCCAAGCAGATTGTCGACGTGCTGAGCTCCAAGCTCATCAAGCGCGGCATCGACCTCAAGGCCGTCTCGTGGGATGCTCCGCAGGCGGCATCGGGCGGCACCGTGCGCGTGCTCGGCCATATCGTCGAGGGTATCGACCAAGCGACCGCCAAGAAGATCAACAAGGACATCAAGGACCAAAAGCTCAAGGTCAAGGTGACCATCGAGGCCGACAAACTGCGTGTTTCCTCTGCTTCGAAGGACGCGTTGCAGTCCGTGATCCAGTTCCTGCGCGACCAGGACTACGGCCAGCCGCTGCAGTTCACCAACTACCGCTAATATCAATCGAAAGGACCGCTCTCCAACATGGATACACCGTTGGGCTCCGTGCTCTACATCACCCTCGGGTGCGCTAAGAACGAGGTTGACACTGACCGCATGCGTTCTCTTTTGACCGCCGCGGGCTACGAGGAGGCATTCGACCCGCAGGATGCCGATATTGCCATCGTCAATACTTGCTCGTTCCTCGCCTCCGCAACGTCCGAGAGCATCGAGACCACGCTCGAACTCGCCAACGAGGTTCAGGACGGCGTTCGTTCTTGCCCCATCGTCATGTGCGGCTGCGTGCCGTCGCGCTATGGCGATGACCTACCTGACGAGCTGCCCGAGGTCGCTGCCTTTGTGAAGGCCGACGAGGAGGACGGCATCGTGGCGGTCATCGATGGCGTGCTGGGTGTCGAGCGCGAGATTGCAGCCTATATCCCGCAGGTCAAACGTACCGTCGAGGGTGCTGTCGCCTACGTCAAGATTTCCGATGGCTGCAACCGCTTCTGCAGCTTCTGCATGATTCCCTACATCCGCGGCCGCTATCATTCGCGCAATGCCGAGAGCATCATCTCCGAGGTGCGCGACCTGGTTGCCGGCGGTGTGCGCGAGATCGTGCTGATCGGCCAGGACACGGGCATCTGGGGTACCGACTTTGCCGACGAGGACGTCGCCGATGGCTCGCCGCGCAATCTGGCGCAGCTGCTGCGTGCCGTCGCCGAGGCCGTGCGCCCGCACAACGTCTGGGTCCGCGTGCTCTATCTGCAGCCCGAGGGCATGACTGACGAACTCATCGAGACGATTCGCGATACGCCCGAGGTGCTGCCCTATATCGATATCCCCGTGCAGCACTGCGACGCGCGCATTCTCAAGGCCATGCGTCGCTCCGGTTCACGCCAGGAGCTCGAGGACCTGTTCCGCGATCTGCGTGAGCGTATCCCCGGCATCGTGATCCGTTCCACGGCCATGGTCGGCTTCCCGACCGAGACCGACGACGAGTTCCGCGACCTTATCGACTTTATGGACACCGTCGGCTTTGACTACACGAGCGTCTTTGCCTACTCGCAGGAGGAGGGCAGCCTGGCCGCTAAGATGGAGGGTCAGGTCGACGAAGAGGTCAAGCTCGAGCGCGCCCAGGAGGCCATGGACCTGGCCGAGTCGCTCGGTTTTGCCGCCACTGCCGCCCATGTGGGCGAGCGCGCCCAGGTGATCGTCGACGGTATCGAAGAGACCGAGGATGGCGCCGAGCTGATCGGCCATGCCTGGTTCCAGGCGCCCGATTCCGATGGCGCGGTGCATCTGGACGCCAGCGAGGCGTCCGTGGGCGATATTCTGACCGTCGAGTTTACCGATAGCTTCTGCTATGAGCTTATCGGTCATGTTGTGGAGTAGGAGAGCGTCGTGGCTAACGAGAGCAATAAGGAACTGACGAGTGTCTGGACGCCCGCCAACATCGTGACGTGCGTTCGCATCGTCTTTATCCCGGTGTTCATGATCGTGTCGGCGCTTTCTCACACGAGTGTTGCCGGTACGGATTGGAGTGCCTTCGACGGCCCGCTCGCCGCCGCTGCCTTCATTCTGTATGTGATTCTGTCGTGCACCGATAAGGTCGACGGTTATCTGGCGCGTTCGCGCAACGAGATCACCGACTTCGGTAAGTTCTTGGACCCCATCGCCGATAAGCTGCTCGTGTTCTCGGCCCTGCTGCTGTTCTTGGATTTTGGCGCGGTGACCGTGTGGTCCGTGTTCATTATCCTGTTCCGTGAGCTTCTGGTGAGTGCCCTTCGCATGGTCGCGAGTGCGGCCGGTGTGGTCGTTGCGGCCGATAAGCTCGGCAAGTACAAGACGGCAACCACGATGGTCTCCATTTGCGGTTACCTGTGCGTTTTTGCTATGGCCGGCTTGCACCTTGGCCCGGTGGCGCTGACGCTCGGCATCTACTCGGTGTCGCGCTTCCTGTACGCCGTTGCCGTTGTCCTGACCGTTATCTCGGGCGCCCAGTACTTCTGGAACTGCCGCAAGATAGTCTTTTCCGTCTAGGTCCTGGTAGGCATGACGGAATCATTTGAGCAGATTGCCGCGCATAACGAAGAGCTCGCACGCGATATTGTCGAGCGTGCAAGCTTTCGTGGTGTGACGGTTTCGACGGCTGAATCTCTGACAGCTGGCATGATCGCCTCGACGATCGCCGATATCCCTGGTGCCTCGGCGGTGCTGCGTGGCGGTGCGGTGACCTACTGCGATGAGATTAAGCATCGCGTGCTGGGTGTTGAGCAGGAGACGCTCGACCGTTACACTGCGGTGTCGCATCAGACTGCGCGCGAGATGGCGTCGGGTTCGCTGGAGCTGTACCAGAGCGATATTGCAGTGAGCGCAACGGGTTATGCCGGCCCCGGCGGTGGTACTGAGGACGATCCGGCGGGCACTTTCTATATTGGCTGGGCGCATCGTTCCGCCGATGGGGGCGTGCCGGTCGTGGACTCTGTGCGCTGCCACTATGAGGGCGACCGTTCGTGTGTTCGTGCCCATGCGGTCACGGAGGCATTGGGTCGCATTGCCCTTGTGCTCAACTCTATGGAATAGACGTGTTTTAAGGGGCCTCCGAGCCCCTTAATTGTGGAGATAGGGACCTTAGGCTCATTTGGCGTTTGTGCTGGTTGTAGATGTATTTTTGCCTGCCTTGTTCATATTTGGTCCTTTGTGGTCAAGCATTTGGTCAGTGTTTGGTCGGCGTTTGGTTGGGTTTTGGAAAGACCGCCTGCATATGATTGGCCTGAACGGTTGACCACGAACAGCCGTTCGTTTATTATCGATGCAGGTTGTTAAGAGGAGGGCTATTCATGGCCAAGAATTCAGGTCCCGTACGTACCGTTCATGCTCGCACGACGGGTAAAGAGCGCGATGAGATGATCGCCACCACCAAGGCCGAGATCGAGAAGAAATTCGGCCAGGGTTCCATCATGAGGTACGGCGACGGTGGTCCCGAGCTCGAGGTCGAGGCCATCCCTACGGGCGCTCTGGCACTCGATGCCGCTCTGGGTATCGGCGGTGTGCCGCGCGGCCGTATCGTCGAGATTTACGGTCCTGAGTCCTCCGGTAAGACGACGCTTTCGCTCGAGATTTTGGCAGAGGCCCAGGCTATGGGTGGCGTTGTGGCATTTATCGATGCCGAGCACGCGCTTGATCCCACGTATGCCGCGCGCATCGGCGTGGATATCGACGAGGTGCTCATTTCCCAGCCCGATACGGGCGAGCAGGCGCTTGAGATTGTTGACATGCTCGTGCGTTCCGGCGCCATCGATGCCATCGTCGTCGACTCCGTCGCCGCGCTGACCCCGCGTGCCGAGATCGAGGGAGAGATCGGCGACACTACGGTCGGTCTTCAGGCTCGCCTGATGAGCCAGGCGCTCCGCAAGCTCGCCGGCTCGCTGTCTAAGTCCAACACGACGTGCATCTTCATTAACCAGCTGCGTGAGAAGATCGGCGTCATGTTCGGCAACCCCGAGACTACGACGGGCGGCCGCGCCCTTAAGTTCTTCTCTTCGGTGCGTATCGACATTCGCCGTATCGACAGCATTAAGCTTAAGGACGAGGTTATCGGTAACCGCGTGCGCGCCAAGGTCGTTAAGAACAAGGTGGCGGCTCCGTTCCGTTCTGCTGAGTTCGACATCATGTATGGTACGGGCATCTCTAAGGAGGGCTCGATCTTGGACATGGCTGTCGAGTGCGGCATCTGCAAGAAGATGGGCTCCTGGTTTGCCTATGGCGAGGACAAGCTCGGCAACGGTCGCGAGGCCGCCAAGGCGTTCCTGCGCGAACACCCCGATTGCGCTGACGAGATTGAGCATAAGGTCCGCCTTGCCTGCGGGCTTGAGTTTGATGACGATGCTCCGTCCGAGGTCGAGCTGACCGATCAGCCTGCGCCTGAGGAGTTTGACGAGCTTTACGCCATCGATGGTTCCGCCATGCTCGATGATGACGACGAGTAGCGGTTACGCTCATGTCGTATACGGTGACCGAGGCTACGGTCGTCTTTCCCGATAAGAAGGCGGCCTCCTCGTTCTCGAGCGGGTATGCGTCTAAAAAGCCCTGCGCGCATATCGATTGTGAGCTTGAGGGCGGTTTTGAACGGTCCATTTGGATTCCCGTGCGGGTTGCGCGGCTGTATCTCAAAAACCGCCCCGATTTTCCCTGTGATTGGGATAACTTTCGTGAGGCTGTGCAGCTCATCGAGCGTAAATGTGCACTTACCATGGTGACCGAGATGTTATCACGCCGTGACCATGCGACGGGTGAGGTCCGTGACAAGCTGGTTTGCTACGGCTTCCGCCAGCCCGCGATCGATTTCGCCGTCGAGCGCGCCACCGAGTATCACTTTTTAGACGAGAACCGCTTTTGCTCGTACTTTATCGAGGAACGCAAGCGGCGCGGTTGGGGTCAGCGCAAAATCGAGACCGAACTTAAGCGCCGTCATGTCGTGCTCGATGACATTCCCGGTTATCCCGAGGATTATTTTGCCGTCGAAGACGATTTGGCGCGTGCGTCAGCCCTGCTCGCCAAGCGGCGTGTTCCAGAGACGTGCGGATTCGAAAAACTGGTTCGGTTTTTGATGGGCAAGGGCTTCTCGTATCACATCGCCGCCGATGCCGTTAAGGCACGTCTCGATGCCGAATGCGAGGGATGTGCGCTTTAGGCGTATGCGTTTTGTGGCCCCGCCGTTCACCGCGTTTTAGCCGCCGTACTGGGGCCATTTATTTGACAGTTGTTGTGGTTCAACGTACGATAAACACTGTCATTTGCTTTGTGATATGTGCTCATCTGTGATGAGTTTGTTTATATGTTTATCTGTATCCGACCCGCATAAGCTGCGCCCATATTACTCAAATGTCGCGAGCCGTTCATAAGGACGGTTCGCTTTGTTGTGTAACGAATCCATAAAAAGGAGTGAGCATGCCTATCATTGCAGCGCTCGTTGGCATCGTTTTGGGTGCCATCGCCGCCATTGCCTACATGCGCACCGCCAAGCAGGGTAGTCTTCACGAGGCCGACGAAAAGATCCAGTCGGCACACGCACAGGCTGAGTCCCTGATCGGTGATGCAAAGCGTCAGGCCGAGACCCTCAAAAAAGAGGCTCTGCTCGAGGCTAAAGAGGAGATCATCAAGAACAAGCAGGCCGCCGAGGCCGAGGACAAGCAGCGTAAGAGCGAGATTCGTACGCTCGAGAACCGCGTGATGCAGCGCGAGGAATCCCTCGATCGCCGCAACGACGCTCTCGACAAGCGCGAGCATCAGCTGTCCAGTCAGGCCGGTCAGGTCGAGAAGCGCTCCCGTGAGCTCGAGGAACTCTGCGCAAAGCAGACCTCCGAGCTCGAGCGTATCGCCGACCTTACCCGCGAGGATGCCCACAAGGAGCTCCTCGATAAGGTTCGCGGCGAGGTCACCCACGAGGCCGCCACGATTATTCGCGAGTCCGAGCAGCAGGTTCGCGCCGAGTGCCACAAGACCGCCCAGGAGATTCTTTCCCTGGCGATTCAGCGCTGCGCTGCCGACCACACTGCCGAGGTCACCGTTACCTCCGTGCACATTCCCTCTGATGACCTCAAGGGCCGTATCATCGGTCGCGAGGGTCGCAACATCCGGACCTTCGAGCAGGTTTCCGGCGTCAACCTCGTGATCGACGACACGCCCGAGACCGTCGTTCTTTCGAGCTTCGATCCGGTCCGTCGTGAGACCGCCCGTGTCGCCCTCGAGAACCTCATCGCCGACGGCCGCATTCACCCCGCCCGCATCGAGGAGATGTATCACAAGGCTGCCGACCTGGTTCAGCAGCGCGTGCGCGAGGCTGGCGAGCAAGCTGCATTCGATACCGGCATTCACGACCTGCACCCCGAGATCGTCAAGACCCTTGGTGCCCTGCGCTACCGTACCTCGTTTGGTCAGAACGTGCTTCAGCACTCCCTCGAAGTCTCTGACCTGTGCGGCGTGATGGCTTCCGAGCTTGGCCTGGACGTCGTGACCGCCAAGCGCGCCGGCCTGCTGCACGACCTGGGCAAGGCAATCGACCATGACGTCGAGGGGTCGCATGCCGTCATCGGCGCTGAGCTTGCCCGCCGTTATGGCGAGAAGCCCGTTATCGTCCACGCTATCGAGGCTCACCATGCCGATGTCGACCCCAACACGGTGCTCGATGTCCTGGTGCAGGCCGCCGATGCTGTCTCTGCCTCTCGCCCCGGTGCCCGTCGCGAGTCTGCCGAGAACTACATCAAGCGTCTCGAGAAGCTCGAGGAGATCGCCAACTCCCATGAAGGCGTCGAGCGTACCTATGCCATGCAGGCTGGTCGCGAGGTACACGTCATGGTTCAGCCGGACAAGATCTCCGATGCCCAGTCCACGGTCCTGGCTCACGATATCGCCCATCAGATCGAGGAAGAGATGGAGTATCCCGGTCAGGTGCGCGTCGTCGTGATTCGCGAGAGCCGCGCTGTCGATATCGCTAAATAACATGAGCGACGCGAACGAGCTCATCTCATTTATCGCGTCGATGTCGGGGGAGGGCAACCTTCGCGTCGAGGAGAACCTTGGCGAGGGGTATGTCCGCCTCCGCGTTTCGGAGGCCGAGCGGCGCCAGGCAAAGCACGACATTCAGCATGTCGAGGATATCGTCATCGAAATGCTCCGTAATGCTCGCGATGCTGGTGCCGACAAGGTCTATCTCGCCACGACCAAGGAAGATGGCGTCCGCACGCTTGTCTTTCTGGATAACGGTTCGGGCGTTCCGCAGGATATGCAAGAGCGAATCTTCGATGCTCGCGTTACCTCCAAGCTCGAGAGCATGAAGATGGACCGTTGGGGCGTTCACGGTCGTGGCATGGCATTGTTTTCGATCAAGCAGAACACCGACGAGGCCCGTGTGGTCACGTCCGGCGTCGATCTTGGTTCAGCCTTTAAGGTGAGCGTTGCAGCCGACCGCCTCAGCGAGCGTGCCGATCAGTCCAGCTGGCCCCAGGCCGTCAAGGATGAGGACGGACGTTATGTCTGTGCTCGCGGCCCGCATAATATTATTCGCGCTGCCTGTGAGTTTGCGCTCGAGGAGTTGCGTGGTTGCGATGTCTATCTTGGTTCTCCGTCTGAGATTGCCGCGACCCTTTATGCTCAGGCGTCAAGTCGGCTCGATACGTCGCGTCTCCTGTTCATTGATGACGAGAGCGAGCTTCCGGTTGTCGATCGTTTAGGCCTTGCCTCTGATGCCGAGGACTTTATCCGTATCTGTTCGGGTTTGGGTCTTGAGATGTCCGAGCGCACGGCCCATCGCATTTTGGCAGGGCAGATTAAACCCGTTCGCGGTGTGACCGCGCGTCTGCTGCGCGAGCGTGATTCGTCCTCGCATGCGCCGGCTCCTGTCGATCTTGCAAAGGATCGTCGCGGGCTACGTATTGCCAAGGATGACATGGCACAGTTTTCGCGTGCTGTGGAGCGTGACTTTAATGACCTTGCCGCCCGGTACTATCTCAACCTTTGCGGTGACCCAAAGATTCGTGTTTCGCGTGATCGAATCACTGTGACCTTCGATCTTGCCAAAGAGGAATAGTGCCTTTACCGAGTCCACTCGGTACGATACAGTTATTGCAGTTAAAACGTACTTTTAAACGCAGGAGTTTCTTCATGGATTGCCTGAAGGTATCAAGCAAATCATCGCCCGCGTCCGTTGCCGGCGCCATCGCCGGCATGGTCAAGGATGGTGTGCCCGTCAACATTCAGTGTGTCGGCGCCGGTGCGGTCAACCAGGCCATAAAGGCCGTGGCTATTGCGCGCGGTTTTTTGATTCCAACCGGGTTTGATATTTCCTGCGCGCCCGTGTTCTCCGACATCCTCATTAACGGGGAGTCGCGCACGGCCATCCGTCTTTCTATTTACGTTCACCAGATCAATCGAGCTGCTATGGATAACGTCGTCATGGATGATGTTAAGCCTGTGGCATAGCTTCTGCTTGCCTCGATTCGCCCCCCCTCTCCATCGTTAGGACTTATGCACATGGACCAGCGTTCCGTACGCGATATTCTTGCCGGTAAAACCTACTTTATCCGCACCTTTGGCTGCCAGATGAATCAGCACGACTCCGAGCGCGTGAGCGGTCTGCTCGATTCGTATGGTTGCCTCATGGCGCTCGATCCCGAGCATGCCGATATTGTTGTCTTCATGACATGCTGCGTGCGCGAGGCCGCCGATACTCGCCTGTACGGCCAGTGCAATTCCTGTAAAAGCCTGCCGCCTTCGCCTTCGGGCAAGCGTGTGGTTGCCGTTGGTGGTTGCATCGCGCAGCGCGATGGCGAGGGCCTGCTCACCAACGTCGATAACGTCAATGTCATCTTTGGTACGCATTCCATCGCACATGTGGCAGAGCTCATTGCCGAGGCGTTCCTTGATGGCAAGCGTCATATCCGCACCAATGAGCATGAGGATACGGATGCCATGAGCATGCCGTGGCATCGCGAGACCCAGTATCACGCTTGGGTGCCCATCATGACGGGCTGCAATAATTTCTGTACCTATTGCATCGTTCCGTACGTGCGCGGTCGCGAAAAGAGCCGCTCCTTCGAGGAGATTGTCGACGAGGTGACCGGTTTGGTGCGCCAGGGCGTGCGTGAGATTACGCTGCTGGGCCAAAACGTTAACTCATATGGTCGCGATCTGTTTGGCAAGCCGCGTTTTGCCGATTTGCTGCGTGCCGTGGGCGATACGGGTGTGGAGCGCATCTTCTTTACGTCTTCGCATCCCAAGGATCTGCTGCCCGAGACCATCGACGCCATGGCCGAGACGCCTGCTGTTATGCCGCAGCTGCACCTGGCCGTCCAGTCAGGTTCGACGCGGATCCTCAAAGAGATGAATCGCCGTTATACACGCGAGGACTATCTGGGCCTGGTCGATCGCATTCGCAACCGCATGCCCGATATCGCGCTCTCGACTGACATTATCGTTGGCTTCCCGGGCGAGACTGAAGAAGACTTTGAGCAGACGCTTTCACTTGCCGAGACGGTCCGCTATGCCCAGGCCTATACCTTCATCTATTCCAAGCGCGCCGGTACCCCGGCCGCAGAGATTGACGATCCTACGCCGCATGAGGTTATTCTCGGGCGTTTCAACCGCCTGGTTAAGGTTATCGAGACCACGGCACATGAGTATAACCAGGGTGAACTTCATACTGTGGTTCCGGCGCTCATTGAGGGAACGAGTAAAAAGAACGACGCGGTCCTGCTGGGCAAGAGTCCCAAGAATCAGACCGTGCATGCGCCTATCCCCGAGGGTTACAGCATCGATCAGCTTGTTGGCAAGATCGTTGATGTTGACGTTGACGTTGCCAAGACCTGGTATTTGTCCGGCTCCGTTGTGGGCGAGCCGCGCTAATGGTTTCTTCCGGGGCAGGTCTTTCCGCCGTTGCGATCGTCGGTCCGACGGCGGTTGGTAAGAGTGATGTTGCCGACCGTTTGGCCGCTCGTCTTTCGTCCGAAGTGCTGTCGTGCGATGCGATGCAAATCTATCGCGGCATGGACATCGGTACCGCAAAGATGACGCCCGATGAGTGTACGGCGCCGCTGCGTCTCGTCGACATTGTAGAGCCGGGTGTGGCATATTCTGCTGCGCTTTATCAGGCTGACGCTCGCGCGCATGTTGAACGTCTCATTGGTTCGGGTTGTCTGCCGGTTTTTTGCGGAGGTACGGGGCTATATCTCAAGGCCGCCCTCGATGAGATGGACTTTCCCTCGGGTGAACTTGAGGACGATCGCCGTGTGGGCTATCAGGAGCTTGCCGAGCGTATTGGCGAGGAAGAACTGCATGCCCTGCTTGCCGAGCGCGACCCAGAATCGGCTGCTGTTATTCATCCCCATAACGTGCGCCGTGTGATTCGTGCGCTCGAGATGCATGATGATGGTATCTCCTATGCACAGCAAAAAAGTCAGTTTAGTGTTCCGCGCGAGCATTATCATGCTCTATGGTTTGGTCTGACGCGTAATCGCGAGGTGCTCTACGAGCGCATTAACCTGCGTGTCGATCTGATGTTTGAACAGGGTCTTGTTGATGAGGTTCGCGGTCTTATGGACCAGGGGCTGGGAGATGCCCTGACTTCGATGCAGGCAATTGGCTATAAAGAGATCATTGATGCTTTCAATGGCGTGATTTCTATGGATGAGGCTCGCGAACTCATCAAGATGCGTTCGCGTCGCTATGCCAAACGTCAGCTTTCGTGGTTTAAGCGCGATGACCGTATCGTGTGGTTTGATATGGACGAGTTTACGATCGATGAGGTCGTTGAGGACATCCTGCATCGTATTGAGGCTGCCTAATGGCCCGTTTCCCCCTTGTTCCCACGGCACCCGAGCCCGAGCGTGCCATTTTAGTTGGTGTTGAGTGGCGCGACAATGCATGGCCGCTCGATCGTTCGCTTGACGAGCTTGAGCGCCTGGCCCATACGGCTGGCGCCCAGTGCGTGGCGCGTTTGTCACAGCGTCTGGTTAAGCCGTATCCAAAATCGTTTATCGGTTCCGGTAAGGTTGAGGAGCTTTGCGGGCTCGTGCATCGTATGGATGTCGATGTTGTTATCTTCGACGACGATTTATCGCCCTCGCAGCAATCCTATTTGGAGAAAGCCGTGGGCGAGCCGGTAAAGATTATCGATCGTACAGCACTGATCCTGGATATCTTTGGCCTGCATGCTCAGACGCGTGAGGGACGCCTACAGGTACAGCTGGCGCAGCTTCAATATCTGTTGCCTCGTCTGCGCGGAATGTGGAGCCATCTTGCCAAGGAGCAGACGCGCGGCGGCATCGGTTCACGCTTTGGTCAGGGCGAAAGTCAGCTCGAGGTCGACCGTCGCCTCATTCGTAATAAGATCGCTGCGCTTCGTCGTGAGCTCAAGCAGGTTGAACAGCGTCGCGATGTCCAGTCCAAGAGCCGCATTGAGTCACCGGCGTTTCGCGTCGCGTTAGCCGGTTATACCAATGCCGGTAAATCGACGTTGCTTAATCGCCTGACCGGCTCTACGGTACTTTCGCAGGACAAGCTGTTTGCTACGCTCGACCCGACGACGCGTTCGTATCGCCTGCCCGGCGGTCGCGGCATGACGATTACCGATACCGTTGGCTTTATTCAAAAGCTACCGCATGGTCTCGTTGATGCCTTTAAGTCCACGCTGTCTGAGGTTCTTGGTGCCGATCTGATCCTTAAAGTTGTGGATGCCTCTGACGAGGACTACGAGCGCCAGCTCGAGGCAGTCGATCGCGTTCTTGACGAGATCGGTGCCGGCGAGCGTTTGACGCTTACGGTGTTCAATAAAATCGATCTTCTCGATAGCGTTGATCGATTGAGTTTCCGTCGTCGCTATCCCGAGGCCGTGCTGTTCTCGGCCCAGACGGGCGAGGGACTCGACGATCTCGTCGACCGTATTGCTCGTGAGGCGGCTGCCACCGATGTGTTGCTCTCCGCTGATATCCCGTATCGCGAGGGCGCCCTCATCACGCTGGTGCATGAACAGGGAACCCTTTTGCACGAGGAATATCTTGAGGGCGGCGTTCGTATTGTTGCGAAGCTGCCGGCTCGTATCGCGCCGCGGCTCAAGCGTTATCGCACCGAGTAGACGAGCTCCAAAAAGCCCAGAATAGTGGGCTGATGCAGTAGATAAAAGGGGAGTGCGTGACGTCCAAGGCTGGCGAGCGCCGGGATGGGATTGGCGTAGGCCCAGCTTGGGACGGTCTTATCGATTCCCTGCGCTATGTGTGCGGCGAAGTATCCTGCAAGATACATAAAGAAAAACGGGATGATGGGGTAGTAATCACCTGAAACAAACCCAGGGCTCGGAAATCCCAGCCACGCCAGGTAGGGGACAGGATAGATCGTTTTGGGGATACTCCAGGTGAGGGCGAACAACACAAGGCATAGGGACATGCCCCATCTCGCCGATATCTTCTTAAGGACGGGATCGGTCAACGCCACGATGCCGGTACATGCGGCCATGCAGTAGATGATGCCAAAATTAACCGAATCGTCTACTGAGACAAGTGTTGTTGCCAACCAGACGACGAGTGCTGCTAAGGCGTATTTGGCGGCACGTTTGATATTGTTGCGTGAGAGCGTGCACATCCAACCCGCGATAAACAAGAATACCCAGCTGATGCAGGCACGCCAGATGTCTTGAAAGACGGTCTGTGTAAACCAGGGCATATCCCAACCGTACAGGTAGGCGAGATCGTAGCAAGCGTGAAACCTGCCATTGAAATCATCGTAAACCCGCGGACGGTATCAAAGATGGTGATGCGTTTTTGCATTACGAGAACCGGCGCATCAAGCCGACGACTTTGCCCAAGATAACGGGATTCGTTGCATAGATAGGCTCCATGGTGTCATTCTCAGGCTGCAGGCGTACGCGTCCCTGCTCCTTGTAGAACGTCTTGACGGTCGCTGAACCATCAATCATAGCCACAACAATTTCGCCGTTCATGGCACTCTTTTGTTCACGGACGATGATGTAATCGCCATTGAAGATACCGACATTGATCATTGAGCTCCCATGCACCTCAAGGATAAAGGAACCCTGATCAGTGGCGATTTCGGTCGGGATAGTAAATGTGTCTTCGATATTCTGCTCGGCCAGAATGGGAATCCCAGCCGCGACGCGACCAACGAGCGGTAGTGAGACCGTTCCGCGAGGTGCGGTGGTCTCGTCAGATTTAGAAATTGAGACAGAGGAACCGTCCTCGTTAAAGAGTTCCAGAGCGCGCGGTTTGGTGGCATCGCGCTTGAGTAGCCCGCGCGCCTCCAGGGCAGATAGATGGGCGTGCACGGTGCTGGGGGAGGAAAGGCCCACGGCAGAAGCCATCTCGCGCACGCTGGGCGGATAACCCTTCTCCTGCTGATATTCCTTGATGAAGTCGTAAATTTGCTGCTGACGCTTGGTAATTTTGCGAGCCATCAGGGCATCCTCTCTACCCATGTCAAACAAATGTTCGAATTTTGCTTGACAGGAACAACTGTTCGAAGATAATAATAACCGAACATTCGTTCTCGCGCTAGACATTTTTGTCCGCGCGGCTTGATAAAACTGTTCTCAGCAAAACACGCGAGAGGAGAACATGATGAACGCAACGAATATGGTCCAGGGAAACCTCGCCCTTAAGCTCGAGACGTCTGCAGAATACACTTTTACGGTTGTTCAGGGTGGCCGCTCCGGCTTTCAGCCTTTGACCGTAAAGCCTGCTCGCAATCAGCAGGCTGTAGCCGCGCCGGGCCGCGTTGCCCTGAAGGTTCCGACGATTGTCGCCGTTGCCGTTGCGCTTACGCTCTTCTTTGTCCTCGCTACGTCGGTCTTTAGCGCTCGTCACGCCGCGTATGCCGAGTCCGTTTCCAACGTTACCTATGAGACCATTCGCGTTCAGTCTGGTGATTCTCTTTGGTCGCTTGCCGAGGAATATCCAATCGAAGGCCTTTCCACGCAAGAGACTTCCGACATGATCCGTAACGTCAATCATCTGGAGCATGGTTCGCTCGCCGCCGGTGCGCATCTTAAGGTTCCTGCTCGTTCGTAATCATTATCGCGCTGCGCATGGTACCCTTGTTATCGTTTAAGAGGAGGTACCATGCGCTGTCCCAAATGCGGCAAGGCACATACCCGCGTCGTTGATTCCCGTATGCAGGAGTCAAATAACACCATTAAGCGTCGCCGCGAATGTTGCTCGTGTAACTATCGCTTTACAACGTTCGAACGATGCGAAGACCCAATCGAGGTCATTAAGTCGGACGGAACCAAGCAGCGGTTCGATCGCAATAAGCTGCTCGTCGGCTTGATGCGCGCCACTATCAAGCGCGATATCGACACTAAGAAGCTCAATGAGATTATCGATGACATCGAGGTCGAGCTGCGCTCTCGCACGCTGACGGCCGTTACGTCCCATGAGTTGGGTGACATGGTACTCAAGCGCTTGGCCAAGATCGACAAGGTGGCGTACATCCGCTTTGCCTCGGTCTACCGCGATTTCAAAGACGTCGATGAGTTTCTGCAAGAGCTCGACAAGCTAAGGTGATTCCATGTCCAACATTACCGTCAACATAAAGCGTCTCGACCCCACCGTCGAGCTTCCCAAATACGCCCATCCCACCGATGCCGGCTTGGATTTGCGCTCCAACGAGGACTGCATTCTGAAGCCCTTCGAACGCCGTCTGGTCTCTACTGGGCTGGCCATCGCCCTGCCCGATGGCTACGCCGGCTTCGTCCAGCCCCGAAGCGGTTTGGCCATCAAGCAGGGCCTGTCTATAGTCAATACGCCGGGCCTCATCGACGCCCACTACCGAGGAGAACTCAAGGTTATCCTCATCAACCTGGATCCCTCCAACAACATCCAAATCAACAAAGGCGACCGCATAGCCCAACTCGTCATCCAAGAAGTCCCCACGGTCAACCTCATAGAAGTAGAAGAACTAGACGAAACCGACCGAGGCAACGGAGGCTTCGGCTCCAGCGGCGTCGCCTAGGGGCGCTCGTATCCCTCCCGCCCGGGGCTTACCTATATC